>NZ_JAKKCQ010000009.1:0-146744 GCF_021728315.1 Vibrio sp. L5-1 | reverse complement strand
TAATGCCAGGTGACAACGTTCAAATGACTGTTGAGCTAATCGCTCCAATCGCAATGGACGAAGGTCTACGTTTCGCAATCCGCGAAGGTGGCCGTACAGTTGGTGCTGGTGTTGTAGCTAAAATCTTTGCATAAGATTTGACGAACCACTAGTAAAAAGGGCATCATTTGATGCCCTTTTTCTTCGCTGAAAAAAGAGTTGGATGTTTTGGCATCAATTTTAGCTCTCAGCAAAGAATTAAACGGTCTTTTTGACTAAAATGACTGTTAGATGTGTTGTTTTGCAACGCAAAGGAATGTGCCCTGCAACAGCGGGGTTATTGTCGTCTATATTTAAGACTTATCACAGGTTGGTTTTATGAAAGCAAACGCTGAAACTCCTGATAGCTCAGGTGCAGCAGATACAATGAAGTGGGTAGTCGCTTTTGTACTGTTGGCTGCTGCTGTTGTGGGTAATTACCTGTATGGTGAATTGTCTGTTGTAATTCGCGCTGCAGGTGTAGTTGTGCTGATTGCTGCCGCACTAGGCGTTGCAGCAACAACAGTTAAAGGTAAAGCTGCGATCGATTTTGCAAAAGAATCTCGTATGGAGATTCGTAAAGTTGTTTGGCCTACTCGCCAAGAAACTATGCAAACTACATTGATCGTTTTAGCTGTATGTATTGTTATGTCTCTAGTGCTTTGGGGAATTGACGGCATTATGGTCCGTTTAGTTTCTCTAGCGACTGGGGTGTAGAGGGTTCTGATTCATGAGTGAAGCTCCAAAAAAACGTTGGTATGTAGTTCAAGCCTTTTCTGGCTATGAAGGTCGTGTATCTCAATCGCTACGCGAACATATTAAAATGCACGACATGGAAGAGTTCTTTGGTGACGTTTTAGTACCTACTGAAGAAGTAGTGGAAATGCGTGCAGGTCAACGCCGTAAAAGCGAACGTAAGTTCTTCCCTGGCTACGTATTAGTGCAAATGATCATGAATGATGAATCATGGCACTTAGTGCGCAGTATTCCTCGTGTTATGGGCTTCATTGGTGGTACCTCTGATCGTCCTGCACCAATCACTGACAAAGAAGCTGATGCTATCTTGAACCGTCTAGAGAAAGCGAGCGAGTCTCCACGTCCTAAGACAATGTTCGAAGCGGGTGAAGTGGTTCGTGTGAACGATGGTCCGTTTGCTGATTTCAACGGTACAGTTGAAGAAGTAGATTACGAGAAAAGCCGCATTAAGGTATCTGTATCGATCTTTGGTCGTGCAACACCGGTTGAGCTTGAATTTGGTCAAGTTGAAAAGCTAGACTAAAACTCTAATCTTTGAACAAGCTGTGGATAAATACTTCATAAGTTGTTCAAAATAAAAGAGTATAAAAAACCACCTTTTTAGGGTTGTTAAAGGCGCGAATTATGATTATAATTTCGCGCCTTTTTGCTTCTATCGAAGTAAGAAAGAGTTAATTGAAATTAAGGGGAGCTTGCCTTAGGGCTAGCGCATGTACCCAAAAATTAGGAAATATCATGGCTAAGAAAGTTGAAGCTTATATCAAACTGCAAGTTGCAGCTGGTATGGCAAACCCAAGTCCACCGGTTGGTCCTGCTCTAGGTCAACACGGCGTGAACATCATGGAATTCTGTAAAGCGTTCAACGCAAAAACAGAATCTGTTGAGAAAGGTCTACCTACTCCAGTAGTAATTACTGTTTACAACGACCGTTCTTTCACGTTCGTAACTAAGACTCCACCTGCTGCTGTTCTTCTTAAGAAAGCTGCTGGCGTTAAGTCTGGTTCAGGTCGTCCAAACACTGAGAAAGTTGGTACTGTAACTGACGCTCAAGTTCAGGAAATCGCAGAAACTAAAGCTGCTGATATGACTGGTGCTGACATCGAAGCAATGAAGCGTTCTATTGCTGGTACTGCTCGTTCAATGGGCCTAGTGGTAGAGGGATAAGATCATGGCAAAACTTACTAAGCGTATGCGCGTAATCCGCGACAAAGTTGAAGTAACTAAAGAATACGAAATCAACGAAGCTGTTGCTCTTCTTAAAGAACTAGCGACTGCTAAATTCGTTGAGTCTGTAGATGTTGCTGTTAACCTAGGCATCGATGCTCGTAAATCTGACCAAAACGTACGTGGCGCAACTGTGCTACCTCACGGTACTGGCCGTGAAATCCGCGTTGCTGTGTTCACTCAAGGTGCAAACGCAGAAGCAGCTAAAGCAGCTGGCGCAGATATCGTTGGTATGGAAGATCTTGCTGAGCAAGTGAAAAAAGGCGTAATGGACTTTGACGTTGTTGTTGCTTCTCCTGATGCAATGCGCGTTGTTGGTCAACTAGGTACAATCCTAGGTCCACGCGGTCTAATGCCAAACCCTAAAGTTGGTACTGTAACTCCTAACGTTGCTGAAGCGGTTAAGAACGCTAAAGCTGGTCAGGTTCGTTACCGTAACGACAAGAACGGTATCATCCACACTACTATCGGCAAAGCGTCTTTCGAAGCTAACCAGCTTCAAGAGAACCTAGAAGCACTTCTAGTTGCTCTTAAGAAAGCTAAGCCTTCTTCAGCGAAAGGTACTTTCCTGAAGAAAGTAAGCATCTCTACTACGATGGGTGCTGGTGTTACTGTTGATCAAGCTAGTCTTGACACTCAAGCAAACTAATTTGCTTTGGCGCAGATTTAGTGTATACTTCTGCGCCTAATATTTGTGGTTGGGTGGTTTTTGAAGCAATTCATAACTGTCTATCCCAAGACCGTAGGCGCTGAACCTTTTAAGGTGAAGCTTAATAAAACCTACGTAGGCGATGTTGTCGTTTGAAATGAATTTATTCATTTTTGAATAACATCGTAAACGCTCAATGTATTTTATATTGAGTGCTGTAATCACAACCAGAGGTTAATCCAAATGGCTTTAAATCTTCAAGACAAAAAAGCAATTGTTGCTGAAGTCAACGAAGCAGCCAGTGGTGCACTTTCTGCAGTTGTAGCTGACTCTCGTGGCGTTACTGTTGGCGCGATGACTTCTCTACGTAAACAAGCTCGCGAAGCGGGTGTTTACATGAGAGTTGTTCGTAACACACTAGCACGCCGTGCAGTAGAAGGTACTGAGTATGAGTGTCTACAAGACACATTTACTGGTCCTAGCCTACTTGCGTTCTCTAACGAGCACCCTGGTGCTGCAGCGCG
The DNA here is from genome assembly GCF_021728315.1 of Vibrio sp. L5-1. Taxonomy (NCBI): domain Bacteria; kingdom Pseudomonadati; phylum Pseudomonadota; class Gammaproteobacteria; order Vibrionales; family Vibrionaceae; genus Vibrio; species Vibrio sp. L5-1. The sequence continues at coordinate 143,573 of NZ_JAKKCQ010000009.1, read as the reverse complement.
TCTTTTCAAAGACTTCGCTAAAGAGAACAAAACATTCGAGATCAAAGCTGCTGCATTTGAAGGCGCAGTTACTGATGCTGATGTACTAGCGACACTACCAACTTACGACGAAGCTATCGCACGCCTAATGATGTGCATGAAAGAAGCTTCTGCTGGCAAGCTGGTTCGTACTATCGCTGCTGTTCGCGACCAAAAAGAAGAAGCTGCGGCATAAGCCTTGCTTTTCACTGGTTGCTATTTAAACTTATTGTTGACTTAAAAGAGAATTGTTATGTCTATTACTAACGAGCAAATCCTAGACGCAGTTGCAGAAATGTCTGTAATGCAAGTTGTTGAGCTTATCGAAGCTATGGAAGAAAAATTCGGTGTTACTGCTGCTGCTGCAGTTGTAGCTGGTGGTGCTTCTGCTGAAGCTGCTGCTGAGCAAACTGAATTCGACGTTATCCTTACTGCTGCTGGCGCTAACAAAGTACAAGTTATCAAAGCTGTACGTGGCGCAACTGGCCTAGGTCTTAAAGAAGCTAAAGGTCTTGTAGACTCAGCTCCTGCAGCGCTTAAAGAAGGCGTTGACAAAGCTGAAGCTGAAGCTCTTAAAGCACAGCTAGAAGAAGTTGGCGCTTCTGTTGAAATCAAGTAATTATTACTTAATTTCCTAGCCGCAAGGCTATTGGCTGGTGGTTTATTAACCACCGGCCTTTTTGCGCTGTAGGGCTATGACGAATTTCCCGCTGTTTAACCGTCATAATCCGAGCAAAAAAACAGTCATTTTTTCGAAATGATTGTTCAACTACAGTAAACAGCTGTTTGTCACCGCCCCCTCTGAAGAGTGTTTTGGGTGGTTTGGGTCACTTATCAGCGAGCTGAGGAACCCCATGGTTTACTCTTATACCGAGAAAAAGCGCATCCGTAAGGATTTTGGTACTCGTCCACAAGTTTTGGACATTCCATACCTGTTATCGATCCAGCTTGATTCTTTCGATAAATTCATCGAACAGGATCCAGAAGGTCAATACGGTCTTGAAGCTGCTTTCCGTTCTGTATTTCCAATTCAGAGCTACAACGGCAATTCTGAGCTGCAATACGTTAGCTACCGTCTTGGTGAGCCAGTTTTTGACGTTAAAGAATGTCAAATCCGCGGTGTAACTTACTCAAAGCCACTACGCGTAAAACTACGTCTAGTTATCTTTGATCGAGACGCACCAGCAGGCACTGTAAAAGACATTAAAGAGCAAGAAGTCTACATGGGCGAAATTCCGCTTATGACAGACAATGGTACTTTCGTAATTAATGGTACCGAGAGGGTTATCGTATCCCAGCTGCACCGAAGCCCAGGCGTGTTCTTCGACAGTGATAAGGGTAAGACCCACTCATCAGGTAAAGTTCTTTATAACGCACGTGTAATTCCTTACCGTGGCTCATGGTTAGACTTTGAGTTCGATCCTAAGGATAACTTATTCGTACGTATCGACCGTCGTCGTAAGCTACCTGCATCGATTATTCTTCGTGCACTTGGTAAATCGACTGAAGAGATCCTAGATCTGTTCTTCGACAAGGTGAACTTCGAAGTTAAAGACCAAACTCTACTTATGGAGTTGGTTCCTGATCGTCTACGTGGTGAAACTGCGTCATTCGACATCGAATCAAACGGTAAAACTTACGTTGAGACTGGTCGTCGTGTTACTGCTCGCCATATCCGTCAACTTGAAAAAGATGGCGTTGAGCACATCGAAGTACCAGTAGAGTACATCGTTGAAAAGATTGCTGCGAAAGATTACATCAACGAAGCAACTGGCGAGATCATCGTTGGCGCAAACCAAGAGATTAGCCTAGAAGCACTTGCTAACCTGTCTCAAGCAGGTCACAAGACTCTAGAAGTGCTGTTCACGAATGACCTAGACCATGGTCCATTCATGTCAGACACTCTACGTGCGGATAGCACAGTAGATCGCATCTCTGCATTGGTAGAAATCTACCGCATGATGCGCCCTGGCGAGCCACCAACGAAAGAAGCTGCAGAATCATTGTTCGAAAGCCTATTCTTCTCTGAAGATCGTTACGACCTATCAACTGTAGGCCGTATGAAATTCAACAGCTCTATCGAGCGTGAAGAAGAAGAAGAGCGCGGTACTCTGGATGAATCAGACATCATCGAAGTGATGAAGAAACTGATCGGCATCCGTAACGGTATTGGTGAAGTGGACGATATCGACCACCTTGGCAACCGTCGTATCCGTTCTGTAGGTGAAATGGCAGAAAACCAATTCCGTGTTGGTCTAGTTCGTGTAGAACGTGCCGTTAAAGAGCGCCTAAGCCTTGGTGACCTTGATGCAATCATGCCTCAAGATCTTATCAACGCTAAGCCGATCTCTGCTGCAGTTAAAGAATTCTTTGGCTCTTCACAGCTTTCACAGTTTATGGACCAAAACAACCCATTGTCAGAAGTTACGCACAAACGTCGTATCTCTGCTTTAGGTCCTGGTGGTCTTACTCGTGAGCGCGCAGGCTTCGAAGTACGTGACGTTCACGTAACTCACTACGGTCGTCTATGTCCGATCGAAACGCCTGAAGGTCCAAACATCGGTCTAATTAACTCGCTATCTGCGTTTGCACGTTGTAACGATTACGGTTTCCTAGAAACTCCGTACCGTCGTGTAGTAGATGGTGTAGTAACAGAAGAAGTTGATTACCTGTCTGCAATCCAGGAAGGTCAATTCGTAATCGCGCAAGCAAACACTATTCTTACAGAAGAAGGTACGTTTGCAGATGAGCTAATCACAGCTCGTCAGAAAGGTGAATCTGGTCTTCACCCACGCGAGCACGTTGACTACATGGACGTTGCGACAAACCAAGTAGTATCTATCGCTGCTTCGCTTATCCCGTTCCTAGAACACGATGATGCGAACCGTGCATTGATGGGTGCCAACATGCAACGTCAAGCGGTACCAACACTTAGAGCTGATAAGCCTCTAGTAGGTACTGGTATTGAACGTAACATCGCAGTTGACTCTGGTGTTACAGCGGTTGCTAAACGTGGTGGTCAAGTTCAGTCTGTAGACGCTTCTCGTATCGTAGTTAAGGTTAACGAAGATGAATTGGTACCTGGCGAAGCTGGTATCGATATCTACAACCTAACTAAGTACACGCGTTCGAACCAAAACACATGTATTAACCAACGTCCAACTGTACTTCCTGGTGAACCAGTTGCACGCGGTGATGTTCTTGCTGATGGTCCTTCAACTGACCTTGGTGAACTTGCTCTTGGCCAAAACATGCGTATCGCATTCATGCCTTGGAACGGTTACAACTTCGAAGACTCGATCTTAGTATCTGAGCGCGTAGTTCAAGAAGACCGTTTCACGACAATCCACATTCAAGAACTATCTTGTGTGGCTCGTGATACTAAGCTGGGTTCTGAAGAGATCACAGCTGATATTCCAAACGTAGGTGAGTCTGCTCTGTCTAAACTAGACGAGTCAGGTATCGTTTACATTGGTGCTGAAGTTAAGGGTGGCGACATCCTAGTTGGTAAAGTAACCCCTAAAGGTGAAACTCAACTGACTCCTGAAGAGAAGCTACTACGTGCTATCTTCGGTGAGAAAGCGTCTGATGTTAAAGATACTTCTCTACGTGTACCAAACTCTGTTTCGGGTACTATCATCGATGTACAAGTCTTCACTCGCGATGGCGTAGAGAAAGACAAACGTGCACTTGAAATCGAACAGATGCAGCTTAAAGAAGCTAAGAAAGACCTAACTGAAGAGTTCCAAATTCTTGAGGGTGGCCTTCTTAACCGTGTTAAAGCTGTACTTCTGTCTGGTGGTTACTCTGAAGCTAAGCTTGATACTATCGGTCGTAAGCAATGGCTAGAGCAAGTTCTAGAAGACGATGCGCTACAAACACAGCTTGAGCAACTTGCTGAGCAGTGGGATGAGCTAAAAGCAGACTTCGATAAGAAGTTTGAAACTAAGCGTCGTAAAATCACTCAAGGTGATGATCTAGCGCCTGGCGTTCTTAAGATTGTTAAAGTTTACCTAGCGGTTAAACGTCGTATCCAGCCTGGTGATAAGATGGCCGGTCGTCACGGTAACAAAGGTGTAATCTCTAAGATTAACCCTGTTGAAGACATGCCATACGATGAGAAAGGTCAGCCTGTAGACATCGTACTTAACCCGCTGGGTGTACCATCGCGTATGAACATCGGTCAGATCCTAGAAGTTCACTTAGGTTTGGCTGCGAAAGGTATCGGTGACAAGATCAACCAAATGGTTAAGGAACAACAAGAACTGCATAAGTTCCGTGAGTTCCTACAGAAGGTTTATGATCTTGGTGATACTCGTCAGAAAGTTGATATTGCTGAACTGTCTGATGATCAAGTTCGTACACTGATTAAGAACCTACGTGGCGGTCTACCGATTGCTACTCCTGTGTTCGACGGTGCTTCTGAGTCTCTAATCAAAGAACTACTTAAACTGGGTGATCTGCCAGAATCTGGTCAGCTTAAACTGTTTGATGGTCGTACTGGTGATTCGTTTGAGCGTCCTGTAACTGTTGGTTACATGTACATGCTGAAACTGAACCACTTGGTTGATGACAAGATGCATGCTCGTTCAACTGGTTCTTACAGCCTAGTAACTCAGCAACCACTTGGTGGTAAAGCTCAGTTCGGTGGTCAGCGTTTCGGTGAGATGGAAGTATGGGCACTAGAAGCATACGGTGCTGCATATACTCTACAAGAAATGCTAACAGTTAAGTCGGATGACGTTAACGGCCGTACTAAGATGTATAAGAACATCGTAGATGGCAACCATAGCATGGAACCTGGCATGCCAGAGTCGTTCAACGTACTGTTGAAAGAGATTCGCTCGCTAGGTATCAACATCGAGCTAGAAGACGAAGAGTAATCCCTCTTTTTTATAAAGAAGATTGGATTACTTGGTAAAGGGGGCTCACTTTAGTCGGTGAGCTCCTTTAACTCCTTACAGGAGCTGAACGTGAAAGACTTATTAAACTTTCTAAAAGCACAGCATAAGACCGAAGAATTTGATGCAATCAAAATCGGTCTATCTTCACCAGACACGATCCGTTCGTGGTCTTTTGGTGAAGTTAAAAAGCCAGAAACAATTAACTATCGTACGTTCAAACCTGAACGTGATGGTCTGTTCTGTGCACGTATTTTTGGTCCAGTTAAAGACTACGAATGTCTTTGTGGCAAATACAAGCGCCTGAAGCACCGTGGTGTTATCTGTGAGAAGTGTGGCGTTGAAGTTACACAAACTAAAGTTCGTCGTGACCGTATGGGCCACATCGAGCTTGCTTCACCAGTTGCTCACATCTGGTTCCTAAAATCACTACCGTCTCGTATCGGTCTACTAATGGATATCCCTCTGCGTGATATCGAACGTGTTCTTTACTTCGAAATGTACGTAGTAACTGAACCGGGTATGACTGATCTAGAAAAATCTCAGATGCTTACTGAAGAAGAGTACCTGGATCGTCTAGAAGAGTGGGGTGACGAATTCACTGCTAAGATGGGTGCTGAAGCGATCAAAGATCTGCTTTCAACAATGGACCTTCATCAAGAAGTGGAAGAAATGCGCGAAGAGTTGGAAACAACTAACTCTGAAACTAAGCGTAAGAAAGTTACTAAGCGTTTGAAGCTAGTTGAAGCGTTCATCTCGTCAGGCAACAAGCCTGAGTGGATGATCCTAACTGTACTTCCAGTGCTACCGCCAGATCTTCGTCCTCTAGTTCCTCTAGATGGCGGTCGTTTTGCGACTTCAGATCTGAACGACCTTTACCGTCGTGTGATCAACCGTAACAACCGTTTGAAGCGTCTTCTAGAGCTAGCGGCTCCAGACATCATCGTACGTAACGAAAAGCGTATGTTGCAAGAGTCTGTTGATGCCCTTCTAGATAACGGTCGTCGCGGTCGTGCGATCACGGGTTCTAACAAGCGTCCTCTGAAATCTCTTGCTGATATGATCAAGGGTAAACAAGGTCGTTTCCGTCAGAACCTTCTAGGTAAACGTGTAGACTACTCTGGCCGTTCTGTAATCACAGTAGGTCCATACCTTCGTCTACATCAGTGTGGTCTTCCTAAGAAGATGGCACTTGAGCTGTTTAAGCCGTTCATCTATAGCAAGCTAGAGACTCGTGGCATGGCTACGACAATCAAAGCTGCTAAGAAAATGGTAGAGCGCGAAGAGGCGATCGTTTGGGATATCCTAGACGAAGTTATCCGTGAACACCCAGTACTGCTTAACCGTGCACCTACACTTCACCGTCTAGGTATCCAAGCGTTTGAACCAGTACTAATCGAAGGTAAAGCGATTCAGCTTCACCCACTAGTGTGTGCGGCATACAACGCCGACTTCGATGGTGACCAAATGGCTGTACACGTGCCTCTAACTCTAGAAGCACAGCTTGAAGCTCGTACCCTAATGATGTCGACGAATAACATTCTGTCGCCAGCATCAGGTGATCCGATCATCGTACCTTCTCAGGACGTTGTATTGGGTCTTTACTACATGACACGTGACAAGATCAACGTGAAAGGTGAAGGTATGTACCTTGCTGGCCCTGCTGAGGCTGAAAAGGCATACCGTACTAAGACTGCTGAGCTACATGCTCGCGTTAAAGTACGTATCACTGAAACAGTAGTAGACGAAGACGGCAATAGCACAACGAATACTGGCCTAGTAGATACGACTGTAGGTCGTGCAATGCTATGGCAGATCGTTCCTAAAGGCCTTCCGTACAGCATCGTTAACCAAAAGTTAGGTAAGAAGCAGATCTCTACTCTTCTTAACGAGTGTTACCGTAAGCTTGGTCTAAAAGATACAGTAGTATTTGCTGACCAAATCATGTACGCAGGTTTCGCATACGCGGCTCTTTCTGGTGTTTCTGTAGGTATCAACGATATGGTTGTTCCTCAAGCGAAATACGACGAGATTGAATCTGCTGAAGAAGAAGTTCGCGAAATCCAAGAGCAATTCCAATCTGGTCTTGTTACTGCGGGTGAGCGTTACAACAAAGTTATCGATATCTGGGCATCTACGAATGACCGCGTTGCGAAAGCAATGATGGATAACCTGTCTTCTGAAACAGTTATTAACCGTGACGGCGAAGAAGAACAGCAAGAATCGTTCAACAGCATCTACATGATGGCCGACTCGGGCGCACGTGGTTCTGCAGCTCAGATTCGTCAGCTAGCAGGTATGCGTGGTCTGATGGCGCGTCCAGATGGTTCAATCATCGAAACGCCGATCACTGCGAACTTTAAAGAAGGTCTAAACGTCCTTCAGTACTTTATCTCAACGCACGGTGCTCGTAAGGGTCTTGCGGATACAGCACTGAAAACAGCAAACTCGGGTTACCTAACTCGTCGTCTAGTAGACGTTGCTCAAGATGTTGTAGTACACGAACATGACTGTGGCACGCATGAAGGTATCGACATGATGCCTCACATCGAAGGTGGTGACGTTAAAGTTGCACTTTCTGAGCTTGCTCTTGGTCGTGTTGTTGCTGAAGATGTTCTTAAGCCTGGTACTGAAGATGTACTGATTCCACGTAATACTCTGATTGATGAGAAGTGGTGTCAAATCATGGAAGATAACTCAGTAGATAGCATGAAAGTGCGCTCTGTAGTTACCTGTGATGCAGACTTCGGTTGTTGTGCACAGTGTTACGGTCGTGACCTAGCACGTGGTCACCTAGTGAACCAAGGTGAAGCAGTTGGTGTTATCGCTGCACAATCTATCGGTGAACCGGGTACGCAGCTAACGATGCGTACGTTCCACATCGGTGGTGCGGCATCTACTGCAGCAGCAGAGAACAGCATCCAAGCTAAGACAACTGGTACTGTGAAGCTTCACAATGCTAAGTTCGTAATTAACAAAGATAAGAAACTGGTTATCACTTCTCGTGCATCTGAGATGACGATTATTGATGAATTCGGCCGTACGAAAGAGAAGCACAAACTTCCTTACGGTTCGATGCTAACCAAAGGCGACAACGCAGCAGTTACTGCTGGTGAAGTTGTAGCTAACTGGGAAGCGCATACCATGCCAATCATCACTGAGGTGGCAGGTCGTATCCAATTCGTAGATATGATCGATGGTATTACAGTTTCTCGTAACACTGACGATCTAACGGGTCTTTCTTCAAGTGAAGTTACAGACGCAGCAGCTCGCCCAGCAGCAGGTAAAGATATGCGTCCAGCTATCAAACTTGTTGATGAGCAAGGTAACGATGTAATGATCCCTGGTACTGATATGCCAGCTCACTACTTCCTACCTGGCAAAGCGATTGTAAACATCGAAGATGGCGCTGAAGTTGGCATTGGTGACACACTATCTCGTATCCCTCAAAAATCGAGCGGAAACAAAGATATCACCGGTGGTCTACCACGCGTAGCTGACCTATTCGAAGCTCGTAAGCCTAAAGAGCCTGCGATCCTTGCTGAGCACACAGGTACTGTGTCTTTCGGTAAAGAAACGAAAGGTAAGCGTCGTCTAGTAATCACTCGTGAAGGCGGTGACGCTTACGAAGAGATGATTCCTAAGCATCGTCAATTGAACGTGTTCGAAGGTGAGAAGATTGAACGTGGTGATGTAATCGCCGACGGTCCTGAAACTCCACACGATATCCTGCGTCTACGTGGTATCCACGCAGTAACTCAGTACATCGCGAACGAAGTTCAAGAAGTTTACCGCTTACAAGGCGTAAAGATTAACGATAAGCACATTGAGACTATCGTTCGTCAAATGCTACGTAAGTGTACAATCACTCATTCTGGTGACTCTCCGTTCCTACCTGGCGAACAAGTTGAGTACCACAATGTTAAGATTGCTAACCGTAAGCTAGAAGCTGAAGGTAAAGAACTAGTACGTTTCGAACGTGATCTACTAGGTATTACTAAAGCATCTCTTGCAACTGAGTCATTCATCTCAGCTGCATCGTTCCAAGAAACGACTCGCGTACTAACAGAAGCTGCGGTTTCTGGTAAGCGTGATGACCTTCGCGGTCTGAAAGAGAACGTAATTGTTGGTCGTCTGATCCCAGCTGGTACTGGTTTCGCATACCACCAAGAGCGTCAAAAGCAACGTGAAGAAGAGCAAGAAGGTCCTTCAGCTGAACAAGCTACTGACAATCTAGCAGCACTTCTAAACGCTGGTTTCTCTTCAGAAGAGTAAGCTCTACGAGTAGTCTCTAAGAGATAAGAAAAGGCACCTTCGGGTGCCTTTTTTGTATCTGGCGTATAAGTGTTTAACGAGAGGCTTATCGATTCGAAGTTGATAGGTATGCTTGCTTGTCGATTGCTTGGCTGGTGGACTTAGTCGATAGTACTTTCTCTAAGGCAGCTTGCGTGTTTACAGGGAGGCGCTGAGGATGAAACTGGTGGAAGTGTTACGTCGGGTTATCGCAAAACATCAGAGTAGGGACGAACCAATAGGCTCTGGTAAAAGAGTTGGATGTGTTAGGTCACGCTACAGACAAAACAAAAAGCTTGCACAGAGGCAAGCTTAGAAGGTGTCAAGCCATTAAGCTCCTGGTGGAACCGCTAGGCTGTCGGCAATTTGTTGTATCAGCTGGTCTTCAACCGCAAACCTAGCCTCAAGAATCTCACCTATAAGTGACAGCTCACTATCAAAGCTTTCTAATGTATCACTAGCTTCAATGGCGGCGTACTTATCGGTGAAGTTGAGCAGAGGGTCCGTGGTAAGGACGATATGACCATAAGACTGGTTGATTTCGTCTGTTGCTTTGAAGCCAGTAGACTGCCATTTGTCCATCACCATGTCATAGATTTTGAAATGACCTTCGGAGATGTAATCAACAAGGTGTTGGCTGAATTTTTGGAGTTCTTCTGGAGAAGGCAGTTCGGTGATTGCCGTTGCTTTCGACGATGAAGGCTGTAGAGCGGCAAGCTTACAATACTCAACGATTAGAGACTGTCGAGTTTCGAGCCAATGATCGATGACCTCATTAGAGCCACCCCATTGTTCTTGTATTTGTTTGAATTTATTTAGCATGACCATGTCCTCATGATCTGATCACAACCTTGTGATCATGGTAATTGCCTAAGCAAGGTCCGTTTATTGGTAACTACTAAAAGTAATAGCTTGAAATATTCTCTGCTACAACTCTAGTATGAAATTAGATTGCCAGTAAAATGAACGAACTGCAAGCAATGAGGCATAGGGATGTTAAAAAAAAGTGATAACAAAATGACAGAGCAAGCTTATTGGTGCGTCGTTTCAGGTAGTGATATTTGGGTTAATAATGATCAGTTTCCTTATGGCTCAGCAGAGGAGCTAGGGCTGAGTGTCGAGCATGCAATCTGTATTGGTCAGCATCAAGGTCGTAAGGTGTATTGGCTCAACGACTGTGATGTTGAGAGTGAGCTGACCATGATAAACCTACGTGAGTTATTACACTGGCCTGAATCGAGTTTTCTAACAGCAAGCAAAGCTATCCAGTATGGGCACATGACGCAAAGTATGCGTTTTTGCCCTCAGTGTGGCGGTCGTAATCACCTCAATCATAATCAGGTGGCGATGCAATGCGGAGATTGCCGAACGCTTCATTACCCTCGTATCTTCCCGTGCATCATTGTCGCTGTACGAAACGACAACAAGATATTGCTTGCACAGCACCCAAGACATAAAACAGGTATGTATACCGTGATAGCGGGCTTCCTAGAGGTTGGAGAGACCTTAGAGCAGTGTGTGGCAAGAGAAGTCAAAGAAGAGACAGGCATCGATGTCAGTAATATCCGTTACTTTGGCAGCCAGCCATGGGCTTTTCCGTCGAGTATGATGATGGCCTTTCTGGCTGACTATGCTGGTGGGACGCTTAAACCAGATTATAGTGAATTGTCGGATGCCCAATGGTTTGATGTAACAAGCCTGCCTGATGTTGCACCAGTAGGAACGATTGCGAGACAATTGATTGAGAAAACTGTGGGTGACGTGGCGAAAGATGATGTGACGGAGCAGACGATAGAGTACTAATTTACCTATGATAGTATTTGGCCTATAGGTGGTCAAAAGCTAAAAAAAACCCTCCACAAGTGGAGGGGGTAAGTAAGATGTCGTTATGAGATGCTGAGTAGTGACTACTCAGATGTTATAATTGTAATTTTCGCTAGCGAACAAATTTTTAACATGCTCCTGCAATTGGGTGCAAATTAAGCATTGATTTAAAAGTTAATAACTTGATCTAGGTTGCAAAGCACACAGCTTTTACCCTTCAATCAGTGTTAGAATACTTGCCATCAAAACTAGACAAGATTGAATTGGAATTTAACGGAATGACCGAATTAAAAAACGATCGCTATTTACGCGCACTTTTAAAACAGCCTGTTGATTACACACCAGTATGGATGATGCGCCAAGCTGGCCGCTATCTTCCAGAGTACAAAGCAACGCGCGCTGAAGCTGGCGATTTCATGTCTTTGTGCAAAAACGCTGAACTGGCATCAGAAGTAACACTTCAACCTTTACGTCGTTTCCCGCTTGATGCGGCAATCTTGTTCTCTGACATCCTAACTATCCCTGATGCAATGGGCTTAGGCTTGTACTTTGAAACTGGTGAAGGTCCTAAGTTTGAACGTCCTATCACATGTAAAGCTGACGTAGAGAAGATTGGCCTACCTGATCCAGAAGGAGAGCTTCAATACGTAATGAATGCCGTTCGTCAGATCCGTAAAGATCTGAAAGGCGAAGTGCCATTGATTGGTTTCTCTGGTAGCCCTTGGACACTGGCAACTTACATGGTAGAAGGCAGCAGCTCGAAGGCGTTTACTAAGATCAAGAAGATGATGTACGCAGAGCCACAAACACTTCATTTACTTCTAGATAAACTGGCTGACACCGTTATTGAATACCTGAACGCGCAAATTAAAGCGGGTGCACAATCGGTAATGGTATTCGACACATGGGGTGGTGTACTTACTCCGCGTGACTACAACCTGTTCTCACTACAGTACATGCATAAAATTGTAGATGGCCTAATCCGTGAAAACGAAGGTCGCCGCGTACCGGTTACTCTGTTCACTAAGAACGGTGGCATGTGGCTAGAATCTATCGCAGCGACTGGCTGTGATGCGGTGGGTCTAGACTGGACAATCAATATTGCGGATGCAAAAGCGCGTATTGGCGATAAAGTGGCTCTACAAGGCAACATGGACCCATCAGTGCTTTACGCACAACCTGAGCGTATTCGTGAAGAAGTCGGCACTATCCTTGAAGGTTTTGGTGACGGCGGTACTGGTCACGTATTTAACCTTGGCCATGGTATTCACCTAGATGTGCCACCAGAGAATGCTGGTGTATTTGTGGACGCAGTTCATGACCTATCTAAGCCATACCATAAGTAATTAAGTATGTGTTTTTAGAAAAAGCGCTGTCGAGAAATCGGCAGCGCTTTTTTATTACCTTTTTATCCGCATCCAATATCGGCTTCATCATCGTGGATGTGCAGCTAATTAGGTATTTGGATCATAGTAGGCCAATTGCTCCGAGATGTGCTTTTGGATGTAAGGAATAACGTCATTTTCAAACCAAGGGTTCTTCTTAATCCAGATATTATTGCGTGGTGAAGGGTGAGGTAGCGGTAAAAAATCAGGTGCCCAAACCTGCCAGTTACGTACTGTTTCTGTGAGCGTACTGGTGGTTTTATTTGTTAGGTAATAGTTTTGTGCGTATTGGCCAATCAGCAGTGTCATTTGGATGTTGGGTAGCGATTGCAGCACTTTGTTATGCCAAAGCTCCACACACTCTTTACGTGGTGGGAGATCGCCACTCTTTCCTTTTCCCGGATAACAAAACCCCATTGGAACAATCGCGACTTTTTGCTCGTCATAAAACGTATCGCTATCTATCCCTAACCATTCTCTTAATCGTTCGCCACTGGCATCATTCCAAGGGATCGATGACTCATGAACCTTGATGCCGGGTGCCTGCCCAATGATAAGCAAGCGCGCGTTTGGATGCGCTTGAATCACCGGGTTAGCACCGTGTGATAGGTGAGGCTCACAAGCTCGGCATTGTCGAATCTCTTTGAGTAACGATGAGGGCATCAGTAACCTTTATCAAAATCGATGACATGGTTAAGTTTAAAGCCATCTCGCCACTGTTGGTAATTCTCGGCGAAGATCTCCACCACCTGTCTTGGCTCACTTAGAGCCGCAATGTGTGGGGTGATGGTTACTTGCGGTAACTTCCAAAACGGGTGTTCTTGCGTGAGGGGTTCGGATTCAAAGACATCCAAGAAAGCGTGTTCAACCCATTTATTCTTAATCGCAAGCAGTAACGCTTTATTGTCTACGCTTTCCCCGCGACCGACATTAAACAACAATACGTTAGAGCAGTAGCTTAAGGTGGTTTGATTCAGTAGTTGGTATGTCTCATCCGTTGATGGCAGTGTGTTCACCACAATATCTGCTTGTTTGAGGGCGGCTTCTAATTCATTAATGTGGAAAGTGTCTTTGAAGGTCTCTTGCTTTGATGGGATACCTGTCCGATTGACCCCAATCGTATGGATACCAAACGCAGAAGCGGCTTTCGCCAAATGGCTGCCAATTGAACCTGTTCCCAAAATCACCATGGTTTTGTCGGTTAGGCTAGTATAAAGCTGTGGTTGCCAGTTTCGCTGTTGTTGTTGCTGGTGGTAATGAGTGAAATGCCTAAAGTGGCTGATTGTGTAACCCAATACGTATTCGGCAATGGCAGGGCCGAAGATGCCTTTGACGTTAGTCAACGTGTAGTCCTGACGTAAATTCGGTTGGGTTAATTTGTTGATCCCTGCATAGATACTTTGCACCCAATCCAGATGCTTAAACTCATCAAGACGCTCTGCGATCAGCGGAGGAGAGGCCAAGATGATCTCCGCTAACTCGGGGTTTGAGGTGATTTCTAGGTCAGGTAAATCTCGGTTTACAATCAGTTGCGTGTAAGTATCGTCATGCTCGGTAAGAATATAGAGCTTATTCGTAAAATTGTTCATCGGCCTACCTTTTCCATCCTAGGTTTATCAAGTACACTTTCGCTGTCTTTTTCTGCAATTATTGAGTGACTATGCTTCAGAATCCACTGCAGGTTCGTCTAGAAAAGTTAGAACCTTGGCAACAAATTACCTTTATGGCGTGTCTATGTGAGCGTATGTACCCTAACTATGCCATGTTTTGTGAGAATACAGAATTTGCGGAAGCTCGAATCTATCGTGATGTGTTGGATAGCATTTGGGAAATCCTAACCGTTAAAACGGCAAAGGTGAATTTTGAGCGTCAACTTGAGAAAGTTGAAGAGCTATTCCCTAGTGGTGATGATTTTGATTTTTATGGTGTTTACCCAGCAATGGATGCATGCCAAGGTTTAGCTACACTTATTCATGGATTACTTGATCGTGAGCATATGCTTGAAGCTGTGATTAAAGTGAGTCAACAATCGGTGAAGACGGTTGCTGAGCTTGAGTTTGCTCAAGGCGCTGAAGAAGTAACGAACGAAAACCAGAAAGAAAACGAAGCCGTGTGTGAAGAGTGGGACGTTCAATGGGCCATCTTCCGACCTCTACGTGAAACGACCGAGCGTGACCTAGATCTGATCAAAGATCTACGCCACGAACTGCGTGAAGACCCAGTAAGTAACATTGGTGTAGCGTTATAATTCGCTATCGCACCAAAGTACGAATAAAAACAAAGGCTCCCTAGGGAGCCTTTGTTGTATCTGACGGTATCAAATTGAGATTAAGCGTCTTTTTTGTCTTCTTTTTGAACCTTGTCTTCATCCGCTGACTTTGAGTCTGAGGTGTCGTTGTCTGTTAGAGTTTTTTCCTCTAGCTCGTCCTCTTCATCGCGGTTTTCGATAACACCGTGTGTTTCTTTCCATTGTTCCCAACGTTGAAATGCCAGTTCTTGCATGTCAGTTGTCTTATCTGCCTCGTCGACGATCTCTTCGCCCACTAGGTGCTCAAAGATATCTTCTAGGGTGATGATGCCCTGAATCGTACCGTACTCGTCAACCACTAAGGAAAGCTGCAGGCGGTTTGCCATCATTTGGTCAAAGGCTTTAGCCAAGCCCATATTGTTCAGCAACACGTGGATAGGGCGCATTACTTCACCCAGAGCTTTCTCGCCACAACCCGCTTGTTGTAATCTAAATAGCTCCAGACGGTGTACAAAACCAATGATGTTGTCAGTTTGCTCGCTGTAAACCAATGGGCGCGAGAATGGTGTGTCTTTGTGTTGCTCTAGGAACGTATTCACGCTCATTTCGGCATCGACGCGGAATACAACAGGGCGCGGCGTCATTACTTGAGTCACGGGCACATCTTGAATGCCTAATAGGTTGCTCAGAATTTTTGATTCGCCTTCAGCAAACTCACCACTCTCTTTTGCCAAAATAGCCATTGCAGACAGCTCATCACGCATTTTTGGTGCTTGGTGGCCACGAGCAAGACGTTTGGTGATCTGTTCTGAGAACCAGACAAACGGTGTTAGAAAGAAAACCATCCAGCGAAGTACGTTTGATGATGCTGGAGCAAGTTGGCGCCAGTAGGTTGCACCAATGGTTTTTGGAACAATCTCAGACAAAACCAAAATACCCAAAGTCAGTACGGCAGAGAATACACCTAACCATTGGCTACCAAAAACCACAGCCGCTTGTGCACCTGCCGTCGCAGCACCGATTGTGTGCGCGATGGTGTTGAGCGTTAAAATTGACGCGAGTGGGCGGTCAATGTCTGTTTTCAGTTTGTCTAAAGACTCTGCTGCAGGGTGCCCATTTTGTTTTAGTTGAGCAATATAGCTCGGACTAATACTCAAAAGTACAGCTTCTAAAACAGAACAAATGAAAGAAACTCCAATAGCAATGGAGACGTAAATAGTTAGCAGCAGCATGTTTGCCCTTAAATTAAATTGTACGCTTTAGCAGCGATTCAGCGTGGATTATAGAGATAAAGTAGTGGCTAGGTCATCATTAATTTGCCTCTCAGCCCCTTTTAAACAAGGGCTTGCTCAATAAAATCAGTAACAAATTGTGAGTTATTACTCATATTATGGCTAAAACTACGGCATTAGAGCTAAAGATCGACGACAAACCTTTGCCAGATGGGGCATTTATGTTTTAGAGTAAATTGAATTCAAAAATACAAAGAAGGGAAACCTAAAATGAACAAGACTCAATTAATCGACTTTATTGCTGAAAAAGCGGACCTTTCTAAAGCACAAGCTAAAGCTGCTCTAGAAGCGACTCTTGGCGGTGTTACAGATGCTCTTAAAGATGGCGATCAAGTTCAGCTAATTGGTTTTGGTACTTTTAAAGTAAACCACCGTGCAGCTCGCACTGGTCGTAACCCAAAAACTGGTGATGAGATCCAAATCGCTGCTGCAAATGTTCCAGCATTTGTTGCAGGTAAAGCGCTGAAAGATTCAGTGAAATAATCTAAACTGTACCGAGGTAGTCGTATTCCACCTCGGTACAGGTTTTTATGAAAAAAGCATTTCTTCTCGTTTCACTATTATCTACATTCCTCATTGGCTGTTCATCAACCAGCCCCAGCAAAAACCTAGAGCAATTTGAAACTCACACCGGCGGCCAAGTCATGGGCGACGCGACAAGTTTCTACTGGGTCACCAACAAGCTAACACAACCTCATACTTCTGCTGACTATGTCACCATGGGCGATTACGGCTGGTACAAAACTGACTATGTTTGGTCGGAAGATGTGCTTCGTGAATTTGTACGTGAAGGTGAACTACGCGATGATTCACTGGCGTTGGTTCCATATCGTATACATGTGCGCTTTAATCAGTCTGGTGAGGCTGTGTATCAACAGTATCGTATTGGTAAAAAAGTATTACCGTTACAGTCGGTTCAACTCGACAGATATAAACAGGAAGCGACATCCGTTCTCGATGTTACCGAGAAGCAAAATGATGAAGGATTAGAGCTTTTGCAGGGCTATTGGAATGGCAAAACGTTTCAGACTTGTTCTGGTAAGCAGTTTGATGACTTTGAGTTCAACCAAACATTGCCTAATTTTGTGATTAACCGTTTATCGTCTGTAGAGAGCTATGGTGCTTTTGTCGGTAAAGCGTCTTTGAGAAAATTGTCGGTTGCTGAGTTTTTGATATTGGCAGATGAAAATCATGAGTGTGTATCAAGGCCCTCATTGCTGAAAGAATAGAGATCGCTTGAACAGTATCAGAGTATTTGGCCTACTATAGGCCAAGTGCTGATTAGTCAGTACAAGTACCACTAATCGATGAAAAAGGCGCCTGTTGAGGCGCCTTTTCTTTTATTCAATTGCAGTCATTCATTTGCTGATATTCGAATCTAGCCGAATGATGATGTTGATTACTGTTCTTGCTCGCGCGCAATCGCACGGTAACCGATGTCATTGCGGTGGAACATACCATTCCAGCTAACTTGCTTAGTTAACGCGTAAGCGCGCTCTTGAGCCTCAGAAACCGTATTGCCCAGTGCTGTTGCACAAAGTACACGACCGCCGTTTGTCACTACGTCGCCAGCTTCATTATTTGTCGTACCTGCATGGAAAACCTTTTGGCCTTCAACTTCGCTTGTTGGTAGTGAAATAACGTCACCTTTTGCGTAGTCAGCAGGGTAACCACCAGCCGCAAGAACAACACCGATAGAAGCGCGTGGATCCCACTTCGATTCTGCTTCGTCGAGCTTCTCGTCGATAGCCATTAGGCAAAGTTCAACAAGGTCTGACTCCATACGCATCATGATAGGTTGCGTTTCTGGATCGCCGAAGCGGCAGTTGTATTCGATAACTTTAGGTGTGCCGTCAGCATCGATCATTAGGCCAGCGTAAAGGAAACCTGTGTAAGGTGCGCCTTCCGCATCCATGCCACGTACCGTTGGGTAGATAACTTCCTCAAGGATACGGTTGTGGATTTCTGGAGTTACCACTGGAGCTGGAGAGTAAGCACCCATGCCACCTGTGTTAGGGCCTGTATCTTTGTCGCCAACACGTTTGTGGTCTTGGCTGGTGGCCATAGGAAGGACGCTAGAACCGTCAACCATTACGATGAAGCTTGCTTCTTCGCCTTCAAGAAATTCTTCGATAACCACGCGGCTGCCTGCTTCGCCAAAGGCGTTGCCCGCTAGCATGTCTTTGATTGCGTCTTCTGCTTCTTCAAGTGTCATCGCAACGATAACGCCTTTACCCGCGGCAAGACCGTCAGCTTTCACTACGATTGGAGCGCCTTGCTCGCGAACGTAAGCGATAGCTGGCTCAATCTCAGTGAAGTTTGAGTAGTAACCTGTTGGGATCTCATGACGAGCTAGGAAGTCTTTAGTGAATGCTTTAGAGCCTTCAAGCTGTGCTGCGGCTTGAGTAGGGCCAAAGATTGGCAAACCTACTTCGCGGAATGCATCAACCACACCGATAACCAATGGTGCTTCAGGACCCACGATAGTCAGTTCGATTTTTTTCTCTTGAGCAAACGCGACTAAACCAGCGATGTCTTCAACGCCGATGTTTACGTTCTCTAGTTTCGGCTCAAGCGCAGTACCTGCGTTACCTGGAGCAATGAATACTGTTTCAACGTTTGGGTTTTGTGCCGCTTTCCAACCAAGTGCATGCTCACGACCGCCGGCACCGATAATAAGTACATTCATGTTTTAAAATCCTTATAGCTGCTTCAGAGCCTTTATTTCTGTGTCAAACATGCTCACTTATGTTCATAAGCTCCGCGTGTTTTCCTTGAACTAAAGTCGCTGACTTGCTCTACGTATTTCAAATATCGGAATATTTAAAAAACAAAATTATAAGTTTTGCTCAAAGTAGTTGGTGATGTGGCTAGGCAGCAATTGAGCCCATCCCCGGGAGCATAGTCCACTATGTGACCGGGGTGGGCGAAAGCAGCTAACGACGCCACAGTGCCAAATACGAAGAGGAAATTAGTGGCGGAAGTGACGCATGCCAGTAAAGATCATCGCCATGCCGTGTTCGTCTGCTGCTGCGATAACTTCGTCATCACGCATAGAGCCACCCGGTTGGATAACACACTTGATACCCGCTTCAGCTGCCGCGTCGATACCGTCACGGAATGGGAAGAATGCATCTGATGCCATTGCACATCCTTCAACAACCAAACCTTCGTCAGCAGCTTTGATGCCTGCGATTTTCGCAGAGTAAACGCGGCTCATTTGGCCAGCGCCGACACCAATCGTCATGTCGCCTTTCGAATAAACGATAGCGTTAGACTTAACGTACTTCGCTACTTTCCAGCAGAATAGAGCATCTTTTAGCTCTTCAGCCGTTGGTTGACGCTTAGAAACTACTTTTAGGTCGTCTTCAGAAACCATGCCTTGGTCGCGGTCTTGAACTAGCAAACCACCGTTAACACGCTTCACGTCAAAGCCAGTCGTCTTCGTTGTCCACTCACCACACTCAAGTAGGCGAAGGTTTTTCTTAGCCGCTACGATTTCTACTGCTTCAGCAGAAACAGAAGGTGCAATGATAACTTCAACGAATTGACGTTCAGTGATAGCCGTTGCTGTTGCCGCGTCTAGTTCACGGTTGAATGCGATGATGCCGCCAAATGCAGATGTAGGGTCTGTTTTGAATGCGCGGTCGTAAGCTTCTAGGATGTCTTCACCTAGTGCAACACCACATGGGTTAGCGTGCTTAACAATTACACATGCTGGCTGATCGAACTCTTTCACACATTCAAGTGCTGCGTCAGTGTCAGCGATGTTGTTGTAAGAAAGGGCTTTGCCTTGAATTTGGCGAGCAGTAGAAACAGATGCTTCTTCAGGGTTCGCTTCAACGTAGAATGCTGCTGCTTGGTGGCTGTTCTCACCGTAGCGCATGTCTTGCTTCTTCTCGAACTGTTGGTTGAACGTGCGAGGGAATTTGCTCTCTTCATCGCCTTCCTTGTTCGCGCCGTAGCTAGGAACCATAGTGCCGAAGTAGTTAGCGATCATGCCGTCGTAAGAAGCCGTGTGCTCAAATGCCGCGATAGCGAGGTCGAAGCGAGTCTCTAGGGTTAGAGATTGCTCGTTAGCGTCCATTTCAGTGACAACGCGCTCGTAGTCGTGTGCGTTTACAACGATCGCTACGTCTTTGTGGTTTTTCGCTGCAGAGCGAACCATTGTAGGGCCACCGATGTCGATATTCTCAACAGCGTCAGCAAGGGTACAACCTTCTTTAGCAACGGTTTCTGCGAATGGGTATAGGTTTACAACAACCATATCGATAGGGTTGATACCGTGAGTTTCCATCACGTCATCATCTTGGCCACGACGGCCTAGAACACCACCATGAACTTTAGGGTGCAGAGTCTTAACACGGCCATCCATCATTTCTGGGAAACCAGTGTAGTCAGATACTTCTGTAACAGAGATGCCTTTTTCAGCAAGCAGGCGAGCAGTGCCACCGGTAGATAGGATATCTACACCACGGTTAGCAAGAGCTTGTGCAAATTCAACGATACCAGTTTTGTCTGATACGCTGATGAGAGCGCGGCGAATTGGACGAGCGTTATTCATGCTTCCATCTTCCTCAAATTCATGGGGTTAAAATAAAGATATTTGCCAAAAAAGAACTTGTTTCTATCTTCTTAGCGTGGATTATCTTAGATACCAGCAAGAGATAAAATATTGGCCAGTTTTGGTAAAGACCTTTTGGGTTAGTCTTATGATTAAGCTATAAGATAACCAACTCCAAATTTGATGGCGCAGATTCTAACTAATTTATTACAAAAAAGCTCGCGCAATCGTTTGGCATCTCAAAATTAATTATGAAAAGTGCCATTTCAGCCTGAAAAGTAACGATAAGGTTAATTGTGGAATGGACGGAACAGTAGGAAAAAACATGTTTCAGATCGGTGAATTAGCGAAACGATGCGGTGTGACAGCCGATACCTTACGATTTTATGAGAAGAATAACCTGATCGCGCCAGCCAGTCGCAGTGAGTCGGGTTATCGCCTATATGATGAAAATAACCAGAAACAGGTGACGTTTATTCTCAAATCTAAAGCGTTGGGACTGAGTCTGGACGAGATTAAAGAATTGCTTGAGATTCGTCTCGAAGCCACACAGCACAGTTGCGCCGAAGTGAAATCAATTACCTCAGCAAAACTAGAGATGATCGATGAGAAGATTACCGAGTTAACCAAGATTCGCACTGCACTTAAAAAGATCAATGATGCGTGTTGTGGCCACGTAGACGACGATGCAAGCCATTGTTCTATTCTGGCAGCCTTGGATTCAGCAAACGTTGATAAAGAGCGCTGCTGTCGCACTGGAGAGTAATCAGCCACCTATTACGGTTCGACAAGCCAAAAAAAAGCCAAACTCAAAAAATGAGCTTGGCTTTCCATTCAATAAATTACGAAAGAACGATTAGTTCATGCCGTATTTTTTAAGTTTCTTGCGAAGAGTACCGCGGTTAATACCCATCATGGTTGCTGCGCGAGTTTGGTTACCGCGAGTGTACTGCATGATAGTGTCTAGTAGTGGCTGTTCAACTTCAGCTAATACTAATTCGTATAACTCGCTGACTTCTTGACCGTTTAATTGAGCAAGGTAATTTTTCAATGATGCTTTAACTGAGTCACGTAGTGGTTTCTGCGTGATTTGGTCTTGTGATGTAACTGTAGTTACTGTCAATGCTTCTGAAGTCAGATTTTGTTCGAACATATTCGGTCTAGCTCTTCTCGTAATTATGGTGCAACGTTATCAAAAAAACCTTCTAGCGCTTCAAGCTGCAGATCACCTGCTTCGAATGCGTTGAAGGTACGGCGAAACTCACTCGCTTGTTCATGTTCTTTTAGGTACCAACCCACATGCTTACGAGCAATTCGGGGGCCTAAAAACTCGCCATAAAACTCATGTAGAGCGTTCACATGACCAAGCATGATGTATTTCACTTCCGAAATCGGGAGCGGGTCCATCGTGGTGCCGTTTTCCAAATAGTGTAGGATTTCGTTAAAAATCCAAGGACGTCCTTGGGCAGGTCGACCTATCATTAAAGCATCAGCACCGGTGTACTCCAGCACAAACTTCGCTTTTTCCGGGCTATCGATATCACCGTTAGCGATAACCGGAATAGATACTGCTTGTTTCGCTGCTTTAATGTGTTTGTATTCTGCCTCACCTTTGTACATACAAGCGCGAGTTCTCCCATGAAGGGCAAGAGCTTGTATGCCGCAGTCTTCGGCTATTTTCGCGATTTGAACACAGTTTCTGTTGTCTGTGTCCCAGCCTGTGCGCGTTTTCAACGTTACTGGAACGTCGACAGCATTTACCACCGCTTTCAGAATATCTTCAATGAGTTCTGGATGCTGCAGTAGGGCTGAGCCCGCAAGCTTCTTATTCACTTTTTTGGCTGGACACCCCATGTTGATATCGATGATTTGCGCACCGTTATCGACATTAAATTGAGCAGCCTCGGCCATAAGCTGTGGATCTGCACCAGCGATTTGTACTGAACGAATGCCCGATTCGCCTTCATGTACCATACGCTGCTGAGACTTTGACGTTTTCCAAACTTTAGGATTGGAGGACATCATTTCACTGACTGCCATCCCCGCACCGTAACGAAGACACAACTCACGGAATGGTCTATCCGTTACGCCAGCCATAGGAGCGACGATTAGATTGTTCTTAAGTTGATAATTTCCGATTTTCAAAAATGTCATCACAGTTCTGTACCAGCAAGGGCGCGCATTTTACGCATTTTTTCGCTGCGTGAAAAGACTAATATTTGAGCATTTACAATTTGTTTTTGTAATTTGTTTAAATTTCAGTCAATTAGCGCTCAAAGTCTTACCTAGCCTTGCTTCTGACCTGAGATTCGACACCATTCTTGTTGTTCAATGATCGGATCAATGTGAAGCTCATCACGATAATAAGTCGCAACATCTTCCGCTTGTGTATCTAAAACACCCGACATCGCAAGTACACCATTTGGCTTAACTAGGCCTTTAATGATGCCAGAAAGGTCGCGTAATGGGCCTGCAAGGATGTTGGCAACAACAACGTCAGCAAGTAAACCTTCCGGTTGATCTTGTGGTAAGAAGACTTCTAGTTGCTCTGCCACGCCATTGCGTTGTGCGTTGTCTTTTGATGCAAGCAGGGCTTGAGGATCAATGTCGATCCCGATGACTTTTGCCGCGCCAAGTTTGATCGCAGCGATCGCTAGGATGCCTGAACCACAACCGAAATCGATCACGGTTTTGCCTGTAAGGTCTAAGCCTTCAAGCCACTCAAGACACAATGCCGTTGTCGGGTGAGTACCTGTACCAAATGCAAGACCGGGATCCAGCATTACGTTTACAGCGTCAGGTTCAGGGATATCGCGCCAGCTAGGGCAGATCCATAAACGCTCACCAAACTTCATTGGGTGGAAGTTGTCCATCCATTCACGTTCCCAATCCTTGTCTTCAATTTGCTCTACTTTATGAGCAAAGTCTGCAGGGAACATGTTGCTTGCTTTAATCTGCGCTAGAACGACACTAGTATCAGTCTCAGCGTCGTAAAGCGCGAGAATGTCAGTATCACCCCAAAGGCGAGTTTCACCCGGCAGAGGCTCAAATACAGGAGTATCTTGTGCATCCAGGAAAGTTACGGAAAGAGCACCAGTCTCTTCCATTAACATGTCGCCGATTTGTTCGGCATTTTCATTGGTCGCATTAAGCTTGATTTGAATCCAAGGCATGGCTGCATCTTCTATATGAGAAAAATTGGATGGGGAGTCTAGCAGAAAATATGAGCAAATTCATCAAAACACCGCGGATTATAAGAGGGATTATTGATTGATTTTTGCGAGTGTTTAAAAACAAAAATGCCCACCGAAGTGAGCATTTATTACTGTTCTACAGAGAACGTATTACGGAAGACTAGCTTCTATTGCAGACCAAGCTTCTTCTCAAGATAGTGGATGTTTGCCCCACCGTGTTGGAAGTTTTCGTCATTCATAATCGCTAATTGCAGCTCAGTATTGACGTTGATACCTTCAACAATCATTTCTGCTAGTGCGTTCTTCATACGTGCAATCGCTACGTCACGGTTCTCACCGTAAGTGATCAGCTTGCCGATCATTGAATCGTAGTGAGGTGGTACTGTGTAGCCAGTATAGATGTGAGATTCCCAACGAACACCCATACCACCTGGAGCATGGAAGCGCGTGATCTTACCTGGAGATGGTAGGAAACGAACTGGGTCTTCCGCGTTGATACGACATTCGATTGAGTGGCCGCGCAGCTTAATATCATCCTGTGTGAATGATAGAGGCTGACCAGCAGCAATGCGAAGTTGCTCTTTCACTAGGTCGATACCCGTTACCATTTCAGTAATCGTGTGCTCAACCTGGATACGAGTGTTCATTTCGATGAAGTAGAACTCACCGTTCTCGTATAGGAATTCAAATGTACCTGCGCCGCGGTAACCAATCTCAAGACATGCACGAGTACAACGGTCACCGATGTACTTACGCATCTCTTCAGTGATACCCGGTGCTGGCGCTTCTTCCACAACTTTCTGGTGACGACGCTGCATTGAACAGTCACGCTCACCTAGGTGGATAGCATTGCCTTGACCATCTGCAAGCACTTGTACTTCAATGTGACGTGGGTTTTCTAGGAATTTTTCCATGTAAACCATGTCGTTATTGAAACATGCTTTTGCTTCAGCACGAGTCATTGCGATAGCTTCTGTTAGTTCTTTTTCAGTACGAACAACACGCATACCACGACCGCCGCCGCCGCCAGATGCCTTGATGATTACAGGGAAACCAATGCGCTTAGCGTGCGCTTTGTTTTTCACTTCATCATCATCAAGAGGGCCGTCAGAACCCGGTACACAAGGTACGCCAGCTTTCTTCATTGACGTGATAGCTGACACTTTGTCACCCATCATGCGAATGGTTTCAGCTTTAGGGCCAACGAAGATAAAACCACTGCGCTCTACCTGTTCTGCAAAATCTGCATTTTCAGATAGGAAGCCGTAGCCAGGGTGAACAGCTACTGCACCTGTAACTTCAGCTGCGCTGATGATACGAGGGATGTTTAGGTAGCTATCGATACCACGAGCTGGACCGATACAAATGGTTTCGTCAGCAAGCAGTACGTGCTTAAGATCGCGGTCAGCTGTTGAGTGAACCGCTACCGTTTTGATGCCAAGCTCTTTACATGCTCGCAGAATACGCAGTGCAATTTCACCACGGTTCGCGATTACTAATTTATCTAACATAATGAGTGCTCTCTATTATTCGATAATTACTAGAGCTTGGTCGAATTCTACTGGTTGACCGTCTTCAACTAGGATAGCCGTTACAACACCAGATTTATCAGCTTCGATTTGGTTCATCATTTTCATTGCTTCAACGATACATAGCGTTTCGCCAGCAGTTACAGATTGACCAACCTTAACGAATGGTTTTGCATCTGGGCTTGGAGCGCCGTAGAAAGTACCAACCATTGGAGAAAGAACTTGGTGACCAGCTGGAACCGCAGGAGCTGCTGCTTCTGCTGCTACAGGTGCCGCCGCAGGTGCTGCTGCTACAGGAGCTGGAGCCGCTGCATATTGAATAGGCGCTGCAGATACAGGGCTGTTACGACTGATTCGTACTGACTCTTCACCTTCAGAGATCTCTAGCTCAGAAATACCAGACTCTTCAACCAATTCGATTAGCTTTTTGATTTTGCGAATATCCATTGTTTCTTTCTCTTTATCTGTTGATTGAACTTACTCTTTGACTGAGTAGGTTAGTAATAGTTCGTTGTTTTTATTTACTTTGCGTTGAGCTTGTTGAGCGCAGCCGTCAAAGCAAATTGATAACCTTGGGCACCTAAGCCACAAATCACACCTTCTGCTTTATCAGATAGATAAGAGTGGTGACGGAATGGTTCACGTGCGTGAACATTCGATAGATGAACCTCAATAAATGGGATAGCAACACCAAGTAGTGCATCACGCAACGCCACACTGGTATGTGTAAAGGCCGCTGGGTTGATAATAATGAAATCAACATTTTGATAAGCACTATGGATAGCTTCAATCAGTTCATACTCACGATTTGACTGTAAGTGAGACAGCTCAACATCTTGTGTTTTCGCTTGCTCGGTCAAAGAGCTAATAATCTGGTCAAGTGTTTGAGAACCGTAGTGTGCAGGCTCTCTAAGGCCTAACAGGTTAAGGTTTGGGCCATTTAAAACTAGAATGCGAAACTTTGTAGACATTGTGGGGCTATCTTCCTTTATCGTGTTTACGAATGTGAATGTTGCCATTTTATTGAAAATTTGGGGTTAATTTCCAGTAAGAAAAACCCAAATTTAAAAATTAGAACCAGATTATAGCTAATTCAGCGCAAATCGCAGCAATTTACTGGTCTAATCTCCTATAAGTACGGCATGAAATTGTTATCAACTTAACAAAAAACCGCGATTGCCTTAATTTTATCGAAGATATTTGAGATCAAGATCAGCCATAAAAAAACCGCCACATAGGTGACGGTTTATTAATGGCTGTTTTAAACAGTGATAAGCTAATGTGACGGGTTGCTTATGCCAGTTCTGCTTTCTCAGCAATCAGCTTATCAACTACGCTTGGGTCTGCCAGTGTCGACGTATCGCCTAGGTTGCCAGTATCGCCTGTGGCAATCTTACGTAGGATACGACGCATGATTTTGCCTGAACGAGTTTTTGGCAAAGAATCTGTCCAATGCAGTACATCTGGTGTTGCGATTGGGCCAATCTCTTTACGTACCCAGTCTTTCACTTCTTTATGAAGCTCTGCGGTTGGGAACTCACCATCATTAAGCGTGATGTAAGCGTAAATTGCTTGGCCTTTAATATCATGAGGAATGCCCACAATCGCTGCCTCTGCAATCTTATCGAATGCTACTAGTGCCGATTCAATCTCAGCGGTACCCATACGGTGACCTGATACGTTAAGTACATCATCCACACGACCCGTAATCCAGTAGTAACCATCTTCATCACGACGAGCGCCATCACTGGTAAAGTACATGCCTTTAAAGGTAGAGAAGTAAGTCTGCTCAAAACGGTCATGATCGCCGTGAACGGTACGCATCTGGCCTGGCCAAGAGTCAAGAATCACTAGGTTGCCGTCAGTTGCGCCTTCAATGATGTTGCCCATGTTGTCGACAAGTGCGGGTTGCACACCGAAGAATGGACGAGTCGCTGAACCCGGTTTTAGATCTGTTGCGCCCGGTAGTGGTGCGATTAAGATGCCGCCTGTTTCTGTTTGCCACCATGTATCGACAATCGGAGACTGCTCATTACCAATCGTTTTGTAGTACCACTCCCACGCTTCTGGGTTGATAGGTTCACCTACCGAGCCCATGACTCTTAGGCTGTCACGAGAAGTCCCTTCAACCGCTTCATTGCCTTTTGCCATTAGGGCACGAATCGCCGTTGGTGCAGTATAAAGAATATTAACTTGATGCTTATCGACCACTTCACTCATGCGGCTTGTGTTCGGGTAATTCGGCACGCCTTCAAACAGAATGGTTTTTGCACCATTGGCAAGTGGACCGTAGACAAGGTAAGTGTGACCAGTAATCCAACCCACATCCGCAGTACACCAGAAGGTTTCGCCTTCTTGGTAGTCGAATACGTATTTGAAGGTCATGGCTGCATAAACAAGGTAGCCACCTGTGGTGTGCATTACACCCTTAGGTTTGCCTGTTGAGCCTGATGTATAAAGAATGAATAGTGGATCTTCCGCATTCATCTCTTCAGGTGGGCAATCAGCTGATACGTTTGCGATAGCATCATGCCACCAAACATCACGGTGTTCGTGCCAAGCAACATCGCCGCCAGTGCGTTTGAATACGACAACCTTCTCGATGTTCTTCACTTCAGGGTTAGTCAGTGCTTCATCGACGTTTTTCTTCAGTGGAACAGCACGGCCGCCACGCACGCCTTCATCGGCAGTGATAACGACTTTAGAATTTGAATCGATAATACGACCAGACAGTGCTTCAGGTGAGAAACCACCGAATACCACAGTGTGAACCGCACCGATCCGGGTACATGCCAGCATCGCAACTGCAGCTTCCGGAACCATTGGCATGTATAAACAAACCACATCACCTTTACGTACGCCTTGCTCTTTCAGAGCATTTGAAAACAGGCACACTTCTTTGTGTAGTTCATTAAAAGTTAGAGTTTTATCATCGGCAGGGTCATCACCTTCCCAGATGATTGCGACTTCATCACCGCGTTCAGCAAGGTGACGGTCGATACAGTTAGCCGATACGTTAAGCGTGCCATCTTCAAACCAGCGGATGTCGATATGACCAGGGTCGAAAGAGGTATTTTTTACTTGTGTGAAAGGCTTAATCCAATCAACGATTTTTCCGTGTTCACCCCAAAAGCCTTCAGGGTCAGAAACAGATTGCTGGTACATGGCTAGGTAAGTGTCATTATCCGCGTGTGTGGTTGATTTAATACTTTCTTTTACCGGATAAACGTGGGCTTCACTCATTGCATCTCTCCTTGTGCCTACATTCTTAATGAACTGGCAACTTCCTTTGTGTTCAGTTTCTAAGTCTATTACAGGACCGTCGTTGTGCTATCACTCTCGGCTAGGACGGCGATTTCCACAATTAGACTTTAGGATGAGACGCCGCTTTTCACTTACAAAATAGCGAGTTAAGTTCATTTTTGCGATATTGCTCTCTATGTAGAGAGGCAATGGTTGAATTAAGAATAAGAAGAGTTGAAACGAGGTAAATCACCGTGTTTAAGGCGAACAAAAATCAGCGCAGCGGAGATAGCATCTTGTAATGCATCATGTTTATTGACCGGGATAGGTAAATCAAGCTGACGACAGATGGCATCTATACTGAGGTCAAAATAGGCATTGGGTAGCTGCCTTTCGAGTTTGTCTTGGTAGAGCTGGCTCACTTCGACTAATCGGTTAGGCAGTGGAAATCCAAGCTGTTTTAAACAGGAACGGTCGAGAATCTTTTTATCATAGCGGATGTGATAGCCGACTAAAGGACGATTTCCGATGAAGTTCAGTAGCTCAATTAAGGCTTGTTTCTCTTCTATACCGTGCTTTAGATCTTGATGGCGAATGCGGTGGATTTTGATGGAATTGCAATCGAGTGACTGAGGTGCTCTGAGTCGAACTTCAAAAGGTTGGCTGGTAATGATTCGGTTACCGATGATCTTTGTCGCGGCAATAGTGACTAATTCCGCCTGATTAGGGTCGAGGCTAGTGGTTTCACAATCGAGCGATACATATTCATTATGTGTAGGCGTAGTAAACAGAGGCTGATAAGGAGAGCCTTTGAGCTTGTGATGCCAGTAATAACGAACCAATCTATTCATCGTTCAGCCGCCTAATCTCTTATTTGATAGTGGTAACCTAGCCATTGCTTGAATTTCTTCACCACATGTAAGCTATGACGAAGCAGATCTCTGTCTGCTCGCTCCATCAGTTTGACGTTGATCTTGTTGCTGCTGTGCTGCTGAGAAAGCCTTTGGGCTAAGCGCCACTTAAAGAATTGTTTGAGAGCTTCACTGAGATTGTCTGCGGTGCTTTGCTCTAATACCTTCTTGCTGACCAGTTGCTCAATGCGTTCGAAGGTGTTGTTGACCGTGACGCCATGCTCAAGACAAAGTGCTCTCACACCATGCACGATAGGGAAAATGCCGCCTTGTTTGATATCGAGCCCTGATTTGGATTTTTTTACATTACCAAACAGGGTGAGGGGAACCGAGAAGTTCAGAGCAGGGCGGCAGAATTCAGTCAGAATCAATTCCTGTCCGAGCATCAAATCACTGAGGTGTTGTTTTACTGGTTTTAATAACTCTCTGTTACCCGCAACGGCGTGTGCATCCGCCATGATAGCAATATCCATCACGGTGTCTGGCGTGGCTTTTTTTACCCAACGGGTGAGCGTTTGTTTCCACTCTTTTTCTGAATGTACCCATTTCGGGTTGTTGACCATCACATTGCCCGGGCACAGTGGATAGCCCAATTGCTGCAGTGTGTGGGTGAGATCGTTCATGGCACTTTGGCATTGATGCCACTCCAAGCCATCTTGAATTATTAGCGCGTTGTCTTGATCGGTTTTGAGAATTTGTTCTCCACGGCCTTCGGAACCCAACACGATTAGGCAGCAATGATTATGCAGTGCAGGTGGGATCACCAACTCAAAAGCCTTCTCTATGATCTGTTCATTAACAGCAGAAATCAGCTCCATGATAAAGCGTGTGCGAATCCCGTTACTGAGCAAGCTCTCGACCAGTTGACGCTGTTTGTTAGAGGCCATTGACAACTCTTCAATGCTGGTGGCTCGCGCAATACGCAAAGTAAGAACGTGAGAGTGAGTGGAGAATGCACTGAGGATCTGTGTCATGTCCACCATGCCAACCGCATTTAGACCATCACAAACCATCAACCTTTTTACCCGATTTCTGGTCATGGTAATCATGGCGTTAAATAAGAAGTCGCCTTGATTTACGTGCATCACCGGAAACGTCGCGATCTTGCCGACGGGCGCATCCAGTGGGAAATTATCGAGCATCACAGCATGCAATAAATTGGTTCGAGTGACGATTCCATACGGTAAGGAACATGATGATCCAAAAGCTTTTGGATCATCATGTTCCAAATGAACGAGAGCTGAGTCCAACCCTCGTTCTTTAAGGGTTTGAGTAACTTGGTTGATAGGTTGGTTCGGTTCAAGTATCAGTGGTGGGTGATAGATAGAGTCATCCACTTTGGTCAATATGAACTCGGCTAGATTCTGCTGTTGTTGGGCGGCTTCGATCAGCGCTTTACGTGTTGATAGGTTACTATCAAAGTAGGCGGCGAATTGGCCATTGGCGTGGTAAAGCTCGAGAAAAATATCAGTGGGCAGCAGATAACTTAATGTATCTTCGAGCGCGATATATTGGTGTTTGGTGTGAGGTTCAAATTGGCTTCGGACATCAAAAATATCGTCATTGGCATAGTGTGCGTAAATCTCGCCATCACTGCTCGCACGCTCTTCAACCGCGCCTTTGATCAAAATGTGCAGATGTCGGCTCGGCCTATCGGCTTCCAGTATTACTTCTTGAAAGCGGTAATACACCACGTCTAATGACGAGCGCAGCTTCAACTGTTCGGTGTCGGACAGGCTATCGAAGGGTGGGTGCTGCATATTAAATTTGTCAGGCATAAGCATCACAAGAAGAAATGGGAGTCTTTAATCAGTCTGACAAAATACCAGCGAAGCTCCAGACGACTTTAGTCTAAATGAGAGTATGGGTATCGATGAGCCTGAGATATCTCGTTGAAATGCGATATCCAAGTAAATTGAATATAGGAATAGCATCCCAGTAATAATTCCCTTTTTCATCGTATGCGAGATAGGCATAATTGGTGCTGCCTTTTTCCGCACACTTTATAGGTTATTTATGTTTAGCCCTTCACCCTATGGCTGGATCTCTCAGTATTTTCTTGGTTTCTTTTTTGCGTATGGCGTGTACTTGCCATTTTGGGCGTTGTGGTTTGAAGACCAAGGCGTGTCTGCTGGTGATATTGGTGTATTGATTGGTATCGGCTTTGCGACGCGTTGTGTGGCCAATCTAGTGATTACGCCACGTATCCATAAAGTTGAACACTTGATGCCAGCTTTACGCTGTTTGAGTTTCGCCGCGCTGTTGTTTGTAGGCTTCCACTTTTTCACGGGTGGCAGTTTTATACTGATGTTGCTGGCAACGGTACTGTTTAACCTGTGTTGTGGGCCGATCATTCCTCTTTCTGACGCAATGGCTAACCATTACAGTCGTCTTAAGATGCTCGACTACGGCCGAACTCGCCTTTGGGGTTCGGTTGCTTTTATCGCGGGTTCAACCGTGGTTGGTTATCTAGTGGCTGAATTCGGCACTGACATGATTTTGTATACTGCACTTGCTGGTGTGTTGTTGTCGTTGATTCTTGCGATGAGAAATCCCAATGTGATGCCAGTAACACAATCTGAGCAACAAGCGGTGCGACCAAAACTAGGTGAGTTACTGCGCGAGTCGTCAGTGGTGAAATTTTTAGCCTTGATGGCACTGTTGCAAGGTAGCCATGCGGCTTACTACAGCTTTAGTGCAATTTATTGGAAAGAAGCCGGTCACTCAGAAGCGATCATCGGTTATTTGTGGAGCCTTGGTGTTGTCGCTGAGGTGGCCGTATTTGCGTTAAGTAAGCGCTTATTCTCTGGTTGGTCACTGCGTACTCTGTTCGTGGTAGCGGCAATTGGGGTGATGGCTCGTTGGGGTATTACCGCTTCTACCACAGCGATTTTCGCACTGGTTATGGTGCAGCTGCTGCATGGTGTGACGTTTGCTATGGCACACATCGCAGCGATTCAATACATCCAATCTGAAGAACAGAACAAGATGGTTGCGCTACAAGCTCTCTATAATGCGATTCCATTGGGTGCATTTATCGCACTAATGACCACCTTAAGTGGTTGGGGATATGAGCTTTGGGGTGCCAATATTTTCTGGGGTATGGCCGCAATGGGAGCACTTGCCTTGTTTATTAAGGTCGATGAAAGAAGCTCCGTGGTTGAGGTTAATCAAATAGCCTCAGCTCAATCTGATGCTCAGAATTAAAGCCTAAAGCACAGAATTTAAGCGATGCGATTGAGTTAAACGCACTTCCCTAGTTAAATGAAACCTCTCCCTTATGGAGAGGTTTTTTTATGGATGAAAAAGGGTTTTTAATGCAAGGATGGATAGTAATTCCAGTCTCTTTAGCCTATTTGGGCGTGTTGTTTTTGATCGCTTGGTATGGAGACAGGCAAGTTCGTTGGCTATCACGCTGGCGTCCATGGATCTATAGCCTTTCTATTGCGGTGTATTGTACCTCTTGGACCTTTTATGGAACGGTCGGGCAGGCGAGCAATAACCCATGGTCCTTCTTGCCCATCTACCTCGCCCCTATTTTGGTTTTCACGTTGGGATGGCGGATCTTAGCTCGGCTGATCCTCATCGCGAAGCGTGAACACATCACCTCTATTGCTGACTTTATCGCGGCTCGTTACGGAAAATCTCAAGGCTTAGCTGTGGCTGTGACCATTATCGCTGTGGTTGGTATTCTTCCCTATATCGCGCTGCAATTGCGCGGTATTACCATGGGGTTGGATATTGTTGCGCCAAACCTAGCCACTGATTTTGGTTATCAGGACTATCACGTCTCTTGGTTTGTTGTCGGTGCATTGGCCATTTTTACCATGCTGTTTGGCACGCGACACATCGATAACACTGAACACCACCGCGGCATGATGATGGCTGTAGCGTTTGAATCCATCGTTAAGCTTGCGGCATTTTTGATTGTTGGCTTGTTCATCATGTACCTGGCGGTGAGCAGTGACAAAATTGACTTGCTTGATGTGGCGGCTTCCACCTACGAATCGCCGAATATTCCGACCTTAATTATTCATACCGTTTTAACCATGTTGGCGATTGTCTGTCTGCCGCGCCAATTCCACACCATGGTGGTTGAGAACGAACGTCCTCAAGATTTGCATACTGCTCGCTGGCTGTTTCCGCTTTATCTGATTTTGATGGGACTGTTCGTGCTGCCAATTGCTTGGGCAGGACAAGGGTTGCTCACTGACATGCCGGCTGATACTTACGTTATCAGCGTGCCAATGGCAGAAGGTGCCAATCACATTGCTTTGTTAGCTTTCCTCGGAGGTACTTCGGCGGCGAGTGGCATGGTGATTGTATCGACCATCGCATTAGCGATCATGGTATCGAATGATTTAGTGATGCCATTGCTGCTGCGCCGTATGCGTCTAACCCAAAGAACACATCGACATTTTTCTGGCCTGTTATTGGTGATTCGACGCGGGTTAATTTTGCTGCTGTTACTTGGTGCTTGGTTGTTTTATCAGGCCCTCGATACTATCCATTCATTGTCGGCGATTGGCTTTCTTTCTTTTGCTGCGATTGCTCAGTTCGCTCCTGCATTAATTGGTGGATTGTACTGGCGTCCCGGAAACCGAAAGGGTGTTTATGTCGGTTTGCTTGTCGGTTCGGTGATCTGGCTGATTACCCTGATGAGTCAAACCAGCATGCTAGCGGGCGATAGCGAAAGTAACTTACTGCTGTGGATTATCACGCCGCCAGAACTGCTGAGAAGTTGGGATGTTAGCAGCTCCAATTGGGGCATAGTGCTGAGTATTTTACTCAATACCTTGTGCTATGCCGTGGTCTCGATGACGACCAGACCAAGCCTAAGTGAGCGCTTACAATCGGCAGCATTTGTTGGTACACCACTGCCTGAAAATGAGAACATCAGTCTCTATCAGAACCGTGTGACAGTCGCAGAATTAGAGATGTTGGCATCGCGTTTTGTGGGTCGCAAGCGAGCGAAAAGCGCCTTACACAGCTATTGGCAACAACACGGCCAGCCGTTACTTCCTAATCAACAAGCGCCTGCAAGCCTGATTAGACATGCAGAGCGCGTGCTTGCTGGGGTGTTTGGTGCTTCGTCTGCTAAGTTAGTACTCACTTCTGCTTTGCAAGGCAGAAACATGCAGCTTGAAGAAGTGGCGACCATCGTTGATGAAGCCTCGGAATTGTACGACTTCAGCCGTGGTTTACTGCAAGGTGCGATTGAACATATTGGCCAAGGTATTGCAGTAATCGACAAACAAATGAGGCTGGTGGCGTGGAATCAACGTTACTTAGAACTGTTTGAGTTCCCTGCTGGCTTGATTCAGGTTGGTCGACCCATTTCAGATGTGATTCGCCATAATGCTGAGCAAGGTTTGTGTGGTCCTGGCGACCCGGAAGATCACGTACGCCGCCGTGTTTATCACCTTGAACAAGGCACCCGACATACTTCTTCTCGTATTCGTCCTGATGGTCGAGTCATTGAAGTGCAAGGTAACCCGATGCCAAGCGGTGGCTTTGTGATGAGCTTTACCGACATCACGGTATTCAGACAAGCAGAGCAAGCGCTAAAAGATGCTAACGAAAGCTTGGAATCGAGAGTGCATGAGCGAACTCAAGAGCTCGAAAAACTGAATCATCGCTTGGTAAAAGCAACTCAGATTTCGGATCAAGAATCACAATCCAAGAGTCGTTTTCTTGCGGCTGTGAGTCACGATTTGATGCAGCCATTGAATGCTGCTCGCTTGTTTGCTTCTTCGCTATCTGAGGTCGCAAAAGAGCAAGAGGTCAAACAGCTCTCATCCCACATCGAAAGTGCGCTTGGTGCGGCCGAAGATCTGATTGGTGATTTGTTGGATATCTCTCGCTTGGAATCCGGCAAGTTAGAAACCAACATTCATGCGATTGCCGTGCATGATGTACTAACCAATTTGAATGCGGAATTTAGCGCTTTAGCGATACAACAAAAAATCCAGTTTCAAATGATCCCATCGTCATTGTTCATTCATTCTGACCCTAAATTATTAAGACGAGTGATTCAGAACTTTTTGACTAATGCGTTCCGCTATAACCCTGAGGGCAAAGTGGTCCTCGGTGTGAGACGAGTGAATGGTCAGGTGCGAATCGATGTGTGGGATAACGGAACCGGTATCGATGAAGACAAGCAACAAGAGATCTTCGAAGAATTTACTCGTGGTAGCCAAGTGCGTGCTGATCAGGGGTTAGGGCTAGGATTAGCCATCTCCAAAGGTATTGCCCATGTGCTTGGTCATCAAATATCGATGCGTTCATGGCCGGGTCAAGGCAGTGTCTTTTCCATCACCTTAGCGAGAGCTGAAAAGGTGGCTCCGGTTGTACAAGCTTCGACGCCAATGGCGACCAGTGATATCGAGCACTTGAAAATATTGTGTGTCGATAATGAACGAGAGATTTTAGTCGGTATGGAGAACTTGATTGGTCGTTGGGGCTGTGAGGTTAAGACAGCCGTTGATCTAGTTGAAAGTTTGAAGTGCCTAGATGATGGTTGGCAGCCGGATGTGATTTTCTCTGATTATCGTTTGGATAATGGTCGAACTGGACTCGAAGTCCTGCAGCAGTGTCGTTTACGTCTTGGGGACTCTTTTGAAGGGGTCATCATCAGTGCTGATAGAACCGATGACATGCTGGCAGCGATAAAAGCCAATAGCTTCAGCTTTATCGCTAAACCCGTCAAGCCGCTAAAACTCAGAGCGGTCTTAAATCGGGTGAGCTAATTAATGAACGGATGTAGAAAAGGCCTCGGATGAGGCCTTTTTTGTTTCAGTAAGGATTGTTAATGCCTATTCGCTTTTTAACTAACTAACTAACTAACTAACTAACTAACTAGATAACTAGCTAACTAGCTAACCAGCAATACCACCCTGTGTCAGTGTGGTCGGATTGAGCAGTTTGCTGAGTTCGTCTCGGCTAAGATCGGTTTCTCTTTCTGCCACATCAAGAATCGGCAAGCCTTCTTTGTAGGCCTTCTTGGCAATATCTGCTGCTTTTAGGTAACCAATCACAGGGTTGAGCGCCGTCACCAGAATTGGGTTCTTTGAAAGCGCTAAGTCGAGATTGTCTTGGCGCACGGTGAAGGTAGCTATTGCTTTATCAGCCAGTGCGACTGAGCTGTTTGCTAACAACTCTATGCTTTCTAGAACGTTATGAGCAATAACCGGCAGCATCACATTCAATTGGAAGTTACCCGATTGGCCAGCAATCGTGATCGTGGTGTCATTACCAATCACTTGCGCCGCCGCCATGGCTGCAGCCTCTGGAATCACAGGGTTGACCTTTCCTGGCATGATAGACGAGCCCGGTTGCAGCGCTTGTAACTCAATTTCCCCTAAGCCAGCCAGCGGGCCTGAGTTCATCCAGCGAAGATCGTTTGAGATCTTGAGGATCGCAACTGCTGCAGTTTTAAGCTGACCAGAAAACGCAACGATCGCGTCTTGACTGCTGAGGTTAAAAAAGAAGTTTTCACTCGAGGTAAAACTGATCTTTGTCGATTGAGACAGGTTACTCGCAAACTTATCGGCAAAGCGTGGGTCGGCATTGATGCCCGTACCTACCGCTGTGCCACCTTGAGCAAGCGCCTTGATTGCTGGCAAACTGCTTTCAATGGCTTGCTTGGCGTGTTCAATCTGGAACTTCCAACCACCAAGCTCTTGAGCAAAGGTAATCGGCATCGCATCCATTAGGTGAGTACGACCTGTTTTTACTACCTCAGCAAGCTCTTGCTGTTTAACGGTAAGTGCTGCAGAAAGGTGAGTTAATGCAGGCAACAATTTGTTTTCTGTCATCAAAGCAACGCTCACTTGGATCGCCGTTGGCACGACATCGTTACTGCTTTGACCCATGTTGACGTGATCATTGGGGTTCACGTCGCCTTGTAAGCTTCTTGAAGAGAGCGTGGCAATGACTTCGTTGGCATTCATGTTGGAGCTAGTACCTGAGCCCGTTTGGTAAACATCAATAGGGAATTGCTCGAGGTGTTTACCCTCAATGATCTCTTGGCTTGCTTCGGCAATTGCGTTGGCAATATCACCTTCTAATAAGCCTAATTGAGCGTTGGTATCGGCGGCGGCTTGCTTAATTAACGCCAGTGCTTGAATAAAGCTGGTTGGCATCTTGTGCGAACTAAACGCAAAGTTATCCGCGGCACGTTGAGTTTGTGCCTGGTATAGCGCATCGGCAGGAACTTTAACTTCGCCCATGCTGTCTTTCTCAATCCGAAATTCTTGGGTCATGTTCTATCCTTGTTAGCCAAGTGGGGCTTGGACTTGTTGTAGTGTCTGGCTGATATTCAAAAAACGCGCTTGGCCGTGCGGTTGCTGGCGGTAGTGGCGTTTTAAATAAAATAGTGGAGAGTGAATAGAGTCTAGGCAGATATGGCGAAAGGTGAAACTGTGGTTAGGAGACTCAATCGCTTCAATTAAATGAAAGAAAACTTGGCGTAGGTACAGTTCACACAACAGGATATTTTCTTGAGCGGCATGCTTTTCATAGTAAGCCGAAAGCGTGAGTGCGCATTCGATATAGTCTCGAATCACAAACGGTTCGTTACCTTGAACTTGCTCTAATGAAGTAAAGCGATCCTGTGCTTTGTAAAATCTCGAATAGAGAACCTGCTGCTCTTTCATCATCATTTGCATCTCTTTAATGGATGTTAATGATAATTATTATCAAATGAGAATTTAAAAACAACCCTTTCTTTAGTCTTTTTATAAAATGGCAGGAAAAAAGAAAAGCCGATACATAAAGTATCGGCTTTCTTGAGTCAGTACCTAATCCCTACAATGTAAGTACTGATTCATTTTCTAAGTACTTCTTATCCTAGTCACTAAGTCGCGAGTTTCTTAGTGGTCGTGAGCTTCACCAGCACCTTTAGGATAACGGATAGACTCAACCATCTCTTGTACATCTTCAGGAACTTCAGCGGTCACTTTGTTCACTGCAATTGATACTACAAAGTTTAGACACATACCTAGCGTACCGATGCCTTCTGGGCTGATACCAAACCACCAATTTTCCGGTGTGCTTGCTGCTGGGTTAATGAACTTGAAGTAGATGATGTAGCTTGCTGTGAAGGCAATACCTGACAACATACCTGCAATAGCGCCTTCCTTGTTCATCTTCTTGTAGAAGATACCTAGGATGATGGCAGGGAAGAAGGATGCTGCGGCTAAGCCGAAGGCAAACGCTACTACCTGAGCTACGAAACCTGGTGGATTAATACCTAAGTAACCAGCACCGACAATCGCGACCATGGCTGCCAAACGAGCGGCTAACAGCTCCTGCTTGTCGGTCATGTTTGGTCTAAAGCCTTTCTTCAACAAGTCATGTGAAATCGACGTTGAGATTACCAATAGTAGACCTGCGGCTGTTGATAGTGCGGCTGCTAGGCCACCGGCTGCGAGTAGTGCTACAACCCAGTTAGGTAGTTTTGCTAGCTCTGGAGAAGCCAGTACGATGATGTCACGGTTAATCTTCATCTCGTTGCGTTCATCGCCCGAGTAGAACATTTTGCCATCGCCGTTCTTATCTTCCCAACCTACTAGGCCCGTGCTTTCCCAGTTTTTATACCAGCTTGGTGCGTCTGCTGCTGCGACACCTTGCATGTCAGGACCGTTAATCGTTTCAATCATGTTTACACGAGCGAACGCTGCAACGCCGGGTGCTGTTGTGTATAGCAATGAGATGAACAGTAGTGCCCAACCCGCTGAGATACGAGCATCACGTACTTTTGGTACTGTGAAGAAACGAATGATTACATGTGGAAGACCCGCAGTACCGACCATTAGAGCTGCACAGATGAAGAATACATCCACCATGCTCTTGTTACCTTCGGTATAGGCGGTAAATCCGAGCTCTTCGGTTAGGCCATCCAGTTTATCAAGAAGATAAACATCCGTGCCAGATAGCGTTGAACCCATACCAACTTGTGGAAGTGGGTTACCCGTCATCATGATTGAGGTAAAGATTGCTGGAACAAGAAAGGCGAAAATGAGGACACAGAATTGAGCTACCTGCGTATAAGTGATGCCTTTCATGCCACCCAGTACTGCGTAGAAGAACACAATACCCATACCAATGATGATGCCTAGGTTAATATCAACTTCTAGGAAACGAGAGAATACAACGCCAACACCACGCATCTGGCCTGCAACGTACGTAAATGATACGAAGATTGCACAGAATACCGCTACCATACGTGCTGTTTTCGAGTAGTAACGTTCACCGATGAAATCAGGAACCGTAAACTGACCGAACTTACGTAGGTAAGGTGCTAAACATAGCGCAAGTAGTACGTAACCACCTGTCCAACCCATTAGGTAAACCGCACCGTCGTAACCAACGAATGAGATGATACCTGCCATTGAGATGAACGATGCTGCCGACATCCAGTCAGCGGCTGTTGCCATGCCGTTTGCTACTGGGTGTACGCCGCCGCCAGCAACGTAGAATTCACTAGTTGTTCCAGCGCGAGCCCAGATTGCGATGCCGATATATACTGCGAAAGTAATACCGACGAGAATAAACGTCCAAGTTTGAATATCCATGTTCTAGCCTCTAGTCTTCCTGTACGTTGTATTTTTTGTCCAGCTTATTCATGCGAACAACGTAAATAAATATCAACGCCACGAAGGTATAAATTGAACCTTGTTGAGCGAACCAAAAACCTAGCTTAAATCCGCCAAATTGAATGGTATTGAGGACATCCACAAATAAGATGCCAGCGCCGTAAGACACCACAAACCATATTGCGAGTAGTGTTCCCATTATTCCCAAGTTTTCCTTCCAGTAGGCTTGAGCATGTTCCGTAGATTCGAACGCCATTGCCTTCTCCTTTATTCCGTTTTCGTAGAAACCGTTTTTGTGAAACCGTTTTGTAAAATAGCGTGTTAACGTAATGTTACGATTTAGAATGTAGCAAGGATAAGTCAAGGGATCTGTGCAACTTTAGTCGGGATGGTATTAGCGCTAATGTACTGAAATATGGGAGCTAGGAGACATAACCATAGAAAAATGTGATGTTACAGTATTGTTAAACTAGCCAAAGGTCTAACAAAAAGGGATTAATTAGACTGCGAGTCATAAAATTTAACAACTAAATGACCGAGAAACGGTATTTAGCTCTGCTTATGACACGAAGCGAAACATAAGTTTGTTATAGTAACTAAGGCACTTTCACCGACCGTGCCTTGCTAAACGGCAGAAGATCAACAGGCTTAAAGCTCGGATTTTATTCTTTGGGGGAACGAATTGGACGCAATAACCATTAACCACTTATTCTTGACTGGTGCCGTACTCATCGCCATCAGCGTGCTTTTCTCACAAGTGTCCTCTCGATTGGGCGTTCCTATTCTTTTGATCTTTTTGTTCGTTGGTATGTTAGCGGGTGAAGATGGACCCGGTAATATTCATTTCGATGATTACTCACTGACCTACTTGGTGAGTAACCTTGCGCTTGCCGTGATTCTGTTGGATGGCGGTATGCGAACCAAGGTGGCGAGCTTCAAGGTCGCTTTCTGGCCTTCGCTCTCGCTGGCGACGATAGGTGTCGCATGTACAGCAACCTTAACCGGATTAATGGCGGCTTGGCTGTTTGACTTGTCATTAATGCAGGGCATCTTGGTCGGGGCGATTGTTGGTTCAACCGATGCAGCAGCGGTATTCTCTTTGCTGAAAGGGCAGAGTCTCAATGAGCGTGTGGGTTCAACTCTAGAGATCGAATCAGGCACTAACGACCCAATGGCAGTCTTCCTGACGGTGACCTTAATTGCGCTGTTAGGTAACCCTGACGCTGAGATGGGAATGAACTTCCTACTGCAAAGTTTTGCGATGCAGTTTGGTATCGGTACTCTTGTTGGTATCGGCGGCGGCTGGGTTCTATGGAGCTTAATCAATCGAGTACAGCTGGCTGATGGCCTTTATTCCATTCTGGTACTCAGTGGGGGCGTGGCTCTGTTTGCGTTCTCTAACATGCTTGGTGGTAGTGGCATCTTATCGATTTACCTAGTCGGTCTATTCATTGGTAATCGTCCAACTCGCTCTCGACACTCTATTCTTAATGTTCTTGATGGCATGACGTGGCTAAGCCAGATCGTGATGTTCTTGGTGCTGGGGCTATTGGTTACGCCATCGACCTTAATGGACATTGCACTTCCTGCGTTAGCACTGGCTTTCGGTATGATTTTGTTTGCTCGTCCAGTGTCGGTTTGGTTGGGTTTGCTGCCGTTCAGAAGCTTTACCACCAAGGAGCGCTGGTTTGTCTCTTGGGTCGGTTTACGTGGTGCAGTTCCGATCATTTTGGCGGTTTTCCCGATGATGGCTGGCCTGCCAAATGCTCAGCTGTATTTCAATATCGCCTTCTTCGTGGTTATGGTTTCGCTGATTGTTCAGGGCGGCAGTTTAATGAAAGTCGCGAGACTCGCTAAAGTGACCTTACCACCAACGCCGACACCGATTTCTCGTACCGGCATTGAGATTTACCCGACCAGTGAGTGGGAGATGTTTGTCTACAAGCTGAAAGAGGAAAAGTGGTGTGTCGGTGAACCGCTCAAGCGTTTATCGATGCCTGAAGGGACGCGCATCACCGCACTGTTTCGACAAGATGCCTTGCTTCACCCATCGGGCAGTACCATATTAGAGGCGAACGATATTCTCTGTGTACTTGGTCAAGATAAAGATCTAAATAGTCTAAGTGAGCTGTTCAGTGAGGCACCTTTGGCAGAAGAAGCCGCTCGATTCTTTGGTGACTTCTTCTTAGATGTTGGGTTATCAGTCGCTGCGGTAAGCGATTGTTATGGTATTGAACTTGGCTCGGAAGAAGAGCGAGAAATGACGCTAAAACAATTGGTTGATCAAGAGCTTGGGGCACACCCGGTATTAGGCGATAGCTTTGAGTGGCATGACATCACTTGGGTGGTGGCAGATATAGATGATCATAAAGTCGTCAAGCTGGGTTTATGTTTGCCTAAGACGACTTTAGAAGAGGATGTAAACGAAGCTTAATTGTGGATTTCTTGTAGCAAGATAACTGCTTGAGTTCGGTTTTTCACATCCAGTTTACGGAAGATGGCTGTCATATGTGCCTTGATGGTCGCTTCCGAAACATTCAATTCATACGCGATTTGCTTGTTCAGCAGGCCGTCCGATAGCATTCCTAACACCTTGTATTGTTGAGGCGTCAATGTGGAAAGCTTTTCCGCAAGGTCGCTACAGGCTGCATTGTTGGTGATCAGCCCTTCAGGGAAGAACGGGTCGCCATTCAGCACTTGATTGAGTGCGCTGACCAATTCACGCATATCACTCGACTTAGGAATAAAGCCAAAGGCACCGTGGCTCTTTACTTGAGTTACGACGCTGGCATCCTCACTGGCAGAGATCACTACAATCGGTAAATCTGGATATTCAGCACGCAGTTGAATTAAGCCAGACATCCCATTAGCCCCCGGCATCTTAAGGTCGAGAAGCAACAGGTCAGGTTCATCTTCTTTTTTTAGCAGAGTCAGTAAGGCATCGAGAGAATCAGCCTCAAGCAGGTTCGCACCGCTGATCGCCATATGAACTGACTGAAACAGGGCGTTGCGAAAGAGAGGGTGGTCATCAGCAATGATGATGGTATAGGTCGAGTCCATGACGTTCATACTTTTAACAATTTAGTTAATATTTATTATCATCCTGATTGAGTATGTGGACAATATCTATGCATGAAAAGTCTGAACCATATCGACTTTTATCCCCGGAATAAGAAAGCGTTACTCTGAATAGCAAAAAAGCCGCACTGCAATCTCGTTACTGAGGGGCGGTGCGGCTTTCGTTTAGGCGGATATTCCGGTGAATATTACCGTTATAGCTGGTGGTCTTGCATGTGTTTTAAGAATACATCTGCAGGCATAAAACCAGTGACACGAGCATTTGGAACATGGTTACCCTCGCCATCCCAGAACTCTATGGTTGGTAAGCCAAGTACCTGTAATTGTTTAAGCAGTTCAATGTCTTGAGGCATGTTTCTCGTTACATCAGCCTGAAGCAGGACGAAATCAGAAAGCTTGTTCTCAACATCAGCTTGGTGGAAGGTGTACTTCTCAAACTCTTTACATGCCACACACCAATCGGCGTAGAAATCGAGCATCACTGGCTTACCGAGTTTCTTGGCTTCGATGAGCTGGATTTCTAACTCTTCAACCGTGTTGACGCGTGCAAATTGGATTTGCTGTTCAACCACAACGCTCTTTTCTGCGAACCAGTAATTCAATGCAGGTTGCGCTGAAGCGAACAGGCCTAACATCGCGATGATACCCACTGCGCTTTGCTTCCAGCCGCCAAATGGTAGTGCATTCTT
The DNA here is from genome assembly GCF_021728315.1 of Vibrio sp. L5-1. Classification (NCBI taxonomy): domain Bacteria; kingdom Pseudomonadati; phylum Pseudomonadota; class Gammaproteobacteria; order Vibrionales; family Vibrionaceae; genus Vibrio; species Vibrio sp. L5-1. The sequence continues at coordinate 99,806 of NZ_JAKKCQ010000009.1, read as the reverse complement.
GCTGTGGTAAAGCCAACCAAAGGCGATGAAGCCTAATCCAGACCAAAGCACCGTTGCCCACAATTCAGGAATAATTCGCTCTAGCAGGAAGATAGGCGCTGCCAGCAAGATAAAGCCGAATACGATCTTCACTTTGTCCATCCAGCTGCCCGCTTTCGGCAGTAGTTTGTTGCCAAATACCGCAACTAAGATCAGCGGAATACCCATACCCATCGCTAACGCATACAGAGCAATTGCCCCCGTTAATAGGTCACCACTTTGAGCCACATACAGCAGCGCACCTGACAGTGGAGCAGTAGTACAAGGTGAGCACACCAAGCCCGAGATAGCACCCATCGCAAACACGCCCAAGGTATTGCCACCTTGTTGCTTGTTGCTTTGGTTGTTGAGCCAAGTTTGAATGCTGCTTGGTAGTTGTAGGTTATAAACGCCGAACATCGACATCGCCAACGTCACGAACAGAACACTCAGTGCGATTAGTACGTAAGGATGTTGCATCGCAGCTTGGAACTGCATACCCGCCGAGGCAACCACTAAACCCAATAAGGTGTAGGTTAACGCCATACCTTGTACGTAGATGAAGGACAGCATCAGCGCACGACCTTGGCTGAGCTTGCCGCCACCTAATACGATACCCGTTAGGATTGGGTACATAGGCAGAACACACGGCGTAAAGGCTAAGCCAACACCGAGTGCTAAGAATAATAATGGCGTCCACCAACTGTCACCGAGCTTATCGGCTAAGCCTGCTTCTTTTGAAGCGGGAGCATTGGTTTGTTGAGTGGTATTACTTGCTGTGTCAGCTGCAGGAGAAGAGGGTTGTACTGAATTGTCCGCTTCACCGGCTGCATCAGAAGAATCTTGTGGGGCACCACTGTTTTGCACATCACTGCTTTTCATATCGCCAGAACTCGTCGCAGTAAACGGTTCAATATCGATTACTCGAGTTTCTGGTGGGTAGCAGAAACCAGCATCTGCACAGCCTTGATACTTAACGACCAGCTGTGAGCCGTCTTGGTAACTCTGTAGAGGAACTTGCACGAATAACGGCTGAGTATAAATGCTTACCTCACCGAAGAATTCATCTTGGTGTGGTTGGCCATCTTCCATTTCAACGTTGCCGATAGCGAGGTTTTGGCCTGTGAACGAGAGGCTATGTTGATAGAGGTAGTAGCCCTCTTTTACTTGCCAGTCGAGAAGGACCTTGCCGTCTTGCTGGTAGTAATTGAAAGGAAAAGCTTGGTCTACAGGGACAAAACCGTTGTTATTGCCTCCGAAGCTTGGCTCGGCGTTGTCGTTTCCAAAAAGCGCCCACGCAGGCTGGGTGAACAGGGAAACACAAACAAAAAGTAATGTGGCAAGTCGTCGCATACTATTTAGTCATCAAAATGGAGTTGAAGGTATCTTAACTCAATCAGACCGTAATAGTTTGTGATTAGTTTCATCGACCAGCAAATATCCGCTAGGGCGGGTGAGCCACTTTCTTAGGCAGTCGAGAGAGGGTTAGCTGCGCAACTGCAGTGAACAGCCCTTGCCAATAAGACATTTAAGCCACTCCTAAGCGTGCTCTTACTACTTGTTCGCAAGCATCTATATTCGTGGTGTCTTTCGGAATAATTAACACTGTGTCATTGCCGCCAACCGTACCGATAATCTCGGTATGTGGGTCGATATCGACTAATCTTGCGACCAACTGTGCGCAACCAGGGTTTGTTTTTACGATCACCATCGCTTGGTTGTGAGTAATTAATTCGATTTGTGATGAGATTGAGGCATCGACACGCACAGGCGCGCTTTCAACCGTGATGCAGTAAACTTTTTTACCACAGGCATTCTGAATTTTGACAACGCCAAGCTGTGACAAAATGCGAGAGACGGTCGATTGACTGATACCTGTATAGCCAATGTCGACGAGTTTCTCGCGCAGTTGGTTCTGGGTCGAGAAGCTTTGCTGTTGTAGTAAGCGTTTGCACGCGGCAGTCAGTGTTTTATCTTCAGCTGAATACAAGCAACCGTGCTCAGTGATTTGGTTCATGAACAACTCCTTAAGGTCAACGTGTTGATATCGCTTGTCCATAGCGCAGAACGCACTCCCAAAGCCGTAGAGTACGATTGTTAATTAGGGCTTACCGATGAACCCCGAAATAAGAGGGAGGGTATGCGAGATGTATGATCATCTATGCATTGAGTCTACCACTAAAGGATAGTTATCTTTTTGAAGGCGATCACCAAACAAAATTCTGGTTAATTGCTTTTATTGTGGAGTTTTATTCTTTGGTTGAATGGATATTTATTCCGCGTTGGGAATAAATATCCATAAGTTATAAAGGGTTTTTGTTGCGGAGGTAATAGCGCTAAGGGTTAGCGAATTTCACTCATGATCTCGCGAGAGAATACTTTTTCACAGTAGTGACATTTTAGCTGTACGTTTTCGTGTTTTAGCTGCACTTTAAAGCTACTTTCGACAGGTTCACCGTGTGAAATACAGTTGCTATTTGGGCAGGCGAACACACTGTTGATTTGTTCTGGCAGCACAAGTGTGAGCTTGTTGACCACTTTGTACTCTTCAATCTGATTCACTGTCGCTTGTGGAGCGTACAGAGCCAATTGGTTAGCTTGTTCCTTGGTCAGAAAGATGTTCTCAATCTTGATTAGGTCTTTATTGCCGAGCGCGGATGATGGCAGGTTTAACCCCATCGTGATGCGTTGCTCTGTTTTATGCAGCTTGAACAGTTTGAGAATTTTAATCCCAAGATGAGCAGGGATGTGGTCAATGACGCTGCCGTTACGGATCGCTTCTACTTGTAGCTGAGTTTGTTTAACCATGACTGTATCTCCTGCTTATAAAGTGTCGTTTAGAACTAGGGCTAATAAAGCTTCACGTGCATACACACCGTTTTCGGCTTGTTCGAAGTAGTAAGCGTGTGGCGTTTTATCGACGTCAGTTGTGATTTCGTCGACGCGTGGCAGTGGGTGAAGTACCTTCATGTTTTGGCGAGCGTCTTTCAGCGTATCGGCCGTCAGAATGTAAGCCGATTTCATGTGCGCGTATTCTGACGCATCAAAGCGCTCTTTCTGTACGCGAGTCATGTACAGAACATCCAGTTCAGGCACCACTTCTTCAATGCTGCTGTGGGTGCTGTATTGGATACCCATCTCTTCTAATTCTTCACAGATATAATCTGGCATCGCTAACACTTCTGGCGCGATAAAGAAGAAACGCACGTTATTGAATTTTGATAATGCTTGCGTCAATGAGTGCACGGTACGGCCATATTTTAGGTCGCCAACGAATGCCACATTGAGGTTATCGAGCGTGCCTTGCGTTTCGTAAATCGAGAACAGATCCAACAAGGTCTGCGTTGGGTGTTGGTTCGCACCGTCGCCACCATTCACAATTGGCACACCGTTAGAAAATTCAGAGGCTAAACGTGCTGCGCCTTCTTGCGGGTGACGCATCACAAAGGCATCAACGTAAGAAGAAATGACCTGCACCGAATCGGCAAGTGTTTCGCCTTTCTTAGCCAGTGATGTGTTTCCGCCATTATCAAAGCCGATGACGGTGCCGCCAAGGCGTTGAACTGCGGTTTCAAATGAAAGGCGAGTTCGAGTTGAAGGTTCAAAGAAGCAACTCGCGACAACCTTATTTTTCAGCAGCTCTGGATTTGGCTCTGCTTTGAGTCTTGCGGCAGTATCGACGATAAGCTCCAGTTCATCACGAGAGAGCTCTGGAATGGAGATGATGTGCTTGTTAAATAACGAATGCGCCATAACGGGTCTTCCTTTTTCTATGCATACAGTCAAATTGCGGACAAAAAAAAGCCCCCTAAAAATAGGAGGCTTCGAAACGATCAATAGAGCAAAATAAAAATGACACCAACGCCATTCTAAGGCGTATTGGTTGACAATCATGTGCGACAAAATTGCGGTTCATTTTTTGCTCTCTTAAGACAAATTGCGGAGGATTATACTCAGATAAAAAGTCCATGCAATACTTTCTGTAAACTATTCATTTAATGGATTTTTATGCGAAATAACGTCCGTTTTAAGCTTCCGTTTAAGCCTTTGTTGGAACTGAGAATCTCAGGCTTTTTTAGGTAATAATCTATTCAACTACATGAAAAAAAATGCGAGCTTTATCCAAGGTCAAAATCCCAAGAACGCCACCCGCACTTCCCTGTCATTGCACCTAACTTATTAACGTCTTGCGAACAAGTGAGTGCTTAACTTCTTAACTTCTTAACTTCTTAGCTGCCTAATGTCGCAACCATGACTGCTTTGATGGTATGCATGCGGTTTTCTGCTTCATCGAACACGATAGAGTATTCAGACTCGACCACTTCATCTGTCACTTCTACGCCATCTTTAAGCTGCGGATATTCAGCAGCAAGCTGTTTGCCTACTGTGGTATCTTCGCCGTGGAAAGCCGGTAGGCAGTGCATGAATTTCACATGTGGGTTGCCTGTCGCTTTGATCATGTCCATGTTGACTTGGTAAGGCATCATTAGGTTAATGCGCTCAGCCCATGCTTCTTTCGCTTCGCCCATGGATACCCAAACGTCAGTGTATAGGAAGTCACAACCTTGCACGCCTTCTTGAACATCTTCTGTTAGCGTAATTTTGCCGCCAGTGTGTTCTGCGATTTCACGACATTGAGCCAATAGCTCTTCTTGTGGCCAGAATTGTTTTGGAGCAACAAGGCGAATGTCCATGCCCATTTTCGCAGCGCCAACCATCAGAGAGTTACCCATGTTGTTGCGAGCATCACCTAGGTAAGCAAAGCTGATTTCATGCAGTTGTTTACCACGACCGTATTCCGTCATAGTTAGGAAGTCAGCAAGGATCTGTGTTGGGTGGAATTCGTCAGTCAGACCATTCCATACCGGTACGCCAGCGTAAGCGCCTAGCTCTTCAACGATTTCTTGACCGAAGCCGCGGTATTCAATGCCATCGTACATACGGCCAAGAACGCGAGCGGTATCTTTCATTGATTCTTTGTGGCCAATTTGAGAACCAGATGGGCCTAAGTAAGACACTCGAGCACCTTGGTCGAACGCGGCAACTTCAAATGCACAACGAGTACGAGTAGACGTTTTCTCAAAGATAAGCGCAATGTTTTTGCCAGTCAGTGTTGGCTGTTCGTAACCGTTGTACTTCGCTTTTTTTAGCTCCATAGAAAGATCTAACAAGTGTTGAATTTCGCGTGGAGTGAAATCTAGTAGTTTTAGGAAGTTACGATTGCGTAGGTTAAAAGCCATGATGTATTCCTTCTTAGATTTAGGCGCTTTCTTGTTACAGGGAAAGAAAATTCAAGAAAGCGCGATTCAATTTTTTAGTTAAATTTGTTCGGTTCTGTTTGTTTCGTTTAATTCTGTTTTCGCAAGTTTTAAAAGCTCTCAAGGTTTCAGCTTCTTAAGCTTTAAGGTTCTCAAGCTTTAAGTTTTTCAAGATGATAAAGCTCGCTAGTGCGTTAATCTTTGGTGATATTGGTGCCCGCTTGGCCTTGCAGTATTTGCAAGCCATCTTCGAGTGCGCCGATACCAACCACTTTGCCGCCTTGTTGAATGAATTCGCATGATGCTTCAATTTTTGGCCCCATTGAGCCTTCATCAAATTCAAACTTCTCCAATTCACCTGGTGTGGTACTGCGTAGTGCGTGTTGAGTTGGTTTGCCCCAATCAAGGTATACAGCGTCAGCGTCGGTCAAAATAAGCAGCGCATCTGCATCCAATTGTTTAGCTAAGAAAGCGGCCGACATGTCTTTATCGATAACAGCTTCAACCCCGACTAATTTGCCATTCTCTTTTTTCACTGGGATACCACCGCCACCAGTACAAATGACTAGGTGACCCGCCTCAATAAGCTGTGTGATCGCTTCGTGTTCAACAATGCCTGTCGGTCTTGGGCTTGGTACTACACGACGGAAATGTTTGCCATCTGGTTTTACTATCCAGTGGTATTTTTCCGCCAATTCACGTGCTTCTGCTTCTTCGTAGATCGGGCCAATTGGCTTCGTTGGATCAGCAAATGCAGGGTCGTTCGGATCGACGGTCATTTGCGTTAGCATGCATGAGATGTTGCGGTCAGGCAGGTAGTTCTTGAACTCTTGCATCAACATGTAGCCGATCATGCCTTGAGTTTCACTGCCCAAAACATCGAGCGGGTACGGGTTTACTTTTTTGTATTCCAAACCTTGCAAGGCAAGTAAGCCAACTTGTGGGCCATTACCATGCACTAACACGACGTTGTACACTTTCGCGATTTCAGAGATGGTTTTAACCGCTGTTTCAATATTACGGCGTTGAACGTCGGCTTCTAACGGCTCACCGCGACGAAGTAGGGCGTTACCGCCGAGTGCAACAACAACAGTTTGCTTAGTCATAATTGTGTTCTCTCATTTTGGCCAAGCTGAGATTATTTAAGATCGTTCAACTTGGCCGTTTTCGTCTTAGTGATTAGATACCATCACGCTCAATTGGGCAGCTCATGCAGCGTGCGCCACCGCGACCGCGGCCAAGTTCGTCTCCTGGAATCGGAAGAACCGTGATGCCTGCTTTGTCGTATTTTTCGTTGGTGTATGTGTTGCCTTCGTAGCCAATAACGACGCCAGGTTTAACCGTTAGCACGTTGTTTGCATCGTTCCACTGTTCACGTTCTGCATGGAAGTTGTCGCCACCAGTTGTGATTAGGTTTAGCTTGTCTACGCCAAGTGCTTTTTCGATAGCCGTTACGAAGTAGCCTTCTTCTTTCACTTTCACTGCGCCTGACTCATCACCAGTTAGGTTCCAACACTGCACATCTTTACTCACGACTTCAGGGTAAACAGAGAACGTATCTTCGTTCATGTGCGTCATTACGGTGTCTAAGTGCATGCAAGAGCGGTGTTTTGGTAGCTGCATTGCGATAACTTGTTTCGCTTGACCGTGTTTGAATAGGCTAGATGCTAAGTGTTCAACACCTTGTGCTGTTGTACGCTCAGACATACCGATAAGAACCGCGCCACGACCAAGTACAAGAACGTCACCACCTTCAATCGTAGAGTTGTCGTAATTGATTTTTTCTTCATCGCCGAAGTATTTAATGAAGTCTTGGCCTGCGAATGTTGGGTGCCAGCGGTAAATAGCGCGAACGTGGTTTGTTTCACGTTGACGAGCTGGTTTCGCCATTGGGTTGATAGATACACCGCCGTATACCCAGCAAGATGTGTCGCGAGTAAATAGGTGGTTTGGTAGAGGCTCGATAATGAAGTCGGTTGGTGCGTGCATGCCTTGCATCATTGAAGATGATTTCATTGGCATCTCAGCGTAAGACAAACCGCCCGTTAGAATTTTTGCTAGCTCTAGGTTTGGTAAGTCGCCCAAGTAGCAGCGCACATCATTGGCGAATGTTTTACCCAAACGGTAATCAGATACTTGGCAGCTTAGTAGCCAATCTTTCGCTTCTGACACCGCTAGTGTGTCGGCTAGCAAGTCAGTAAGAAGAAGAACCTCAACACCTTGATCACGTAGCGTTTGAGTAAATGCGTCATGCTCTTTACCTGCACGCTCAACAGCCAGTACGTCATCAAACAGCAAATCGTGACAGTTAGAGGGTGTTAGGTGAGTCAGTGCGCGTCTTGGACGGTGAACTAGAACGCGGCGTAATTGACCTATTTCAGAACCTACATAGAACTTACTCATGATCGTCTCTCTCTTATATATTTGAATTACTTTTATCGCTAAGAGTAATTATTTATTTTCAGTTGAGAAGAATGAATTATTTTATTCATATCTCTTGTCTGGAATTAATATTACGCCTGCTAGTCAGGTATTCTTAGAGATCTATCACAAATCGTTTTTTATCCCGCAGCCCTTTAAAATCAAGGGTTTTAACAAACTTTATGCACTTTCAACTATTGCTAGTCTTTTCTAAATAGTTAACTCCTTGGGAATATTATGCATGCTTTTTTCATTCGCCTAGCTAGAATCCAATTTGTGAGGGATTATATGCAAAATGGTTTTATTGATAAGAATGAGCTTAGATTGGAAGTATGCAATGTTAGTATTTATATATTTAATTTTGTACGTAGAATTAATTATTATTTAACAATTTAAATGCGAATAAAGCTATTGTGGTCACACTTTATAATTGGGTTTTTAAAGCCCGTTTTCTATAAAAATCACTACTATTTCCTCTTTGGTTATTACTGCGTAAATTACTTTAAATATAATTAACGCTAATAAATGACTAAATATTTGTATAAATATAAGAGCGAAGAATAGTTGGCGATTTATTAGCTTTAACTTTGATGTTTAAACGTTGGCTTACTCTTTGTCGCAAGTGGTTTTTGCTTGTTTAAGCTTTGCTACTGATATAGGTCATAGAGAGGCGTTAAATGAAGCGTGTGCAGCTCGGCAGGTTGTTTTGGTGATTGGGTTGGAATTGGATTAGATAGCAATAAAAAAAGCCGCTATGGAAGCGGCTTTGGATGAGAACGGAGTGAAGTGCTTTAAGTTAGATAAGCGCACCAATACTTAGTACAACGATGCAGAACACCATTAAGATACCGACTAATGGCATTACCCATTTAACCCAGCGAACATAAGGGACGCGGGCAATAGCCAAGCCACCCATTACTACCGCAGAGGTCGGGGTGATTAGGTTCACCAAGCCGGAAGCGGATTGGTAAGCGGTGATAACAAGGTCACGACCGACGCCTGCAAAATCGGCCAACGGTGCCATGATCGGCATAGTCAGTACCGCTAATCCAGACGTTGATGGTACTAAGAATGATAATAGAATCTCTAAGAAGAACATCACGTTAATAAAGATAACTGAAGAAAGCCCCGTCACCATTTGTTCTGCAGAGAAGAGAATGGTGTCGGTGATCATACCGCGGTCCATCACGACCACGATACCACGTGCGATACCTATGATAAGTGCTACGCCCAGTAGGTCTCGAGCACCGTCAATGAAGCTAGTGGTAAACTCTTCTTCGCTCATGCGAGATACAATACCAACGATGATTGTTGCTGCTAAGAACATCGCGGAGATCTCAGCCATCCACCATCCAGCAACCGATACACCGTAAATCATCACAGCGAAAGAGCCACCGAAAATGGTCAGAATCAGTTTACGAGTCGCGGTGAATTCAAGTTTTTCGCCGCTCGCGTTACCAAGGAAGTGTGCTTTGTTCTCTTCGTATTTGTCGTAGACAATCGATGTTGTTGGGTCAGCTTGAACCATTCTTGCGTAACGCATAACGTAAGCGACACAAATACCCCAACCAATAATCAGCATTCCAACACGTAGCACGATACCGTCGGTGAATGGGATACCAGAGGCGTTGGCAGCGATCACGGTTGCGAATGGGTTAATCGTTGACCCTAGCACCCCAATCCCTGCGCCAAGCAATACCGTTGCAGCAGCCACTAGAGGGTCAAAGCGAGCGGCCATCATTACTGGTACTAGCAGCGTATAGAATGGCAGTGATTCTTCCGCCATGCCGTAGACGGTACCGCCAGCAGCAAACAGCGCCATCAGTATCGGTATCATCAACTCTTCTCGCCCTTCTAGGCGGGCGGTGACACGTTCGATACCGGCATCAATAGCACCAGTTTTGGTTACTAGTCCTAAGAAGCCACCAATGATTAGAATGAACAGTGAAACGTCGATGGCTGCAGCTTCATAGCTATTGTGGTCGTAGAAACCGTCAATGGGCGCGAGTAGTACGTCAATCACACCTTGAGGGTTACCTTCTACTGCTTGATAGGTGCCGGTTACCGGTACTTCTCGACCTAACTCTTCATTCATTGCTCGGTCGTATTGGCCTGCTGGAACAACCCAGGTAAGCAGGGCTACGAATGCAATTAGAATAAATAGAATGGTGTAGGCAGAAGGGAATTTAAAGTTGGCAAAGAAGCCGCCCTTTTTTTTCTCGCTTGGTATCGTCTGAGTCGTCATGGCTATCTCCTTACATCATCCTAAATAGAATTGACGTGAATTAGCGACTAATGTTTATAGATTGTAAATACAGTGACATTTATAAAGCATTCAACGATATAAAATTATTGCCCTTATAGAGCGTTCATCTATATGACGTTGCCGACTTTAAATATAAGTATCTTTATATTTATATATCCAAATGAATTAAGATTTAATTTAACTGCGGTTATTTTATTCCTTACGTCGCCATTTAATTTTGGTATTGTTCACAAAAATAGTGACCAATGAATAGGCTGAAAAACGTTAGAAAAAGAGCAAGGTTTTTTGGTTAGTTAGCTTGGATTAATATTCGATGTAAATTAGATAGAAACAAGGGGTGGTTGCGTTGGCAGGCATTGTTAATGAATGGCGTGAATATTCTTGGAATTTTATTCAAACGTTATTTTTGTTCGGGTTTTTAAGTTTATAATGTTTATTTGATACGTATCAAATAAACACATTGTTCAGAAAAGAAAAAAGGAAGCCGAAGCTTCCTTTTAGGTTTGGTTTTTCAGCGAGTGTTAGATAAATAGACCGCCGAATGCGAAGCCGAGTGCTACCGCTGTACTGATTGTTGCCACACCAGGAATGAAGAATGGGTGGTTAAATACGTACTTACCAATACGAGTTGAACCTGTGTCATCCATCTCAACCGCTGCCAGTAGCGTAGGGTAAGTTGGAAGTACGAACAGTGCACTTACCGCAGCAAAAGAAGCTACGGCTGTTAGTGGTGCTACGCCAATCGCTAGAGCTGCAGGCATCAGTGCAACCGTTGTTGCACCTTGAGAGTAAAGCAGCATAGAAGCGAAGAACAGAACAAGAGCCAGCATCCATGGGTAGTCAGCCAGTAGAGCACCAGCAACGTCTTTGATTTCAGCAACGTGTGCATTCACAAACGTTGAACCTAACCAAGCCACACCCAGTACACAAACACACGCTGTCATACCTGAACGGAATGTTGGAGCCGAAGAAATCTTCGCTGCATCAATCTTAGTGAACATCACGATTGCCGCTGCTGCTGCCAGCATCACAGACATGATCGCTTCGTTACGGCCCAGTGCTGGGTTTTCAATTAGGCCAACAGAGCTAGAGATAGCGGCTGCGTAGCAAACAACAAAACCAATCGCCGCAAGGAAGATGTAAGTCGCTTTCTTCGCTGTTGGTAGAATTTCGCGTTTCTCTTCTGTTGCTAGCTTGATTAGACCTTTCTCTAGACGTTCTTGGTAAATTGGATCGTCTTTCAGTTCACTGCCCATGTAGTTCGCGACAACCGCACCAACCATACAAGCGATGAAGGTTGTTGGAATACAAACCATCAATAGCGTTAGGTAATCGACACCAAAGGGTGCAAGCATCGCTGCGAAAGCCACAACTGCTGCCGAAATAGGCGAAGCTGTGATCGCAATTTGAGAGGCTACAACTGCGATAGACAGTGGACGAGAAGGACGAACACCTTGGCCTTTTGCTACTTCTGCAATAACAGGCAGCGTAGAGAATGCTGTGTGACCAGTACCCGCCATTAGTGTCATTACAAAGGTCACAATCGGTGCGTAAAAGGTGATGCGTTCAGGGTGTTTACGCAAGAAGTTTTCTGCAATTTGTACCAACCAGTCCATACCGCCAGCAACCTGCATTGCTGCAATTGCGGTGATAACCGACATGATGATCAAAATTACATCGACCGGGATAAAAGATTGGCTTGTTGGAACACCAAGAATTAATGAAAGGGCAATAACACCAGCACCACCGGCAAAACCAATACCGATACCGCCAATTCTGGCCCCCAAAAAGATAAAGAGCAGGACGACAAATAGTTCTACTGCAATCATAAGTAACACCTCATTTTAGATTTTATTATGTGAACATTCGCCACTGGAATGTTCACATAATAGTTCTATGGTTTAGGTCTAATTAAGCAAAAACGCAACCAACGGAAATCCACAAGATCAGCAGGGTTAACCGTATTGGAGCCTAAAAAAGGGCTCCGTTTGGAGCCCTTTCTCGCTACCGTTATTCGTAGCGTTTAGCTTTATACTGAGGATGCATCAGATTTTCAACAGAGAAAATGTCATCAAGTTCTTCTTCGCTCAATAAACCGCGCTCTAGAACCACATCACGAACACTCTTACCTGTTTCAGCACAAATCTTACCTACAATGTCACCCTCGTGGTGGCCAATGTATGGGTTTAGATAAGTAACGATACCGATAGAGTTAAATACGTGAGATTCACATACTTCTTTGTTTACAGTAATGCCGTCTACACATTTGTCGCGTAGGTTCACACATGCGTTTGTCAGGATGTCTAAAGACTCAAACATGCTCTGTGCGATAACGGGTTCCATTACGTTCAGTTGAAGTTGACCGCCTTCTGCTGCGAAAGAAACCGTGTTGTCGTTACCTAGAACTTTAAAGCAAACTTGGTTTACTACTTCAGGTACAACTGGGTTTACTTTAGCAGGCATGATTGAAGAACCTGCTTGCAGTTCCGGTAGGTTTAGCTCGTTGAAGCCAGTACGTGGACCTGAAGAAAGAAGACGTAAGTCGTTACAGATCTTAGACAGTTTAACCGCTAGACGTTTAAGTGCGCCGTGCGTCATTACGTATGCGCCACAGTCAGACGTTGCTTCGATTAAATCTTCAGCCGCTACACACTCTAAGCCAGTTACTTCTGCTAGGTGCTTAACTGCTAGGCCTTGGTAACCCGGTGCTGCGTTCAGACCAGTACCGATAGCTGTTGCGCCTAGGTTAACTTCAAGCAGAAGCTTTGAAGTGTATTCTAGGTTTTTGATTTCTTCATTGATGGTTACAGCCCAAGCGTGGAACTCTTGGCCAACCGTCATAGGCACAGCATCTTGAAGTTGAGTACGACCCATCTTCAAAATTGTGTTGAATTCTTGGCTCTTAAGCTCAAATGCACCTTTTAGGTATTCGATAGCATCGATCAGTTTACGAACGCTGTTGTAAACAGAGATACGGAAGCCAGTTGGGTAAGCACAGTTTGTAGATTGGCTGCGGTTTACATGGTCATTTGGGTTGATGAACTCGTATTGGCCTTTTTCTTTGCCCATAAGTTCAAGCGCCACGTTTGCCACGACTTCGTTAGCATTCATGTTTACAGAAGTACCAGCACCACCTTGGAAAACGTCCGATGGGAACTGATCCATGCACTTGCCAGTGTCTAGAATGAGATCACAAGCTTCGATGATGTATTTAGCCACTTCGCTTGGAATTACACCTAACTCTTTGTTTGCTAAAGCCGCTGCTTTCTTTGTCATCACCATACCGCGAACGAATTCAGGTACATCTGAGATCGTTACATTTGAGATGTTGAAGTTTTCAACTGCGCGTAGAGTGTGGATGCCGTAGTAAGCATCAGCCGGAACATGACGTTGACCTAATAGATCTTCTTCGAGACGAGTAGCTTGAGGAGCTTCAACTTGAGCTTCTGATTGAGTAGCCATAACAGGATCCTTAGAGAATTATTCTGATTATATAGTTAGTTATTAGCCTATTCTGTGTGCAAATACTCCGTTCGCTAGAATATTGGGCTGATAAATCCGTCCTGACTTATGTGGCACATGATACTGTACTTAGCGCATAAAAATATTAAGTTGATCACCTTTTTCGTTTTTGTTTCGTCAATATTTAGCAAACTTATTCCGGGTCAATAAACACGCTTATTTACAGGATAAATTTGAGATTGGTAGGGCTTTCAGCGTAAACTGGACGTAACAAAGGAGGGCGTGTGTTTCCTATCTTATTATTACTCTTTATCTTCGTACCCATCATTGAGATTGGGCTATTTATTCAAGTTGGTGGCTTCTTAGGATTGTGGCCAACTATCGCGTTGGTTTTGATCACTGCATTTGTGGGTGCATCGCTGGTTCGTAGCCAAGGCATTCAGACACTTATGTCTGTTCAAGGTCGGTTGCAACAAGGCGAAATGCCAGCACAACAGATTCTTGAAGGCGTGATGCTTGCGGTTGCAGGCGTATTGCTGCTGACTCCGGGCTTTATGACGGACGCACTCGGTATGTTGGTATTGTTACCAGCACCAAGAGCGATGATTGCCAAGAAAATGATGGAAAAAATGGTGGTGACCAATATGTCTGGTGGTTTTCATGCGGGTGGACAAGCTGGTTTTGGCCAGAGCCCATTTGGACAAGACCCATTCAATTCAGGTCCATCTGACCAATCAAAAGACGGCAACACCTTTGAGGGTGAGTTTGAGAAGAAAGACGACGACAACGATCGTAACCGCTTAAATTAATGGTTTGTCTCTTTATATAGAGAGACAAACAGAAAAGGCTCTTACCGTTATCCTTCGCAAGAAAGTGATAATGGTAAGAGCCTTTTTTATTGCGTGTTACCTGCTATTTACGATTGCTAGTAGGAACAGATAACAGGCCGAGTGAGCGGTTATTTACTGAGATTAATTTACTGAGATTGGTATTATACCGCGCCTTCAAAACCCATTTGTCGCCATGCTTCGAACGCAATAATGGCCACTGCGTTAGACAGGTTCAAGCTGCGTGCTTCTGGCATCATTGGAATACGAATACGTTGCTCCATTGGCATACTTTCGATGAATTCAGCAGGCAGACCGCGAGACTCAGGGCCAAACATCAGTACATCACCTTGTTGGAATTTCGCATCAACGTGGTGGCCAGTGGTCTTGGTCGTACAAGCAAAGATACGGTAGTCACCCTCACGTTCATTCTCTAGATACTCAAGGAAGGCTTCTAGATTCTTGTGACGCTTTACTCGTGCGAGGTCGTGATAATCTAAACCCGCACGACGAACTTTCTTCTCTTCGAAATCAAAACCAAGCGGCTCGATAAGGTGCAGGTTTGCGCCGCAGTTAGCTGATAGGCGGATGATGTTACCCGTATTGGGCGCGATTTCTGGTTCATATAGAGCGATATCAAACATGTTGGTTCACAAGAATAATCAAAGATAGCCAGAGTATACGGCGGCAAGCTGAGTGAGTACAGTTCGCCACCCTCAGCTTAGGCCTGGTTCGCTAGTGCCTGCGCGTAGTTTTCAGATACCGCATTCCAATTCACTACGTTCCACCATGCATTGATGTAATCAGGACGACGGTTTTGGTAGCTGATGTAGTAGGCGTGTTCCCAAACATCGAGTGCAAGAATGGGCTCGCCATTACTGGCAACCGTATCCATCCACGGGTTGTCTTGGTTCGAAGTCGAGATGATCTTCAGTTGTCCTTCTTCAACCACTAGCCAAGCGAAGCCTGAACCAAAGGTATTGATTGCCGCTTGAGCGAACTGATCTTGGAATGTCTCGAAATCTCCGAAAGTACTTTTGATAGCCTCGCCAAGCTCGCCCGTGGGTTCACCACCACCGTCTTGCGACATGCAGTTCCAATACAAGATGTGGTTGTAGTAACCGCCACCATTGTTACGAACCGCTGGGCTGTGCTGAGAAATGTTAGCGAAGATCTCGGTCAGAGACTGTTGCTCTAGCTCGCTGCCAGAAATAGCCGCAACAAACTTATCGTAGTAGGTTCTATGGTGCTTGCTGTAATGCACTTCCATCGTCTTAGCATCAATGTAAGGTTCTAGGGCGTCGTAAGCGTAGGGTAAAGTAGGGAAAGTGTGTGACATGGTAAATCCTCCTTAATTAGAGGATTCACCATAATGATAATAACAATCATTATCAACTGTGATCTTTGTGGGGGTATTATACCGGCAAGATTGGTAGGGTGATTTCGAGTTGTAATCCACCGAGCTGGCTACGGCTTGCAGTGATGGTTCCGCTGTGTTGGCGAATCGCACTTTCTGTAATGGTGAGGCCAAGCCCAGTGCCACCTGAATTACGATCGCGTGCCGTTGAAACTCGGTAGAAAGGTCTGAAGATAGAATCCAGTTCATCCTCCGGTACACCATCACCGTTGTCATTGACGCAAATCGTCAGCTGATCTTGGACAACATGGAATTGCACATCGACTTGGTCTTTACCGTAGTAGATAGCATTGCGCGTAATATTGTCTAAGGCACTCATCAGCAGCTTAGGATTACCTGAAATAGAACGTTCTGGGATCTCTGAAAACGTCAGTAATTTACCCATCTGTTCAGCTTCAAACTCTGCATCTTTTAAGATCTCTTCCCATAAGCTCGAGATAGGTTGAACCTCGCGAGTTATGTGGCTGTCGACCTGCATACGAGATAGCGTCAGTAGCTCACTGATCATTTGTTCCAAACGCTGCGCTTCGGTATCAATACGTTCTAATTCTTGGCTCTCACCTTGCTTACGAATTGCCAGTGCATTGGCCATACGTAGACGAGTCAATGGCGAGCGCAGTTCGTGTGAGATATCAGAAAGTAGGCGCTGTTGTCCCGAAATCATCTGGTTTACCGCTTCCACCATTTGGTTAAAGCTTTCACCCGCTTGTCTGAATTCTGAGGTGCCTTTTTCAAGTTGAGGATCGACCTCAAATTGCCCTTTTGCTACACGCTGCGCTGCGCGTTCAAGCCTACGTGCGGGTTGACTCAATGCCCAAGCTAGCCATAGCAATAGCGGGGTACTTGCTAGCATTACCGCAAGCAACAGCTGTAAAGGTCTATCAAATAGTCGTAGCAAAAATGGCGGTGGTTGGTTCCATTTTACTCCGGCATACATCAGTAATTCTTCACCAGCGAGTGTGATAGGTACTGGCCCTGCCACCATGTAGTGTCCGTATAGTTTCTGTTTTGGTACTTCAGGGTTATCAATCGAGGTAACAAAGTTGCGAATCGCCTTAAGTTTATAGTCCGAATGTCTTTTCGACGTAAGGACAGCACCTTCAAGGTCGGTTAAATAGATGCGAGCTCGAGAATCCTTGCGGCTACGTGGTGCCTCAAGTTGGAAAACAATTTTGCCTAGATTAGGTTCTTTGGCGTAGCGTTTCTCTGTGATTTTAGCGATACGCTCCAATTTATTTAGATGATCCGCGGGCACATCACGTGCTACACGTGGATCTAAATGAGGAAGTGATAGCACCGACAAAAGCACCAGTAACATGGTGAACCAAAAGATAGCAAAGATACGTCCATATAAGCTGGTGATTTTAGGGATACGCATTAATCTTCCTCTACCAATAAGTAGCCACGGCCTCGTAAGGTTTTGATGCGAGATTTTCCGTCGCTGCGCTCAGGAATCTTTTTACGCAGATTGGAGATGTGCATATCAATTGCGCGGTCAAACGCCGCAAGCCTTTTTCCTAACACATCTAAGCTCAATGCTTCTTTGGTGATCACTTGCCCTGGATTTTGGATAAGGTGACTCAGTAGTGCGAACTCGGTTGTGGTGAGGTCGATGAGCTGACCATTGCAGTAGGCTTCTTGTTTACCAGGGAAGACTTCGATGTCTTGATATTGAATGGTGTCGCTGGCTGATTTAGGCGCGGTGTTAGTCTGTGTTCGGCGTAAGATGGCACGAATACGAGCGAGCAGTTCTCGGTCACTGAACGGCTTTGGCAAATAATCATCTGCGCCAAGTTCAAGGCCAATAACACGGTCGATCTCTTCGCCTTTGGCAGTCAGCATCAATACTGGTGTTTCCCAGTTTTCTCTCAGCTTCTTTAGCGTTTCCATACCGTTAAGGCGCGGCATCATCACATCCAAAAGAATCAGATCAATCTCATCATTGATAGCGTCAAGCCCCGCATAGCCATCATTGGCTTCGGAAACAGTGAAGCCCTCAAAGCTCAGGATGTCTTTCAGTAAGCTGGTTAGTTCTGTGTCGTCATCAATAAGAAGAATGTTCGCCATTGGGAAGCCTTAATCGGTTATCTACTATTTACAGGTTAATAATACTGCTAATTATTCGTCAACTTTCACTCTTTACGATTCTTTACGCTTTCTAAACGTCACTTTACGAGGGAAAGACTAATCTATATCTAAGCGCTGAGAAACAGACGCAATACATGACTTATTATACCGAATCGAGGCAACAATTATGAAAATGACTAAGAAACTTGTACTAGTAGCTGCGGCACTTCCACTTATGTTAGGTACAGCGAGTGCGTTTGCATACGGCGGTGGTGATAAAGGTGATCACAAAGGTATGCACGGTAAGTGTGGTGGCTTCGATAAGAAAGTGATGCGCCAACTAGACCTGACGGACGCTCAAAAAACAGAATTGAAAGAGATGCGCGAAGCGAATCGTGCTGAGATGAAAGCAAAACACTCAGGCAACAAAGCCGATAAAATGGCGCAAATGAAAGCGCATCACGAGAAAGTTCAAGATCTAGTTCTCGCGGATACTTTTGATGAAGCTGCAGCAAACGACCTAGCAAGCCAAATGGTTGAGAAGCAAACAGAGCGTCGCGTAGCAATGCTTAAGAAGCAACACCAAATGATGAGCGTACTAACACCTGAGCAAAAGACTCAGCTGAAAGAAATCCAACAAGAGCGCATGGCGAAGTGTGCTGACAAAATGGAAAAACGCATGAACAAAGACAAGTAATTCATGGCTTGAGAAAGCTGAATTGATTGAAAGTGTTTAGAAAGAAGCGGCCTAGTGCCGCTTTTTTGATCTTTAAAAATGAATGTATTACATCATGGCTGTCATATTCAATCGGTTGTTTGCGGGTTATACTTTGTGCTATCAGTCACTTTATAGCCAATTTATGAAACAAGAATACGCACGTTTAGTTACGCTCGCCGCTTGGGCTGCCACCATCATTGCCTCCATATTATTGGTTGTGAAGGTTGCTGCGTGGTGGGTGACAGGTTCAGTCAGTTTATTAGCTTCTGTGGTCGATTCGCTGTTGGATATCGCCGCTTCTGTCGTCAATCTGGTGGTGGTTCGCTACTCTCTTCAGCCTGCCGATAAAGAACATACCTTTGGCCATGGTAAGGCAGAATCTCTTGCTGCATTAGCGCAGGCAATGTTTATTTCCGGTTCCGCTTGTTTCCTTATTCTTAATGGTATTGAGCGTTTCTTCCGACCGCATGAGCTGAACTCTCCTGAAATTGGTATTTATGTCAGCTTGTTCGCGATCGTAATGACCTTTGGTTTGGTTCGATTCCAAAAACATGTTGTCAGCAAAACGGGCAGCCAAGCGATAGCCGCCGATTCACTGCATTATCAATCCGACCTTTATATGAATGCAGCGATCATGCTCGCGCTAGCACTGAGCTGGTTTGGCATTGGTCAAGCGGACTCGGTATTCGCGATTGGTATCGGTATCTACATTCTTTACAGTGCCTACCAAATGGCAACAGAAGCCATTCAATCTTTGCTGGATAGAAAGCTGCCAGATGAAGAATTAAAACAGATAAAAGAGACATCGCTGAGTGTGGAAGGTGTGCTTGGCGTACATCAACTAAGAACGCGTCGTTCAGGGCCTGTTCGGTTCATTCAATTGCATTTAGAACTCGAAGATAATATCCCACTTATTGAAGCGCACCGCATTTCTGACGAAGTAGAAGACAAGCTTATCTCCGTTTTTCCTGATGCTGATGTATTAATTCATCAAGACCCGTATTCGGTCGTATTTGGACCCGAGAAGCAGCAGAAATTTCACTCATGGTAAGCGGGCTAAAAAAAGGGTAGGCAAATGGTAAGTAGGTGGCTTTTGAACTAAAGTGAGTAAAAATTACTAATTCTTCGGTGATTCAAAAATCACCTTAGTAACAATTAATGTTGATTCTGATGTGAATCAACAAAGTTACTGAGTAAAACTGTAATACTCTTACAGAAGTAGAAATGTTACATAATTTTACGCGATTTAAGTGCTATTCCTGTTGAGGAAATGTAACATAACGCACAAATATAGATTTAAAATCTTGTTGATATACAATCAGCAAGAATAAGAATTGAATAATAGATTCCCAAAAATCGAGGGTGAGCATGATTAAGAAGATCGGTGTTTTGACCAGTGGTGGTGACGCTCCAGGCATGAACGCAGCAGTTCGTGGTGTAGTTCGTACTGCGCTATCAGTTGGCATTGAAGTTTACGGTATTTACGATGGCTACCAAGGCCTTGTTGAAGACCGTATCGAAAAGCTTGACCGTTCAAGCGTATCTGACGTGATCAACCGTGGTGGTACTTTCTTAGGTTCTGCACGTTTCCCTGAGTTCAAAGACGTTGCTGTTCGTGAGAAAGGCATCGAGAACCTTAAGAAGCACGGTATCGAAGCACTAGTTGTTATCGGTGGTGACGGTTCTTACATGGGTGCTAAGAAACTGACTGAGATGGGTTACCCATGTATCGGTCTTCCAGGCACAATCGATAACGATATCGCGGGTACAGACTACACAATCGGCTACCTAACAGCGCTTAACACTGTTATCGATTCAATCGACCGTCTACGTGACACGTCTTCTTCTCACCAACGTATTTCTATTGTTGAAATCATGGGCCGTCACTGTGGTGACCTTACGCTTATGTCAGCAATTGCGGGTGGCTGTGAGTACATCATCACACCTGAGACTGGCCTAGATAAAGATCAGCTTATCAGCAATATCCAAGATGGTATTGCGAAAGGTAAGAAGCACGCAATCATCGCTCTAACTGAGTTAATGATGGATGCGAATGAACTAGCGAAAGAGATCGAAGCTTCAACAGGTCGTGAAACTCGTGCAACGGTTCTTGGTCACATCCAACGTGGTGGTCGCCCGACTGCATTTGACCGTGTACTGGCTTCTCGCATGGGTAACTACGCTGTTCACCTTCTTCAAGAAGGCCACGGTGGTCGTTGTGTTGGTATCGAGAAAGAAGCGCTTGTTCACCACGACATCATCGACTGTATCGAGAACATGCAGAACCCAGACCGTTCTGAGCTGTTCCGCGTTGCAGAAGAGTTGTTCTAAGACACGCTTAGCGTTCGCTTAAAATATTAAAAACCGCTGATTGTTCAGCGGTTTTTTTGTGCCTGCCGTTTGAGGCTTCAGAAATGACAGGCAATAAAAAAGGCCAACCTAAGTTGACCTTTCATTCAATTTAAACGGTGACGTTTAAATTAAGCTTTTGCTTCAGCTGCTGCTTTAGCGATAGCTGCGAAGCTTTTCGCGTCTAGAGCTGCGCCGCCAACTAGAGCACCGTCGATGTCTGGTTGTGCGAAGTAAGCTGCTGCGTTTTCTGGCTTAACAGAACCGCCGTATTGGATAACAACTTTCTTAGCAACGTCTTCAGATTTCTCTGCGATGTGTGCACGGATTTGAGCGTGGATGCGTTGTGCATCTTCAGCTGTAGCTGCTTTACCAGTACCGATAGCCCAGATTGGTTCGTAAGCGATGATAGCGCCTTCAAGAGCTTCAACACCTTGAGTGTTGATAACAGCGTCAAGTTGACGAGCACATACAGCAACAGTTTCGCCTGCTTCGTTTTGTGCATCAGACTCACCGATACAAAGAACTGGAGTTAGGCCGTTCTCTTTTAGGAATGCGAATTTCTTAGCAACGAATTCGTCAGACTCAGCGTGGTATTCACGACGCTCAGAGTGACCGATGATGATGTGAGATGCGCCGAACTCTTTAAGCATTGCTGGAGACATGTCGCCAGTGAATGCACCGCTGTTGTTTAGGTCAGAGTTTTGAGCACCTAGGATGATCGCGCTGCCCGCTTCAGTAAGCGTACGCTCAGCAAGATCAACGAAAAGTGCTGGTGGAGCAACTGCTACGTCTACGCCTGTTACGCCTTCAAGTTCAGCGTTAAGACCGTTTAGTAGATCAACAACCATTTCTTTGCTGCCGTTTAGTTTCCAGTTACCCATAACTACAGGATGACGCATAGGAATATCTCCAAAGTATTTAAATAAATCGAATGTAAAAAAGTAAACTTTATTACGAAATAATATAACAGAATAATATCAACAGATCATGACTGTGGTCATGACTTTCTTGGATCTTACTCAATGGTCAGAGTAGATTTTGAGCATATATCAGTGATCCGGCAGACAGAATAATAGCTAACTTCTCGGATTTTTCATCGTTAGTTGCTATTAAGGGACAAACGATTGCGTTAACAATAGGAAGTAATAATGCCGAATCTAGTTCTAGAGTACTCAAATTCAGTGGATGAGCGAGTGAATATCCAAGGTTTACTGGAAGACCTTCATCAAGTTACATTAAACTGTGGTTTGTTTGATGTACCTTCTGTGAAGTCTCGTTCACTGCGCTGTCATAACTGGTTGGTCGGTGATGAAGAGGACAATGTGGATTTTGTTCATATTAGCTTTGAGTTACTTTCAGGACGTACCGAAGAACAGAAAAGAGAATTGTCGCGTTTGTTGATGCAAACCCTACAAGAACAGGCAAGCCATATCCGTAGCCTAACGGTCAACATACGAGATATGGATAAAAGTTGCTTTCAGAAAGTGATTAACTAGCTAAAACTAACTAACTAACTAACTAACTAACTAACTAACTAACTAACTAACTAACTAACTAAAAGTGATTAACTGACTATTTGCTGCTAACTTTTTGGTAGCGTATTAATTTTTTGAGTATTTAAGATGTCGATGAAAGATTTACTGCTCTCTTTCAAGGGGAGAATTGGTCGTAAGACTTACTGGATTTGGAATGTTTTCTACTATGTAGCGATTACTGGTTTTGCTTCCGGTATTTCTGTTCTGTTCCCTGCATATTCCTATATCCTGCTACCAATCTTCCTACTGTTGCTGGTTATCCCAGATCTTGCGGTCACCGCCAAGCGTTGGCATGACCGTAATAAGTCGAATTACTGGCTATTGTTGAATGTGCCACTCGTGCTTGGACGTTTGGCTTCGCCAATGGTAGCAACGACCACAGAATCGGTATCGCCAATTCACATGGCAGCAACGGTTGCAGCATTAGTATGTGGTTTATGGATTTTGATTGAATGTGGATTGCTCAAGGGAACTGAAGGCCGTAATGATTACGGTGACGACCCAGTGTAAAGATTGAATGATTGAGAAATAAGAAGGGAGCATTGTGCTCCCTTTTTTTTAAGGCGTTTTTCTTTGAATAGGTTTTTGTCGCTAGTCCATTTCAACGGTTAGTACA
Source organism: Vibrio sp. L5-1 (assembly GCF_021728315.1). Classification (NCBI taxonomy): domain Bacteria; kingdom Pseudomonadati; phylum Pseudomonadota; class Gammaproteobacteria; order Vibrionales; family Vibrionaceae; genus Vibrio; species Vibrio sp. L5-1. The sequence continues at coordinate 76,849 of NZ_JAKKCQ010000009.1, read as the reverse complement.
TTTAAACAGCTAGTACATTTTAACGGTTAGTACATTTTTGGCTCTGTATTTGGCCTGAAAGGCACGACATTTTCAGGCAGAGATTCTTCAAAATCGCAGCGGCCTTTGAGTGCATCTTGGAATTTACAGACCTGACAGCGCAGCTCTTGCATCAGAACAACATTAGCGTGATGTGGATTCTTGCAGCGGCTGACGACTAAATCGATATGACTTTGTTGAGCGCGAAGCCTGTTTTGCATGGTCTCTGAGGCTGAGCAAATCATCTGTTCGCACATCTCGTGTTTGAATTGATCGAATGCTTTCGGATCGCTTTTCGCGAGTTGGACCAGTTCATCAAAAGGGGGCAGTTTTTGATTGGGCTGTGGATGTGCCATGATTCCTTCCTTAGCATTAAGCATGTTTCATATGCTTTAAGCTTAAGAAAGAAATTTGTACAAATTTTAATCTATTGGTGTTTTCTCAATATTGAGACAGGATCAGTAACTTGGCGTTAGGGTATAAGTACAACGACGCTCGCCAGTAATGATGTGTTCAGTGCGGCTCACATGACATTCATCTTTGAGTAACTCAGTAAATACATTGAGCTCAGATTGGCAGAGGCTCGGACAGCGAGTGGCTGCTTTACAGATAGGACAGTGGTTTTCGATCAAGATGTAGTTATCACCTTGTTCTTGAAGTTCAGCCATGTAGCCTTCTTCTTCGCGAAGTTGAGTGAGTTTTTCAAGCTTACTGATCAGATTATTACAGTCGGATAGAGCGGCTTGATATTGCTTAAGAGTGTGCTGTTCACGCTCAGCTGCAACTTTGGCTAAGCCTTCTTTGCCAAATAGGTTTTCGACAGCATCAATCACTTGAATGGTGAGTTCGCCGTGTCGATCTGAAAATTGGCTATGGCCTTGTTGAGTCAAAGACCAGTGGCGGGTAGGGCGTCCTACTTTTACTTTTACGTCATGAAACGCAAGAATACCGTTATCTTCCAAACTTTGTAGGTGCTGTCTTGCACCCATCGTCGTCATGCCAAATTCTTCTGACAATTGTTTCGCGGTTACCGCGCCTTGACGCTTAATGGTTTGTAAGATTTTGTCGCTTGTTTTCATACTATCCCTACCTCATGAACCTTACTATTATGGGGCAAGGTGTTTATAAAGCAAACCATTTACTATATTGATGGTGATTTACTATAACGACAGTCAATGATGTGATTGTCGAAGACCAATAAAACAAAAGGCTGATACTTGGTATCAGCCTTCGAATGTTCTATTTAACCTAGTTTAGGTCTACAGGATATGGCCTATTACTTCTGGGTCTTTACGCTCTAGGTAGTGGATAGACTTGATGCGGCGAATCGTACGACAGCGACCACGGATAAGCAGAGTTTCTGTGGTTGCGATATTACCTGTACGAGTAATACCCTCTAGCAAGTCACCTTTGGTGATACCTGTTGCAGAGAACACAACGTTATCGCTGCGAGCCATGTCTTCCATCTTCAGAACGATGCCTGCCGTTACGCCCATTTCAGCACAACGCTCTAGTTCAATTTCACCGTGTTTACGGTTTTCTTCTGTATCGCCTTTTACTTCATGACGAGGAAGAAGGCGGCCATGCATGTCACCGTCAAGCGCACGAATAACAGCAGCTGATACCACACCTTCAGGTGCGCCGCCGATGCAATACATTACGTCTACTTCGCTATCTGGCATACACGTTAGGATAGAAGCCGCTACATCACCGTCTGGCACTGCGAATACACGAATGCCCATTGCCTGCATATCGGCGATAACTTGATCATGACGTGGCTTAGCCAATGTTGTTACTACCAGTGTATCGAGTGTTTTACCTAGTGCTTTCGCAATGTTTTCTAGGTTTTCTGTCAGTGGCAGTTCTAGGTCAATCACGCCTTTTGCGCCAGGACCAACAACCAATTTTTCCATGTACATGTCAGGTGCTTTTAGGAAGCTACCTTTTTCGCCTGCAGCCAATACAGCCAATGCATTTGATTGGCCCATTGCTGTCATGCGTGTCCCTTCAATTGGGTCAACGGCGATATCTACTGCATCACCGCCAATACCGACGTTTTCGCCGATGTATAGCATAGGTGCATCATCGATTTCACCTTCGCCGATAACGATCTCGCCGCTAATTTCGGTTTTGTTCAGTAGGCTACGCATTACTTCTACAGCAGCGCCATCTGCAGCGTTTTTATCGCCGCGGCCAAGCCACTTGTAACCAGCTAGTGCTGCACCTTCAGTGACACGAGAGAATGACATTGCTAAATCGCGTTTCATGCGGACTCCAAAATTTTCAAAAGGGGAATAGAAATTTCGCGGCGAATTTTACCATATCCCAAAGGAAACGTTTGCCTTTTTGTTTTTTTGGGATTGCTCTTGATCAATTTGCGGGTGAAAACAGGTAATATTCATCAAAATAATCAGTCTGTTGTCGCGGTAGTAATAATTCACGTCAATATTCGGTAAAAAGCGCTGTTTTTTTCATCGAATGGCGCAAAATATCGAATATATTGAGTGTTTATCCTTGCTCTGCTGAGTAGAATGGGGAAATAAGTGGAGTAGACCTTCACCATCAAACGGATAACTTAAAGGTAGGCCAGAATGTCTTTTGAAGTACTAGAGCAGCTAGAAGCAAAAATTCAAACAGCAGTAGATACAATTGCACTTCTTCAAATGGAAGTGGAAGAGCTTAAAGAAGAGAAACAAGCACTAGCAACAGAAGCTGGTGAGCTTAAAGAAAGCCGTCACGAGCTAGAGCAAAAAACTCAGCAAATGCAGGAAGAGCATTCAGCGTGGCAAGATCGCATCCGTAACCTTCTTGGTAAAATGGATGACGTAGAGTAATTGACTCTTCAGATTTAAAAAAACGCCCGCTACTCAGTAGCGGGCGTTTTTGTTTGTGTTCTTATGCTTCGTGTTCTTATGGTTTGTTTTATTATTTGAAGCTGAGTGAGAGTTACTCGACCTCTTCTTCTTCAACATCCAGGTCAAGTTCGACATCTAGCGGCTCTGCCGAAAGAATAATGCCGGTGTTGTCAGCGTAGAGGTAATCTTCCGGTAAGAAGGTTACGCTGCCAAAGTTGACCGGTACGTCCAATTCGCCGACACCTTCTTGGCTCGCACCAACAGGGATTGAAGCCAAAGCCTGAATACCAATGTTCATGTCTTCTAGCTCATCGACTTCACGAACGCAGCCGTAAACCACAATACCTTCCCACTCATTGTCTTCAGCAAGTAGGGCAATCTCAGCATCGATCAGCGCTTTGCGTAGCGAGCCGCCGCCATCGATTAACAACACACGTCCCAGACCATCTTGCTCCAATACGGAGCGAATCAAAGCATTGTCTTCAAAACACTTTAATGTTGTGATCTGTCCTGCGAAGGATGCACGTCCACCGAAGTTGCTGAACATGGGCTCCACGACATCAACTTGATCCAAATATATGTCGCACAGTGCTGAAGTGTTGTATTCCATTAGTATACCTTTTGAACAATGAGCTTACTTTGAGTATATCGGTGCTTGATCCCTTTGCAATGATTAGTCTCATTTAACTCAATAGAGTTTGAGCTACGACAACCCCTGCAAACAATAGGTTAGTGACCAGTGAGCATTTCACAATCACTGGCATCATTGGTGCAATCTGCGCTGGTTTTTCGGTTTCCCAAACGGCCTTGCCATGTTTGTAAACAATAACAATGCTCAATAAAAACGGCAGGCTGATCCAGACCGGTTTTTCTTGAATCAGTAGGTAGATAGCGAAAGAGGCAAGGGCGAGCCCAAGCAGTGCAAAATGATAGTGCTTGGCTTTGCGTTGCCCTAGGCGAACCGCCATGGTGCGCTTACCACATTCACTGTCGTTCTCTATATCACGCATGTTGTTGATGTTGAGTACCGCAACCGCCATTAATCCACAGCCTAAGGCCGGAAGAAATAGGCTTGGCTCAACATGACCAGTGTGTAGGAAGTATGTGCCTGAAACGCCTAACAAACCGAAGAAGATAAATACCGATAAGTCGCCAAGGCCAATATAACCATAAGGTTTATTGCCGACGGTGTAAGCGATGGCAGCCATTATGGCTAATACGCCTAACGCGATGAAAGATAAGATGCTTTCAATCGAGGTTAAGGCATGAAAAATAAGAATCAGCCCAGCGAGCATGGTAAACACGATGTTGAGGATGATGGCTTGCTTCATGGTTTTCGCGGTCACCGCGCCGGATTGCATTGCGCGTGTTGGCCCTAGACGGTTTTCGTTGTCGGTGCCTTTTACTGCGTCGCCATAGTCATTGGCTAGGTTCGACAGGATTTGTAATAAGGTGGCAGTTAAAAAAGCCAGTAGAGCTATTGATAGAGAAAACTGACCGCCGGCGAACGCTAAACTACTTCCTGTAAGAATAGAGACGAGTGCGAGAGGCAGAGTTTTTGGTCGTGCGGCATCAAGCCAAATCAGTAGAGATTGTTTCATCGTAGGTCTATTTCTTTGTAAGTCTTCGTTTCAAACTGTGATTTGAGTATACGCCCATTTTTCGGGTAATAAAAAGCCCACTCGAAAGTGGGCCTTGAATTCGCTTATTAGCTGCTATTTCTTTGAGATAGAGCAATAAGTTGGAGTTTTGTGTGCTACAGGATGAAGCGACTTAGGTCTTCGTCTTCTACGAGCTCGCCAAGCTTAGATATTACATAAGCTTCATCAATCAGCAATTTACTGCCTGCTCGGTCTGTTGCGTCAAATGAAATTTCATCCATTAGGCGCTCCATGACTGTGTGTAGACGACGCGCACCGATGTTTTCAGTGGTTTCGTTCACACGCCATGCTGCGTCAGCAATTTGGTTGATGCCATCTTCAGTGAACTCAATGCCGACATCTTCTGTTTTCATCAGAGCAATGTACTGTTCTGTCAGTGACGCCTTTGGTTCAGTAAGAATACGTTTGAAGTCATGTGCTGATAGTGCTTCAAGTTCTACGCGGATTGGCAGACGACCTTGCAGTTCAGGGATCAGATCTGATGGCTTAGCCACTTGGAATGCACCTGATGTGATAAATAAGATGTGGTCAGTTTTAACCATGCCGTGCTTCGTTGATACTGTGCTGCCTTCGATTAGAGGCAGTAGGTCGCGCTGAACACCTTCGCGAGATACGTCTGGGCCTGAGCTGTCGCCACGCTTACAGATTTTGTCGATCTCATCGATGAATACGATGCCGTTGTTTTCAGCGTTGAAGATCGCGCTCTCTTTTAGCTCTTCTTGGTTCACAAGCTTCGCAGCTTCTTCTTCAGTCAGTGCTTTGAATGCATCTTTGATTTTCATCTTACGCTTTTTCTTGGTGTCGCCCGCTAGGTTTTGGAACATGCCTTGCAGCTGGTTGGTCATCTCTTCCATACCTGGAGGTGACATGATTTCAACGCCCATTTGCGGTGCGGCTACATCGACTTCGATCTCTTTGTCGTCTAGCTTACCTTCACGCAGTTTCTTGCGGAAAATCTGACGAGTGTTTGAAGAGGTGGTGTCTTCAGTTGATTGCTCGTTCTGACCCCAAGCATCACGTGCTGGTGGTAGAAGGGCATCAAGAATGCGTTCTTCAGCTTGTTCTTCAGCGCGGTACTGTACTTTTTCCATCGCTTGTTGATGCGTCATCTTGATCGCAACGTCCGTTAGATCACGGATGATGGTCTCAACTTCTTTACCAACGTAGCCCACTTCGGTGAACTTAGTTGCTTCTACCTTGATGAACGGCGCATTAGCGAGTTTCGCTAGACGGCGAGCAATTTCAGTTTTACCCACACCCGTTGGGCCAATCATCAGGATGTTTTTTGGCGAAACTTCAACACGCAGGCTTTCTTCAAGCTGCATACGACGCCAGCGGTTACGTAGAGCGATAGCCACTGAACGCTTAGCGTTGTCTTGGCCGATAATGTGGCGATTGAGTTCGTGAACAATTTCGCGAGGAGTCATCTCAGACATGGTTTTTCCTTAATTCTTTAATCACTGTTGAATAGAACGTTATTGATGGAAGCGGTCGTTACTCTGGCTTTGGCAGCTCAACGGTGCTTTCTAGTTCTTCAATAGTGTGGTGATGGTTGGTGAATACACAGATATCGCCAGCAATGTTCAGCGACTTTTCTGCGATTTCACGCGCATCTAAATCAGTATTTTCTAATAGTGCAGTCGCTGCTGCTTGAGCGAAGTTACCGCCCGAACCGATCGCAATCAGGTCGTTCTCTGGTTGAACGACGTCACCGTTACCAGTAATGATCAGTGAAGCGGTTTCATCCGCGACTGCTAGCAGTGCTTCTAATTTACGTAGAGCACGATCGCTACGCCAATCCTTCGCCAGCTCAACGGCAGCTTTGGTTAGGTGGCCTTGGTGCATTTGCAGCTTGCTTTCAAATTTTTCGAATAGCGTGAAAGCATCTGCCGTACCGCCAGCAAAACCAGCCAGTACTTTGTTGTTGTATAGGCGACGTACTTTACGGGCATTGCCCTTCATTACAGTATTGCCTAGAGATACTTGTCCATCACCCGCGATGACGACTTTATTATTACGACGTACAGATACAATGGTAGTCACGAGTAGGGCCTCTTAATATTTCTTATCTTTGGGTATAAAAAGTATATGAGGATGGTGCTCGGATAATTCAAGGAAGGGCGAGTGATGTCGCGCAACTTATCGGCGGAAGTTGTAAGGAAAACTGACTAAAGGGAGTAAATAAAAGAAAACCTCCACAATGGGAGGCTTTCGGTGTTTGGCTTTTGCTAAGATTAAGGCTGCGACTATCGCTAAATCTAATCGGTGTCTTTCCAAATAGCGCAAGGTTCGATTTTCGCCCGTTGCAGCTTATGGCGATCTCGCTCTGCATCTCGCTTCAATTTGTATGGCCCTAGAACCACACGGTACCAGCTACTGCCGTCTTTTTTACGGATTTCACTCGAGATACCTTGGAACGCAATATCTAACTTGCGCGTTTCTGCCTGTGCTGACGTTTTGTAAGCGCCACACTGCATCACGTAAGGGATCTTAGAGATCTCTTGTTCTTTGGCTTTAACTTCAATCTCGCGGCTTGGCAGCGTTTCAACGTAGTCCCACTTCTCTTCAGGAGGCGGTGGAATCACTTTCGCTGGTTTTGGCTTAGGTTTTGGTTTGGTTACCACTGGAGTTGGCGGCTCAGGATCATTACTCAATAAGTAAAGTCCATAACCAAAACCACCGGCAAGGAGGATCGCCAAAAGACCACTGCGCCAAGGTTTACGGCGAGGGGCTTGTTTCTTGGTCGGTTTTTTCGTGCCACGACCGCGCTTTACATAATCTCTATTAGCCACAAGACAATTCAATAGTTGCTGATTCTATCCTCATGGTAATCCAGATTGCGCGAGGATAATAGTGCAGAAATGGAAGCGGCACATCAAAATGTGCCGCAGATTTATAAGGGTATTTCTGAGGGTTACATTCGAGGTGGTGCGGTGCTGCCTCTAACGACTAATTTAGCTTCAAGCAGACGCGAACCTGCTTGCACATCGTTGCCCTTCAATAGATCAAGCATCATCAACATCGCTTGGCGTCCAATCTCATAACGAGGCTGAGAAATAGTGGTTAGCGGTGGATCGCAGTATTGAGCGAATTGGATGTCATCGAAGCCAACAATCGATAGGTCTTGAGGAACACGTAAACCTAGCTTCTTCGCTTCTTGAATCGCACCAATCGCCATCGCATCGTTATGACAGAAGATCGCTGTAGGTTGTTCAGGAAGTGCAAGTAATTGACGAACCGCTTGCGCACCCGCTTCAAAGGTGAAATCGCCCACAGTGCTGTAAGCTGGGTTCATTGATACTCCAGCGCGGCGCAATGCTTGTTGGTAGCCTTGTTGACGGAACTTACACAGGGTTGCAGTCGTTGGTCCAGAGATTTGAGCGATGCGCTTATGACCTAACTGAGCGAGGTAATTCACGGCTTCAAATGCAGAGGTTAGGTTGTCGATGTGAACCGTTGGCAGTTCAAGCTCAGGTGCGAATTCACACGCCATAACCATTGGCGGTAAATTCTTTTGCTCAGGCTTACTGACATCAAACGGATGATCAGTGCCAAGCAGTAGCATACCGTCTGCTTGTTTGGTGAAGACCAAGTTAACAAACGAAGACTCACGCTTCTTTTGTTGACCACTGTCACCCAGTAGAACGAGGTAATCATTCTCTACAGCGGCATCTTCGATACCACGAATGATTTCGGCGAAGTAAGGGTCACAGATATCAGGAACGATAGTGATGATGGTTTTTGATTCGTTGCGACGTAAATTTCTAGCTAATGTATTGGGTGAGTATCCAGCTTCAAGTACTGCTGTCTCAACTCGTTTACGAGTCGAAACCGAGACTTTTTCAGGGTTCATCAATGCACGTGATACCGTTGCCGTTGAGACGCCTGCTAGCTGGGCAACATCCTTCATTGTCGCCATAAATTAAACCCTCTTTTAAGTTCCTTTGTCGCCTAAGTATTTAAGGCGTGAATAATTAATACAATCGGATAGATATTATGAAAGTGTTGCTAACACTTTTTTTATTGCAATATTTTATTCGTTTCATCCGTGTAAAGTTACGGCTAGATTAACAAAAATCACATGACTAGTGTGAGGTTGCTCACGAGAAATATGAAATATTTGTGAACAAACTTATCATTAGTTTTAACCCAAGTAGGTTTAGCTCAAATCTTGCGGCTCAATATCGAGTGACCAACGGACTTTTTTCGCAGCAGGTAACATATTAATTGCCGGCTTGGCACTCATTAATAACTTCTGCATTAACGAACGAGTCTGAGTTTGTAGAATCAACTGCCAGCGTGATTTGCCCGCTCGCTTGGCCAGTGGCGCTGGGGTGGGGCCTAGAACCATGCAATATTGGTCAAACAACGGATGCGATTCTAATGTATGACGAACTTGACGCAAGAACTCTTCCACTAAACGTGTGTCATTGGCTTCCGCTCTAAACAGAGTCATAAAGGTATAAGGTGGCAGCATCGCTTGTTTACGCTCGGCCAATGCGGTTTGGGCAAAGTGGTTATAGTCTTTGTGCAGCAACGCTTGTAACAAGCCATGTTCTGGATGGTGAGTTTGTAAGATAACCTCACCCGGCTTACTGGCACGGCCTGCTCGACCGGCGACTTGAGTAAACAGTTGAGCCAACCGTTCAGAGGCGCGGAAGTCACTACTATATAAAGAGGCGTCAACATCCAATAACGCCACAAGTGTCACGTCAGGAAAGTGGTGACCCTTAGCAAGCATCTGTGTGCCGATAAGAATTTGGTATTCACCTTTACGAATCGACTCGAGCGCGCTTTCTAAGCTGCCTTTGCGGCGGGTGCTGTCTCGGTCAATACGAATGGTTTTGTATTCAGGGAATAGCTGACCAAGTTGAGCCTCTAGCTGTTCGGTACCAACACCCACCGTCACTAAGTTCGCTGAACCACAACCTTGGCAATTGTGTACGATATGCTGCTGAGAACCACAGTGGTGGCAGCGCATTTCATTACTGTACTGGTGATAGGTGTAGTAGGCATCACAACGCTTACATTCTGCAGTCCAACCACAATCGTGACACATCAGTGCGGGAGAGAACCCACGACGGTTGAGAAACAACATCACTTGGTTGCCTGCTTTGAGGTGTCTTTGCATTTCAGCAATCAACGACGCAGACAAGCCACTTTCTAGATATTCACCCTTAACATCCAACACCTTATTGGTGGTCGGCAGTGCGACACCCGCGCGTGAGGTCAGGGTGAGGTAACTGTATTTACCGATCTGAGCGTTGTGCAGCGTCTCAAAGGCCGGAGTCGCCGAGCCTAACACAACCGGGATCTGTGCTTTATGAGCACGCATGATCGCTACATCACGAGCGTGGTAGCGTAAGCTATCTTGCTGCTTATAAGAGGCGTCGTGCTCTTCATCGACAATGATAATTCCCAGATCAGCGAAGGGGGTGAACAGAGCCGAGCGCGTACCAATTACAATGCCCGCTATTTTGTCTCGTGCTGATAACCAAGCATTCAGTCGTTCAGAATCGTTTAATCCAGAGTGAATCACCTCAACAGGCACATTAAAACGACGCTTAAAGCGATTAATCGTTTGTGGAGTGAGGCCTATTTCCGGTACCAAGACTAACGCTTGTTTACCTTGGTCGAGAATCGGCTTGATCATATTCAGGTAGACTTCAGTCTTACCTGAGCCGGTAACCCCCTCGAGCAAGAAGCAACTAAAATCGGTTTGGCTATTTACTGTCGCAATAGCGATCGCTTGTTCAGCATTGAGCTTCGGCTTGTCTTGTTCGTTTTCAAGTTCAACTGGCCATGGTTGGCGCTTTGGCTTTTTCTCTACCGACTCAATCCAACCTTTCTCTTCCAAAGTCTTAAGCACCGCGCTCCCGACTTCTTCACCAATGAATTCTTGATGAGGAACAGGGCCGTGCTCAAGCATGTGCATCACTTTGGCTTGCTTAACCGCACGACCAAAGCCTTGCATCAGTTGATCTCTGCCTGATGGGGTCAATTGCCACTCGACAAGCGTTGCGAAGTCGGCAGCTTTGCCTTTTCGTAAAGCGCTTGGTAGAGCATTAGCCAAGGTTTCACCCAGTGGATACTGATAGAACTGGCTGCACCATACCAAGAGTGAGTAGACCGATTCTGGCCAAACGGGTTGGTTGTCTAATAAGGCTTTAATGGGCTTGAGCTTGTCTAGCTCGAATTCAGATTCGTTAACCAGAGCTGTAACAATACCTGTTAAGGTTTGTCGTCCAAAAGGCACAGAGACTCGTCCACCAATAATCGGGAATAGGTGGTTAGGAATCTTGTAATCGAACTGCTTGTCTAGTGGAACAGGCAGTGCCACGCGGGCAATCATTGGACGCATAAAGGGACAGCTTTATCTGAGTTGACGAGAGCGAACAGTCTAATGGATAAGGGCGTTAAATTCGAGGAGCAGTTTGGATGAGAGTATCGAGTTAACGCAGGAAGATAACGAGAGCCCGAAATCTCAGGCCGACAAAGGAAATAAAGAGGCTATTGGTGAAAAATGTATCAAATCAGTTGATCCTGCCTTATAGATTCATTACTATACTGCGCCTTAAAGGTATGGCTTTATCGCAGTTTAGTGATGCAGCGGTGTCTTTATTTTATTTTTTAACTACGTGTGGTGTGCGGCTTAGAATCGTATAGCGACACGGCCTACTTGAGGTTATCCCATGAAAACTGGTATCCACCCAGAATACAAAGCAGTTTCTGCAACTTGTTCTTGCGGCAACACATTTGAGTTCAACTCAACGCTTGCAAAAGAATCTATCCACCTAGACGTATGTGACAAATGTCACCCATTCTACACTGGTAAGCAACGTATCGTAGATACTGGCGGCCGTGTTGATCGCTTCAACAAGCGTTTCGGTGCTCTTTCTAGCAAGAAGTAATTCTCGCTATTTAGACATAAAAAGGACACTTCGGTGTCCTTTTTTGTTGCCTGAAATTTAAGAAAACGCTGAATCTTATTCAGCTATCAACATATCGAAAACGACAGGCAACCCGCTTGAGTTTTGTTTCATAACTTACACCCAATACTCCATTCTCGAAATCCGCTCGAAAGTTCAACAAGCGACAGTAATTTCAACTGCTCACTGGTCTTATTAGTAGTGAAATCTCGTTTTTTAATGAGACAGAGGCTTTAACCACCTAGGAACTTTGAAGTACATCTATTAACATGAACAAGATCCCCCAAATAATAATATCCTAGGAACCTACACCTATGTCTGAAGACAGCCGCCAAGATCAATCCTCTCAAGCGTTATCGCCTCAAGAACAATTCCGTCAGCAAGCTCTTGATTACCATGAGTTCCCAATTCCAGGCAAAATTGCCGTAGAACTGACGAAGCCTGCAAACTCTGCAGAAGACCTAGCACTTGCATACAGCCCAGGCGTGGCTGAGCCTGTTCGCGAGATCGCACAGAACGTTGATAACGTTTATAAGTACACAGGTAAAGGCAACATGGTTGCAGTTATCTCTAACGGTACAGCGATTCTTGGCCTAGGTAACCTTGGCCCTATTGCTTCTAAACCTGTTATGGAAGGTAAAGCGCTGCTGTTTAAGCGTTTTGCTGGTTTAGATTCTATCGATATTGAAGTTAAACACCGCACAATCGATGAGTTCGTTGATACGGTTGCGAATATCGCAGATACATTCGGCGGTATTAACCTAGAAGACATCAAAGCACCTGACTGTTTTGAGATTGAGCGTCGCCTGATTGAGCGTTGTGATGTCCCTGTTTTTCACGATGACCAACACGGTACAGCGATTGTAACGGCTGCTGGTATGCTGAACGCGATTGAGCTTCAAGGTAAGAAGCTTGAAGAGTGTAAGATCGTTTGTTTGGGCGCTGGCGCAGCGGCGGTTGCTTGTATGGAACTGCTGATTAAGTGTGGCGCTCAGCGTGAGAAGATTTACATGCTTGACCGTAAAGGTGTAATCCATACTCGTCGTGAAGACCTGAATGAATACAAAGCGCTATTCGCAAATAACACGGACAAGCGCACGCTTGAAGATGTTATCGAAGGCGCTGACCTGTTCTTGGGCGTATCAGGTCCCAACCTGTTACCAGCAGAAGCACTCACGCTGATGGCTGATAAGCCTGTTGTGTTTGCATGTTCAAACCCAGATCCAGAGATCAAGCCAGCGCTTGCTCATGAAGTTCGTTCTGACCTTATCATGGGTACAGGCCGTAGCGATTACCCGAACCAAGTAAACAACGTACTTTGTTTCCCATTCATTTTCCGTGGTGCGCTTGATGTGCGTGCGAGCGAAATCAATGATGAGATGAAGCTGGCTGCGGTTAAAGCGATTCGTGAACTAGCGAAAGAAGAAGTTCCGGCTGAAGTACTCGCTGCTGCAGGTGAGACTGCACTGGAGTTTGGTAAAGGCTACATCATTCCTAAGCCAATGGACCCACGTCTACTTCCTCGCGTAGCAAAAGCGGTTGCAGTAGCGGCCGTTGAATCTGGCGTAGCTCGTATTGAGATGCCTGCTAACTATATGGCTTAATGCTTTAATGCTTTAATGCTTTAATGCTTTAATGCTTTAATGCTTTAATGCTTTAATGCTTTAATGCTTTAATGCTTTAATGCTTTAATGCTTTAATGCTTTAATGCTTTAATGCTTTAATGCTTTAATAGCTTAATAGCTGTTGCTCTATTGAGCGAAAAAGAATAATAAAAAACCGACTCATAGGAGTCGGTTTTTTTTATGTCTATCATTCACAGAGCAGCTACCGATAACGTAGTGGGTGATGCGACAAATAAGGTTCAGCTATAGCGAATCAATATTGAAGGCAGTGACTGAGTTGTTTTTATTCTTCGTCAAACGCTTCGAATTCGATACCCATCTCTGTCATCAGCTTTTTCACTTCAGTCGGGATGTCGTCTGGACGGTCTTTACGGAGATCTTCATCCGTTGGCAGTGGTTGGCCTGTGTACGCATGTAGAAAGGCTTCGCACAGTAGCTCACTGTTTGTTGCATGGCGTAGGTTATTAATCTGGCGGCGAGTGCGCTCGTCAGTAAGAACCTTTAACACTTTTAGAGGGATAGAAACTGTAATTTTTTTTACTTGTTCGCTTTTCTTTCCATGCTCAGCATATGGGCTTATGTATTCACCATTCCAGTCGGCCATTGCGTACCTTCATCACTTTAGTTGTTAGAATAAATTAGTAGTGGTGATTTTAGCGGGATTTACTGCCATAAGCAAAGACATATAGACGTCCAGAAGTGTTGACGTCTCACATTTATGAAAGTAAAGTGAATAACATATATCTAACACAGCCGCAGAATGCCGACAAGCCGCTGTGATTCTCAGACGCAAAACTTGTAAGGAAGCACCTATGAGCAGCCGGAAGCCAGCAACAATCGCAGTACGTACTGGTATCGAGTCAGACACGCAACACCATGCCGTTGTCCCACCCATTTATCTTTCGACTAACTATGGGTTTCCCGCTTTTGGTGAAGTGCCAAAGTACGATTACACCCGTTCTGGTAACCCAAACCGTGGTTTATTAGAAACGGCATTGTTTGAGCTTGAGTCTGGCAAAGGTGCTGTGGTGACTAACTGCGGCACTTCGGCACTTAACTTGTGGGTATCCGCTTTCTTAGGCGGTGATGATCTTATTATCGCACCACACGACTGCTACGGTGGTACTTACCGCCTGTTTAATACCCGCTCGTTAAAAGGTGACTTCAAAGTTTTGTTCGTTGATCAATCGGATCAAGCAGCGTTGGATGCGGCGATCGCGCTCAAGCCAAAGTTGATCTTAATAGAAACGCCATCGAACCCGTTGGTTCGTGTGGTTGATATTGCAGAGACTTGCCGTAAAGCGAAAGAGGTAGGTGCTCTGGTTGCTGTCGATAACACGTTTTTGACGCCGGTGTTCCAAAAGCCTTTAGAGCTGGGTGCTGATTTTGTTATCCACTCAACCACCAAATACATCAACGGACACTCAGATGTTATTGGTGGCGTTGTCGTGACGAAAACTGAAGAGCACGCTGAAGAGCTTGCATGGTGGGGCAACTGTATTGGTGCGACCGGCACACCATTTGATAGTTACATGACTCTACGTGGTATTCGTACGCTAGGTGCGCGTATGCGTGTTCACGAAGAGAGTTCACGTGAAATTCTGACGGCGCTGCAACAACAAGATCTGGTGGGCACTATTTACCACCCAAGCCTTCCTGAACACCCGGGTCACGAGATCGCGAAGAAACAGCAGTTGGGCTTTGGTTCCATGTTGAGCTTTGAGTTTGCGGGCTCTTTTGAAGCACTTAAATATTTTGTAGATAAGTTAGAGCTATTTTCTTTGGCTGAATCACTGGGTGGTGTTGAAAGCCTGATTTGTCACCCTGCGTCGATGACTCACCGTGCGATGGGCGAAGAAGCATTGGCAGAAGCGGGTGTTTCTCAACAATTACTGCGCCTTTCTGTTGGCCTTGAAGATGCGGAAGACCTAATCGACGATCTCAAGCAAGCGTTTGAAAAAACACAACGCTTTATTGCTGAAGGGGAGGCTTAATAATGGCAACCTTTCGCCAGCTACATAAATTTGGTGGCAGCAGTTTAGCGAACCCTGAGTGTTACCAACGCGTGGTCAACATTCTTAGAGAATATTCATCAGCGACGGATTTGGTGGTGGTATCGGCCGCAGGTAAAACAACCAACCGCTTAATTGAGTTTGTCGAAGCGCTCGACAAAGATGGTCGTATTGCTCATGAATGCCTGCAAACCCTTCGTCAGTTTCAACTTGAACTGATTGAGGTTCTGCTTGAAGGTGAAGCTGCCTCGCAACTAACGGCAACTATCCAACAAGAATTTACCGCTTTGGGTGAGCTAACGGCTCCCTTGAGTGAAGCACAAAAAGCACAAGTACTGGGTCATGGTGAGGTTTGGTCTTCACGTTTGCTGGCGACGTTGTTGTGCCAGCATGACTTACAAGCGGTTGCTCAAGATGCGCGTGCCTTTTTACGTGCAGAAGCGGGTGCTCAACCTGAAGTTGACCGCGCACGCTCTTATCCTCTGATTAAAGAAGCCTTGGCGCAGCATGCACATTGCCGCGTGGTAATTACTGGCTTTATGGCTCAGAACTGCGAAGGCGAAACGGTACTGCTTGGTCGTAACGGTTCGGATTACTCAGCAACCGTGATTGGTGCTCTGGCTGAAGTTGAACGCGTGACAATCTGGAGTGATGTGGCGGGCGTATACAGCGCAGACCCTCGTTTGGTTTCGGATGCGTGCTTATTACCTCTGCTTCGCCTTGATGAAGCCAGTGAATTAGCTCGTCTTGCGGCTCCAGTGCTACACAGCCGAACGCTACAGCCTGTCGCTCAAAGTGCCATGGATCTCAGCTTGCGCTGCAGCTACCAGCCGGAGGCGGGCTCTACACAGATAGAGCGAGTACTGGCATCGGGGCGCGGTGCAAAAATTATTACCTCTTTGGATGAAGTTCTTATCGTGCAACTGACCTTTGGTCACGGCCATGATTTCGACCGTCTGGAGAGTGAAGTCCTTGAAGGGCTTAAGCGTGCTCAATTAGAGCCGCTTGCTTATGAATTAGAACCCGATCAACACTGCTTGCGCCTTGCTTACACGGAAGAGATCGCTGGTGGTGCATTAGAATATCTACAAGACCACGCGATTGAAGCTGAGATTAAACTGAAAGAAGGTTTTTCTCTGATTGCTGCAGTGGGGGCGGGTGTGACTAAGAACCCGAACCATTGCTACGGTTTCTACCAACAGCTCAAGAGCTCGCCAGTAGAGTTCATCTCAGAAGCGAACTCAGGCTTAAGCTTGGTGGCCGTGATTCGTAAGAGTGAAACATCAAGCCTAGTGAAAGGCATTCATTCTCAACTGTTCCAAGCTCAGAAGCGTGTTGCGATTGCCTTGTGTGGTAAGGGCAATATTGGCTCAAGTTGGTTAAGCCTGTTTTCAGAGCAAAAAGCGGAACTTGAAAAGCGTCGTGGGATGAACTTTGAATTGGTTGCGGTGGTTGATAGCCAAACCTATTGGTTCGATGACCAAGGTATTGATGCGACTTCTGTAGGTAAGCGTTTTGATGACGAAGCGATTGCCAACAACGGTAACGACTGGTTAGAGCGTTTGGGCTCTATTCAGGGTTACGATGAAGCAGTAGTACTCGATGTAACTGCAAGTCCTGTGCTTGCTGCAAAATACCTACAAATTGCACAACAAGGTATCCACCTAATCTCGGCTAACAAGGTGGCTGGTTCTGCATCGAGCGAGTATTACCATCAGGTACAAGATGCTTTCGCTAAGATCAGCCGTCATTGGTTGTACAACGCGACAGTGGGTGCAGGCTTACCTATCAACCACACAGTACGAGACCTGCGTGAAAGCGGCGATGATATTATTGCCTTATCAGGCATCTTCTCTGGCACTCTATCTTGGTTGTTCCAACAGTTTGATGGCACGGTGCCGTTCAGCGAGTTAGTCGACTTAGCGTGGCAACAAGGCCTGACTGAACCGGACCCGCGTGCTGACCTTGATGGTTCAGACGTCATGCGTAAGCTGGTGATTCTGGCGCGTGAATCGGGTTTGGATATTGAACCTGAAAACGTCAAAGTCGAATCGTTAGTACCTTCAGAGCTGCAAGAGCTATCGGTGGATGATTTCTTTGATAAGGCTTCGGTGCTGAGCGAAGAGTTAGCTGAGCGTTTGGAAAAAGCGCACTCTCAACAAAAGGTTCTACGTTACGTAGCGCGTTTGGAGAAGAATGGTAAAGCAACCGTAGGCGTTGAAGCACTATCGAAAGAGCACGCACTGGCGAACTTACTGCCCTGCGATAATATCTTTGCGATTGAGAGCAAATGGTACAAAGATAATCCATTGGTTATTCGCGGCCCAGGTGCAGGGCGTGAAGTCACTGCTGGTGCAATTCAATCTGACCTAAACAGAATGTCTAGCCTGTTTTGATTTTCAGATCGGTTGGTTTAGTGTCTAAATAGCATACTATTCACTAAGATAAATAAGGCTGAAAGCACGATGTGTTTGTCAGCCTTTTTTCTACATTATTTCTGCTTTGCGACCCATCTAACGACTTGAGTTTTACTCACGATCTACTTGAGAAAAATTCATAATGGATCTGTTGACATTAAATCGTATTCAATACATTCTACAGACATATAGACGTCTAAACGTCGTTTAAGGATTTGAGTTTTAGTGGTTGCTTTTGCCACAGGGAGAGTAAGATGGGATACACACACGCTAGTCATATCGACGCTTTAAATCAGAATATCGCTGAGCTTTCTGACAACATCAATGTGTCATTTGAGTTTTTTCCACCAAGCAGTGAGAAGATGGAAGAGACCTTGTGGAACTCTGTTCACCGTCTTAAAACACTTCAACCAAAATTTGTATCGGTAACTTACGGTGCAAACTCGGGTGAACGTGACCGTACCCACTCAATCATTAAAGAAATTAAGAACCAAACTGGCCTAGTGGCAGCACCACACCTTACATGTATTGATGCGAGCCGCGACGAGCTGATTCAAATTGCTGACGACTACTGGGCAAATGGTATTGAAAGCATTGTTGCGTTGCGTGGTGACATCCCAGCAGGCGGCGGTGCGCCAGAGATGTACGCATCTGATCTAGTCGAGCTGCTTAAATCTCGCCACGATTTTGATATCTCAGTAGCGGCATTCCCTGAGGTTCACCCTGAAGCAAAAAGCGCTCAATCTGATCTTATTAACCTAAAGCGTAAAGTGGATGCGGGCGCGAACCGTGCTATTACGCAATTCTTCTTCGATGTAGAAAGCTACCTACGTTTCCGTGACCGTTGTGTAGCGGCTGGTGTGGATGTTGAGATTGTACCGGGTATCTTGCCAGTATCTAACTTCAAGCAAGCGTCTCGTTTCGCTGCGATGAATAACGTAAAAGTACCGGGCTGGATGGCGAAGCAATTCGAAGGCTTGGATGATGATCCAACGACTCGCCAGTTAGTCGGTGCGAGCCAAGCGATCGATATGGTTCGTACGCTGAGCCGTGAAGGTGTGAAAGACTTCCACTTCTACACGCTAAACCGTGCAGAAATGACCTACGCACTTTGCCATACTCTAGGTGTTCGCCCACAAGTTGCTGCGCTGTAATTAAGCTTCAGCCTTGTTAAAGCGCTATTTGCTGTAAATCTCAAATCCGATAGATACAAAAAAGGCTTGTACTCTAAGAGTTCAAGCCTTTTGCTTTTCTAGCGTCTAGCTTAACTTAAGCAAGAGCACCAAGTTCAAGCAGTACTTCGTCCGCCCAAACAATCCATGCTTCACGGATAAGTAGGTTACGACGAAGCGTTAAACGCTCTAGGCGTGCTTGCTTGTCTAGTGTAGATGGCGTTGCGTAGTAAGCCGCTTCGATTTCTTTGTAGTGAGAAACCAGTTTGCGAGACTCTTCAACTAGCTCAGCAAGTTGTACACGGTAAGCGTCAGCAGGTTGTACAGCACAAGCCATTAGCTTAGCTGAGAACTCGTCACGAACGGTTGGGTGTGCAGTTGGTTGTTCAAACCATTCACCTAGCGCGCCACGGCCTGCGTCAGTGATAGAGTAAACTTTACGATCAGGTTTGCCTTCTTGAGGCTCAAGCACGCAAGTTACCTGGTCGTTCTGAGCCATTTTATTTAGCTCGCGGTAAACTTGTTGGTGGCTAGCTTTCCAGAAGTAACCAATGCTTGAGGAGAATTCTTTTGTGATATCGTAACCAGTAGCATCGCGTGTACTTAAAACGGTTAGAATTACGTGTGGTAATGACATGTCTGAAATCCAAATGGTAAACAGTAAACAAATACTTAGACAACAAGTGTGCTTCTAATGGCACGTTATATTGGTTATGTCTAAGTAGCACCAACTCGGCGGTTGGTTATGTCACCTTACAAAGCCGTTTATCACCTAGGTTGACCAGTTTATAGGTCAAGTTGCTGCAGATTATTTTTTTGGAGTGTTTCCGCAGCGGAGCAGTAGTATATCTAAATAATAAGCATAAAGTAGAATACATGGACAAAATAACCCAAAAAACTGACAAAATACTTACTATCGGTTATCTGGTGAAATAAAAAGGCCGCACATGGCGACCTTTTGTTCTTTTTGTAGATGTAAATGCTGATTAGGTTATAGTAGGAATCACTAATTAACCAGTATTTCGCATACCTGCTGCAATACCTGCAATCGTCACCATTAGTGCTTCTTCTAGCTCTGCTGGTGGTGTTTCACACTTACGAGTACGGTAAAGTAGTTCTGCTTGAAGCATGTTTAGTGGCTCAACGTAGATGTTACGAAGGCGAATCGATTCAAGTCCCCAAGGGTCACTTTGCATCAGGTTCTCGTTGTTCTCTACATTTAGTACCGCTTTGATGTCTTTTTGCAGCTGTTCACGCAGTAACTCACCTAATGGCAGTAGTTCTTTATCAACAAGACGCTGGTCGTAGTACTTCGCAATTTCCATGTTGCACTTAGAGTACACCATTTCCAACATACCTAGACGAGTAGAGAAGAATGGCCATTCACGACACATTTCTTCCAGTAGCGCTTGATGGCCTTGATCTACTGAATATTGAATCGCTTCGCCCGCGCCTAACCATGCAGGAAGAACTAAGCGGTTCTGGCTCCAAGAGAAGATCCATGGAATAGCACGTAGGCTTTCTACGCCACCGTTCGGGTTACGTTTTGCTGGGCGAGAACCGAGTGGCAGTTTGCCGAGCTCTAGCTCTGGTGTCGCTTGACGGAAGTAAGGTACAAATTTCTCTTCGCCACGAACTACGTTGCGGTAAGCCTCACAAGAAACTTGAGAAAGCACTTCCATTAGGTCGCGCCACTCTTGCTTTGGTTCTGGTGGCGGCAGAAGGTTCGCTTCTAGAATCGCACTTGCGTATAGGTTGAAACTGTTTACGGCAACATCTGGCAAGCCAAGTTTAAAGCGGATCATTTCGCCTTGCTCTGTCACACGTAAGCCGCCTTTTAAACTCTTAGGTGGTTGAGAAAGAAGTGCAGCATGCGCAGGAGCACCACCACGACCAACTGTACCGCCACGACCGTGGAATAGAGTCAGTTCAATGCCTTCTTCTTCACAAACCTTAACCAGCTTGTCCATCGCGTCGTATTGCGCCCAACCTGCAGACATTACGCCGGCATCTTTTGCTGAGTCAGAGTATCCGATCATCACCATTTGGTGGTTCTGGATAAAGCCACGGTACAAATCGATGCTCATTAGCTGTTTCATTACTGCTTCTGAGTTGTTCAAGTCGTCCAGCGTTTCGAACAATGGACATACGTCCATGCGGTACGGGCAACCACATTCTTGCAGCAGCAAGTGAACAGCCAGCACATCCGATGCTGTACGAGCCATAGAAATTACGTAAGCACCAAAGGCTTCGCGAGGTTGAGCAGCAACGACCTTACAGGTGTCTAAAACCTCTTTGACCTGTTCAGATGGCTCCCAGTCGCGCGGTAGCAGTGGGCGTTTTGAGCTTAATTCATTGGTTAAGAAAGCAATCTTGTCTTGTTCGCTCCACTGGTCGTAATCGCCAATGCCCAAGTAGCGAGTCAGTTCAGATAGGACATCTGAGTGACGTGTACTTTCTTGACGAACATCGAGACGAACTAAATGCACACCGAATGCTTTTAGGCGACGTAGAGTATCAAGCAGAGAACCATCTGCGATTACGCCCATGCCACATTCGTGCAGCGATTGGTAACACGCGTAAAGTGGTGTCCAAAGTTGGTCGATGTTCTGCAGTGTTTCTTTCTTCGGTACTTCAGCATCATGCAGTTTTGCGTCAAGCACTTCTAGCGTGTTGTTCAGCAGAGTGCGTAGGCTCTTAAGGATTGCACGGTAAGCTTCGTGCTCATCGCCAGCCAATTCACGAACGGCATCATTACACTTCGTCATCGACAGTTCGGTAATCAGCTCGTTCACGTCACCTAGGTACAGATCAGCGGCTTTCCAGCGAGATAGGCGCAGTACTTCTTTGGTGATGGTGTGCGTTACGAATGGGTTACCATCGCGGTCGCCACCCATCCAAGATGAGAAGTGAACTGGGCGTGCATCGATTGGTAGGCCTTCACCAAGGTACCCTTTTAGTCGGCCATCCATATCACGTAGGAAATCAGGCACGGCTTCCCATAGAGAGTTTTCTACAACCGCAAAGCCCCACTTAGCTTCATCAAGTGGTGTCGGGCGTTGCTGACGAATCACATCAGAGTGCCAACCTTGAGCGATAAGCTGCTCTAGACGACGTTCTGTTTTCACGCGTTCTTTGTGTGATAGGTCGCTTAATTCCAATTTAGACAGACACTCGTTGATCTTAACCAGCTTGTTGATCATGGTTCGACGAGTGATTTCTGTTGGGTGAGCGGTCAAAACGAGTTCAATGTTCAGGTCGCGAACGGCTTGAGCCGCGTCTAGCTTGCTGATGTCATTTTGATTTAGTTTAGAAAATAGAGATTGCAGCACGTCTGGTTCGCAAACATGCTCCTCACAGTGGCGAGAGATGGTGTGGTATTGCTCTGCCATGTTGGTGAGGTTGAGAAATTGGTTAAATGCACGAGCAACAGGAGTGAGTTGTTCGTTCGGCAGGTTTTTGATTTCTTCAACTAGGCTGTCACGGTCAGCTTTGTTGCCTGCGCGGGCGGATTTGGAAAGTTTACGGATAGTCTCCACTTTCTCTAAGATAACGTCACCATGTGCATCTTGGATTGTGTTACCTAGCAAGCGTCCCAGCATGCTTACGTTACTCTTGAGAGCGGCGTATTTCTCGTTCATTGTCATCCTGCCTCGTAAAAAAATTACATCCATTGTTCCTTGTTAAGTACACAATCTAGCGAAAAGTGCTGTATCTAGTCAAATAAAGCATTCTAAGTTTGCAATTATTAGGTTTAAAAATGCGGGAGAAGTAAATTTTTCAAAACTTAGAGAAAAAGTGAAATTTAATTACAAGATCAGGCTGTGTCAGGGATAACAGAATAAAAGCCACCTTTTTGGGTGGCTTATATACGAAAATATTGGAAAGGAAGTAATAACTAGAAACAATATTTACGGATCGATTTACTCAGAACATCAATTGTTGGGTCAATAAAATCGAAGCTTAAGAACTCATCCGGTTGGTGAGCTTGGTCAATTGAGCCTGGACCTAACACCAAGGTTGGACATAACTCTTGAAGGAAAGGTGCTTCAGTACAGTAGTTCACGGTTTGCGATTCAATTTCACAAACTGATTCCATGCCATCAATAAATGGATGGTCGTGCTGGCACTCATAACCCGGGATTGGCTCATGCAGGGGAGTGATCTCAATTCTGCCCGGCCATTTTGCTTCTACTTCTTTAAGTGCGCTACGCAGCATGTTATCCAAGCCATCTAAGCTAATGCCCGGTAAAGGACGAACATCATAGTGCAGTTCACAACAACCACAGATACGGTTAGCGCTGTCGCCACCGTGAATATGACCAAGGTTCAGAGTAGGGCTTGGAATTGCAAAACCTGGGTGATGGTACTCTTTGACTAGCTTGTCACGCAGCTGCATTAAAGCAAACAGCACTTCATGCATGATCTCAATGGCGTTGACGCCTAATGCTGGATCAGAAGAGTGGCCTGATTTACCGGTTACTCGTACTGCGTTGGCGACATGACCTTTATGACCACGAATCGGCACTAGGCTGGTTGGCTCACCAATGATGCAGTAATCCGGTTTAAACGGCGCATTTTCAGTGAAATGACGTGCACCCAGCATAGTGGTTTCTTCGTCACAGGTTGCTAATACATAAAGCGGCTTGGTTTGCTTGCTCCAATCCATCTTCTTTGCAGCTTCATAAACGAAAGCGAAAAAGCCTTTCATATCGGCGGTGCCTAATCCGTAGAAGCGGTTGTTGTGTTCTGTCAGTGCGTGAGGGTCGAAGTTCCAACGTCCTTCATCGAATGGCACGGTGTCGCTGTGTCCTGCAAGCAGTAAGCCCCCTTCGCCAGAACCCATCTTTGCGACCATATTATGCTTGCCGGGTTCGACCTCTACCACCTCAACACTAAAGCCTACGTCTTTAAACCATTGAGCCATTTTTTCGATCACTTTCTCGTTGCCATGATCCCAGCTTGGATCGGTGGAGCTAATGGAGTCGGTGGAAATTAGGCCTTTATAGACCTCAAGAAAACTCGGTAATTGCATAATAACTTCACTTCTACTATTGACAGGAAAACCATAAGTCGGTAAAACACATATTAAATCATATTTAATGCATAAGAAATCAAATAAAGCTAAAAATTAAGTATGAATAGTCAAATTTGAAATGTAACTTACCTCAAGAATGGATGTGTTGAGATGTTGAAAACCACGATCATTGGCGCAAGCGGCTACACAGGAGCAGAACTGGCTCTAATGATAAACAGACACCCTGAGCTCACGCTATCAGGTTTATATGTCTCAGCCAATAGTGTAGACGCAGGCAAACCTATCGCTGCACTGCACGGTAAGTTAGCTGGCCTGATTGATATGCCAGTGCAACCTTTAACAAATCCGGAAGAAGTGGCTAAACAGTCTGATGTGATTTTCTTAGCCACTGCACACGAGGTAAGTCACGACCTAGCGCCAATCTTCCTTGAGAACGATTGCCAAGTGTTCGACCTATCGGGTGCATTCAGAGTTAAAGGCGAAAACTTCTATCAAGAGTTTTACGGTTTTGAACATCAACACGAACAATTGCTAGACAAAGCTGCTTACGGTTTAGCTGAATGGAACGAACAAGAAATCAAAGAGGCTCAGCTTGTCGCCGTCGCGGGTTGTTACCCAACTGCATCACAACTGGCGATTAAGCCTTTGGTTGAAGCGAAGTTACTGGATGGGAATCAATGGCCGGTGATTAACGCGACCAGTGGTGTCACTGGAGCAGGCCGCAAGGCGAGTATGGTCAACAGCTTCTGCGAAGTAAGCCTACAAGCTTATGGTGTATTCAACCACCGTCATCAACCTGAAATGGCTGCACATCTAGGATGTGATGTGATTTTCACCCCGCACCTAGGCAACTTTAAGCGTGGCATTTTAGCGACCATTACCATGAAACTGGTTGACGGTGTGACAGAACAACAGATACAAGAGGCCTTCGAGCAAGCTTATCAAGGTAAACCAGCTGTGAGATTACTCGAAGAGACATTGCCAAGAATTCAAGATGTAGAACAAACACCTTTCTGCGATTTAGGTTGGAAGGTACAAGGTCAGCACATCATCGTTGTTTCAGCGATTGATAACTTATTAAAGGGTGCATCTAGTCAAGCGATGCAGTGTTTGAATTTACGTTATGGTTTTGCACCATTAACTGCGTTAGTGTAAGGAAATCTAGATATGAGCCTTAATAATCAACCATTAATCATAAAGTTAGGTGGCGCTGCGCTATCTTGTGGTGAAACACTTAGCAAGTTATTTGGTGCGATTTCAGCTTACCAACAGCAGGCACAGCGACCAATCGTGATTGTTCACGGCGGTGGTTACCTTGTTGATGATTTGATGAATAAGTTGAACCTTGAAACCGTTAAGAAAGAAGGGCTACGTGTTACTCCTTATGATCAGATTCCTTTGATCGCTGGTGCGCTAGCGGGCACGGCCAACAAATTGCTTCAAGGTCAGGCGATTAAAGACGGCATCAACGCTGTTGGTTTGAGCCTAGCTGATGGTGGTCTATGTAAAGTCAGCGAGCTGAACCCTGAATTAGGTGCAGTAGGTAAAGCTGAGCCGGGCGACTCAACCGTCCTGCAAGCCATCCTTAATGCTGGCGCACTGCCAATCATTAGCTCGATTGGTTTGACTGAGCAAGGCCAACTGATGAACGTCAATGCAGACCAAGCTGCTGTAGCTGTAGCTGGCGCGCTTGATGCTGAACTGGTACTGCTTTCTGATGTCAGTGGTGTATTGGATGGTAAAGGCCACCTGATTCCAAGCCTTAATCAGCAACAAGCCGATGACCTTATTAAAGGTAAAGTGATTACCGATGGCATGATCGTGAAAGTACAAGCTGCACTAGAAGCGGCTAATGACCTAGGACGACCAATTGAAGTTGCAACCTGGCGATACCCAGACAAGCTGACACAACTTTTTGCAGGTAAGAGCATAGGAACACAGTTTTTACCTCAGTAGACCTCACTACGAGTTACTACTAAAGAATTTAGATAAATAAATTAAATATATAATTATTAAAGTGATTTCCAACGCTGACCGCCATGTGCAGTATGGAAACTAGGAGAAAGAAAATGAGCAAAGTTAACGTAAAGAAAGTTGTAGTAGCCTACTCTGGCGGTCTAGACACATCAGTAATCATCCCATGGTTGAAAGAGAACTATGACTGCGAAGTTATCGCATTTGTTGCTGATGTAGGCCAAGGCGATGAAGAGCTGATTGGAATCGAAGAGAAAGCAAAAGCTTCTGGTGCGTCTGAGTGTTACATCGCTGACCTTAAAGAAGAGATGGTGGCAGATTACATCTACCCAACGCTTAAAACAGGTGCTTACTACGAAGGTAAATACTTGTTAGGTACTTCAATGGCTCGTCCAATCATTGCGAAAGCTCAGGTTGAAGTTGCACGTAAAGTAGGTGCAGACGCTCTATGTCACGGCTGTACAGGTAAGGGTAATGACCAAGTTCGTTTTGAAGGTGCATTTGCTGCACTAGCACCAGACCTACACGTAATTGCACCTTGGCGTGAATGGGATCTAGTAAGTCGTGAAGAGTGTCTGGATTACCTAGCAGAACGTAACATCCCTTGTACGGCTTCTCTGACTAAGATCTACTCGCGTGATGCAAACGCATGGCATATCTCTACAGAAGGTGGTGTTCTAGAAAACACATGGAACGCACCGGATGAAGATTGTTGGGCTTGGACTGTAGACCCAGAGCAAGCGCCAAACGAATCTGAAACAGTGACGCTTAAAGTTGAAAAAGGCGAAGTGGTCGCGGTTGATGGCGAAACAATGACGCCATACAACGCGCTGGTTTACCTAAACGAGAAGGGTGCTAAACACGGTGTTGGTCGTATCGATATCGTAGAAAACCGTCTTGTTGGCATGAAATCTCGTGGTTGTTACGAAACTCCAGGTGGCACAATCATGATGGAAGCACTACGTGCAGTAGAGCAACTGGTTCTTGATAAAGCAGCATTTGAATTCCGTGAAGAGTTGGGTGTTAAAGCTTCTCACCTTGTATACGATGGCCGTTGGTTCACTCCGCTATGTAAGTCAATTCTTGCAGCAACAGATGAGCTAGCACAAGACGTGAATGGTGAAGTGGTTATCAAACTTTACAAAGGCCATGCAACGGTGACTCAGAAGCGTTCTGACAACAGCCTGTACTCAGAAGAGTTTGCAACCTTTGGCGAAGATGAAGTTTACGACCAAAGCCACGCTGAAGGTTTCATCCGTCTTTACTCGCTATCAAGCCGTATCCGTGCTCTGAATAGCCAAAAGTAATCCGAACAATGAGTTAGTGAGCTAGCCTTTAGCGAAAGGTTGAAGGCCAGTAAACAGACATTATTATGCAAAGCCCATTTACTATTGATTAGTGAGTGGGCTTTTTGCTTTCTGTTTGTTTAATAAATCAGCTTCGGTTTTTACTGTCGAATGGCATATAATTCGCGCTCCACGCTGAAAATAATCAATGGAATGAACTTTTGGTGAATAAATATGTTAAAATAATGAATTAATACTTTATTTTCATTTTGAATTGCCGTAAGTTTAAACCATCAGAAAAATACTGAATCTTAATCAGAATTATCATTTGCAAAAACAGTGAGCACTGTGCAATTAGGAGATACACAATGGCATTATGGGGCGGTAGATTTACCCAAGCAGCAGACACCCGGTTCAAAGATTTTAACGATTCTCTTCGTTTTGATTACCGATTGGCTGAGCAAGACATTGTGGGCTCTATTGCCTGGTCAAAGGCTCTACAATCGGTCAACGTTCTAACAGAAGAAGAACAGCAAAGACTAGAGCTTGCACTGAACGAGCTAAAACTCGAGGTGATGGAAGATCCTGAACAGATCTTACGTTCTGATGCAGAAGATATTCACAGCTGGGTTGAGCAACAACTTATCGGCAAAGTCGGTGATTTGGGCAAAAAACTGCATACTGGCCGTTCTCGTAATGACCAAGTGGCGACCGACCTTAAACTATGGTGTCGTCAACAAGGCAACCAACTGCTACTCGCGCTTGACCGTCTGCAAAGCCAAATGGTGAATGTTGCTTCTCAGCATCAAGAAACCGTGCTTCCTGGCTACACTCACTTGCAACGTGCTCAGCCGGTAACTTTTGCTCACTGGTGTTTGGCTTACGTAGAAATGCTTGAGCGTGATTACTCGCGTTTGAATGATGCGATTAAGCGTCTAGATACATGTCCGCTGGGTTCTGGTGCCCTTGCAGGAACTGCTTACCCGATGGACCGTGAAGAGTTAGCTCACAACTTAGGTTTCCGTCGTGCAACGCGCAACTCTCTAGATTCAGTTTCTGACCGTGATCATGTGATGGAGCTGATGTCGATCGCTTCTATTTCAATGCTTCACCTTTCACGTCTTGCAGAAGATATGATTTTCTACAACTCAGGTGAATCGAACTTCATCGAGTTAGCGGATACCGTGACGTCAGGTTCATCTCTGATGCCACAGAAGAAAAATCCTGATGCGCTCGAACTTATCCGTGGCAAAACTGGCCGTGTTTATGGTTCATTAGCCGCAATGATGATGACAGTGAAAGCCCTGCCTTTGGCGTACAACAAAGATATGCAAGAAGATAAAGAAGGTCTGTTCGACGCTTTAGATACTTGGAATGATTGTATGGAAATGGCTGCTCTTTGTTTTGACGGCATTAAAGTGAACGGCGAACGTACACTTGAAGCAGCGAAACAAGGCTACGCGAACTCAACCGAACTGGCTGATTACCTAGTAGCGAAAGGCATTCCTTTCCGTGAAGCTCACCATATTGTTGGTGTGACGGTAGTGGCGGCGATTGCTAAAGGCTGTGCATTAGAAGAGTTAACCATCGCAGAGATGAAAGAGTTCTCTGAGGTGATTGAAGAGGATGTGTATGACATCCTGACCATTGAATCGTGTCTTGAAAAACGTAGCGCGCTAGGCGGTGTATCACCACAGCAAGTGGCTTACGCGGTTGACCAAGCTGAGAAGCGTTTATCACAGCGTGACACTTCCATCGTGAAGGTTCGTCCTGCTCGTCTGACGGATATTGAAGCGTTGGAAGGCATGGTGGCCTACTGGGCGAACATGGGAGAAAACCTACCTCGTTCTCGTAATGAACTGGTGCGTGATATTGGCTCGTTTGCTGTCGCAGAACATCATGGTGAGGTGACAGGTTGTGCATCACTCTATGTGTATGATTCTGGTTTAGCGGAAATTCGCTCGCTCGGTGTTGAGGCTGGGTGGCAAGGTCAAGGGCAGGGTACAGCGATTGTGCAGCACTTGGTTGATAAAGCACGACAAATGGCCATTAAGAAGGTGTTTGTACTGACTCGTACTCCAGAGTTCTTTATGAAGCATGACTTCTTACCGACATCAAAATCTCTGCTACCTGAGAAGGTGCTGAAAGATTGTGACCAGTGTCCTCGTCAACACGCGTGTGATGAAGTGGCCTTGGAAGTGAACTTGGTAGAGCAGATCATCGCTAAGGTTAATGTTGCATAAAGCATTGATTTTATAGTCCCTAAAAAAAAGATCAAAAAATTGATCTTTTTTGGGAACAAATTAAGAAAAGTCCGGTCTATTAAAGTACCACTGCTTTTTCTTAGAATTTTCTAAGAAAGCCCTAGAATCGATTGGTTCTGGGGCTTTTTTCTATCTGCTGTTTGGGAAATGATGATGGCTTGCTGAGTCGGGTCATTTTATTGGGTATCTAGCCTTTATCGCTTATCTAGTCTTTATCGCTTATCTAGTCTTTATCACTTATCTAGCAAAGTCTCTCTGTTAGCGCTTTTTGTTCCTTAAAGGCAGCACGACAAATTTCATTATCCCATGTAACGACAGCAACCCACTGAACGCAAAAGCGGCCATCATCAACGCGATGGCATTGATGGTTTTTGGGTCTTCTTTGAAAAACAACCACCATGCTCCCCAACTTAAAATCGACAACACCATCAGCTGATTCATACAGCGCTGGCAGCGGCCGAGTTTGTTACGGATTTTTTCACTTTTATTGCAATGAATGCATGTCATCTTGGGTTTGATTCGCGTTATGCTTGTTGCCTTGATAATAACACGTCACAAGATATTGGATCACGGTGACACAGAGAGAGAAAGTCGATGATTGAGCGCCAAGAAACCAAACAACGCATGAGCCGTATTGTTAAACACAACGGCACTATCTACCTATGTGGCCAAGTGTGTGCTGATGCAACAAAAGACATCACTGAGCAAACACAAACGATGCTGGATAAAGTGGAAGCCCTACTTGAGCAAGCGGGTAGCGACAAAGAACATATGCTGTCAGCAACGATTTACTTGAAAGACATGAAAGACTTCCAAGAAATGAATGCAGTTTGGGATGCATGGGTTCCAGAAGGTCACGCTCCAGCTCGCGCATGTGTGACTGGCGACATGGCTCGTGAAGCGTTACTTGTTGAGATCTCTGTGATTGCTGCTGAGAAGTAATCGCTAAGTCTTTAGCGACAAGCCATGGCTTCAAGAGATTCCAGATACCTCGTCCCTCGGTTCTGGAATGACGGTTAAGTTTTGGTTTAGCTGATGCGTCACTTTGGTCTGCTTCAGCTTAGATGCGTTTTTAAAACTACCATCACACTGATTGGCTTCGGCTCAGATGTGCGTTAAAAGTTACGTCATTCCCGAAAGCGACGAAGGAGCGTAATCGGGAATCTGTTATTTGCTCGTTGCCAAAAACAAAAAGGA
The DNA here is from genome assembly GCF_021728315.1 of Vibrio sp. L5-1. NCBI lineage: Bacteria > Pseudomonadati > Pseudomonadota > Gammaproteobacteria > Vibrionales > Vibrionaceae > Vibrio > Vibrio sp. L5-1. The sequence continues at coordinate 46,401 of NZ_JAKKCQ010000009.1, read as the reverse complement.
AAGCCAATGGCTTTCCTTTTTAGTATCTAGCGTTTGCTCATTGCTAACGATAGCCTGAGATTAACAACCCGGGCCACAATCTAGACAGTGTTTCACCATCTCTGGACCAAGGTGCAGTTTCGCATTCAGGTCACGTAGCGCTGTTCGTACACCTTCTTCAATTACTGGGTGGTAAAATGGCATATCCAACATTTCAGAAACCGTCATCTTTTTCTGGTGTGCCCATGCGAGTAAGTGAGCCAAATGTTCTGCGTTTGGTCCCATCATCTCAGCACCAAGGAAACGGCCTGTACCTTGCTCGCCGTAAACGTGCAGAATACCTTTGTTGCGTAGCATCACTCGTGAACGACCTTGGTTCTCGAAAGACACTTCACCTGTTGCGAAACAGCCACAGGTGCCTAAGCGGGTTATGATCTCTTTGTATGTTTCACCCACCATCGCGATTTGTGGGTCAGAGAATACCGCAGAGATTTTAGAGCGGCGTAAGCCTGCGCGAATCTCAGGGAAGCGACCTGCATTATCACCCGCAATACGTGCTTGGTCTGCTGCTTCATGCAGTAGAGGCAGTTGGTTGCTTGCATCTCCGGCAATAAATACCGATGGCAGTGATGTTTGTAGTGTGTAGTGGTCGGCAATTGGAACACCACGCTCATCAAGCTCAAGAGAGGTATTCTCTAGGCCAAGCTTGTCTGTATTAGGACGACGGCCTGTTGCTGCCAGAACATACTCAACGATGTTTGTTTCTAGTTCACCTTGCTTATTGATGAACTGGATTTCGACGCGAGCTTTACCTGATTCTGTGGTAATGCGCTTCATGCTTTCGATTTTCACGTCAGCATCAAGGTAGAACTCTTCATTGAAGGCTTTATCTGCATACGCCATGATTTCTGGGTCGGTTACTGGGCCAACTTGACCACCCAAACCGAACAGTTTGGTCTTCACACCTAAGCGATGCAGTGACTGACCAAGCTCAAGACCAATCACACCTGGGCCAAATACTGCGACTGATTCCGGTAAATCATCCCAGCTGAACACGTCGTCGTTAATGATCAGGCGGTCACCAAGCTCATTCCAAACTGCAGGGTATGCAGGGCGAGAGCCGGTCGCGATAACAATACGCTTAGCGTTGACAACCGTGTGGTCATCGATTTGTAGCGTGTTGTCGTCTAAGAACTTTGCGTAGCCAGAGATCTTGTCTTGCTCTGGGATTTCATCAACACCTTCTAAAACAAAACCAACAAAACGGTCACGTTCAAACTTCACTCGGTCCATCACTTCACGGCCGTTAATCACGATATCACCTTGTGGGTGAACGCCAAAAGCCGGAGCTTTCTCGATTTGGTGTACGCTTTCAGCTGCTGCAATAAGCAGTTTGGATGGCATACAACCAACACGAGCACAGGTTGTGCCGTAAGGGCCGCATTCAATCATCACGACACTGTCAGTGTGTGCTTTTGCAGCGCGGTAAGAACCTAGACCTGCTGTACCGCCCCCGATAACTGCTACATCTACATTGACTTGTTTCATAATAATTTTCTCGCAATGGCTAAATTTAGTGTGAACGAACCCCTCCAACTCTGGTGATTTTTTGAGAGTCAGGATTGCGGGTCAGTTTTGTGATTCTGTTTTATTAGGTTTAGCTTGTGACTCTTAGGTTTGCGAGCTACGAGCTATATTCTTTTCCAAAGCTCAGATAAGAGTGGTTTGGAATAGCTAACCCACAAAAAGGTGAGTTAGCTGGTATTACTAAGCTATTTAATTACTTAGGTTATTTAATCACTAAGCGTTTATTAGCGACTAAGTGATTAACCTAGGAAAGTTTCTAGTTCTTCGCTGCCACCGATGTGTTTGCCACCGATGAATACTTGAGGAACGGTAGTGCGACCAGAGATTGCACGTAGGCTTACTGTTGTTGCGTCTTTACCTAGAACCACTTCTTCGTAGTTTAGACCTTTGTCGATTAGGTTCTGTTTTGCTTTCATACAGAAAGGACAGCCTGGCTTAGTGAATACTGTGATTGACTCTTGCTCTTTGTGTTCAGGAGCAAGGTAGTTAAGCATAGTATCAGCATCAGAAACCTTGAACGGGTCGCCTGGTACATCTTCTTCGATGAACATTTTTTCTACCACGCCGTTTTTAACCAGCATGCTGTAGCGCCATGAACGTTTGCCAAAGCCGATGTCGTTTTTCTCAACTAGCATACCCATGCCGTCTGTGAAGTCGCCGTTGCCATCTGGGATGAATGTGATTTTTTCAGCTTCTTGGTCTGCTTTCCATGCGTTCATTACGAACGTGTCGTTTACAGAAACACAAAGGATGTCATCAACGCCGTTTTCTTTGAATACAGAGTGCAGCTCGTTGTAACGAGGTAGGTGGCTTGAAGAACATGTTGGTGTAAACGCACCTGGTAGGCTGAATACGATAACTGTCTTGTCTTTGAATAGCTCTTCCGTCGTTACGTTAACCCATGCATCACCTTGGCGAGTTGGGAATGTTACTTGAGGGATTGATTGACCTTCTTTAGATGCAAACATATTGATTTCCTTAAATAGTATTTTAATTTTTTCTATCAGAGCATAACGTTTTTCTTTGCTCTGTTTCGTTTCGTTGAGCCCATTATTAGATAAATCCTTTGATAGCTCTAATCGTTTGATGTTATGGTTTTGATAGGTAAATTCTATCAAGAGCATTTTTCTTTTAAATGTTTCTATTAAAACCCTTGTTCTTATTAAAACCTGAGGTAAGAGACTGAGCATGAACATTCGTGACTTTGAATACTTGGTGGCGCTCGCTGAGCACAAACATTTTCGAAAAGCAGCAGAAGCGTGCTTTGTAAGTCAGCCGACATTGAGCGGTCAAATACGCAAACTGGAAGATGAAATTGGACTTCAGTTAACCGAGCGTAGCCCAAGGAAGGTAATATTTACAGAGTCAGGTTTACAACTTGTTGAGCAAGCCAAGCGCATTCTCAACGAGGTAAAGACGTTTAAAGATATGGCGAGTGGACACGGTGAAGCGATGACGGGACCAATGCACATTGGTTTTATCCCGACCGTTGGCCCATACATTTTGCCAAAGATTATTCCTCATCTAAAAGAGAGTTTCCCAGATCTTGAGCTTTACCTGCACGAAGCGCAGACCCATCAGTTAGTGAGCCAACTAGAAGATGGCAAACTTGATTGCTTGGTGCTGGCTGCGGTAGATGAAACGGCGGCGTTCAAAGAGATTGATGTCTATGACGAGCCATTAAGCGTTGCCGTACCGTGTGATCATGAATGGGCACAGCAGGATGCTGTCGATATGCTGCAGTTAAATGGACAAACCGTACTTGCACTGGGCGATGGTCATTGCTTACGAGACCAAGCCTTGGGCTTCTGTTTTGCTGCGGGTGCAAAAGATGATGAACGCTTTAAAGCGACCAGCTTAGAAACGCTGCGTAACATGGTAGCGGCAGGGGCGGGTATTACCCTGCTTCCTCAGTTATCGGTTCCAAAGGAAAAACAAAAAGATGGCGTGTGTTACGTGCCTGCGGTGAATCCAACACCTTCACGTCGCATTGTTGTTGCCTACCGACCGGGCTCTCCGCTAAAGGGGCGTTTTGAGCAACTGGCTGAGGCTATCCGAACTCAATTGGAAAAAACGGCTTAGCACTCGAGTTTAGAGTGGAGTTCGTTCAGATGTAGATATAAAAAAAGGGTTGATATGAATTCATATCAACCCTTTTTTGTTGGTTCATCTTGCTAGGTTCAACAAACTCTAGCTAGAACAGCTCTTCTACTGTTTCGCCTGATGACGTTGAGTAGATGTCATCATTGAAACGTTCAGTGATGTACTCAGTTGGCTCTGTGCCTTTCTCGAAGTACTCGAACATTGATGAGCTATCGAACTTGTTCGTCAGTAGGCCCGTTTCACGGTCGATACGAACACGGATGATGTTTTCTGGAAGCTCTTTACGTTGTGCAGGAACGCCTGCTAACGCTGTACCCATGAAATCAACCCATGCAGGCTCTGCCGTTTTAGCGCCCGCTTCGGCACCGGTAATCTGGCTCTTGCCAAGGTTAGAGTTCGCTTTAGTTCGACCTAGGTTACGGTTGTGGTTATCAAAACCCACCCATACCGTTGCCACCATGCCAGGGCCGTAGCCGCTGTACCATGTATCTTTCGAGTCATTGGTTGTGCCAGTTTTGCCGCCAATGTCACGGCGCTTCAACGGCTGAGCTCGCCAACCTGTACCATTCCAACCTGTGCCAGCACTCCAGTCACCGCCGCCCCAGATGTTGCTGTACATCATTTCACGAACAAGGAATGCGTTCTGCTCAGAGATGACTTGAGGTGCGTATTGTACTTTGGCATCCACATCTTGCTCTGCAAACTCATCGGCCATTGGGTCTGTGGCAACCTTATGATCGCAATTGTCCTTACAAACCACTTTCGGTGTCGCTTCGAATTCAGTCTCACCAAATGGCGTTTCAATACGGCTGATGTAGAAAGGTTCAACGTAGTAGCCGCCATTAGCGAATACTGAGTAACCTTGAGCTACCTTCATTGGCGTTAAGCTACCCGCACCTAGAGCAATGGTTTCAGATCGAGGTACTTCGTCAATATCAAAACCAAAACGAGTTAGGTAGTTACGAGTATCATCTAAGCCAACTTCACGCAGCACACGCACAGCCATTACGTTTTTAGATTGAGCTAAGCCAATACGTAAACGCGTAGGACCCACGTAGGTCGGTGGTGAGTTCTTTGGTCGCCATGCGGTACCTTGGCTCTTATCCCATTGATTGATAGGCGCATCGTTGATCAGTGATGCTAACGTTAGGCCTTTATCAATCGCCGCTGAGTAGATAAATGGTTTGATACCAGAACCCACCTGACGAATAGATTGCGTCGCACGGTTGAATTTGTTGTGAACAAAGTTAAAGCCACCCACCATCGACAATACCGCGCCGTTGTTCGGGTTCATTGCAACAAAAGCAGTGTTCGCATTGGGTACTTGGCTTAGTCGCCATTCAACAGGTGTTTCTGACTTCGCCTCTGCTGACTCTTCTGTCGGTTCTTCAGATACTTCGTCTCCTGTAATTGCTTCATGGCGAACCCAAACTTGTTCACCAACAGCAAGAATCTCTTTCGCTTGAGAAGGGGCTGGTCCTTGGCGATTATCCGTTAGGAATTTACGCGCCCAGTTCATGCCTTGCCACTCAATAGTGCCTTCACCTTGGTTTTTAACCCAAACTTGAGCACTTTTCGAATCAACCGCGGTAACAACAGCAGGTACTAAGTCACCATAGGTTGGTTGAGACTTAAGGTGTTTAACGATTTGTTCCTGATCCCAAGCTGATTGTGCCGTCTGCCATAATACTTTTTCTGCACCACGGTAGCCGTGACGCTCATCGTAGCCAAGTAGGTTCTTAATCGCCGCTTGGTTCGCTGCTTTTTGCAGTTTTGAATCAACGGTCGTGTAAACCTTCATTCCTGATGTGTAAGCGGCTTCGCCATAGCGTTCAACCATCCAAGCACGTGCTACTTCAGCAACATACGGCGCGCTCAGTTCAATCTCTGCACCGTGGTATTTCGATATCAATGTCTCGCTACGAGCTTCATCGAACTCTGCTTGAGTGATGTATTTCTCGTCTAACATACGACGTAATACCACGTTACGACGGTGAGTCGCGCGCTCAAGCGAATAGATAGGGTTCATCGTGGATGGTGCTTTCGGCATCCCCGCCAGCGTAGCAATTTCACTCAGGGTGAGCTCAGGGAGATCCTTTCCGAAATAAACACGCGCTGCCGCGCCAAAACCGTACGAGCGGTGACCAAGGAAGATCTTATTTACATAAAGCTCCATGATCTCTTCTTTGCTAAGCAGTTGCTCGATATGGATCGCAATGAAGATCTCTTTGATCTTACGCATGATCTTTTTCTCATTAGATAAGAAGAAGTTACGCGCAAGCTGCTGAGTAATGGTACTCGCCCCTTGCTTGGCTGAACCCGACATAGCAACGACGAGCGCTGCACGGGTGATACCGATTGGATCAATACCTGGGTGTTCGTAGAAACGGCTATCCTCGGTGGCAATCAGGGCCTCAACTAAGTGGCGAGGAATCTCGTCATAAGTCACTGGGTTACGACGCTTTTCGCCAAATTGAGAGATCAACTTACCGTCTTGACTGAAGACTTGCATTGGCGTTTGGAGCTTCACGTCACGCAAAGTGGCAACATCAGGCAACTCTGGTTTTACGTAATAATAAAACCCAAAAATTGTACTGACTCCAAGAATCATGCAAATCAATGTAAATATGAATAATCGCTTTATGAACTTCACCGGATAATCCCTGATTAGTTAAGGCTGATAAGCAGCAAACCCTTGTACTCTAGGCTAAAAACTTAGCTTTCGTTTATTAACGCTTATTTAACTAATAATCACAACCCCTAGATAATCAACGAAATGCTTGGCACTTCAGGAGCTAGGTCACATGGGTTCATCATTAATTACAGGTATAGATATAAATCATCACAGCATCAAAGCCGTGGTACTAAAACCCGTGGGGGAGTTGTATGCCCTAGTGGGATACAAAGAGCTGCCGATTTCGGACGACATTTTTACAGCTAACCATACTTTGGAGTATCAGAAAACTGTTAAGAAACTTAAAGAACTTAGGAAAGGTCTGCCTTTTGGCTGTTGCAACGTCGCTATTTCAGTACCTGATAACACGGTGATCAGCAAAGTACTGCAAATAGAAAGTGAGTTAGAAGATAGAGAAAAAGAGTTTTCGATCTATCAAACCTTTGCTCATCAATCTCCCTTTCCGATAGAGGAGCTGAGTTTAGATTTTGTAAAGCTAGAAGACAAACGATTTGGTAAAGGTTCGACAAGGAGTTACCAGGTATACGCCACACGTAAAGAAGTGGTGGATAGCCGAGCGGATGCTTTGACCAAAGCTGGTTTTAAACCTGTTGTGGTAGACACGCAGGCGCATGGGTTGCTTAACATCTGGCAAATGGCATCGCGCCTGTACCCCGAAAAGAAAAACTGGCTGCTGGTGGATGTGGGAATCGACCAAACGTCGTTAGGCATTATTCCACAAGGTTTGGCACCGTTTTATAAAGATATCGCTTTTGGTACCAAAGATCTTCGCAGCAATGGTGCGGCAAGTGATATCGAGAGTGTGTTCGCCACCACTGAAGATACACATCAATTCATTGTTAACCTGATTGAGAAGCTCAAGCGTCAATTGCAGCTCTATTCCTCGGGAAATGCACAGCAACCTATCTCAGGGATCTGGCTGATGGGCGAGGGCGCCAGCATTCCTATGGTAACCGAAGAGCTAGAACGTCATTTTCAGATGAGTTGCGAGTCACTGAACCCTTTGTCTCTATTTGAGAATAAGGTGGCGAAGCGACGTCGATTACCAACGAACTGGCAACATTTCGGTATTGCGGCGGGTATGGCGATAAGTGGACTCAAGTGGCAGGGAGAAAAGCATGTTGCATCAAATTAACCTGCTGCCGTGGCGTGATGAGATTCGCGCTCAGCATAAGAAGCGCTTTATCCATCTGATCATTCTTGGTGTCATCATCGCGCTTGCAGGGCAATGGGCGGTTGGTCACTATTTTTACGACCAACAAGCCAAGCAGCAAGCACGTCTTAGTTACCTCAATCGATATATTGCCGAGCTCGACCGACAAATTCAGTCATTAAAGGTCGCAGAGCAGGAGCATAAAGCGATTCTGACTAGGCTTGATGTAGTCGAATCGCTACAGCTTGGCCGCAATAAGACCACCGACTTTATGAACTTGATGCCGGAGCTGATTCCCGAGGGTGTGTATGTCGACAAGATAAAGATGAATGGTCAGGAGATTGAAATGTCGGGCATCAGCGACAGTACTGCTCGTCTCGCTACGATGTTGGACAACCTCGAGCGTTCAGATTCTCTGAAAGGGGTTGAGATGCACTCCATCGTTCATAACCGCAAGCGCTTCAATAAAGAGTTTCAGACCTTCAAGGTCTCTTTTGTGTTTAGCCCTGTGTCTTTAGAAAGCACGACCGCAGAGAGCACAACTGCGCACATAAAAGAGAAGGGGGCGCATCATGGCTAACCTTCAAAATAAGATTAGTTGGCAAAACAGGATGAGTTTGCAAGATCTCGATGTTGATGAGATCACCGAATGGCCATTGTTGCCTCAGCTTCTCGTGATTCTGGTGTTGATAGTGTTAATCCAAGGTGTTGGCACTTGGCTTTATGTGCTGCCGCTCGACGATGAACTGCAACAGATGAAGCAACAGGAGCAGACCTTAAAAGCGACCTTGAGAATAAAGGCCAATAAGGTTGCGGCCTTACCTAAGCTTCAGAGCCAGTTGGATGAGCTAACTAGCCGTTACGACTATCTATTGGAGCAATTGCCCGTTCAAAAAGAGCTAGCCAGTATGTTGGCCTCTGTGAACGAGCTTGGATTGGATAATAAGCTGACATTTACGCGAATTGATTGGGGCCAGAAACAGAACAAAGAGTTTCTCTATCGTTTACCGCTCAACATCGAGCTGACGGGTGACTACCACGAGATTGGTGATTTCTCTGCGGCCATTGCTAAGCTGCCGCGCATCATCAGCTTTGATGACGTGAATTGGCAGCGAGTCAGTCAAGAAAGTAGCACGCTGCACTTCAGGGTTCGAGCTTATACCTACCAATTTAAATCGGAGGTCAATGATGAAACCCAATAGCGTGTTTTATTCAACATTACTATTGCTTGTGCTCACGGGCTGTAAAGCGAATGAAGATTCGTTAGAAGACTTTGTAGTGCAAGTTGAGGCCAAAGCGAGAAAAGAGGTGGAACAACTGGTTCCTGCGACTGAATTTTTGGCCGCTACTTATCAGCGCCGCGCCTTTCGTCCTCCGTTTGAACTGCCTAAAGAAGCCATCGTGCAAAATCAGCCTCTAGTTAAGAAAGACTGTTGGCAACCTAGCGCACGTTCTCGCAATGGAAAATTAGAGAAGTACCCACTGAGTAAGCTTCGTTTAAGAGGCGTCATGGGAAGCGGAACAAGTGTGTTTGGGTTAGTGCAAACACCCAAAGGGAACGTGGTAAACGTCAAGAAAGGCCAGTTTATCGGCTTAAACAATGGTCGTGTTACCAAGGTAACAAGCCAGTACGTTCTGATTAATGAAACTCTTCCAGATGGCTTAGGTTGTTGGCACAAGCGCAACGTTAGGCTGGCTCTGAAGTAAACCAATGTCACATGATGTGGATATGAGATGTAAATATGATTAAAGGAATAAGTGGATTAGTGAGCAAGGCTCTACAAGGTTTTGCTGTGTCTGTGATGTTGGTCTTTAGTGTGCTCAGCCACGCCGAGAGCTTACCTAATCAATTGGAGAATATTGATTTTAGGATAAATAAGGATAAAGACGCCGTCATTATTATTGAGCTGGCAACCAGCACCGCTGTGGTGGATGTTCAACGTGCTCAGGAAGGGTTAAGTATCGAATTACTCAATACTCATGTTAATGACGATAAGCTTTATCTTTTGGATGTGAAGGATTTCGCGACCCTAGTGGAAGGTATTGAAGTCTATAAAGAGACGCCCAGCACACGACTGTTGGCGACGATCGCTGGTGACTATCAGTATGAATATAACCTAAAAGGTCGTTTCATAGAGGTGGTGATCAGCAAGCCTGTTATCAATGAAGCGACCAAAGAGAAAAGCGTTTTAGAAAAAGAGGGCAAACTGATATCGATTAACTTCCAAGATATCCCGGTACGAAATGTCCTTCAGCTGATTGCTGACTACAACGATTTCAATCTCGTCGTGTCTGACTCGGTAGCTGGTAACCTAACTTTACGTTTAGATGGCGTACCTTGGCAGCAAGTTCTCGACATTATCTTGCAAGTTAAAGGACTAGATAAGCGCGTTGATGGCAATGTTATTTTGGTGGCGCCAAAAGCAGAACTCGATCTTCGAGAGCAACAAGCGTTAGAGAAATCTCGCTTGGAAGAGGAGTTAGGAGAGCTTAAGTCGGAAATCATCAAGATTAATTTTGCTAAAGCCACCGACATTGCCGACATGATTGGCGGTGAAGAGGCGGTGAGCATGTTGTCCGATCGTGGTTCGATTACCATTGATGAACGCACCAATTCTTTGCTGATTCGTGAACTGGAAGAAAACATTACCGTGATACGAGGCATCATTGAATCTTTGGACATCCCCGTGAAGCAAGTCCAGATAGAGGCGCGCATCGTAACCGTTACCGAGGGTAACCTTGATGAGTTAGGGGTGCGTTGGGGTGTTTCTTCCACCAACGGTAGCTTCAAAGTTGGCGGCTCGATAGAGGGCAACCATCCATCGCAAATTACGCCGTATGACGATAATGGTGTGAATAGTGCGATTGACGATTTCCTCAACGTTAATCTAGGGGCGACATCTCCTAATGCATCAAGCATTGCGTTTCAGGTGGCCAAACTGGGTTCAGATACCTTGCTTGATCTTGAATTGTCGGCATTACAACAAGAGTCAAAAGCTGAGATTATTTCCAGCCCACGTTTAATCACCACCAATAAAAAGCCCGCTTATATTGAGCAAGGTACTGAAATTCCTTATTTAGAGTCGTCTTCAAGTGGTGCTACTTCGGTCGCATTTAAGAAAGCAGTGTTGAGTCTTAAGGTGACACCACAAATCACGCCCGACAATCGTTTGGTATTGGATTTAAGCGTGACGCAAGATAGGCCAGGGCAAGTAGTAAAAACGGGAACGGGTGAGGCTGTTGCCATTGATACTCAACGAATAGGTACGCAAGTGCTTGTTAATAATGGTGAAACGGTCGTGCTTGGCGGGATATTTCAGCACAGTGTGAGCAGTACAGTGGACAAAGTTCCTCTGTTAGGAGACCTGCCAGTTTTGGGTGCATTATTCCGTCGTAGCTATGAAAATGTGGGTAAAAGTGAACTACTTATTTTTGTTACACCCAAAGTTGTGATTCAGTAATGAGCAATTAGATTAAAAATAAAGTTGCATTAGTGGCACCTAACCTTGATAATTTCGGGTCTTATCACGAATTATCTGTGAGGAATCGGTGCCACGGGCCTTTTAATTTCAGTACTTGTACTGACCTACCTTGTGGCGATGTCATTGAATTAACGTTGTAAATTACTGCTAAAAACATGGCTGAGAAACGCAATATTTTTCTTGTTGGCCCAATGGGCGCCGGCAAAAGTACAATTGGTAGACACCTAGCTTCCCAACTTCATATGGAGTTTCTAGACTCTGACACTGTGATCGAAGAGCGCACTGGCGCAGACATCGCATGGGTTTTTGATGTTGAGGGCGAAGATGGTTTCCGTAAGCGCGAAGAATCTGTAATCAACGATCTGACAGAAGAACAAGGTATTGTTCTTGCGACAGGCGGTGGTTCAGTGCTGAGCAAAGAAAACCGTAACCGTCTATCTGCACGAGGCATTGTTGTATACCTAGAAACAACAATTGAAAAGCAACTTGCTCGCACTAACCGCGACAAGAAACGCCCTCTACTTCAAACAGACAACCCGCGTGATGTGCTAGAAGATCTAGCTGTATCTCGCAACGCACTATACGACGAAGTGGCGGACTACACAGTTCGTACCGACGATCAAAGTGCAAAAGTGGTAGCCAACCAGATCGTAAAAATGCTAGAAGAACGTTAAGTTCATTTTTTCGGAGAGCAAACCCATGGAACGGATTACGGTCAATCTAGCTGAGCGTAGCTACCCTATCTCTATTGGCGCCGGGTTATTTGAAGACCCGGCGTACCTTTCTTTTTTATCAGGCAAACAGAAAGTTGTTGTTATCAGTAATGTGACAGTAGCGCCTCTTTATGCCGATAAAATTTTATCGTTGTTGGATCAAGTAGGCTGTCAAACTTCTCTTTTAGAGTTGCCAGACGGTGAGCAATACAAAACACTTGAAACGTTCAACTCAGTGATGAGCTACATGCTTGAAGGAAATTACAGCCGCGATGTGGTGGTGATTGCTTTGGGTGGTGGTGTTATCGGTGATTTGGTCGGTTTTGCTGCCTCTTGCTACCAGCGCGGTATTGATTTCATTCAAATCCCGACGACCCTTCTTTCTCAAGTGGACTCCTCTGTAGGTGGTAAAACTGCAGTGAACCATCCTCTTGGCAAGAATATGATCGGCGCTTTTTACCAACCAAAATCTGTCATCATCGATACTAACTGCCTATCAACGCTTCCTGAGCGTGAGTTCGCAGCGGGCATTGCTGAGGTGATCAAATACGGCATCATTTACGATGAAGTCTTCTTTGATTGGTTGGAACAGAATCTAGAGAAACTTTATCAACTTGATGAAGATGCTCTGATTACCGCGATTGCTCGTTGTTGTGCAATTAAGGCTGAAGTGGTTGCTATAGATGAAAAAGAGTCAGGAATCAGAGCGTTATTGAACCTAGGTCATACATTTGGTCATGCGATCGAAGCAGAACTAGGCTATGGTAATTGGCTACATGGTGAAGCTGTGTCGTCAGGCACTGTAATGGCAGCGAAAACCGCTCAATTACAGGGACTGATCTCTCAGCAGCAACTTGAGCGAATTATTTCTATACTCAAGAATGCGAAACTGCCAATCCATACGCCAGAAAGCATGTCTTTTGAAGACTTTATGAAGCACATGATGCGTGATAAAAAAGTGCTGTCTGGTCAGTTACGTTTGGTATTACCAACAAGTATTGGTACCGCTGAAGTGGTCGCTGATGTGCCTCAAGACATCATTAAACAAGCGATTGATTTCTGCCGTACTCTTTAAATTTGGTTGTGAGGTTGCCTAGCTAAACTCTAGGCAGCTGAAGCGTTTTACTGATCGATCTTATCAGTAGGGATCCCCAATGAGTTTGGCTCATGAATTAAGAGTATTAGAGTTAGAGTCTCAAGTTGAGCTGCTAGAGCGCTTACAGCTTTTGACTAACTTTGGTTCAAACCTTGTAACGGTTGCGGGCAAAGCTGGCTCTGGCCGATCTTGGTTGGCTCAACGTTATCTTGAGGCGTGGTCGACAGAAAAAAATCAGTGCTTACTGCTTTGTCACCCAAGCCAAGACGATCAACAACGTCGCGCGCTTATTCTTAGCCAAATTGTTTCTGATCCCCTGTTTAATCAACATGATTCTTTATCAGATAGCCTCGCAAGGCTACTGGATGGAGAGTCGTGTAATGTGGTTATCGTTGTAGATGATGCCCATCGACTGTCTGAGCTATTGGTATCCGAATTATGGATGTTGGTACTTGAAGCTCAATCAAACCCTCAATGGACGATTAATATCGTTCTCTTCTCGGAAATTGGCCATCTAGACACGCTACTAACACGTCTTAGTTACGGGCAACCACACAAGCCTATCGACCTCGAAATCGATGATCTTTCTCAACCAGAAGCGGAACATTTCTTTGAATCTCTAGTGATTCGATATGTTGATGATGAGTCTGAAACTCGCGTGCGACGTGCGTTTAATAAAGCGCAACCTTTGCCCGGCGAGTTAATGGCTTTAGGAGAATTGAAAGTGGAAAAAAGGATTATTATTCGCTCAATTATTGGCTCACCCATCAATATCGCGATTGTGGTGGCCTTGTTGTTGGTTTTAATTGGTGGTGGCTATTGGTGGATGTTCAGTCAACCAACCCCTGACGATAAAGCGCAATCACTTATCGCTCCCATCGAACAAACCGCTATCCCAACGTTTGAAGTGGAAAGTGGTACCGAGCAAGCCGGAGTCGACGGATCTTCAGATTCTGAAGCCGAAGCTGACATGAGCTATCAAGGTGCTGACGATGACAGTTCATCTTTACCACCGGTTGTGGTGGAAGGTACAGCCAGTGTTGGCGAGGTGAAACAAGATCAGCAACGTGTGGTGATTACTTCTGATGTGGTTGATGCCTTGCTTGATGACAAGCCGAAAAGTGCCGATACCAGTGCGATTGATGCTGCCGTAGAAGAAAATACAGGTGCCGCGGTTAGCGCGCAACCTGATGCGGCGAAAAACGAGTCACAAGCTTCAGTTGATGAAGATACTGACCTAACGGAATCAACACCGCCGACGAAAAAGATCACCTTCTCATTTGCTCGCGAAGAGTTACAAGCTATCTCGCCACGCGCGTATACCTTACAGTTGAGCGCGATGACGTCATTAGAAGATGTTCAGTCTTTTATTGAAGAATATGAAGTCGAAGACAAGGTTCGTATTTACCCAACACTTCGCAATGACACTAAGTGGTTTATTATCACTTATCAAGATTATCCAACGATTCAAGTCGCGCGAGATGCCGTAAGTGCGTTATCAAAACCACTTCAGCAGTTGGAACCTTGGGCAAAATCGATGAATCAAGTGCATCGAGAGATAGAACGTGCGAAATAACCCTGAGCTTAGCCTCAAAATATGTTACATTCCGCAGCCTTATTTTTGAGTTGATAGATAGAGCAGTAAATGAAAAAGCAGCGTGCCTTTCTAAAATGGGCTGGTGGTAAATATGGCCTAGTTGAAGACATCCAACGTCACCTGCCACCTGCTCGTAAATTGGTAGAACCGTTTGTCGGTGCCGGCTCAGTATTTCTGAATACTGATTTTGAACAGTACCTGCTTGCAGATATCAATCCCGATCTTATCAACCTATACAATCTACTTAAAACCGATCCTGAAACCTATATCACTGAAGCGAAGCGTTGGTTCTGTCCGGAGAATAACCGTAGAGAAGTGTTCTTAGATGTTCGCGCTGAGTTCAATGGTACAGATAACGTCATGTATCGCTCGTTAGCTTTCTTGTACATGAACCGATTTGGCTTCAATGGCCTGTGTCGTTACAACAAGAAGGGCGGTTTTAACGTTCCATTTGGTTCTTATAAAAAACCTTATTTTCCAGAAGCTGAGTTGGAGTTTTTTGCTGAGAAAGCGAAGAAAGCGACGTTTGTTTGTGAAGGGTATAGCGAGACCTTTAGCCGCGCCCGTAAAGGCTGTGTGGTTTATTGTGATCCTCCTTATGCGCCATTGTCTAGTACTGCTAACTTTACCTCTTATGCGGGTAATGGCTTCAGCTTAGATGATCAAGCGGCCTTGGCTGATGTTGCAGAAAGAGCGGCAATGGAACGAGGCATTCCTGTCTTGATTTCAAACCATGATACGACCTTAACGCGCCGTTTATACCATGGTGCGGAACTGAACGTGGTCAAAGTTAAGCGCACCATTAGCCGTAATGGCGCAGGGCGTAATAAAGTTGATGAGTTACTGGCACTTTTTCATAAAGAGAAAAACCAGCAACACGTTTCAACAGAATTGTAGTCGTCAGCATAATCCCCAAACTCATTAAATTGAGTGACCAACGGGTACTTTCATAAACTAATCTTTCGAACTGCTAGAATCTGCTTAGGTGCTTAGGTAGAATTGCACACCAAATAGTCTTGGGATTGAGTCTTGTATTCGTGTACGAGATGTCACAAGGCGGTGATATTCGCAATTTACTCACTCTTAAGAGGTTTGGTATGAAAGATTTTCTAATCGCTCCATCGATTTTGTCTGCAGATTTTGCTCGTCTTGGTGAAGACGTAGAAAAAGTACTCGCAGCCGGTGCCGATGTTGTGCACTTCGATGTGATGGATAACCACTACGTACCCAACCTGACTTTTGGTGCTCCGATCTGTAAAGCGCTGCGAGACTACGGCATCACAGCTCCAATCGATGTTCACCTAATGGTTAAGCCAGTAGACAGCATCGTACCTGAGTTTGCTAAAGCCGGTGCATCAATGATTACCTTCCACGTTGAAGCGTCTGAGCACGTTGATCGTACTCTACAGCTAATTAAAGAACACGGCTGTAAAGCAGGCGTAGTATTGAACCCAGCAACGCCACTTTCTTGCCTTGATTACATCCTAGACAAAGTCGACATGATTCTACTGATGTCAGTGAACCCTGGCTTTGGCGGTCAATCTTTCATTCCTCATACTCTTGATAAGCTGCGCGCTGTTCGTAAACTTATTGATGAGTCAGGCCGTGATATCCGCCTAGAGATTGATGGCGGCGTGAAGGTAGATAATATCCGTGAAATCGCAGAAGCGGGCGCAGATATGTTCGTTGCCGGTTCAGCTATCTTCAATCAACCAGATTACAAAGAAGTGATTGATGAGATGCGTGCAGAGCTTGCAAAAGTAAACGCATAATCGTAAAACTACAGATAGATTGAATATTAAGGGGCTAATTGGCCCCTTTTTTACGTCTTGGAGCTCAACTCATAAGACGAACATAATAAATAGGAAAGTAAGATGTCATTAAGCTCAATAAAACTGATTGCCTTTGATTTGGATGGAACCTTGTTAGATAGCGTGCCTGATTTGGCTGTCGCCGCTGACCAAGCTTGTCAGGAACTGGGTTTTTCTTCAGTAAGCGAAGAACAAGTTCGCGACTATGTGGGTAATGGTGCTGATGTTCTTATTGGACGTTCATTGAGCCGTAATCTTACGGTGGATCCAAGCCTTGAGCCTGATCTTTTGAAGAAAGCGCGTATCCTGTTTGATGATTTCTACGAGCAGGGCGGGCATAAGCTGAGTCACCTTTATCCATCGGTTAAAGAGACGTTAGCTGAGCTAGACAAAGCGGGCTTCACCATGGCTCTTGTCACCAACAAGCCTTCGAAATTTGTACCAGATGTTCTGGCGCAGCACGGTATCGATAAGTACTTTGTTGATGTGTTGGGTGGCGACTCTTTCCCAGAGAAGAAACCGAACCCAGTAGCGCTGAACTGGTTGCTGGAAAAGCATAATGTGAAGGCTGAAGAGATGCTGATGGTAGGCGATTCAAGCAACGACATCAAAGCGGCTAAGAACGCAGGCTGCCACTCGTTTGGTCTGACTTACGGTTATAACCACGGTGAGCCGATTTCAGTATCAAACCCTGACTATGTCGCAGACAACATTGCACAATTACTAGATGTCGTTCTAGTTTCAGCATAAAGCGGACAAAAGTTAGCTAACCTACTAGCAAAATACTTATCAATGAGTACACTGGATGAGCCGTACAGAAGAGCTGTGCGGCTTTTCTATTTTAAAGTTAAGAAGCTAAGTTTTTCAGATACTACGTTAAGAAACTAAGTTAACGAGCTTAGCGAACAAGCAAAGGAATTAAAACCATGAGCAAGCCCATCGTATTGAGTGGTGTTCAACCATCTGGTGAACTAAGTATCGGTAACTACTTGGGTGCTCTACGTCAATGGCAACAGATGCAAGATGATTACGATTGCCAATACTGTGTTGTAGACCTTCACGCAATTACGGTTCGCCAAGATCCGAAAGCACTGCATGAAGCGACTCTAGACGCATTAGCAATCTGTCTTGCTGTCGGTGTTGATCCAAAGAAGAGCACGCTATTTGTTCAGTCACACGTACCAGAGCATGCTCAACTTGGTTGGCTTCTTAACTGTTACACACAAATGGGTGAACTGAGCCGTATGACTCAGTTTAAAGATAAGTCTGCACGTCACTCAAATGACGTAAACGTAGGCCTATACGACTACCCAGTGTTGATGGCTGCAGACATCCTGCTTTACGGTGCTCACCAAGTGCCAGTAGGTAGCGACCAGAAACAACATCTAGAGCTAGCGCGTGATATCGCAAATCGCTTTAACAACATCTACGGCCCTGAAACGCCAATCTTCCAAGTACCAGAACCTTACATTCCAACAGTGAATGCACGTGTGATGAGCCTGCAAGATGCGACTAAGAAGATGTCTAAGTCGGATGACAACCGTAAGAACGTGATTACTCTGTTAGAAGAGCCGAAGTCGATCATCAAGAAGATCAACAAAGCGCAGACTGACGCAGAAACACCACCACGTATTGCCCATGATTGGGAAAACAAAGCGGGTATCTCTAACCTAATGGGTCTGTACTCTGCTGCGACGGGTAAAACGTTCGAAGAGATCGAAGCGCAATACCAAGGTGTTGAAATGTACGGTCCGTTCAAGAAAGATGTAGGCGCAGCATTGGTTGAGATGCTTGAGCCAATCCAAGCTGAATACCATCGTATCCGTGCTGACCGTGCTTATATGGATGCAGTAATGAAAGCGGGTGCTGAAAAAGCCTCTGAGCGCGCTGCCGTAACGCTGAAAAAAGCATACGAAGCGGTAGGTTTTGTTACTCGCCCGTAGCCCCTATGAGACGATAATCAAATTTTAGAGCTCCACCATTGGTGGGGCTTTTTTTATGTCGATTGTCGGTGAGATATCAATGGAGGAGTGCCTGTGTCATATGGTTCATTTCTGCCTACAAGGTAAAGTAGAGTTTTAATTAAACTACGTAATGGGCTGTATCGTTTATTCTGCTTAGGGTATTGGTTCGTTTAGTTCTAAATCGTACGCGCGATCAGCACCAGTTCTAAAAGATTAGATTGGCTATCTTATTGTTCAACCCACCTAACATAATAAGAAATACAAAGCTGAGCATTGACTCTAATTATTAGCTTTGATTTAGGTAATTGATATATTTGTTACAAAAATTGTTTAAATGAGCAGCTCTGGCATAATTCTTAACATTCACATGTGATTGATTTCACGGCTTTTGTTGCTCTTTCTTATTTGTTTCATAAATAAGCCTGATAGTAAGCGCAAATGGTGGGCTCTCTGCTTAGGGCTTAGTTTGTATTCAAATAAATATCAGGTACGACAATGGACACGTTAATCAAACCCTCTTTACTTGCTCTGACAATCGCTAGCGCGCTCAGTGCCAATGCTAGTGCTGAAATTATTCTTTCCCAGTATGTTGAAGGTAGTTCATATAATAAAGCGGTAGAAATCGCGAATACGGGTGATGCAGCGGTAACCTTGACCGGTTATGAATTGGCTAAATCGTCGAATGGCGATGGTAATTGGGGGAGTAAAACAGACCTAAGCCAAGTGACTTTGCAAGCGAACCAAGTATATGTTGTTGCTCATGGTGACTCGAGCGACGCGATTACAGCTATTGCCGACTTTACAGATAAAAGTGTTGCTAATTTCAACGGTGATGACCCATTAGCATTACTCAAAGATGGCGAAGTACACGACATTCTTGGTGTTATGGGGGATGTTGATTTTGGTAAAGATACCACTCTGGTTCGTAATAGTGATGCCTTAATTCCCTCTACGACTTACCAAGCTGCACAATGGACTGCATTCGCGAAAGATAATATTGATGGTCTTGGAGATTTAAATACCGTTGAACCGCCAGTTCCGTTTGTTTGTGAAGTCGATGAACAACAACCTACCTTCACAACCATTCAAGATATTCAGGGTGAAGAAGGCTCCTCTCCACTCATTGATGGTTACCCGTACATTACAGAAGAAGATCACTTTGTGACTGGTGTTGTCAGTGCTGTAACCACTGGTTTAACAAAAGGTTTCTATCTGCAGGCTATCGAGAACGATAATAATGATAAGACTTCCGAAGGCTTATTTATTCATACCGATACAGCAGATACAGACTTAAAGCCGGGCGATGTTGTGTGTGTGAAAGGTAAAATCCAAGAGTATTATAGTAGTACTCAGCTTTCCTCTGATGCAAATAGCTACATTAAGACGGGAGAGTCCGATATCCCTCTTGTTACGAAACTGAACATCAAAGAAGGAGAAACCTTGCGTGATGCGCTAGAGCGTCACGAAGGAATGCAAGTTGAATTGAGCTCAGCAAGCGATTTGTTTGTTACACGTAATTTTTCTTATGACTATGATTCAAAGCGCAACAATATGATGCTGTCATATCAAGCGCCTTTACTTAAACCAACTCAACTGCATGCGGCAGAAAGTGAAGGTGCGACTGAGCGAGCAAAAGAGAATGCAAGCAATCGCGTGTTCTTAGAATCTGATGGCAAAGCGGCTAACGGTCAAATTCCTTATTACCCAGAATTTGGCCAAGATGCTGATCAAGATGGTTCTTCTGAGCAACATATTCGCCTTGGTTCTCGTGTTGAGGGTCTACATGGTGTGGTCAGTTACAGTTACAACGAATATCGTTTGATCGCCACAAATGAGGTAAATAACACAAACTTTGTGACATCAGGTGATAATTTCGACGTAGCTCGAAAAGCGGCCCCATCGATTGCTGAGTCTGATCTACGTGTAGCGAGTTTTAATGTTCTCAATTATTTCACCTCTGTTGCTGACAGTGGTCATGATAATCCAACTGGGCAAAACAGGGGTGCAACAAACCTTGATGAATTCTTAATTCAACAAGCAAAAATCGTTGCAGCGATGAGCAAAATGGATGCAGACATTATTGGTCTAATGGAAATAGAGAACAACGGTTTCGGTGACGATAGTGCTTTGAACAACCTAGTTAATGCATTGAACACTGAGATTGATGACGTCGATGAGCATTACACTTATGTTGAGATTTCTGATCAAGATAGGTATCAAGGTGAGTACTTTGGTAGCGATGCAATCATGGTTGCTATCTTGTACCGTGCCAAGGCAGTGACGCCAAAGCAAGCGGCTAAAGTCATTGTGACTCCTGAGCAACACATTGAGGAGAATACAATAACTCGTAATGAAGGTGCTGAAAATAACCCTTCATACGATAAATATCAACGTCATAGTTTGTTGCAAACCTTTACTGTGCAAGAGACGGGTGAAGATCTTTCGATTGTAGTTAACCACTTTAAATCGAAAGGTTCTGAGTGTATTGAAGAGTGGATCGCAGGTGTTGAAGATTCAGAGCCAACTGACCTTCAAGGAAATTGTAATAACTTCCGTGTTTCGGCTGCTCATGTTGTTGGTGAAGCGTTGAAAGATATTCAAGGTGATATGTTGGTAATGGGTGATCTGAATGCTTACGGTATGGAAGATCCTTTATTAACTTTAACGGACTACTCAAAAGAGAAATACGAGCGTGATATATACACTGCGTCTTACACAACATTAAATGGTGGCGAGCTTCAGGTAGAAAAAACGCAAATCCAACAGGGTTACGGTTACCACAATTTGAATACGGTACTACACGGAGCTGATACTTTTTCATACACTTATTCTGGTGAGTTAGGTAACTTGGATCATGCATTGGCGAGCAGTAGTTTGGCTCAAAAAGTGGTTGCTATTGAAGATTGGCACATTAACTCGCTAGAAAGTAACTTGTTCGAATATAGTAGCAAGTACACTGGTGATATGCCGAAGTACAAAGATGCATTCTCAGCGTCGGACCATGACCCAGTGATCATTGCTATAGACTTCCCTAACACTGATCTTGATTTGCCTAGCTCGGGTGAGAAGTTCGCAGTTGAAGTTCGTCTGCCACCAAATGCAGCCGTGAATGATATTGTGACGGTCAGCTTAACTCTAACTGGGGCAATTCAAGCTGCCTCATCCAACTCTGAAGCTCAAGGTTACTCTGCTAGTGTGACTTTGGACCAGGCTGATATTGATGCTCGAAGTGTTAATGTTGAATTTAACGAAGAATTAGAGCAAGGGCAGTACCTACTGCAAGAAAAATTGACTGACTCTACTGGTGAAACGGTTAAGTTCAGCTCTGAGCGCGAAGTTACTGTTGAGAAGTCAGACACTACCCCCACCACTCCTACCGAACCAGAGGTTAATGTTGGCGGTTCATTTGGCTTCGGTGCTCTGATGTCACTATTTGGTTTAGCAATGTGGCGTCGTCGCAAGTAGCTCAATCACAAATAGATTGGCTTGCTATACAAGCAAGCCAATTCAGATAACTTAAGGCTATCTGTAAACAATTAAGGTCAACTTAGGTTGGCCTTAATTATTGGCGAAATGCAGTTTCCACTTGCCTTTCGCCATGGGTATTGCACAATACCGCCCCTATATCTCCCAATCATTTAGTATTTAGCAAACGATTTCGACCCATGTTACTTATCATCGATAACTACGACTCTTTTACCTATAACTTGTATCAGTATTTCTGTGAGTTAGGGGTCACTGTAAAAGTTGTTCGCAACGATGAGATTGATATTGTCGGTATTGAAGCGCTGAATCCTAGCCATTTAGTTATCTCGCCAGGTCCTTGTACGCCTGATGATGCGGGAATCTCTCTACAAGTCATTGAACACTTCGTGGGTAAACTGCCGATCTTAGGTGTGTGTCTTGGTCATCAAGCCATTGCTCAAGTGTTTGGTGGTGAAGTGGTAAGAGCTAGACAAGTGATGCACGGTAAAACCTCTCCAATACGCCACAATGATAAGAGCGTTTTTCAAGGGCTTAATAACCCTCTAACTGTGACACGTTACCATTCCCTAGTGGTGAAAAATGGCACGCTACCTGACTGCTTTGAACTGACGTCTTGGACGGAATTTGAAGATGGCAGCATGGATGAGATCATGGGGTATCAACACAAAACCTTGCCGATTGATGCGGTGCAATTTCACCCTGAGTCGATTAAAACAGAGCAAGGACACCAGCTTCTCGCTAACTTCTTAGCGCGTTGAGTGTTTAAATTTGACCCTTTCTCCGCCTAAATAAGCCAGTTAAACCTGTTAGTCCATTTGTTAAGCGTTTAAATTCGGGCGCTACGCGTCTCTTACTCCTCTGACGCTGATCACTTTTTATAACATTTCTCCCTCTTAAGGCTAAGTTTTTAGCCTATGCAAAATTATTCGCCTTATTTCGTCTTGAACCCAATATACCGCAATGCCAGTAAGGCTTTGCCGTTTCAGGTTATACGCTTAGGTAAAAAAAGCTTCATAAAACAGATTAATTGATGCATAAATAGTCATAGGTAGTGACGTTTAGCTGGTTGTTAGGGATAGCTAAAGAATAATCTACTATTGAAAACGTTAATTAAATGTAAATATAATGCTGCAGCGGGATTATGGCGAGAGAAAATATCTTTGTCTCACTTATGAACCAGTACGCTTATTTGCGAAGCTTGCGGTATCGAAAAGGAATGTACGATGACAGTGGAAAAAAAAGTAGAACGTAGTCTGTTTAATGAGGTGATGGTGCCTTGTTATAACCCAATGGAAATGATTCCGGTAAAAGGGGAAGGCGCACGCGTTTGGGACCAACAAGGCCGAGAATATATCGACTTTGCTGGTGGTATCGCTGTGAGCTGTTTGGGTCACTGTCACCCAGCAATGGTTAACGCAGTTACTGAGCAAGCAAACAAGATTTGGCATTTAAGTAATGTCATGACCAATGAACCTGCATTACGTCTAGCGAAGAAGCTAACAGACGTATGTTTTGCAGAAAAAGTATTCTTTGCCAACTCTGGTGCAGAAGCGAACGAAGCTGCATTGAAGCTAGCTCGTCGTTGGGCAGCGGATGTTCACGGTCCTGAGAAGTCTGAAATCATTGCATTCAAACAAGGTTTCCACGGTCGTACTTTCTTTACCGTAACGGTGGGTGGTCAAGAGGCTTACTCTGATGGCTTCGGTCCTAAACCGGGCGATGTAACTCACCTGCCTTACAACGATATTGCCGCGCTAGAAGCGCACATCTCAGATCGCACATGTGCAATCATGATGGAACCTCTACAAGGCGAGGGCGGTATCATCTCTCCAACATCTGAGTTCGTGAACACAGTTCGTGAACTGTGTGACAAACACAATGCACTGCTTATCTTTGATGAAGTGCAAACGGGTAATGGCCGTACGGGTAACTTTTACGCTTACCAAGGCCTAGGAGTGACACCTGATATTCTAAGCACAGCGAAATCACTAGGTGGCGGTTTCCCAATCGGTGCAATGCTAACGACTACCGAACTCGCGACACACCTAAAAGTCGGTACGCACGGTTCTACTTACGGCGGCAACCCACTGGCGTGTGCCGTTGCTGAAGCGGTTGTTGATGTCGTTAGCCAACCGGAAACGCTAGCTGGCGTGAAAGAACGTGAAGCAATGTTCCGTGATGGTTTAGCTAAGATTAACGACAAATACCAAATATTCAGTGAAGTTCGCGGTAAAGGCTTATTGCTAGGTGCTGCACTTAATGAAGCATGGCAAGGTCGTGCTCGTGATGTATTAGTAGCAGCAGGCGAACAAGGCTTGATGGTACTGGTTGCGGGTGCAAACGTGGTTCGTTTCACGCCATCATTGGTTATCACTACACAAGAAATTGAAGAAGGTTTATCAAAACTAGACAAAGCAATCGCTACGCTAGTTTAGCCTGAGCGGCGTCATAGGAATGATCGCCATTAGAGCGATCCCATGACGTACTGCTAAAGGCCCAAGATTCTCGTTTTGGGCCTGTTTTGCATCTGGAGGGAATATTGATGCTAGTTGTTCGCCCAATAAAATTATCTGATTACGATGCGTTGCATACCTGCGCGGTTGAATCTGGTCACGGATTCACATCTCTTCCGGTTAACGAAGAACTGTTAACCAACCGTATTACTCATTCTGAATACAGCTTTGCTAAACAAGATGTGACTGAACCTGGTGATGAAGGCTACCTAATGGTTGGCTTTGATACCGAAACCGGAGAAGTCGCAGGTACCACAGGCATCGAAGCCTCAATTGGCTGGGATGTTCCGTTTTACTCTTACCACATCAGCAAAGTGGTTCACTCATCGCAGAAGCTTGGCGTTAATAACGTCGTGAAGCTACTTACTTTCGGCAATAACTACACCGGATGCAGTGAAATCTGCACACTGTTCTTACGTCCTGCTTTCCGTGGTGGATTGAATGGTCGTTTGATGTCTAAGTGTCGCTTCTTGATCATGTCAGAACACCCAGAGCGTTTCTCGAAAACGATTTTTGCTGAGATGCGTGGCGTATCAGATGCAGAAGGTAACTCTCCTTTCTGGAAATGGCTGCAAGAGCATTTCTTCTCGATTGATTTTACGCTCGCTGATTATCTAACGGGTATTGGTAAGAAAGGCTTCATTGCTGACCTAATGCCGAAGTTACCTATCTATGTGAACCTACTGAGCAAAGAAGCTCAGGCAGTAATTGGAGTGGTTCATGACAATACGCGCCCTGCACTTAAGTTGCTGGAACGTGAAGGTTTCACCAACCGTGGCTATGTCGACATCTTTGATGGGGGCCCAACGGTTGAGTGTGATCTAAGAAATATCGAATCAGTGCGTCATGCGATTCGAGCTCAAGTGACAATTGCAGAGCATTCAAGCTCTAAAGACTTCCTAATTGGTAATACCTCGTTTGAGAACTTCCGCGCAGTAGCCGCGAAAGGCGCGTATGACCAAGCTAGCGACACAGTGATTTTATCATCTGAAGTAGCAAGCGCTCTTGAAGTAAAAGAAGGCGAATTCGTTCGCATGTTGGCTCAATAAGAGCGGCGATTATCTGTCGAAGATTTTAAGGATAGAAGTATGACTCAGTGGATAGCAGGACAGTGGGTGGCAGGTCAAGGCGACGCCATGACATCAGTAAGCCCATACAACAATGAAGTCGTGTGGCAAGGCGATAGTGCAACACCAGCGCAGGTTGAATCTGCAGTAGCAGCGGCTCGTGACGCGTTCTTAGTTTGGAAAAAACTCAGCTTTGCAGAGCGTGAAGCGATCGTGTTGAACTTTGCTGAGAAGGTAAAAGAGAACAGCGAAGAGATTGCACAGATTATTGCAAAAGAGACGGGTAAACCGATTTGGGAAACTCGCACTGAAGCGGGTGCGATGGCGGGTAAAATCGCTATCTCTATTCGTGCTTACCACGAACGTACGGGTGAAGCTTCACGTGAAGCCGCAGGCAACCAAATCGTACTGCGTCATCGCCCATTAGGCGTAATGGCGGTATTTGGTCCTTACAACTTCCCTGGTCATCTACCTAACGGTCATATTGTTCCGGCACTGCTATCGGGTAATACCGTGGTATTTAAGCCGTCAGAGCAGACACCTTGGACGGGTGAGTTTGCGATGAAACTGTGGCAAGAAGCAGGCCTTCCAGCTGGCGTGATTAACCTAGTGCAAGGCGCTAAAGAAACTGGTATCGCACTGGCGGATGCTAAAGGTCTTGATGGCGTGCTATTCACGGGCAGTGCCAATACTGGTCATATCCTTCACCGTCAATTCGCAGGTCAACCGGGCAAGATGTTAGCGCTAGAGATGGGCGGCAACAACCCTATGGTGATCACTGACCAATTTGGTGATGCTGACGCGACGGTTTATACCATTATCCAGTCGGCCTTCATCAGTGCAGGCCAACGTTGTACATGTGCACGTCGCTTGTATGTGCCTGTTGGCGAGAAGGGCGATCAACTGCTTGATAAGCTCGTGGCTGCGACCTTGAAGATTCGTGTCGATCAGCCATTCGCTGAGCCTGCACCATTCATGGGGCCACAAATTTCTGAAGCTGCGGCTAAATTCATTCTGGACGCGCAAGCTAATCTGCAATCGTTAGGCGGTGTAAGCCTAGTAGAAGCAAAGGCGGGTGAAGCGGCGTTTGTTTCTCCGGGTATTATTGATGCAACCAACATTGCTGAATTACCAGATGAAGAGTACTTCGGTCCATTGCTGCAAGTAGTTCGTTACCAATCGCTAGAGCAAGCGGTTGAATTGGCTAATGACACGCGCTTTGGTTTGTCTGCAGGCCTAGTTTCAACAGACGATTCTGAATGGGAATACTTCGTTGACCATATCCGTGCAGGTATTGTTAACCGTAACCGCCAGCTAACAGGCGCAAGTGGTGATGCACCATTTGGTGGCCCAGGTGCTTCAGGCAACCTACGCCCAAGTGCTTACTACGCGGCTGACTACTGTGCTTACCCTATGGCATCAATGGAAGGTGGTGAAACTCAACTGCCAGCGACATTTAGCCCAGGTATTGAGCTTTAGTTTAAGCTCTTAAGCTATAAGTTCATGAATCATAAGCTTATGAGCTCTAGGTTCATGAATAACAGATTCATTCGTTAATTGTGTAATGAGGAAGCGGTGTTATCGCTTCCTTTTTCCATCACGTCCGACACCTAGATTGGGCGGTAGATAATAATAGAACAAGTATGTCACAGGCTGATGGCTGCTGACCCTGTGTCCAGCCTCTCCCTCTCTAATCCAAATTACTAGCTTGCTAGAACCTCTGACAAGGAGTCACCATGACGCCCGATCTACTCTTTAAATCACTATGGGACGATTACATTCACAGGCTTTGCCCATCGGCTGAGAAAGTTCATCATCTGCTTAAAGAAGACGAAGCCCTGATTAATGATCATATTGCACTGCGTACTTTCAATGTTGCACCGCTGGGCATTGAAACACTGGCCAAGCCTTTTCTTGAGCTAGGTTATAAAGCGTGTGGCGATTACTTGTTTGAAAGCAAGAAACTAGTGGCTAAGCACTATGAGCACCCAGACCCAAACCAACCGAAAGTGTTCATTAGTGAGTTGAAGGTAGAAGAGTGTTCAAGTGACTTACAACAGATCGTTGCTAAGTTGGTTGAGCAAGTGGACGTAAGCAAGCTTCAAGGCCATGAGTTCTTGTTTGGTGGTCGCCTTTGGGATCTGAGCTTCGCGGATTTCCAAGTGCTAGCAAAAGAGAGTGAATACGCGTCTTGGCTAGCGGCTCATGGTTACGGTGCCAACCACTTTACGGTGAGTGTGAATCAGCTTAATGAGTTCGATGAAGTACAGACTGTGAATGACTATTTGAGTGATTCAGGTTTCACTATCAATGCATCTGGCGGTCAGGTTAAAGGCTCTCCAGAGGTCTTATTAGAGCAATCATCTACAATGGCAGACAAAGTCCCAGTTTCATTTGTTGAAGGCAATGAGGTGATTCCTGGTGGCTTCTACGAGTTCGCTAAGCGTTATGCGATGGCGAATGGTGAGCTTTATACAGGATTTGTTGCAGCATCGGCTGACAAGATCTTTGAGAGCACCAACGGTTAAAGAAAGATACGAGCACGGGCTTCACCCTAAAGATGCGGGTACGCTTCGCTTTGAGAGTGTTTGCGCTTGGACGCGGGAGGTGCTCCATTCGCATCTGCTCTCTAGATCTTTAGAAAACAAAAAGCCACCAAATTTGCATTTGGTGGCTTTCAAATTTTTGGCTCAGTTAATCGAGATTAACGAGTGCCGTATACCACGATAGTTTTACCGTGTGCAGAAATTAGGTTCTGCTCTTCTAGCATCTTCAAGATACGACCTACTGTCTCACGAGAACAACCAACAATCTGGCCAATCTCTTGACGAGTGATCTTGATTTGCATGCCGTCAGGGTGAGTCATTGCATCTGGCTGTTTCGCTAGGTTAAGTAGCGTTTGAGCGATACGACCTGTTACGTCAAGGAACGCTAAGTCACCAACCTTTTGGCTAGTTACTTGTAGACGGTTTGCCATTTGCGCTGAAAGGCGCATTAGGATATCTGGGTTCACTTGGATAAGTTGACGGAATTTCTTGAAAGAAATTTCAGCCACTTCACAAGGAGATTTTGCACGAACCCATGCAGTACGCTCTTGGTCTTCTTCGAAGAGGCCAAGTTCACCAATGAAGTCACCTTGGTTTAGGTAAGAAAGAATCATTTCCTTACCTTCTTCGTCTTTGATAAGAACTGCCACAGAACCTTTAACGATGTAGTACAAGGTTTCTGCCTTTTCACCAGCATGAATCAAAGTACTTTTTGAAGGGTACTTATGAATATGACAGTGTGAAAGGAACCACTCTAATGTTGGATCGGTTTGGGGTTTACCTAGAACCATAATATCTTACTTCCTCTGCAGGGTATGCTTGCCGCTTTCCGTATTTTAGCTAAGCCTGGATTGACTTGTAGGATAAGAGCACTCGTTGAGCGCTGCAAGCTATCTTGTGTTTCGTTTAAGAATAGTATCCTTTTTCAGGTACTATTTCTTGATTTTAATCGTGACCAAGCTACGATTTTTTACGCAAAATTGTGCACATGATCACGGTATGAAAAGTAATCAACCAGAATGGTGTCTTGTTAACCTATTTTTCCGGTTTCGATGAGCTGTTGTAGGATGGGCCTTACAATGAGCTCCATAGCAAAACTCATCTTGCCGCCTGGCACCACAAGCGTGTTGTGGCGTGACATAAATGAGCCATCTATCATAGCTAGAAGGTAGGGGAAATCGACGTTTTTGATGCCACGCAAACGTATAACCACGAAGCTTTCGTCTAAACTTGGAATCCCTTTGGCGTTCAGTGGGTTCGATGTATCTACGGTTGGAACACGCTGAAAGTTGATGTGAGTACGCGAAAATTGTGGGGTGATGTAATTAAGGTAATCATCCATTGAGCGAACAATCGAGTCCATCACCGCTTCGCGAGAGTGCCCACGATCGCGTGTGTCACGAACGAATTTCTGGATCCACTCTAGGTTTACGATAGGTACCATGCCGATAAGCAGGTCGACGTGTTGCGAGACGTTAATATCGCCATCGACTACGCCACCATGAAGACCTTCGTAGAACATCACATCGGAATTTTCTGGGATCTCTTGCCATGGCGTAAAGGTGCCCGGCATTTGATTGTAAGGCACGGCTTCATCGAAGGTATGTAGGTAACTACGGACTTTACCCGTGCCTTCATTACCGTATTGACGGAAGAACTCTTCTAATGCGCCAAAATCGTTGGCTTGTGGACCAAAGTAGCTGATGTGCTTACCTTGCTCGCGAGCCTTACGGATCTCGACGTCCATCTCTGGTCGAGTGAAGCGATGGAAACTATCCCCTTCAACCCAAGCGGCCTTCACGTCCATCATATTGAACATTTTTCGGAAGGCTTCTGAGGTAGTGGTGGTGCCGGCTCCTGATGAACCCGTCACCGCAATAATTGGATGTTTAGCGGACATGACAACCCTTGTCTTTTGAGTAACTTACTTGTTAGCAATCGTTTACCACTATAACACGGCTCCTTTATGAGCGCAGCTTAGAAGCGTTTTGTGACTTGAATATCAACGGTTTCATGCAGCTCAGAAAACACGATGCTGACTTCCTTTGAGGCTAATTGATGTTTCACTTGATCAATCTTGTTTTGCAGTGAAACCTCTACGTCGCCGTAGTCTGTGCCTTCACGCAGCACGAATTCTTTAATGAGGTTTTCCAGTGTTTCTGGCGCAATGTCTTGCCATGGGATGATCATAAATACTTCTCTCTTTTATGTTCATAAATAGGTTTATTGATGTGTTGATTACTGTGTCTAGTGACGTCTACCACTCAGTCCTTAAAAAGGCTCGGCCATTATGCTGAATCTTGAATACTTTCATAGTAGGCGGGTAACGCTTCTTCTAACCAAAACCTTGGTTTGAGCGTGCTACCGGTAATGAACCCCACATGGCCGCCTTTTTGAAATAGGCGATAGTCGATGTTGTCAGGCAACACGAACTTTGGAATCACGTCGTCTGTCATAAACGGATCGTCTTTGGCATGGATGATCTGAGTCGGTAGTTTAATCTTATTAAGCTTAGGAAGCGCTGAGCACTGAGCATAGTAATCCTGAGCATTCTTGAACCCGTGCAGAGGCGCAGTAATACGTTCATCAAACTCATACAGCTTGTCTATCTTCTTAATGGTTTCGGCGGTGATACCGAGCTTTTCTTGCAGCAGCTTAATCTTTTTCAAGGCATTCGATTTGAGAGAGTTGAGCAGGTACTTTTTATAGAGCTTAGAGAAACCTCGCTCAATACGACTAGAGCAACAAGCCAGATCAAAAGGTGCAGAGACAATCGTCGCCGCCGACAGCAGTGGGTCGTCCGCGTACTCAGCCAAATAGTTCGCCAGCATGTTACCGCCCAAAGATATACCAACCGCTACCTTCGGGTTATTGGGAAACTGGGCGTGTAGATGTCTTAGGAAAAAGCGTGCATCTTCGACTTCACCTGAATGGTAAGCGCGAGCCAAGCGATTGGGCTTTCCGCTGCAGCCTCTGAAGTGCATCATCACTGATAGCCAGCCATCTTTAGCAAAGGCATTCATCAGTCCGTTGGCATAAGGGCTTTCAAAGCTTCCCTCTAAGCCATGGAATAGAATGAATATCGGCTTGTTACTTCGAGCCTCATTACTTGGGGTGTCACCCTCTGGCGATTCGCTCCAAGCAAGATCGAGAAAGTCACCGTCAGGGGTTTCTAAGGTTTGCCATTGAGGGTCAAACAATGCCTGCTTTCTAATAAATCGTGGCACTAAGGTTTGTAAGTGCGGATTAGATAAACCAGCGGCTGCGGTAAATATTGTCATAAAAACAGTCCATGCTTCTTTTATGGGCTTTGATAAAGTGTTGAGCTTTTAGCGAAACGCCCACGTTTTTATTTGAGCTTGGTTGATTCTCGGTATAAGCGCAAGGGTTTCACTGATACGGGTTACAAAAACAGGGTGTAGGTAACTGGTTGAATATTGTCGAGATTGAGCTTCAAACATATTGCCAGTCATGCGCGCCACTCCCGTGTGAAAACGAAGAGCGATACTACCAAGGTAAGCTTGGATCTTGATTGAAGATTAGAGAAAGGAAACGCGTTAGGGTTGGGGTGCTGGTTCAGAAAAAGCGTCGTAGAGGTTTTCTGCCCCTAATAAACGACAGTATTGAAAAGCGAGTGGTGATTGCTGGTTAGCCGTAAGCTGAAGAGAATTAATGCAGTCGACGAGATCAGATTGCTGTTGCTTCTCTAACTGCAGTTCAAATTGGAGAGCTTCACGGTAGAGGGAATCGACGACTTGAGGTTTGAGGTGCTTACGCAGCTCTCGATAGCTATGAAGCAGGGTTTCAGAGCGGCTTAAGCACTGTTGTACCTTGTGCCACTCTTCTTCGGCAAAAGACAATTGCTGCTCATCGAGCCATTTGAGAAGCAGCAGTAGATTGACGTTGCCGTGGAACTGGTTTTGCAAAGCTAGGCACGCATCCTTTACACCGCGCACACTGTAATACTGAAGGCTAAATTGCCATAGTCGTTCCAGTGTTAGTGATATTGGTGCGTGCTCTGGGCTCATAAGCTATCCATATCCTGTTCCATCTGCTCAAGCTCTTCTTGAGTGGACATCCAATCCATTTCAACTTCTTCTAGCTGTGACTTACTGCTCGCTTGCAGAGCGAGTACTTTATTCAGTTTAGCCTTATTTTCAGCTTCATACAGTGAAGTGTCGGATAATTCTTGCTCAGCTTCTTCGAGAGATAGCGTTAACTTATCCATCTGCTTTTCAAATTGAGTCAGCTTTTTACGAAGTGGTGCCGTCAGTTTACGGAACTCGGCTTCTTTACGTTTCTGCTCTTTTTTCGCTGCTGCACTGTTGGCGCCGTCTTTTGCTGGTGCCAATGCTTGTGCTTCTTTGCGTTCAACTTTCTGCTGTTCGGTTAGCCATTTGTAGTAATCGCTTAGGTCACCATCAAACGGTGCAACTTGACGGTCGTGTACAAGGTATAAATCATCGGTAGTCGCACGAAGTAGGTAGCGGTCGTGCGATACGATAACCATCGCGCCTTCAAACGTTTGTAGGGCGAAGGTCAACGCCTGACGCATGTCGAGATCCAAGTGGTTGGTTGGTTCATCGAGTAACAACAGGTTCGGCTTTTGCCATACCAGTAGCGCTAATACTAAACGCGCTTTTTCACCACCCGAGAATGGGGCCACCTTGTCGAGTGCTTTTTCACCTTGGAAGCCAAAGCTACCTAGGTAGTCACGTAGTTGTTGCTCGGTGTGTTTCGGTGCAATTTGCATCATGTGCTGAAGTGGCGTTTCTTCTGGATGCAGCGTCTCCAATTGATGCTGAGCGAAGTAACCCATCTTAACGCCCTGCGAATAGCTCAGCTCACCGCCTTGCTGTTTCAGTTCACCTGAAAGCAGCTTGATTAGCGTTGATTTACCAGCACCATTTCGACCAAGCAGACCAATTCGGCTACCCGGAACGAGGTTAAGGCGAATCTTTTCTAGAATCAGGTTGTCATCGTAGCCCGCCGATACCTCATCCATCATCATTATTGGGTTCGGCAGCGCGTCTGGCTCTCTAAACTCAAAGCTGAATGGATTATCAAACTGAGCGGGTAGCACTTGTTCCATTTTCTCTAGTGCTTTAATACGGCTTTGCGCTTGGCGAGCCTTTGATGCTTTGTAGCGGAAACGGTCAATGTAGCTCTGCATGTGAGACATTTGTTTCTGCTGCTTTTGGAACATTGCCTGCTGCAGGATTAACTTTTGTGCTCGTTGAGTTTCAAACGACGAGTAGTTACCTGTGTATTCATTGAGCTGCTGGTTTTCAACATGCACGATGCGGTTGACGATAGGATCTAAGAAGTCTCTATCGTGCGAGATAAGAACCAGTGTGCCTGGGTAGTTTTGTAACCAGCGCTCTAGCCACATTACTGCGTCTAAATCCAAGTGGTTGGTAGGCTCATCGAGTAGCAGTAAGTCACTGCGACATAGAAGGGCTTGCGCTAAGTTCAAACGCATACGCCAACCACCCGAGAATTGGGTTAGGTTCCATGTCATTTGCTCTTGGCGAAAGCCTAGGCCATCCAATAACTCGGCAGCACGTGCTTTGATGCTGTAACCACCAATGGTTTCAACCTTGCCGTGGATCTCTGCGACTAATGTGCCGTTGTCGGCTTGTTCCGCTTTCTCTAGTTGATCTTCAAGGCCACGGTATTCACGGTCGCCATCAATCACGTATTCAATGGCTGTTCTTTCTAATGCTGGTGTTTCTTGAGCAACCCAAGCCATTTCCCAATGAGCTGGTTTACTGAACGAGCCTGCATCAATAGACAGTTCATCCTTGATTAGGGCGAACAGCGTAGATTTACCACAGCCGTTTTTACCAACCAAACCGATCTTGTCGCCAGGATGAAAAGTCGCAGATGCTTGGTCGAGGAGTGGCTTACCACCGCGGAGCAATTGAATATCAGAGAAAGTAATCATAATTGAAATAGCATAGAAATTAGAGGTGAACAGACGCCTGCATAGTAGGCTGAAACCAGATAAAAGTCGATCACAATGCAATTTGCGTTATGATGCCAATAACATATTAATAACTTTTGCTTAAATTCTTGTGGCCTTGCCACCGTTTAGCCCTCAAAGGAATGTTTCAAAGGAATGAGTACTACTCCCTCGACAGACAAAGCCGTGCCAAAGGTGTTAATAATCTACGCACACCCAGAGCCACACAGCTCTATTGCTAATCAAATGATGGTTAAAAAGGTCGAGTCGCTCGGTCATGTCAAAATTCACGATCTCTACGCCATCTACCCAGACTTCTTTATCGATGTGCCTTATGAGCATGACTTACTCCTAGAGTACGATGTGATTGTGTTCCAGCATCCTCTGTTTATGTATTCCTGTCCTTCGTTATTGAAGGAGTGGTTTGATCGTGTGTTAGGAAAAGGATTTGCATTCGGTGAGCAGAGTGCGCTTAAAGGCAAACACTGGCGCAGCGTTATTACTACCGGTGGTAAAGAAGAGGCGTTTGGCGCCGCAGGCTATAATAAATATCCATTACAAGAGATCTTGCAACCATTCGAGTTAACCGCTGCTTTGTGTCAGATGCACTGGATATCCCCCTTAGTTTTACACTGGGCGAGAAATGTTTCGGATATGACGCTTTACCAACACGCAGAAGCGTATCGAAATTGGTTGCGAGACCCGCTACAAGATATAGGGGCGAATGATGGCTCTGACTAATGATTTTCTACAAAGTAGCGTTATATTTTTAGCGGCTGCTGTGGTTGCGGTTCCTATCGCGCAGCGAGCTGGCTTAGGTTCAGTACTCGGCTATCTATTAGCTGGCGTGGCGATTGGCCCGTGGGGGCTTGGTTTAATCAGTGATGTCGAGGCGATTCTACATTTCTCCGAATTCGGGGTGGTGCTGCTGCTTTTCTTGATTGGCTTAGAGCTTAACCCTAAAAAACTGTGGCAGATGAGGGCGCCTATTCTCGGACTCGGTGGAGCGCAAGTGCTGATCACCACCTTGATTATTACCGCTATCGCCTGTTTGTTCGGATTAACATGGCAAACCAGCCTGGTAATAGGTATGGGTTTAGCGCTGTCTTCGACAGCCATAGCCTTACGTGTTATTGAAGAGCGAGAGCTTGGCGGAAAAGAAGCGGGGCAATCCGGCTTTGCAGTACTACTTTTTCAAGATATTGCTGTTATTCCAATGCTAGCGATGTTGCCTCTACTTGCGGGTAATACGGGCGGCAGTTGGGCTGACATGTTGTGGATGCTAGGTGGTGTCATTGGCTTGCTTGTCGGTGGTCACTTCTTATTGAGACCACTGTTCCGATACGTAGTCATGAGCGGTGTGCGAGAGTTGTTCACGGTCGCGGCGCTATTATTGGTTATTGGTATTGCCGTCATCATGCAGCAGATTGGTTTGTCGATGGCATTAGGTACTTTCTTAGCGGGCGTACTTCTGGCTGAAAGTGAATATCGACATGAGCTTGAAATCGCCATAGACCCATTTAAAGGGTTACTGCTCGGCCTGTTCTTTATCTCTGTGGGTATGGCGGTGAACCTAGGTTTACTGGCAGAAAGTCCATTCGCAATATTGATCGCGGTGTCGTCTCTGGTCGTATTGAAAGGCTTAGTGCTGTATACGCTGGCTCGTATCTTCGGCACTCAAACTAAAGCGCGCAGCCGTATGGCGATGATTCTCAGCCAAGGTGGTGAATTCGCTTTCGTTATTTTTACCGCAGCGAGTGCACAAGGCATCCTAAGTGGTGACCAAGTGTCGTTCTTACTGGTTGTTGTGAGCCTTTCGATGGTGACCACGCCATTGATGCTTAAGCTGCAAGATCGTTTCTTTGCTCGTCAACTCAATCAAATCAGTGAAAGCGCAATGTCTTCGGATGTGGTCGATCGTAGCCCTCGAGTGATTATTGCGGGCTTTGGTCGTTTCGGTCAGATCATTGGGCGTCTAATGTATGCCAACAAGATTCGTATCACCGTTCTTGAAAGTGATGCCAGCCAAATCCATATCCTTAGAAAATTCGGCTACAAGGTATTCTACGGTGACTCAACTCACCTTGAACTATTACGAGCTGCGGGAGCGGATAAGGCTGAAGCCATTGTGCTGTGTACCGACTCTCCCGATGAAATCATGAAGACCGTGGATTTGTGTAAGCAGCATTTCCCGCAGTTGAAGATCTTAGCGCGTGCTCGAAGCCGTGTTGAAGCGTATCAATTACTTAACCATGGTGTAAGCAACTATTCTCGTGAAACTTTCCTTGGGGCTCTAGATTTAGGTCGTCAAACATTGACTGAACTTGGTATGCATCCATATAAAGCGAAGCGAGCAGAAGCACATTTTAGGAAATTGGATAATGGTATGCTCAAAGAGTTGCTTCCTCAGCATAGCGAAGATGCCGAGTTAGCTCAGAGAGCGAAAGAGGCTCGTAAAGAGCTTGAAGAGATCTTTGGACATGAGATGGAAAATGATCACCAATCTAGAAACTATTGGCAATAGCCTGAGCTTAGAACTTAGAACTAATCGCTTGAGCTTAGCTCTATAGTTGTTCTTAAAAACTGTAACTTAAAGAACCAATCTAATAATAAACGCGGTCTCTGCTTAGTCTCGAATAGAGCATGTGGGAAGAACTGCGAACCCAGAGTAGTAAAGGATATGAACGTGAAACAGAAAAAACGCTTTATCGCAGGGGCGAGCTGCCCAAGCTGCAAGACTCAAGACACACTCCGCTGGTGGGTTGAAAATAATATTGAGCTGGTGGAATGCGTCGATTGTGACTTCACAGAGCAGCGCAAACCGAAAACTGTAGAGAAATCTGAACACGCGAATCAAGAAATGATCGGTATTTTTAAGCCAGAATGATTGAGTTTCGTTAATTGATCCCCATAATATCCCGGTACAGAATTTTTCCTAAGCTCACTGTTCGAGCTTAGTCCAAACCTCCTTGGAGCTCTCATGAAAATTGAAAAGAACGTAGTAGTTAGTGTTGCATATCAAGTGAAACTTGAAGATGGCGTAGTAGTTGACCAATCAACTGCAGAAGCTCCACTAGATTACCTTCACGGTCACAACAACCTAATTACAGGTCTTGAAAAAGAGCTTGAAGGCAAAGTAGCTGGCGACAAGTTCTCAGCAACGGTTACTCCAGAAGACGCTTACGGCGAGCACAACGATGACTTAGTTCAACGTGTTCCTGCAGACGTATTCCAAGGTGTTGAGCAAATCGAAGTTGGCATGCGTTTCCTAGCGGATACTGACCAAGGTCCAATCCCAGTTGAAGTTACTGAAGTAGATGGCGACGAAGTTGTTGTTGATGGTAACCACATGCTAGCTGGCCAAACTCTAACGTTTGACGTTGAAGTTGTAGCCGTTCGTGAAGCGACTGAAGAAGAAGTTCAACACGGTCACGTACACCAAGAAGGCGGCTGTGGTAGCCACGGTCACGACCATGATCATGACCACGAAGGCGGTTGCTGTGGTGGCGAAGGCCATGACCACGCTGAAGAGAAAAAAGACGGCTGCTGCGGCGGCGGTAGCTGTGGTTCTCACTAATACCGAATTAGCGGTTTAGTTTAAGAATACTGAAAGCCTCCCTTGCGGAGGCTTTCTTCGTTTAGAAGTCTCGCTTTTTGAGCTGACTTTTAGTCTAGTGCAAATCTAAGTGTCCGCAAATCTAAGCATTCGTAAAGAGTTTGGTTTTCCCTATCAGACATCAAACCATGGATGTGGTATTGATAGCACAACATTATAAGACGACGTCAGTGGAGAGTTTGCATGTCACAGCCTTTTTCAATTGCCATTCATGGTGGCGCAGGAACTATCTTGCGAGAGCAAATGAGCGATGAATTAAAAACGGGTATTACCGAGGCTTTGGAGAAGTCGGTTTTGGCTGGCTATCAAGTTTTGCAATCGGGTGGCGATGCGTTGGATGCGGTGGTTGCGTCAGTCAAGGTGATGGAAGACAGCCCGCATTTTAATGCCGGTAAAGGCTCTGTTTTAACTCATGATGAATTTGTTGAGATGGATGCTTCTGTGATGCACGGTCGCGAAATGGATGCGGGTGCTATTGCCGGTGTCCGCCATATCAAAAACCCCATTGAGCTGGCGCGTGATGTGATGCTTAAAAGCGATCATGTGCTGTTGATTGGTGAAGGCGCAGAGAAGTTTGCGTTTGAGCATGAGTATATCTTCACCGAGCAAGATTACTTCTTTACTGAGCGTCGTTATGACCAACTTCAATCGATGAAAGAGAAAGGCATCTTTGCGCTGTCTGAAGCGAAATATGATGAACAACAAGTTCAAAAATACCCAGATGATAAGAAATACGGCACGGTTGGCGCAGTAGCATTAGACCAAGCCGGTAACTTAGCTGCAGCAACCAGTACCGGTGGCGTAACCAATAAAAAATACGGTCGTGTGGGAGATTCTCCAATCATCGGTGCAGGCACTGTTGCTGAAAATGGCAACGTGGCCGTATCAACGACAGGAATGGGCGAGTTCTTTCTACGTAAAATGGTTGCCAGTGATGTAGCAGCACGAATGCGTTATCTCAAAGAAGATGTACACACGGCTTGTGAAACGATCATTCAAGGTGAATTGAAAACCATGGGCGGAGAAGGTGGCTTGATTGCTATTGATGGCCAAGGTGATATCCACTTCGGTATGAACAGTTCAGGGATGTATCGTGCGAGTGTTGATACGAACGGTTGCGTGGAAGTGAAGATTTATGCCGATGACTAAGATTGTATTGGCTTAATTGGCTTTAGCTTATTCACTCAGGTGAAATAAACAAAAGGGCGGCAGATGAGTATCTGTCGCCCTTTTGTTTGCAGATTTCTAGCGATACATGTCACTAGAATCAATTCGTCATTTTGAACGGCGCTTAATAGTGTGGAGGTGGCGTCTCTTCTGATGCGTCAGCGAGGTTTGAGCCATCCATATTTTTCACTTTACCCACAACGAACTTCATTTGGTCTTGCATTCTCGTGATCAACATCTGTTGTTGGCTAAGCGCTTCATTGAGTTCTTCAATGGTCTGTTCTTGGAAAGCCAACTGACATTCTAGGTCATTCACGCGGCTTTCTAGTTGTTCAATTCGCTTTTCTGTCATCGTTCTTAATCCACATTCCAAGCTTGGGCGATGCCCGCAGAGGTGCCCGATATCACACGGTTCTTTTCATCAAAGGCTGCATCATACACTACCGCACGGGGAGGGCGAGCATCTTTTAATGGCTCGGCATCGTGACGAGAAATTCGTTTTCCATCTTGAGTATTCCACACACTCACTTGGCTGGATGGCGTACCCGTCACCAACATACTGCCGTCGTCAGAAAAGCGAGCACTAGAGAATATCAGCTGTCGAGACCAGCTCTGCAACTGCGCTTGAGGTTCACCTGTTTCCAAATCCCAGATCATCGCTTGGTTGCCGCCATCGGAAGTAAAAGCCAATTCTCCATCCCGTTGTAGTGCAACTCGTACTACTCTTTGTTCATGCTCGAAGGTACGTAACACCAAGCCTGATTCGGTATCCCAAAGGTAAGCTTTGTAGTCGTTGCCGCCTGATAATGCGTAGCGGCCATTAGAAGAGAGGGAGACTGAATTAACTTTTTCTCGGTGAGCAAGGAACTCAAGACGGCGTCCGGTGACTAAGTCCACATAGATAGCTTTGCCATTAGACAGGCCAAGTAAGACTTTTTCACCATTGCTGGATATATCGACATCACGAATTAGGCCATCGGAAATAGACCAAAGCCCTTCAGCTTGAGTCCAAGATAAGTCCCAAACGGCGAAATTCATCTGGCTGGCGGTAATGGCGAAGCGGCCGTTGTCCGAGATGCGGATACGCGATACTTGGTTTTCTGATTGATCTTGCGGGCCGAGTTGAGCGAGTTCTTTATCTTGGACGAGGTCCCAGAGTAACAGTTGTTTTTGCTGAGAGTAGAGCAGGGCGAAGCGTCCATCTCTGCTTAGTGCAAAGCTGGTGGCACCATTGGGTTCAATTTCCCAACGTTGCTCATCATCTTGAAAGAAAAAGCAACCATTTAACAAGGTGATGACAATCGTACATAGCAATGAGTGGAAAAATATTCGCATCACATCTAATAATCCGGTTTGTGTCGAAAGACATATGACTAGTATATTGTTATAACTAACGTATTCACACCAATCTAATCATTAGATTTGTGCACAATAACCAATGGCTTGGCCATTAATTGGAGAATTCAATGAAATCAGTTTTAAAAGTATCACTGCTTGCCGCAACGGTTATGCTAGCAGTTGGTTGTCAGAAAGAAGAACCAAAGGCAGAAGCTCCACAGGTAGAAGAAGCTAAAGTTGCAGCAGTAAACTTTAAAACAGAAGATGACAAAGCGGCATACGCAATCGGTGTATCTTTCGCGA
Organism: Vibrio sp. L5-1; assembly: GCF_021728315.1. Classification (NCBI taxonomy): domain Bacteria; kingdom Pseudomonadati; phylum Pseudomonadota; class Gammaproteobacteria; order Vibrionales; family Vibrionaceae; genus Vibrio; species Vibrio sp. L5-1. Next base: position 6,220 of record NZ_JAKKCQ010000009.1, on the reverse strand, counting down.
ACTACCTAAGCACAAGCATTGATAAGCCAAGCGAGCTAGGCATTAACCTAGACAAGGATATGGTTCTTCAAGGTATCGAAGACGTATTCGCAGAGAAAACAGCACTTAACGAAGAAGAAACTCGCGCAGCTCTTGAAGCTCTAGACAAGCGTGTTGCTGAAACAATGCAAGCACAAGCGGCAGAAAAATCTGCAGAAGTGAAGAAAGCCGGTGATGATTTCCGTGCTGAGTTCGCTAAAACTGAAGGCGTTAAGCAAACTGAATCTGGTCTACTTTACCAAGTAATGACGGCTGGTGAAGGTGCTTCTCCAAAAGACACTGATACCGTTCAAGTACACTACAAAGGTACGCTAACAGACGGTACTCAGTTCGACAGCTCTTACGATCGTGGCGAACCAGCAACATTCCCACTAAACCGCGTAATCCCAGGCTGGACTGAAGGCGTACAACTGATGCAAGTTGGTTCTAAGTACAAATTCGTAATCCCGCCAGAGCTAGCATACGGTGAGCAAGACACACCGACTATCCCTGCTAACTCAACGCTAGTATTCGAAGTTGAACTACTTAAAATTGATAACGCTGAAGCGGCTCCTGCTCAGTAATATCAGCTAAAAGTTTTATTCTAAAATACGTTGATTGAACAAAAAGCCTAACTTTGAGTTAGGCTTTTTTTATGATTTGAAGGTGAGTATTTGATTTTTAAACTTGTTCTAAATCACTAGTTGCAATGTTAGCTAGGTGTGCAATTAAAATTTTCTGATAAACTTACATAAATTTGTTGATTTTTCACACGAAGGTAAGGAATAAGTGACTACTACAGAAACAGTCAATGCAGATGTGTTACTTGAAATGGAATCAGTCCACGTTATGCCATTCAGTGAACACGATAAAATCATTCTAAGATCTTATGAGGCCGTGGTTGACGGTATTGCGAGTCTTATCGGTCCGTTTTGTGAAATCGTTTTACACTCTTTAGAAGACCTCAATACTTCTGCGATTAAAATTGCCAACGGCGAAAATACAGGTCGTCAGGTTGGTTCGCCGATCACCGATCTCGCATTGAAGATGCTGAAAGATATTGAAGGTTCTAAGCGTAACTTCTCACGTTCATACTTTACTCGCGCTAAAGGCGGAGTATTGATGAAGTCGATCACGGTTGCTATCCGCAATGGTGAAGACCGAGTGATTGGTTTGTTGTGTATTAACGTAAACTTAGATGCGCCATTCTCACAAGTACTGCAATCTTTCATGCCTACCCAAGATGCGGACGAAGCAGCATCATCAGTAAACTTTGCGAGTGATGTGGAAGAGCTTGTCGACCAGACGGTTGAACGCACCATTGAAGAAATCAATGCCGACAAATCAGTATCGAACAATACTAAGAACCGTCAAATCGTGATGGAGCTTTACGACAAAGGTATTTTCGATATCAAAGATGCGATTAACCGTGTTGCCGAGCGATTGAACATCTCTAAGCACACCGTATACCTATACATCCGCCAACGTAAAACAGAGGATGAAGAGGGTTGTTAAGCTATACACTTTTAGTGAATGGACCGGTCTACGGTTCACAATCGGCAAGAAGTGCTTACCAGTTTGCTGTGGCTCTTATTAATCAGGGCCACAAACTTCACAGTGTATTCTTCTATCAAGATGGCGTCAGTAATGGCTCTGGCATTACTGTGCCTGCTAATGATGAATTCGACTTGGCTTCCGCTTGGCAAAAACTGGCGGATGAGCACAATGTTAGCCTTGAAACGTGTGTGGCTGCTGCGCTTAGACGCGGAGTGATCAGCACGGATGAAGCAACGCAACATCAATTGAGTGCATCTAACTTGGCGGCTGGGTTTACCCAAGCTGGGTTAGGGAGCTTATCTGAAGCACTTTTGACGCAAGATAGGGTTGTACAGTTTTGAGTAAATTGGCCTTTGTATTTAACACTTTTCCTCATACGACGGCTGCGGGCAGGGAAGGGCTAGACGCACTGCTAGCGGCTTCAGCCTATAGTGAAGACATTACCGTGTTCTTTGTCGGTAATGGCGTTACACAGCTTCTCAAGGCTCAACAGCCTGATGAATCCCTATCACGTGACTATATTTCTGCATTCAAGCTTATGGACCTCTACGACATTGAGCAGGTTTACGTATGTCAACATAGCCTCAATCAGTTTGGTCTTTCGACCGATAACTTACTGATCGATGTGACTGCGCTAGAAGTGAATGAGTTGACGCAGAAGTTAGTTCAGAGCCAAAAAATACTGACTTTCTAGGGAACGTTATGCTTCATATTGTAAAATCAGTAGACAAACTCAAGCTTGCATTGGCGTACTCGCAACAAAAGGATCACATCCTTTTGGTTGAAGATGCGGTGTATGTTTGCCTTCCAAATCATGAGTTATTCAATCAAATCTCAAATGTTGATCATGTGTCGGTATTAAAAACAGATCTCGATAGCCGAGGTTTACAACAACTTGCTTCAAGCACTCTGGAACAAGTGGACTTCGACGGATTCGTCAAACTGACGGTTTTGAACGACAAATCAGTAACTTGGTAGCTGCGTTTTATCAGTATGGTTAAAAAAAGACCATCCTGAGCTCTAGACGGCTAAAAAAAATCTGTATATTTCTTGACACACATCCCACTGCTGAATAGAATTTTGCGTCCCTATTTACACTATGTGTAATAGGGCTAGATTTTTCATCAAGCTTACTTTCAAGTAAATCAGGAGCTAGTTAATGGCAACTATTAACCAGTTGGTACGTACTCCTCGTGTAAAGCAGGTTGTTAAAAGCAACGTGCCTGCACTAGAAGCGTGCCCACAAAAACGTGGTGTATGTACTCGCGTATATACTACTACTCCAAAAAAACCGAACTCAGCACTACGTAAAGTATGTCGTGTTCGTCTAACTAACGGCTTTGAAGTTACTTCATACATCGGCGGCGAAGGTCATAACCTTCAAGAACACAGTGTTGTTCTTATCCGTGGTGGTCGTGTTAAAGATTTACCAGGTGTGCGTTACCACACTGTTCGCGGTGCACTTGACTGTGCAGGCGTTAACGACCGTAAGAAAGGTCGTTCTAAGTATGGTGTGAAACGTCCTAAGTCTTAATGCGTCTTTTTTAAAAAGAAAGCGTTAAGTAAGGCCAAACACTATTTATTTATTATTCTGAAAAGTTTTGGAAAAAACCTGAAGAAGACAACGGAGAAATTCCATGCCACGTCGTCGCGTAATAGGCCAGCGTAAGATCCTTCCAGATCCTAAGTTCAAATCTGAACTGCTGGCAAAATTCGTTAACATCCTTATGGTTGACGGAAAAAAATCTACTGCAGAGAAGATTGTTTACACTGCACTAGAAACTATGGCTGAGAAATCTGGTAAAGATCACTTAGCTGTATTTGAAGAAGCTCTTGAAAATGTTCGCCCAGCGGTAGAAGTTAAATCTCGCCGTGTGGGTGGTTCAACTTACCAAGTACCTGTAGAAGTTCGTCCGGTTCGCCGTAACGCTCTTGCTATGCGTTGGGTAGTTGAAGCTGCGCGTAAGCGTGGTGAAAAATCTATGGCTCAACGCCTAGCTGCTGAAATGCTAGACGCGTCTGAGAACAAAGGTACTGCGGTTAAGAAACGTGAAGACGTTCACCGCATGGCTGACGCAAACAAAGCGTTCGCACATTACCGCTGGTAATACCTTTTTAGTGCTGCAAGGTTCCTTGCAGCACTTCTTTAGTTCCTATGCTTATGCTAGGAACTATTGCTATTTCTAGGGCAAGCACTTTTTAGCGAAGCATCGCTTTTAACGCATAATCTAGACATAGCAATAGTCCCTAAGTCTCTAATAAGAGGATTCAACCGTGGCTCGTAAAACTCCTATAGAGCAATACCGTAATATCGGTATCGTTGCTCACGTAGATGCAGGTAAAACAACCACAAGTGAACGTATTCTGTTCTATACCGGTCTTTCTCACAAAATCGGCGAAGTTCACGATGGTGCAGCAACCATGGACTGGATGGAGCAAGAGCAAGAGCGCGGTATTACGATCACTTCAGCAGCAACGACTACGTTTTGGCGTGGTATGGAAGCTCAGTTCTCGGACCACCGTATCAACATCATCGACACTCCTGGACACGTTGACTTCACAATCGAAGTAGAACGTTCTCTGCGTGTACTTGATGGTGCAGTTGTTGTTTTCTGTGGCTCGTCTGGTGTTGAACCTCAGTCAGAGACAGTATGGCGTCAAGCTGATAAGTACCAAGTTCCGCGTATGGTTTTCGTTAACAAAATGGACCGTACAGGCGCAGATTTCTTGCGCGTAGTTGAACAGATCAAGGACCGCCTAGGCGCAACTCCTGTTCCAATTCAACTGAACATTGGTGCTGAAGAAAACTTCCAAGGTGTTGTCGATCTTATCAAGATGAAGGCAATTAACTGGAACGACGCTGACCAGGGCATGACTTTCACGTACGAAGATATTCCTGCAGACATGCAAGAAATGGCTGAAGAATATCGTACCGAACTTGTTGAAGCTGCTGCGGAAGCAAATGAAGAGCTGATGGATAAGTACCTTGAAGAAGGTGAATTAACAGAAGCTGAAATCAAGCAAGGTCTTCGTATTCGTACCCTTAATAATGAAATCGTACTTGCCACTTGTGGTAGTGCATTCAAAAACAAAGGTGTACAAGCTGTTCTAGATGCAGTGGTTGATTTCCTTCCTTCTCCAGTCGATGTACCGGCAATTAAAGGTGTTGATGACGACGAGAATGAAATTGAGCGTCACGCGGACGACAAAGAACCGTTCTCAGCGCTAGCATTTAAAATTGCAACAGACCCATTTGTTGGTACTTTAACTTTCATCCGTGTTTACTCTGGAGTTGTTGAAAGCGGTAAAACAGCTTACAACTCTGTGAAGAAACAACGTGAACGTTTAGGGCGCATTGTTCAAATGCACTCAAACAAACGTGAAGAAGTAAAAGAAGTACGAGCAGGTGACATCGCAGCCATTATCGGCCTTAAAGATGTTACTACTGGTGAAACTCTATGTGATCAGAACCATAAAATCGTTCTTGAGCGTATGGAATTCCCAGATCCAGTTATTCAGATCGTTGTAGAGCCTCGCTCTCAAGCTGATCAAGATAAAATGACTATCGCTCTAGGTAAACTAGCAGCAGAAGACCCATCATTCCGCGTTGATATGGATGCGGAAACTGGCCAGACACTAATTTCTGGTATGGGCGAACTACACTTAGATATCATCGTTGACCGTATGAAGCGTGAATTTAACGTCAACTGCAACGTTGGTAACCCGCAAGTAGCTTATCGTGAAACGATTCGCGGTACTGCGAAAGCGGAAGGTAAATTTATCCGTGAGCATGGTGGTAAAGGTCAGTACGGTCACGTGTGGCTAAAACTTGAACCATCAGAAGCTGGCGAAGGCTTTGTCTTCGTTGATGAAATTGCCAACGGTATCGTACCTAAAGAGTTTATCGCTTCAGTCGCTAAAGGCATTGAAGAGCAGATGAACAATGGTGTACTTGCTGGCTATCCAGTTTTGGATATCAAAGCTACACTATATGATGGTTCTTACCATGAAGTAGATTCAAGTGAGATGGCGTTTACAATCGCTGCCTCTATGGCTTTCAGATCGGGTGCACTTGAAGCGCAACCGGTTCTGCTTGAGCCTATGATGAAAGTTGAAGTAACTACTCCAGAAGACTGGATGGGTGACGTTGTTGGCGATATTAACCGTCGTCGCGGCATCATCGAAGGTATGGACGAGGGGACAGCTGGCCTGAAGATAATTCGTGCACAAGTTCCGTTGTCTGTCATGTTCGGTTACGCAACTGATTTACGTTCTGCGACACAAGGCCGTGCTTCTTACTCTATGGAGTTTAGTGAGTACGCTGAAGTGCCTAACAATGTTGCAAAAGCAATCATTGCAGAGCGTGGTTAAACAAAAGGGACGCATTTTTTTCATTTTTTGAAAGATCAATGCGTCCAAATATTGCGCTAACGAGAGTTGGCGCATAAAATAGCAATTTCTGGCGCGTCTCGCTCAATAATGAACGTGGCGAATCATAACTAGGAAGGAACACGATTGTGTCTAAAGAAAAATTTGAACGTACGAAACCGCACGTAAACGTTGGTACTATCGGCCACGTTGACCACGGTAAAACAACTCTAACTGCTGCTATCTGTACTACACTTGCAAAAGTGTACGGCGGTGT
>NZ_JAKKCQ010000008.1:0-162726 GCF_021728315.1 Vibrio sp. L5-1 | reverse complement strand
ACGTCAATTCACGCGATATAATGGAGTTCCTTTGGACTCCATTTTTTAGCTTATGAAAAAACTAATCTTATTATTGTCGGTATTTCCAAGTGTCGGGTATTCGTTTTGTTTTGATGAAGCAGGACAATATTATAATGTTGATCCAGATCTGCTGCGATCGATAGCTCAAGTTGAAAGCAGTCTTGATCCTAATGCTTATAACGAAAACAAAAATAAAAAAGGTCAAGTAACCAGTCGTGATTTTGGACTCATGCAAATTAACTCTAGTTGGTTTCCTCGACTGGCTGAATTTAATGTCAATGAAACCAATGTCTACGAACCTTGTTTTAATGTTTCATTAGGTGCGTGGGTATTAAGCTCTAACTTTGCCAGCCATGGTTATAACTGGAATAGCGTAGGCGCTTATAATGCAGGATTTCTTAAACGTACCGAAAGCGCCAGAAAAATATACATCAAAAAAGTTCAAAAAGTCTATTATCAGTCGCCATTAAAATAACCTTTCTTGCACCATAACGGTGCGGCGCTAGTTGTGTCACGATCTTCTTTTTCCGTTTTACATTCCTTCCCTAATGGTCTCAATCACCCTAGATTCAATCGCCAACGGTTCGGCTTTTGCTCTCGACGTTCCTAAAACAAGTCCAAAAAACACAAACTTGATGCAGACTCATTGGAGGTCATTGTTACCGCTTGGGAATCATCCACACACCACGGCGCATTGAAATCAATGCAAATGGTTGTCTGTTAAAAACATAAAGACAATAAAAACAAGAATTTAAAGATATAATAGTCGTTTAAAGTAACGTGGAAAAATTTTCAAAAATTACACTAATTAGCCGCTTAAATTTCAATGGATAAATATATATTTTCAATGAATATTGATTGATCCCTTATATGTAAAGCGATGAGAGCGTTTTCAATGTTATTTTAATTGGAAATCATTGAATGTTGATTGAGCCCTTTATTGACAAGGCTTAATGGGTGTTTTATAAAATTAATTGATTGAAATTTCATTGGAATAACAATGCTTTTAATTGGGATTGAGGAGGGCAATATGACACGTTCTTATCCATTACAAAGCTCATTACGTGGAAAGTTAGCGCAAGATTTTAAGACGTTTAGGGATAAGGAAGCGTTAAGTGATGCCGAGGCCACGCGGCAACTTTTGATGTTGGCACTGCGCATTAAACTCAATGATAGTGAGGATGATAGTCCATCGAATCGTGCGTTGATGGAAGAGATTTATCGTGTCGTTCGTGGTTCATCTGCGATCACTGATGTGGTTCATGGACAAACCTTTGATGGTGAAAAATTATTCCGAGAACAAAAAGAATCCAAACCCTTTAGGCAACAGGTGAAATCTGATATCGATAATAAAGTCGATGAGTTTCTGGCAGGCAAAAAAAAAGGGTAGTCCATTGGACACCCCTTTTTCTACCGCTCTAACTCTCTATCTAGTTTATTATATTGGTCATTGTTGTTGTCACGCTCCTGATTAAAATCAAACGTTTTTTGAGGGGAGGGTTCTTTGCTGTCGAAGTGTTCAAGCTCTTTATCTTTGATTTCTTTTGTGTGTTGATTAATATCAGTGTCCTGCTTGTTGGTTAATGAATCATGGTCTTGAGTGGGTGTGTCGAATTCCTCTTTTTGTTGATGCGTTTGTTGATGGTATTGTTCAATACCCTGTTTGATTTCCTCAAGCATATTGTCAGGCGAAACAAACTGAATATTTCTCCCTGAAAAGTTAGCCATGATTTTTTCAATGTTGTTGGGATTTAAATCCGTATTGCCTTGACTCAGTACAATCACAATGTTCTGTCTGAGTTCATCGGTAGAGATATTCTGAATGTCATTCTTATGATTGACATTGATAATGTCGTATTGGCCTTGATGCGCTTGATTAATAATAAAAGCATTCTCGATTGAGGTACTGATGATGGTGGTGTGCAAATCATGGCCTTGATGGAATTGCGTTATTTGTTTGGATTTCGTGCCTAATATCCGTGGATTGATGTCGAGTGCCGGATCTTTATTTCCTTGCCCGTCTAAATAAGTCACTTCAATCGCTTTTGTTTCTCCTTTTTTATCGTGAATGTTAGTTATCATCGCCGGGTGAAATGTTTTGTCCTCTGAGGAATATACTGCTTGATGAAAATGAACATGGTCATTCTTAGGGTGTTCAATCCCCAATTTATTGAGGTAAGTTTCGGCTAATGTGCCTGTGAGTGGCTGACTGGTTTGTATATATTCTTTCGCTCTCTCTTCAAATTGTGCCATGTGTTTTGGCGTCGTATTCAGTAATTGGTCATGTTTGGGGTTGGCGGTGAGTTGGTATTTATCAGGATCATTAAGAATGTTGTAGGCTTCTTGCATTGCCTCCTTATAATATATTTCCTTATGAATCATCATTAAATTGATTAATGAGCCTTTTTTACCGGTGGTATAGTCTTTAAAATACCCTCGATATTCCCCCGTTAACGATACCTTTATTGCCGATTTTCCAATACCAAAGGTGAGATAATCACGGTCTGATTTAGATGGGTTCGGTTGCCCCAAGAGGTTGATGGCTAAGCTTTCGGTGTATTTCGGTAACGTTTGGCTGATGTGTTCTTTAAATTGGTTGTAGTCAAAATCTCCGTTTCTATTGTGATAACGCACGTCTTCATGAGATAGGGCTTTGTCATTAAAGTAAGGCGTACTGTGTGGTGCAATGTTCTCGATGGTTTCAATGGCACTGTGTTTATTGACCTCTTTCGATAACCAGCTCTTCATCATCTGTTTTGGGCTGTCAGTAAAGAGTTTCACATGACTACTCGCCCGGCTTAAATCGATGTAAGCGCGTCTTAAGTTCGTCAGTGCGCCTTTACCCTTTAGGGTGGTAATGACGTTCTGATACGTCGCGCCTTGCGCCATATCTGCGGTTCTGGTGTAAGCGTAATCCCAATGCCCGTTTTTCAGTTGGTTTGGATTAAGGCTTAACGTTTGCCCCTCTTTCGACAGTGCGGTGATTTCTTCTTTGGTGGCATGACTGATGGTGTATTCCACATTGGCTTTAATGCCTCGCGCTTTGTCGGTAAATCGGGTCATGATTTTGTCACCGGTTGAAAGTGGCTTTTCTGATTGAACGAAGAGTGACGTGTATTTGTGGTCTTTGTTGCGTGGCAAAAATGGTTTTGTCTTACCTGTATTTACGTCTTGAAGAGTCACCACACCGTGCTCCGAATCAACGTGGGTAATGATGTCGTACTCTCCTGGCTTGGTGCTTAAAATGAGCCCTTTCTGATAAGGCATCATGGTGGTCAGCTCTTCTTTGCTATCACCGGTAGAGCGTAATCGGGTGGTGATGATGTTTTCTTGGCCTATCTCCTGTGTTTTCATCAGTCCGGCACGAATGTGCTCAGTGATGTGGTCACGTTCATTATTTGTGTAAGCGATGATCAGCGTGTTTTCTCGTGTCTCGGGCGTGCGGGCAAGGTAGTCCTGCGCCACCGCGTAAGGCAGCTTTTCGGTGGCGATGAGTTGCGCTTTGCTTTGGTCTTTCGCATTCTCATCGAGGGTTGAGACGATATGTTGCGTGCTACCGAGTGTATCAGGGCCTTGCTGAGAGAGTTTATCGAGGGCGCTGTCTGGCTGCTTATCTACAATGTTGTGTACGGCGCCAAGCAGTATTTCATTCTTCTGACGAACGATGTCGGTCATGTAAGCCGTATCGATACGGCCCTGACTTATGCTCAATTCAAACGGTTTACCAGCATTAAGAGAAAGCAGCTGCTCTTTATCCCCAAGCAAGGTGGCTTTGGAGCCGCTTTTCAATACAAGCTCGGTGAGCTCTTTGGCTTGTTGGTTGCTGACCATGGAGCTTTCATCGAGGAAGAACAGCGTGTTTTTGTAGTCCTCTGGTAAGGTGAGGCCACGTCTTAGGTCGGTCAGTAAGCTTTCCAGCGTTTGCGCTTGTATCCCTTTGCTTTCCAGTTCGCTGACGGCGGCGTGAGTTGGCGCCAGACCGATCACTTGCGAAGGTGCCTGGTTACAGGCTTGGGTGGCGTGTTGAATCAATTCAAGGTTAGATTCGAGCAGGGTGGATTTACCGGTGCCCGCCAAACCTTGCACGGCCACAAAACTGTCTTTGGTCGTTGAGATAAGGGTGATGCCGTCCTTTTGCCCTTGGGTAAGGCGAGGCTGTGCAGCGAGATAATTTCTGACTTGTTGGTGGGTGGCAAACGGCTTGTGTTGATTTTTCCCTTGATCAATGTTTCGTAAAATGTGTTTTTCGGTATCGAGTGCCGCTTGGGTGGTCCAGCGTGTACCATCGCTGTATTCGGCAGAGAGGACGTCACTGCGTTTGGCGAGCTCTGTTTCAATTTGCTCTTTGATTATCGGTTGATTGGCCTCTTCAAAAGCGTAACGGATCGCTTCGATGACTAACTCTTTTTGTGTAAACGCCGCTTCTTTTTCAGAAAGATGTCTTAGGGCAAAGTTCAACGCTTTCTCTTGCAGGGGGGAATTTTGCTCTTTGTTTAAGAGGGTGAGGGCTTGCTCGATGTCGCTTTTGACTGTGGCGGCGGTGGTTTCAGAGAGGTAGCGGTCGTTGACGTTTTGAGTCTGCATGACTCGCTCGATGGCAGAAAGCTTCACTTCGCTTTTCTCAAGCGCGGCCTGGGCTTTATCGGGGTTGTCGGTAAACACATCGATGCGCGCGCTTTTCTCGGTCAGCTCGTGAAAGAGCGCTTTCGAGAGCGTAAAGGCTTTGCCTGAAAGGAGGGTGTGCGCCCTTGGTTCGATATGACTGGCGGTATGGACATAGTCGTATTGTAGTGGTGCGTCTTTCAGGGCTTCAACGGGGATGGTGTTCGATTCGCCCTGCGTGTCCGTTAACGTTAGGGTTTCTTTAGAAATATCCGTGACTACGTAACGCTCATTGGCGTTCAACTCAGATGGAAAGTGCTTACCTGTGGTCATGAGGCGTTCACCTTGGTTAACTTGCAGCGAGGCAGGTTTAAAGATCTGCACGTTGAGGGCTTTGAATCCGGCGGAAGCGGGATCGAGGGTGTATTCTTGTCCATCGGTTTTTCTCAGGACATGGAGTCGATTGTTTGCCTTATCCGAGGTTGAAACCACTAACTCTTGAGGTTGTCCGTCTTCCCAATGGCGAAGGGTCATACCTGGCTTGTAATGTTGCGCTAACTCCTGTTGGGGCTTAGACAAATAATGAGGCTGCTGAGTGAGCAAGGTGATACCGCTGCGGGCAAGTTGCCCCTCGTTCTGCAGAGAGGTCCGGATCGCGTCCGTCAATCGTCGTTGTTCAAGGTGAGAAGTCGCCAGCACTTGTGTGTCTTCTTTGTTTGGTAAGTGGGTATACGCTCTAGCGAGGGTGCGTGTATCGCTGTTGTGCAAGGTAACCTTACTGTCTTTCTGTTTGCTGTCTACCCAAGAGTGCGAGACGACGTTGCCTCTGCGATAAAGCTCGATGGCGTTATAAGATTTAAAACCTTGGCGACTGGACGTGTTGTTCAGCAAGATGACTTTGCTACCCGATCCCTTAGCTTTTGCGTTTAAAGCCATCAACTCATTGGCGCTCATTTTGTGGGCGCTGTCGACAAGAAGGATGTCTTTGTTGGTCATAGGGACGTCTGAGTGCAACAAACTATGGACAGAGTGGCGCTGCTCTTCTTGAAATCGGTGTTTTATCCAGGTGGCGACCGTATGACTTTCACGTTGGATGGTTTGGCTATGACGGTGTTTGTCTTTGGCGTTTTGTGACACTAAGTGGACACGTTTACCGACATGGTTGCCGACGTTCAATAAGTTTTGCGCGATTTGCTCACTGTTGCCAAACACATTGACCACATGAAACTGTTTGGTGGACTGGTAAATGTCCGCTACCTTTTGGCGATTGCCTTGAGTGAGGTTCAGTTTATCTAACGTGGCGTCATTGACTGGCGTGCGCATATGGCGCGTACGCCCTTTGCTGGCCGCCATTAACGCTTGTTCGGTTTTCAGCATGGCTTGAGTGGTGTATTGACCTTTTTCTGAAAGAGGGATGAGAGCACCGTTTTTCACCCATTGGTCAGCGACCATTTTAAGGTCAATCGCATTGGCTTGTACGCCGCCTTTGGTAAACTCGGCCGCGGCTAATTCTATAATCTTTTCCAGTTTTAATGCTGTGTTGTATTGCCCTAAGTGTTCAACGGCGCGACCAAACGCGTCTTTAGCGATTTCTTCAGGGTTCTGTTCTTGTGGAGTGATCCCCAGAGCGTTTTTTACCAGTTCTTCGGGCTTATGTCCTGCGTTGCGCACCGTTTGTTGCCAGCGAACATTGAGGGTTGCCTCACTTTCGTAGGTTTTGGACTTGCGCGTATCAAGGTTGGCTACGTCTTTTGCCGCGCGGGATTCAAAGCCTAAGTCTAAGGTTTGTTGTTCTATTTGTTGTGAGCGAGTGGAGAAGGTGTCGATTAATACTTGAGGAACGCCTTCAACATCAAATTGACCATTGCCGAGGGCTCGCGTTGTATAGCCTAACTCTATAACTTCTTTAGCCAATTGGCTCTGGTATAAAATACCGTAGTATTTTTGGAAGTGGTAAATGCGCTCGCCTGTCCCATTGATGACGCCGCCTTTTTGTTTGAGAGAAGAGGCGAGTGTACGCAGTTGCCCTTCTTTGTCGCGGGTCATGTTTGCCGTTAAGGCATGGGAATGGAGTTGTGGATCGTTTTCACGACTGGTTTTATGGCGGACGACCGCAAAGGCCATCGATTCGGTATTGATGAACTCACGAGCGCCTTCGTCATTGATGTGCGTGGCTTGTGCCACGTCTTTTTCTAGTTGCGATAGCGCGAATTTGACCGCGTCATTATGTGCATCAATAAGGCGAGTATCCCCGCCAACGAGTGCGAGCGTGCTTAATCTTTTTGGTGCTGAAAAAGTCAGGTCAAAACCACATTTATGGTCGCCCCGTTTACCTTTGATGGTTTCATTGCCTAAGTGTCCAGATAAAACGGACTCTAACGTTTTTTGGTTAACCGGTTTACCGATTAGGCCTGCTTCTTTGGCTAACTGACCGTGCCAAAAAGTGTTTTCATTGGTACTGCTTTCTTTGAGGTAGTAGTTGTCGTTACTGTCTTTCTCGAGTGACGTATTAAAGGTATTTGGTGTGTTTTCTTCGTTCAAGTAATACTTGGCGGCGCCAGAGGCGGATTTAAGAGGGCTAATAGACATCATAAGGTGTTCTCCTTTTGTTGGGGCGCAGCAAAGCCGCCACGTCAGCGAAATGCCGGTGATTTGGATTCCGTGCGAATGGGTTAGCGACGGTGTTGATGCGAATGAGAGGGGGGCAGGGCTTGTTACAGGGGAGGGCTAAATTGTTTTTGCTCTCAGTGAGCATTGATGTTGTATTTCGTGTGGTTAATCGTACATCTCGCCCTGTTCTATTTGTGTTATGGACGCCTCTTCGGTTTCTCGCTGAAGTGCATTTTGTGTGTCTTCTGCGAGCTGTTGGTTTTGGGTTGCGTTATTGGTCGGGTTTTTCTTTTTCGAAGCTTTGGCAAGGGTTTGTTTCTGACGGGCTCTGGTTTGCTGCTGCTCTTCTTCGTTTTCGTACGTACTTTGCTGAATGGCAAGTAATCGGTTTCTTTGGGTTTCATCGAGTTCATGCAAAGCAATTAATTCATGAAAAATTAAGGCTTGATCGATACTCTCCATTGCTTTCCCTCCGAGTATGCTGCGTTTGATGAAGGAGGGTTGGAGATTGCTCATGCGATCGTATTTCAGTTGCAGTTTCGTGATGAGCATGGAGTTAGGCGTGCGTAAGTAACACTCTAAATCATCCAAACCTTGGATTTCCGCTGGAGAAACCACAGGGCGCGTTTTGTTTTGATGGCCGAGTGAGACACCGTCACGCAGTGCGTTCGCACCGTAAGAGATATTTTCTCGTGAGATATCGATTTCTTGATCACCAAGGTCCTCCGAGGAAATGGCGGCCATCGCTTTTGAAGGGGCGCGGAAGAAAAAGCGCGTGTTGAGCAAATCAAAAATGACTCTGGCCGCGTTGCGCCCATAAGTGGTTTCTAATTGAGCGTAAGATTGCAACCCCAGTAAATAACACCCCCCAAATTTACGCACTTCAGAAATAATGTGCGTGAGCTCAGGCAGTTTATGTAACGTAGGCATTTCATCGATGATCACCCAAATTCGGCGGTCGTCATCGGGCTCCATTCCTAGAATGGCGTTGGAGGCAATCGCAAGCCACATCGAGATCAGTGGTCTGAGGGCGGTGTGTTGTCTGGCATTACTGGATAGGAACAGAAACCCTTGTTGTGATTCGTCTTGTACCCAATCTGTGATCGAAAATGGCGCCCGTTTACGGTGGCCTTGGGCGTCTTTTTCATCCAAACCATGTAAGTAACGTAAGGACTTAATGTAAGTCGCTAGGACTGATTTGATGGAAATAGCCGTCTTCTCGATACTTTTCGAGACCAGTGAGCTGGCTTCGGTGTCTTTTAAGTGGTCACCGAGAGTGGAAAGCTCCGACGTTAAGATAATGTGCAGCAAATTTTCAATCGTACATTCGTGTTTGTCATCGAGCATCATTTGATAGGTGGTTGCCGCGAAAATGGTTCGTGCGGAGTCTACCCAAAATGGGTCGCCTTCACCGTGTTGCGGAATGAGTGCGGCCGCGAGGGATTCAAAGTCCGGAGCCTCTTTAGCATCACTCCAAATATCCCACGCTGCGCAACGTTCATCGAAGGGATTTAAAATCACGTCTTTGTGCGGTTCATAGAACTTACTGACAAAATCGCAGCCTTTATCGTAAATAATGGCTTTGTCTCCGCGTGCTCGTATCCAACGTAAGAGTTTGCGAATCGCAACGGACTTACCTGCCCCCGTAGTACCGTCAATCATCAGGTGTTTGACTTCAAATCCATCAACAAAAAGCTTGTGACCATCGAGCACAAAAGGGGAGAGTTTTTTCTTCTTTTTTAGCTCTGCGGTGACGGCTTTAGGCTCAGCCAATTGAAAGCCTCGAATGTGATTATCTTCGCTCTGCTTCTGCCCTTTTCTCTTAAACCAGTGGTTAATCATCACAAACAGCACGGTGGAAGCGGCCACATAGACCAGTAGGCCAACAAACAGGGCTTGCAGCAATTCTTGGTAGCACTGTGCCAAGATGGGGTTTTGCAGTTGTTGGCCAAGGGTGCTGCTGTAGCGTTGCTCTTCCCATTCGACCACCACGTTGCGCTCTAAGCTAAAACCTAACTTGTTGAAAAGCTGAAATAGACTGTAGTAGTAGGCCCCCGTTAATGTGTTAGTCGAGGTGATGAAGTACGTGGTGAGAAGCCCTAGCAAGGCCGCGAAGATATTGAGGTACTTGATTGTGGTCACGTTCACTTGCCACCACATACGGATGTTGTGAAAAGTGATTTGACCACCACGAGTCGTAGACATAGAAAAACTCCTTGTGAAGGAAAACAAAAAAAGCGCCCACACTGAGTGCGGCGCTTTTGGTCGGTAGAATGAAATCAGAAATAAGGTGACAGGCTGCAAAGGAGGTGTATTACGAGTGCCAAGGTTAAGGTACGACAGAATCGCTTGGTGATCACACGAGTAAAACTTCAGGTCTATGAAGCCTCTGGACAAAAACACTTTAGATTATTAGCTCTAACGTACTCATGTAGATTAGTAAAACTAAGTCCAAAGAGCATGTTCAATACCTAGGTACCTTATCGTGAAAGCGAATCTCTCACTCGCTGTACGATAATAGCGTCATGACTTGTGAAATGATTAAAACTCGAAAGGCGAGTAAAAATCGGATTATTGTTTAACTCTGAATCACCCGCATAAACCTTTATCGCGTTCAATAGCCAGCCACCTAGCGCTACTAAACCTCCACCTTTGATGTTTGCGATTTCCATGCCCGCACCAACCAACGTAGGAGCAAACCCGGAAATATTTAGCTTTGATAAGCGAGCCTTGTTACTTTCTATCGTTTTGATTTCCTGCTTGAGCGCTCTTAGTTTGTTGAAATACTCGCCCTCATCCATGTTTGCATATTCTCTAATAATATTTGGTAAAGAACGAATCAAACTAGAAGATAATGCAGAATCAAGTTCAAGTACGTCCATATCGTTATTAACGGCAAATATTTCACTGAGTAATATTTGAAGTTCAGACTCGCGAACTTGTCGTGAGTTAGTTACACCGTTATAAAGTCCGCTAACGATCTGGCAAGCCACTGCTTCAGAATAATTGTCACCGTCGAACGGAAAATGGTGTGCCCCAAGCCCTTGAGCATATTCATAGCTAGAGCCTGCTGTCGTCAGTTCGATTAATAGGTTCCGTCCTTTATCTTGAAAACTTTTCACAGCTAAATTTGAAATACCTAGTCTGTGAGCTGAAGTTGCACCTTCCTTGTTTACCAAGAACTCACCAAATTGCCACTGCTCAGATAGCATTAGCGCAAACCTTTGGACATAGGGGTTATCAATACGAGAGCACTGATGTAAGAAATGGTATTGCTCATCACTTGAGAACGTAGTCCCAACTATGCCTGATTTCTTCTGAATGCCTTGAATAGTAGCAGCAGCTAGTCGTCTCGAAAATACTATTGCATTTGGGTTTACAGAAATAATGTCTCGCAGTATCTCTTGAGAATACCGAGTAAGATTTTGGGGAGCGGCAAAGAGTAAACGACCACGAGCTACTAACTCTTTGAACTCATATTTGTTAATTTTGAACATTTTATAGAAGTATTCAGCTTCGCTCTTCAACGGTAGTGCGATGACAACCTGCTCGTACAGAGTTAAATAGACTCTTATATTTTGTCTAGGAAATACAGATGCATCGACGAAGCACCTTGTTTGCTTTGTCTCGAAGTTTGGTAGCAAAAAACGATCTCGTTGCTCTGTTTCATCCCCACTAAAAACAGAATGTCGATTTTGAATCCAAAAGTCTTCGTCTTCCTCATAGCGAGCTAATAGCTGTCGAGAAAACTGTTTCTGAATCAAACCACTAGCTGTAAGCTGCATATTGTTATGAGTATTCGGCTTGTGCTCCACTTCCCCAGAGTAATCGGGAATTGTAGGATCAACTTCAAAAATGTAATGATACCCTTGATATCCTAAGGATTCACAAACTAACTGAATGTCTTGCTGTTGACCCTTAGTTATCGCTGTTTTAAGAGTCAGCTTGAATTCATTGGTGGCCCATAAGAAGTCCACATGAAATGGATGGTAGTTACGTGGGATATGTAAAACTAGTTGATTTATAGTCTCATCCATCGTCATGGGTTGACCATGAGTTTGAGTTTTTTCAAACTTGCTGCGTGACTCGATCGCACGATAGGTATCAAGAACTTTGCCGACAATAGTTGCTGGTGGTATGCCAAGTGTATGAAAGCGATGATATTGATCTACTAGCTCGTTAAGCAATTCTTCATTATTTTTGACCTCTAGAACAACTGCAAATAACTCTTTGCCATCGGAAAACAGCCCCTTGTGAGAGTACTGATGAGTATCAAATCTAAAACGTTCATAATCGTGTCGAATAGCATCAATTATAGGTAAACTGTATGGCAAGCTATCATTCATTATTAAATCCTAGGTATACGCTAAAGCGAGCTCTTAACGTTCTTGTTTTTCTACTAGTTTTGTCCATGGACACATGTTCTGCATCAGAAATTATTAACTTTTTCTAAAGCCAATTATGATCTTCTCTGTTTTCAAACGACCAGAAAATTTCGGTTATGTGGACCATCTATTAGACCTAATTTGACGCACTTCCAATTTGAATCTAACATTAGTAATGGTATTAATGTGCTGGCTAGTCAATTGCTGAAAAACTAAGCCTCATGCCCTAGTGTTTCGACCTGAGACTTCTTCGCTAAGAACTCTGGTACTTTATCTATACCCTTGTTCCAATACCGCTGAGAAGCATTGATTTTGTCCATTAGCTCATCGTGTAATTTATTAAAGTCGTTTATCAGCCTCTCACTACCTAGGGGATTCGCTCTCTCAACGTTATGAAGTTTTCCGTACTCATTGATATGCTGTCGCATATCAAATCGTGCAGTGGCCTGCTGTGCATCTTTTTCAGCACAGTAGTCTAGGAAGGCAGATAATTGAGTTCCTGCTTGATTACAAACATCAAGCATACTCTCGAAGGACGTTATGCAGCAGAAGTGTGAGTGTTCGATTAGAATCTTATCATTTAAAGCTTCATGCACCCTGTTTTCAAACTCATTTCCCAAATATTCTGCTAACTTCATGGCACTACCCATGTAAAAATCTTGGTGCGTGATTATTAGAGAGTATCTTTTTTTCTTATCTGGTAGGGTGTCATATCCGTTTTCTTCGAGTATTTTCGAGCACTTCCCAGTTTGGCTAATAGCATGAATAATCGTTCCTTTAAGCCTATCTTTCACCATTCTTGGGCTATCAGTAACTAAGATACGTTCATTTGGCTCAATCGCTTTTGCATCAACAAGGATACACTTGTCTTCTTCTCGTATTAAAAAATCAGCCACTTTAGCGTTATTGTTGACACCCTTTAATTGGTAAAACTCTTTTAACATGGTTTCACGTACGGCATCTTTGCCGTACGAGGTAAGAAGATCTGCAATGTAGTCCTCAAAAGCAGAACCGAATTTATTCTTGAACCCTTGAGCGTCAGCTCTCTTGAGTGTTCGAAGAACAAACTCACTGATACCTATGGTTGCTATGTATGAGTGGACAGCAGATACTCCATCAGGAAGTAATAGTAGTGGGCGAGAGATCATCATTGGCTCAGAAAAGTATTCTACTGCTCGAAGTTCGCCTTTTTTCGTGCGTTGATCTTGAGCGATCTTCCTCATCTCTAGCGGATTAGCCCCCAGTATTTTTAGCATCTTGCGTATTGAGTCGATATCAAACGCTGGGTTAAACCTACAAACAAGATCAGAATATGAAATGAAGCTAGAAGGTCTCTCCAAAAACATGGCAGCGAAGTGCAGTGAGAATACTAGGAAGTCTTGTAACTCGACCCCAACTTCTTGTTTAAAGTTATTTTTGAACGATGCGCTTGCTCCTTCTGAGCACATAATCGTGTAAAGGCGTGTGAAGAAATAAAGATGTAGACGTTGGTCTTGCTGGAAGAGTAACTGAGGTAGCAAGAATGCCCTCAGTGAAAGCCAAATGTTTTCTGCCCCATCTAGGCTAGAGGCAACTGACTGCAACGACCATAGTTTATCGAGAATCTTGCCAACGTCTTCCTTTGACGCTTTCGTTGCATACCTTTCTGGTTCTAATTCTAGAGTCCAGTCTAGAGCTAGACATGTAATCCATGGAGCCGACCGGGCCCGATCTACCCCCTTACCAAAATCTGTATGAAGGCGGGACAAAAGGTGCTGAACTACAGACTCGGTTGTGTACTGTTTAATCGAGCGACGTATTCGATATGCTTTTTGTTCAAATGACATGATTACTAACTCTCTCCGTAGTGCTGTGACATAGTGACTATCCATGAATAGTCACTAAATCAGTAGACACAGAATAATCTAAAAAGTGCTCAACTAAGCACATATTGATTCATTACCAAAATTGGGGCAAGTAACGAGTTAAACAGGTGTGATAAAAGTGACTCTAAATCACTTTGGGGCACTTTAGAGTTAGAAAGTGCCACGGGTAAAAATTCAGCCTGTGATGGTTTTGGACAGTTCCGTGATAGCGATTTTACTAAATTAGTAATTCGAAAATTACTTTATGTATTGAAAATCGCTTAATTCACTGTCAATCTCGATTGTTAAGAACACTATTTAACGTATCTATATCTGAGACATTTTCTGATGGTGTTCAGGATAACCCGTGATTTCGAATAGTAACCTTAAACCTTCTCTAAACGCCCCATAATCAAACTCTTTAAAATCAATAATATTCTGACCAAGTGAGTGTGATTCTCGGTTTATATATCGAATGAAAGCTTGATACTTCACGTCTTGAAGCTCTTGTTTTTGCATTACGTTACTCAAGTCTGATTTCTGCACAAAGTTGAAGAAGTATTCAACTACGTTCCTCATACAGTTTGCAATCAAAGCTGCAGGTTGATCCTTGTCATTAATAACAGACCAGTAAGATTGATAGTCATTCTGTATTTCTTCATACTTCATCGTTTCAATCGTTGTACCTTTCGTGTTTTTAGATAACCGATACAGAGATTGGTTTTCTTTTCTTCGCTTGTGATTTGAATCAACAAGTTCATAAAAGAAGTAAAGACTATGCGTGAGAACAAAAACTTGCTCAGCCCCATCACCATTGAAGAAATCGTTTTTAATTAGTTGTCCGATATTGTAAACAAAGATATGAGACAAGCTTGAAACTGGGTCGTCAATTACCGCAATCTTTTTAACGTGTGCCTCATCAGCCGTTTGTTTACCTTTAAACAATTCTCGGAAGTACAAAAAGCTAATAATCATCTTTTCGCCCTCAGATAACGACAAGAAAATAGGTCCCTCTGTTCCAGTTCTTACAAGGCGATATAGGTCTTCTTCGTGCTTCTCAATATGAAAATCAGTAATACCAATATCAATCAGCCCCTTATTGATATTTTCAATAGATTCTTCAATGTTAATTGTTTCTTTTTGCTTCGCTGTTCGTTCAACTTCGAGAGTGGTAATCTCTACATCAACAGCTTTCTTGTCTTCTATTAACTTGGTCGTTTTCTCACTGTAATCCGCTTTACTTGTTTCATAAGTCTTTATCGTCTGATCGTGTTCCCAACGAATGATTTTCCAAAACTCGTCTTTAATGCGTTTCAATTCTTGCGCTGAATTCGCAATTTTTTGGTTGTGGATACCAATGCTGGCATTCACTGCATCTACATGTTTATTAAATGAGGTAACTTGGTCACAAAGCTCTTCAAACTCTACTTTCAGGCTTGGAGTTTGCTCTTTTTGTTGAACTTTGAGTAAATTAGACTTTAATATTCCTGCAATTGACGCATAAGACTCTGTCATTTCGGCAAGGGAATCGGCAGAAAAAGGCGATGTCTTGTAGGTGTCTAAATCAGTAAGAGAATCAACTATCTTTTGGTATTTGGTAAGTATTTTGCTTATGTTCTGCTTACTTTCTTCATATGTCTCATCAAAGTAGTCTTTGATCTGTGCGATTAACTCAGGCGTTATCGTCTTAGACTGGCAGAACGGACAAGTTTCATCTTCAATCTCATCAAGGTACTGTAAACCATGACTAACCCAATCAGAATTTTTCAACTGATTAATCAGTTTTGCGATTGGGCTATCTTCATTACCAATCACTATTTCTTTGAGTAGTTCTAATTCTTCTGGCAAAAGCTCTGACAATGAAATTTTAGGTAAGGCGGTGTAAGTCGTGGCTTTATCACCATCAATTGCAGCAACTTCCTCTTTAAGCTGTTCAATCGTTTTAATTGGTTTAACGGCTGGTAAAGGGACAGAAACAAGATGATTGAACAGAACTGTTTTGTTCCCCATTAACCGATCAAGGCAAAATTTCAGAACGCGATCACCACCAGAGTAGTTCGTCTTTATTTCCCAGGCCTTTTTTTCTGCCGTATCTGTCGCTTTCTTCAAAGCGTCACTTTCTTTGTTAATGTCAGCTTGGTAGCCCTTGCTTTTTTCACTCAGTTGGTCGATATCTTTTCCAAGCTGCTCTACCTGTTCCTTGGTTTCTTTGTTCTCTTTGGATAGGCTAAAAATACCATTAATAGAATCTTTGGAATAAAAATTATCTCGGATAAATTTCTGATTATAAACAAGAACCTTACATCCATCATTTGTGTTAGAACAGTCTTTGTATTTAGGGGTGTCTGGTGCATAAAAGTAGTTGGAGAATGTACTTTTACCAGTACCATTTAAGCCATAAATGATGTTTACTTTTTTATCTGTGTTGAGAATTGTTGCATTTTGATAACTTGCTACGTTACTAAGGTTTATTTGTGTAATCATATACTGCCGATACCAACTGGAAATTGAATTATTAGTTATGCTGATTTGAAATAGCCATTGAAGTGCTATCAATATCATATCCTCTTTTAGAATGAGAAAAAGTATGTCAAATCACGGCTCGGCAAGACGGTGGATTAATTAGGTGTAACTTAAAAAGGGGCAGATCTGAGCTAGCTGGCACTTTGAGAGAAAAGTGCCACGGGTAAAACTTCAGGCCAATGAAGCCTCTGGACAAAACTTTGCCAGTGACATTACTAGAATAGGATGCTTCTGCGCGGCTCACTTGGCTTTGCGAAAATCGCTACTTCATGACATTAGCTGATTAGTCATGTACAATTAATGCAACCAACAAGAGGAACATTGATATGGCCAATGTCTCAAATTCGAAGCGCCAAAAAGCTACATTTACCCCTAGCTTAAAGAACTTCAAAACCAGTTTGGGTTATGAAGGCATGACGATAAATAAGAAATCGAACGTTCAAACCATTGAAGATTTAAAACGCAAGTATGCGAGATAAATATGGTGCTGATCAGGACAAATACTGTTACTCAAATTCTGATGTTTTAATTAACAGATTGAATATACTTGACTCGGATGAACTTGAAAAAGCCGAAGTTGAGTTTACGAGTTATAGGTACCTTTCATACAAAAGTAATGTTTCTGAAATCAAGCATTTAGACTTTAATCACCTCAAATGTCTACATCACCATCTATTCCAAGATATTTTTGAATGGGCAGGTCAAGTTCGAGAAGTGGATATATCTAAAGGCTACACTCGATTCTGTACCGTTTCTAGGATTGAAGCTGAAGCTTCAAAATTATTTGATATTATCCCTTTGTTAGACAATTTGGCTTTGCCTGATCTTATCGAAGAATTAGCCAGTCTATTTTGCGAATTAAATTTGTTACATCCTTTTAGGGAAGGTAATGGCCGAACTTTACGTTTTTTCTTTGAAGAACTCGTATTTATCCTTGGCTACACCATCGAGTGGCCTAAAATTACTCAACAAGAATGGATTGATGCAAATATTGCAGGGGTATCACTCGATTTAGAACCGTTAATTACAATATTTCGTTTAGCTCTATCTAATGAAAAACAAGACTGAATTTTTGTGCGATTGCATTAGTTTTAATCGCCTAAACTCAGCTGAGGAGTGTTGAACCGCTTTTTTTCTGTGAAAAATAACGGGGCGAAAGTGTTTTAACTTATCTTCGCCGTCTAACTTGATGTAGCCAAAACCAGATCAAACTAAATTGGAAATGAACAGACTTTAATGCCCTCGGACATTTACAGTGGGAGTCGCTGATTTATAGAAGCCGGGTATCGAAAGACTTTCGTGTTTTTTGGCCGTTTTGATGAGTTTTGGATAACTTGGATGTTTTGTGTTGAGCACATATTTTTGTTCACGAGGAACAACCGTAGATATTAACCATTAAGACAGATGTTACACTTTCAAGGATGCATAACAATAGAGATTGAGAACATGAGTCGCGACGACATGCTGACTCAGAACTGGACAAGGCTCATTTAAAAGAGGCAATTGCTCCAATATCTTGCCAAACTTAGCCTTGTCTTCCAGATATACCGCAATAAATCAGTTGTTGGTCATGCCAAATAGCATAGATGCCAGCAGCAACTTTCGGGCCATCAAAGATTACTTTCTACAACAAACGTGTTTTGCGAATAGATTAAAACTCAGCAGTCGCAAGTATAACGACACTTTGGATACGTAGAGCAACCATAAAAAGACATACCAGATTTAGCTCCTCGCTTAGCAACACGCATTACAAGCTTAGATTGGCAACTAGGGCAAATCATAGATTCGACGCCTGCCCTGTGTGTTTGGGGCGATATTGATGGTTTATTTTGAAAGCTGCGCCCATCTTCAATCATATGTACTAGTTCGCTGCCGTTGACTAGCCACAGGCGCTTATCTAGGGAAAAAGCGACAGCCTCAGAAGTAAAGTCTCCTGAAGTTACGATAATCATCTTACTGGCATTGTTCCCGATCATGACACCGTACATTTCCCTTAGAATTTGCACACCCACTTTGCGAGTTTTCCAATGCTTACATTGTACAAGACTTAATTCACTATCTTTTGTAAGCCAAATATCAACACCGCCATCAGATTTTTGAACGAAAGACTGTTTGACCGCATACCCTTGAGATTTAAAGTATTCTCCGATGTAACTTTCAAATTCGATCCAAGTTAGGTGATTTAGTGGGGAAGTATTCCTCTGAATTTTAATCTGAGTGTTCGTCTTGAGATAGCTTCTTTTTCTCTGATATTGCTTGAAAAACGCTATCGGTGCGGGGATAAGAAATAAGAACGTAAAATATGGAGCCATCAAGGGCAAGTTTGGAGCAATAGCTTCAAAGATGAAATTATTGCTATCCACGGCTAAGCTAGGCAATAGATATGAAAGCCCAAAATAAATACAGGCAGAGAGCACTACGCTTAACCACCATGGAGCATCCATTAAGTGCCATATGATTCCATCGTTTTTTCGTGCCATTTGCAGATTACCTGATAAGCGTTTAGATGCATTAAAACACAAGCGATAGATGATGGGTATAGTTTGTAATGTGATATTTGTCATGGTGATAGCTATTGATGAGCTAGGGCAGGGAAGGCAACGCTTGAATTCGGATTCCTTGTTCCGAATCCGAACACTTCTAACTCATAGTTGTCGAGTAGACGACATACTCAAGTCAAAATGACTGTGCTCACCAAGCGACTACAACCCCAAGCCTGTATGACATCAAATTTGGGAGTCAGCAGATTTTAAGGCACTTTCATGATAGATTTGCCAACATGATAAAATCGATTAATAACCTTCAATTTATATGAATGACCAACTAACCCCAATCAACAAAGACCATTTGAAAAAACTTATCCGAGCAGAACTGGAGCTAACATGGTTTGATAATAAATCATCTAGCCCTGATATGTCTTGGGTTACTCCTACGGTGATAGAAACATTGTTCACTGAGTTGATAACTCATACGCGTGGCAATCAATCAAAGGCTGCTAGGATTTTAGGGATCAACAGGGGGAGTTTCAGCAAAAAATTAAACCAGATTACAAGTAATGAACTTGGATTGGTTGAAAGCCTATAGGTATATCAGCCTATTAGGACATAGCAGAGGGCGCAGTCATTATTACCTTGAAAAACGCGGTAAGTCAGTAGCTTGGTCTAAATTTACCCCCGTGAGATATCACGGGGGTGTACAGCGAACAGCATGATAAGAACGGATAACTTTTGGTAGGGTAAATCAATAGCTTAAAATTGCTTTTGTACAGGGCAAGGGTATTGCTCTTTGAGAGCGGCAACAAGGTAGCTTCCAATATCGACACCTATACCTGCTTTCCCATATTTTTTTAGATTAGGATCGCGTTTGAGCCTTTTGTCGATGATTGTCATCAAATCTTTGGTTCTCCAATTATCTAAGCTTTCGCGATTGATTGTATCTGTCATTGGTAAACAGTAGTCGATACGTTGGTTGCGAGCATCTAAGCGAGTGGTATAAAGATCCGCTGTATAAGCAGCAACACGAACACCGATCATTAAAGCTTGATACTGAGGGCTATCGGGTTTTTGATAGTGCTCAACGTAATAACGCATAGAGGCAGGGTTATGTTTACTGCCATACTTATCAATGTCTATCTCTTCTGCCGCTAAACTCCCAAAAGAACACCACATAGTTAAGCTTAAGACGCTCCATTTATTCATTGCTAATCCTCCATTTTTATACTTTGTATATTACTAGGTCGTTACGATTTTTTACTTGGGTGCTGAATAATTAACCATTATTTATAGTTAAGGTCGGGTTTTATCTTCCTTCTGTGTTGGCTCCAAGGTGGAAGGTGGCTCAACACGTTTGCTGGTGCCCTCAAATTGTTCACGTGTCTCATCCACGATTTGTGAGTGGTTGTCTGGGTTGTAATAACGCTCAGTGCCGCCTCGCTGTTCATGCTGCTCAATCACCGTTTGGCTGGTGTTGCCTAGAGCTTTACCTTTGTATTGTTCGCCCACCATCGTTTGCCACTCGGCTTGGGTCGGCTCAGGATTAAAGGTTTGTTCGTGCTCTTCTTGAGTGGGTACGCTGGCGAGCACAAAATCTTTAAACGTGTCGGTTGTTTTAAATGCTTCCCATTCATTCGCTCGAGATTGGCGAGAGTCATCATTATTGCCCGTTAGGATTTGTCGAGCTTTTCCTTCTTTATCAGCATATTTTTCCTCAACAAACGCTTGGAATGGTATTTCCAGTTTCTCAATCAGGCTGGCCACTTGACGATGCTCTTGGCTGTTGACTTGACTGAGCGTATCGACCTCTTGCTGAGCTTGTGTCGTGGACGTTATCAAGCCTTGTGTCTCACCAAAGTGCGCCGTAAAGCCAGTGGCGTAAGTGCCCATTTCTGTCTTACGTTCGTCGGCTGTGAGGCGGTTGCTCGCCTCGATGGTTTGGTTGGCACCAGAGCGGTAGGATTCGATGGCGGTTTGCATTTGGGTTTGTTGTTCGTTGCTCATGCTGCTGAGTGTTTCGCGGTCTTCCTTGGTCCATTTTTGTCCCGTGGACGCGTTCACACTCCCATTAAACCCTACGGCGTCACCGAGAGCGCCACTTGACAGTCCAGCGTTCACGTCATAACCGCCGTACGCTGAGTGTAAGAAGGCATTCGCTTTCTCATAGCCCCATCCGGTTGCTGCGATGACTTGTTCTGTCGCTTGACTCACTTGCTCTAAGCCTTTTGAAGCCGCCGCAGTTGCACCGTGCCCATGAGTTAAACCGTAACCTTGGGTTGACGAATAATTCTCTTTCCAATCGGCCATCAGTTGAGTGCCACTTTGTGTGCTTTGTGACAAGGCCGCTTGTTGTGTCGAGAGGTTGGATTGAGCTTGAGTGTGCAAGTCTTGCACCGCTTCGCTGTATTGACTAGAGCTGGCGACGTTCCACTGGAAATTCGACGCGGTAGGGCTAGTGTCATACACGGTTGTATCACCGTATTGCGTTGAAAGCATACCGTCTTCGCTTTGCGTGGTACTGCCGTGTTGTTTCAGCAATGTCGACGTATCAAACTTATTGCCATTGACGTTGTTAAACGTGTGGGTCTGCAGTTGCGTATTACCGTGGCTGATGTCACCGCTTGAGGCCGCGGCTGACGTGCGGGCATTGGTTTGGTTTATCATTCCCGCTAGTTGGTAGTTTAAACTGCTCATCATGGCCGCGGCTCCTTTGGTTAACGCCAAAGCAATCGCGGGGGTGGACATCATCAAGTAACCGGTAATGGCGGCGTAACGCGTGTTGACGTAATCAATGCCGCTCATGTTCGAGAGGGTGATGCCGCGTAACCCTTGTGTCGCGCCCTGGGTCGCCCCTTCTAAGAACCACATCATGATTGCGTTGAGGATGGTGAATATCATCGGCCAAGTGGCCAGATAGAAAAAACTGCCAACGTAGTTTTTAAGGACAGGCAGCGCCATATGTGGCAGCAAGGCAATGA
The DNA here is from genome assembly GCF_021728315.1 of Vibrio sp. L5-1. Lineage (NCBI taxonomy): Bacteria > Pseudomonadati > Pseudomonadota > Gammaproteobacteria > Vibrionales > Vibrionaceae > Vibrio > Vibrio sp. L5-1. The sequence goes on along the minus strand of NZ_JAKKCQ010000008.1, from coordinate 141,271 downwards.
TGGCAATGATTGCCCCAAAGCAGACAAACAAAATGACCCCGATTGAGTGCATCATTGGAATGAACTCTTTGGCTTGCAGCCCAATGTTGGCCCACATGGTGGTGGTTTGCATTTGGTTGGCGGTGTAGGCGTAGTTGGCCGCGATACCTCGGTGCGTGTTTTCGATGTTCCATCGCGTCATGTTGATGACCATGTTCTGTTTTAAAATATCGACCGCGCTATTACTGACCCCAATTAAATCTTGGTGACTGTTCTCGATGGCGTTTCTTAAGAACGTTGATTGGATGTTGCTCTCTCGTCCCAAGATATACGCGCCCAGTTTATTCATGGTTTGATTGGCCTCTTCATCAAATTGTTGAGTGAGTTCAGGAAACGCGTCGCGGCAGGTTCTGTATTGACCCTGGGGGTTATAGAGTCCACGAATGGGGGACATCGATTTTGTGGCGAGAAAACCGAGTAAATCCGGTGCTTGCAGGATGTTTTGCATGGTGTATTTTTTGTTAATTCGAATGTCTCCGACGATGCAGTTGTGATAAAAGTCTTTCCAATAGCGTTGCAGGTCAATGGTTTCGGCGTTGGCGCTACGAAGCAACGTGTATAAATTCGAACCAAACACCATGCCTGAGGAACTGTAGCTTTCATCCTCTGTACTGCTAAAGACGATTTCAATGCCTTCGGTTAAGCCGTGCATGAACGTGGTGGCCGCCCAACCGGGTATCGCGACGATGTAAGGCACGTTATTCACGTAATAAATGCGCATAGGATTTTGCGCGTCATTGATATGGACGGTGGCTTTCATGCTGATAAGAAAAGTGGGGATAGCCAAGTAAATGAACATAAAACGCATCACATGTTTCGCGTCTCGAGACACAAAAAACAGAGTGGCACTGATGATAAAAGCCAGTTGTAAGGCGATTTCGATTAACGAGCCAAAGGTGTTGGTGGTAAAAAAAGTGGCGACAGCGTTCAAGGCTCGTTGTAATTGAGGGCCTGCGCCATAGAGATAAAAGTCTAAGGTCATGGGGATCTCCTTTAATGGCCAAAGGTGAGGTTCGATAAGGTAGCGTCACTGGCCGATTGGCTAAGGAGCTTTCGTTTGCGTTTTAGGCGCTCAGTGAGGGCTAAGTACGCGTTCAATTTCGTTTTGTGACGGTCTCGAAGGGTTTGTAAGTAATCTCTTGCACGGTTGATGCCTTCGAGAGTGCGATTGACGTCAGTTGGGTTCACCGAAGCGAGGTTGGTCAGGGATTGATTGACGATCATCAGCATGTTATTGAGATAGGCATGCAAGAGATCGGCGGCAATATTTTGAGCGTATAAATGGCTTTCTGGTTGCAGGTTGAGGTGCGCATCATCAATGAGCATCGCCAAGATAGGAATGTCACTGAGTTCAACAAAGCTTTTCTCTGAGTCGGTGATAGGTTGGTCAGATTGTAAGTGGGCGTAGAGCGTATCGACGGTGTGGCGTACTTTGGCGTTAAAGGCTTGGCTTTCACTTAAGCGGATGGCGCTTAGGCTCATCGAAAGGCAGGTCTCGGTGTTTTCGCATCGATACACCTCCAAATCCCCTCCGGTCAAAAGGGCGTTAATGGCGGTGTCGTTACCCACTAACATCGCCGGAATGTAGCTTGGCGTCCCCTGCGCGTCGTAAATGACGGTGCCAGTGAGGCTTACGATAAACTCGGCGACCTCTTGATTGTCTTGAAGGTAAGCGCTTTTCATGAGCGCATCCCACACCACATTTAAGTTCACTTTCACTGCGTGCGCGGTGGCGTCATCGGTGTTGCCAGCCAGCATGCTCTGATTGGTACTGACGTGGCGACATTCGTGTTGCGCTTCTAACCAGTCAGAAAAGGCATTACTTTGCGTGCCTAGTGTGGCGCAGGCATGGCGCTTGGCTTCCCCATCGGTAAAGGCCGCTAAACCTGAGACCGCCGATTGTGCTACTTGGCAAGAGTTCATCGAGGTGGTGAGGAATTGGTCAGCAATCGCCTGCAGTTTGTCCCGATTCTCTTTGATGCTCGGCGCCCAAGTTTGCAGCGCTAAATCCACCGCGAAGGGCACGGCGTTGGCAATGACGGCTTTACCAAAAGACACCAGTTGATCCGAATTAATGTGAGAAAAACCGCCCATAAAGGCATCAATGCCCCCACATCCTGCGCTGACAGAAGGCAGGGTGATGGCGGCCAATTGAATATTTTTGATGTTGGTGCGAGCAAACAAGCTACCCGCATTGTAATAGGTGGCGGATTGGCCTTGATAGGCACTTGGGTTCGTGATGTTGCGGTTAAAACTGCTGTCAGCCCAAAAGCTGTCCATGGCGTCGCCCAGGCCGCCGGCATGAAGTGAACCGGCAACACTCATTAAGAGAGCCAGGAGGGTCGGTCTTGTCATTGTAAACTCTCCATTATGGCCACATCGGCGCGCAAGGCTTGGTAGCTCTTAAGCAGCGCGGGGTATGGAACATTGCCTTCACTCAAACGCACATACTTACCATTGCTGACGTTGATTAAGAACGTGGCGGGCGTAATGGCGTTTTTGAGCTCACCAAAAAACGCGGCGGTGATGTCAGAGGTGGTCGGGATAGGGGTGGTGAAACCGGGTATAGGCTGTCCGTCAAAGGAGAAATCGTACACAGGCAATTGAGTGGTTTGCTCTAGTCGCTTCATGGTCGGCGCAAAGTGGTGACACTCAGGGCATTGACTGAAATGGAAGAAGACCAAGGCGTATTGACCTGTCATCACAGGGTGAGTTTGCGTTTGAGCGAATGAGGTTGAGGCGAGCATCATCAGCGCACTCAACAATAACGTGCGGATAAAAGCGTTCATAAGGGGCTCCTTAATTTAAAAGTCGCTGTCTTGGTAATTGGTCGCGATGTTGTGAAAGCGAGAGAGCAAGTCTTTTTGTGAAATGAAGCCGTAGGCGAGGGGCTTGAGTGCTTTGGTGTGAATATTGGCCAGCATTAAAGCCGGTGTGTAGCGCACCTGTACTTGCCCTGTCTTATCAATACGGTTTTCATCAATAGTCTCAAAGGTCTGACCGTCTTTGCTGATCCCCACCAGTTCGATGTGGTATCGGTGGGCAAAGTCTTGGATGGAGGGCGCCAGAGTTTGAGATAAGGCGTCTTGCCCTTCGTAGATGAAGTAGAGGCCCCAACCTTCTTGCACCAATTGACGCACAGTGGCTTCGTTTTTGAGTTGAATACCTTGATAGTACGTTGCTCTTGCGGCTTGCTCTGTGGGGCGGTCTTTGGTGTACGAGTATTCGGGGTGATCGTTGATGAGCTTTTTGAAGGTCATGCCCGTTTGAGTGGTTTTGCCATCGATGAATTTTTTCAGCTTCATCAATTTTAGATTTTTCTCTTCATCGGTTGGGTTAATCGTGGCATCGTTTAACGCCTCCTCAAATGTACGGTGGAACCATTGCATCTGCTCGGTGGCGCTCATCACAGTAGACACGCTATTGGGGGGGAGGCGCTCCTCCTCTTTGGGTGGGGCTTTCAGCGCTTTGGCCTCGTTATACCAGCGCCAGCCTTTGGGGGGCTCATTGGCGAAACTGTGAAAAGCCAATAAAGACAACAACAGCAACGGTAGGGATTTGATTGTTAATCGGTTAATTGAGTTGTTCACCGTTTTTGTGGATAAGTCCTTCATGGTGTGACCTCATTATTGCCAGAAACTCAGCATCTTGTGGGTGCGCGTATGAAATAACGTCCAAAGTGCTTCATCGTTGCCGTGTTTTTGTTGGTGCTTCATCATTTCTTGCTTGAGCTGATGGAGTTGTCGTTTGAACAGAAGATGGCGGATCAGGGTGGTAGCAAACCCGGTTGTCGACAGGGTGGCCACAAGTAAAGGGAGTAGGAGGGGATCCATATCATGTCCTCATCATAGATTAAGTTAATGGCGATAAGCGCTTTGTAATCGCTCTTGGATTTCTGTGGCCGAAGGCAGGTTGGTGTTGCTGTGCATGTCGTCATAAAAGTCCGAAAAGTCGAGTCGTTCAAAATCTATGTCTTGAAGCTGCTCGGGAGTAAGGGCGCCGCAAATGGGGTGTTTGGCGGTTCCCAGACTGATCCCAAGTTGGCCTTTCGAGCCTTGCTCTTGGATGATGCGTGCCAACTTGCTATCAAAGACGCAGTAGGTCTTCTTTTTCCGGATACACGCGCCTAAGACTTTTTCTGCGCAATAACTGCCAAGGGCAATCGTAATGCCTTGCTCTTTGGCTTGACCGAGCGCTTTCTCTTCATCATTGCATTGGGCTATGCCAATACTCGTGCCCCAACCGCCGTCTTTGCAACAGTCGGCAAAACCAAAGGCGGCGTCTGTGCATTTCATGCTTTTGCCTGTAAATATCTTCGGTGGGTTGCCAATACCGTCAGCGGCTTCCGCGAGCGCGGCTAAGGCTGAGGTACTTTCATTAAAGCGGTTTGAAGTGGTCGCCATGGCTTCAAAGCAATCGCCATCCAGACAAAAGCTCTCTTCTCCACAGATTAATTGGGTGGCACTGCAGCGCCGCTGTGGGCAGGATTTATTGACTTTCTCCTCAATGCACACACCGTTTTGCTGGAGGCTGCAATGGATCGAAGTCGTGGTGCAATCGGCGGGCAGGACGTTGCACGTATTGGGTCGAGTGCATTGGTGGTCAACCCGATACTTCCAGCAATCGAGCGTGGTCGGAATGCCATTAATGGTCCGGGTGGCTCGACCTTCAATACACTGCTGGCGAGTGACATTGCACGAGTTCATCAGGCTGCATTGTGTTCGCCAGGTTATGGTGTTTTTAATGCAGTTCCCACCAGATAAGGTGAACCCGTTTGAGCAGCTTAGCGTGGCTTTTTTCGTTTGTGTGGTGGGTCGACAAATCTCGTAGCGTTTATCCCAGCGTTCGCTCGCTTGCCAATTAACGTGATAGGTCTGTTTTAACTCGCCAAGCGTGTAGCCTTGATTGGGAGAGACTTGCTTCCCACCCCATAAATACGTGGTTCGTGACGATGAGAAAATGCCATCACCTCCCGTTTGACTCACATAATGTTTATTATTGTATCGGCATTGTGGGAGGGGACGTTGGCAATCAATCCCTTGCTTTGTCCAGCCGGATGGACAGCGGTAGATCACCTCGCTGGTGCTCACGGTGGCAACGGGCACTTTTGTACAAGGCACGTTGTTGTTCGTTGGACGATGACATTGCTTTGCGATGTTATCAATGACGCATTGCGTGGCGTTGTCGCAATCGACGTATTGATTAGACTGACCATGACTGATTTCATAGGCGTTCTCAATGCCAAGGGTAGCGAATCGATACGTGTCATCATTGGGGTCAATGGTGGCACTATTATTGTCAAACCCCTCTTGTATCGCTTGAGCGTGTTCGTTGCTGCCAAACTCCAACGTGGATTGGTTTGTGATTTGTGCGTCAGTCATCCCCGCTTCATCAGGCTGTCGGATTTGGCTTTCACACCCTGGATTATTGTCGCTGCAGAAGTCGGACAGGTTAAGCGTCATCTCTGAGGGGTTGTAAGCCTCATTTTGGGCGTTTTTCGCCCATTCTACGTTGTCGTAAAACGTGTTTTCTTGAGAGTCGGCCAGGGAATCAAGGGAGAGTAAGAGAGGGGTGCTGAAAGAGAGCAAGACAAAAGGGAGTGAAAAGGGCGTATTCAAGGGGAACTCCTATTGAGCACTTGTTTGGCGATGTGGCCTACATCGCCTTGGCTTAAAATCGTTAAGGCGTTGGGAAGGGAAAGGTTGCCGTGAACCATGTCGTAATCACTTTGTGGGCAATACGCTTCATTGCACGCTTCGCCAATGGCCACAAACACGGGGACGTGGGTGATGTTAAATTGACGAAACCACTGTGGGCTGATGGCAAAACCGCCATCAATGGCCATTTCGTCGTCGTCCGCTTCTAACAAACTCAGTATTCGAGAGGCGGTCGGGACCATGCCTTCTGGCAGTACCCCACGTATCACGAGAGGTACTTGATATTGCTGACTTTGTTTGAGGAGCTGTTTGAGCGCGGTATCTGGCATGGAAAGTGAGACAAACACCATCACACCTTGCGCCTTTTTGTTTGGGTTGACTTGAGGCATCCCAAGAACACTCGCCAGTGGCGAGTCTTGCAACGCGTTATCGAGGTGTTGATTCATCGACAACGCTTCTTGCTTATGTTTTTGACTCCGCTCTAGGAGGGGAGCCAGTTCACTTTGATTGGCTGACGCTGCAATGGTCTGCTCTTGCTTGGCAAGGGCTTTGAGCTCTTCTTGTGAGTAACCTACTTCGGCCAATGCAAGAGGGCTAACCAGCAGAATAAATAACAGCCAAGAGGCTCTTGGGCTAAATGACATCGTCTCGTTTCCTTATAAAAATACGCAGTTACGTTTACGCCAGTTCACAAAACCAAAGTTTCCTCCAGTTATCGGGTTGTCTTTGCCTTGCTCCCAAAGTGATGACGTTGTGCCGTAGGGATAACAATGAGCGGCATCACCAATCGGCGCCGACAATTGATAGCGATAACGACTTTTCGGTAAGATAGGCTCTGGCCACTGATAACAGACCGCACCATCCTCGCCCCGGGTCTCCCATACAATGCCTTGCCTGTGCATTTTAAAATTAAAACGCTCTAACATTAGAGTGCCAACTTGAGGACCGGTATGAGAATAAGCGCTGTTACCGGTTAATGGGTAGACGCTGCCTTGTGAGCCTAAACACCAAAAAAGTGCATCAAAAGGCAAAACGCGCCCCGTGGTGGTCGCCATGGCTTCGGTGATACAAGAGAGCTGCGTGATGGGGTGACCGAATAAAATCGCCTCGGGGTTAAGAAGGAACGACATCTCATCATCATCCCAAAAGGGATCAAGTTCGGTGAGGTAGGCCACATCGAAATTATCCGTGGCCATGCAGGCCGCCGACTGCATCAGTTGTAGCCAATAAATCACCGGATATTTGTACCAATGCACGTGATAGAAAGCATTGCCGCTGGTTTTGCTGCTTGAGTCGTGCTGCGAGCCTCCTATTTGTTGGCTATTGTCATTACTCAACTGCATCCCCATGTTGACCATGCAATAAGGGACTCGCGTCACGTCCACTAAGGAATACGGCTCCCAATACCCAATGTTTAAGCCAATTTGCATAAAAATGGGCGGGGGCTTAGGACAATAGGAAATAGGCAGACTTGGATTGGTGGTGTCAGGGTATGTCGAGCTAATGAGAGGCACACTGCCCAGTGTCATAGGAAATAGGCAGTCCCAGCAAATGTCAGACAATGGATTTAAGAAATGCCCCGTGCAAGCGGCGGATTGAGCTTGGGTTTGCCAAGGAAATAGGAACAAACTAAACAGTAATAACCCATGGGTTCTCAAGGTCTTTCTCCTTATTTTATTTCCGTCTCACTCTTGTTCATGGCTGTGGTGAACGGCGTCACATCGATCTCTGTGATTTTCCACCGCGCCCCGTCTTGTTCAATCAGAGAGGGAATGTGTGAGATTTGAAATTGACGGCTGTAGTGACCTTGTTGGTCAAAATAAATTCGGGCGTCAAACTCCTTGGCGACGTCTTCTGGACTGCCGTTGGTGAGGGTCCATTTTATCGGCTTATCTGCGCGGTATTGTTTGGCCCAAGCGCGCTGTCTTGGGTCGTCACCATCAAGAAAGACAATCACATGCGAGTAATCGAATGATTGTTTGGGAATGTCGACTGGCCAAGTGTCAGTATCAAAGGGGTTGAGGATGACGCCTTTGGCATAAAGGAGGTTGCCTTGTGCATCTTTGATATCGGTGGCCAGCTTTAATGATGGATCGATGTAAAAGGTGTTGGGCGCGGTGGTGGTGGTCAACCCTTTTACGGGAGTGGGCCTTCGCACGCTATTTTCTACGCTCTCCACAAACTGTTGTTGCATCTTTGCGGTTTCTCCCGTGGCTTCTAAGTGTGTCAATCGGTTGTTGATCCATTGCAACATGTCCACTTCTGCAATAGGAAACAGTTCACCTTGACGCCCAAACTGTTGGCCAAGCGCGGTGGGGGCGATGGTCAGTAAAGTGACACTGACCACTTTTAAGAGGGCGGTGGGTGTGAGGGATGAATGACTGGGAACAATCATAAGCTCATGACTCCTTTTTAAGCGCCTCGATAACGTAATGTTGGATCTCAGTGGTTCTATCTGGCGCGCCGCTGATGAGCGCGCCTGGAACGAAGATCACGAGGTGGTGCACTTGCGCGTATTCTTTCAAGAGTCGCCTGAGATCCGTATCAAAGGTCGCCAGTTGCGCGCTGTGCTCTTGATCGTCGAGGTTGGCTTCAATGAGTTGGTCTTGATATTGCGATAACGTTTGTTCGAGATCGAAGACCACGATTTGAGGCGCTGTATTGAGCTTGATGGCTATCAGGGTGAACATCATTAAGGCTATAGCCAACAAGGCATAGATAAGACGTGGGTGACGGATGGATTTCATTTGGCCTCCTTGCCATAGATGAGGGTATTAAAGGTCTCAATTTCCTTTCCGTAAAAATGCTCGGCGGTTTGATTGACTGCTTGCATCAGTGATAGGCCTTGGTTCATCAAGTTTTCACAGTATTCAAACTCATGCGGCTCTGTTGAAAGGCATGCTCGGGTAAAGGGGTCGGCAAACAAGCGATGAAAGGTGGTCACATCCCCGGTTTTTAGCATGACAGAGCTGTAACCGGCGATGGAGGACTTTTCAAAGCTCTTGATGACAAACTGCTCATAGGGCGAAAAGTGTGAAGGGTTGTCTTTGATGAATTTTGTCAATCCACTGCCTTGACGCAGAGTGATATGAATATCGGAGTTATTGAACGCGGCGAGCGCTTCGGGTGTGCTGTAAAAATCCTCAATACCTTGCGTCACGGTGCAGAACGATCCCCCAAATTTTCGGGCGGTGCGGTAACCGGTGTTGATGAATTCTTGCGCCTGTGCATTAGAGCCCGCCATCAGAGACCACGCCTCTTCAATGATGCACATCTTCGGCGTTGAACGAGAGCCAGACAGGTACATCTGCTGAGTAATGCTCGACATCAGCGCAAAAATCACCGGTCGCATGATGTCCGAGGGAAATCCGTCCAGTTCAATGGTGGTAAAGTGGACATTGGGATCCAGCATGGACGGTTTATTGAAGGTGTCCCCGTAGATCCCCTCTGAGCGGTATTTATTCAGTTGCATGGCGATATCAGAAAGGCGGCGATCACCGCCTTGTTTTTCGGCCGCCGCAAACAGCGCTTCTTGAACATGGTCAACCAACGTCTCGCTTTTGTGTGCCTGCCAAGCCGTAATGATGCAATCCCCGAGAACCGATTTTTCAAAATCCCCCATTTCATGCGTGGGGCAGGCCATGGTCGCAAAGAGTCCGGTGATGGTGTGCAGCGTTTCCTTAAGAGGGTTGACCTGTTCGCCTTTCTCATCGGTATAGTCATCCCCCATAGCAATGCGTTCCAGGTGAGTAAATGGATTGAGGTAAATCTTCTCAGCCGTCATGTAGTGTCCGCCAAGCATCAAGGTGAGCTTTTTAAAGCTCTTTCCTTTGTCTAACGCCCAGATTTTGCCGTTCATGGCAAAGAGGGTTTCGGCGAGCTTTTGCACAAAGAAGGATTTTCCTGCCCCGGAGCCTCCGGTCAGGGTGATGTTGTAGTTATCTGAACCACAATTAAACGGATTAAACCAAAAGGCTTGTTGGCGCATGGTGGGCAGCATCATACCGCCACTGAAATTCTTTACGTCCATCACTAGAGGCAAGAGGTTGGCCACATTGCCGGTTTTTACGGTTTGAATGCGTCCAGCACGGTCGCAATCGGCCCAAAACCCATCGGTCATCATGAACGGTAAGGTCGTCATGAGCGCTTGGCCTTGCAGCATCGAGACGGTTTGTAAATCAATCCCGCCAGAGCGAAAGGCGTTAATGGCCGTAGTGCGGTGCAGCCGCTCGGATTTTTTGTTGGTAAATAACGTCAGCGTCAGGTGCATGTATGCCATGCTGTTGATGCCATCCGACATTTCATCTCGAATTTGCTCACGTTCGGCCTGCTCTTTCTTCGCTTGAGGGAAGAAAAATGCCATCGGGGACTTGAGCGTTTTTTCCAACTCTCCAATGCGCCCGCCATTTTTGGTCGCAAAACTGCCCGATTCTTGATGGCGAAAATTGAGTGTCATGAGGTGTGGACATTGCACATTTTTAGCCACGCTCTTTAAGGACGCAAAACAATCGGGCAAAGCGTACAGGCGGAAAGTGCGAGGCGTACTGCGTAAGCCCAAGGAAATGATCCGCGAGGTCACCGTTTGATGTTGGCGGTTACTAAAGCGAACGTCGGTGTAATGTCGGCGCGTTAAAAACTCGGTATCAGGAGAGAGGGCTTGTTTGTAGATAAACGCTTCGGGAGCATAGTCAGATTCACGAGGGGCGGTTTGTGTGGGGTCAAAATTGAGAATGCCTTCGACGTAGTTGATTAAGCCTTCGGGGGTAAGCGGCGTGAGCTCCAGTCCAATTTGGGATAAAGACGTGGTGAGCGCCTCTTTGCAATCCAACACTTGGTCAACATCGTCGGTACTGGAGACAAACAACCACGCGCTGTAATCTTTGATGTCAAAGTAATGCTTCTGACGATGAAAAAAGCCGTGGTGAGCCGCAAAGTTGGCGTAATCGGCTTCTTGTTTTGCTAATTCACCGCAAATACCCGCACGAGCGGATTTCAACGCGGCATTTTGCTCAATCAAATGACTCACGCGGTTGTGGCCCATCATGGAAAAATGGTAATCCCATTTATGGCCAGTCGGTAAATCCATGATGAGACGGTTAAACGCCTCCACCATATCGTCATTCGCCCCCGCTAAGACGCTTAATTTGAATCCAAATCCTACGCCTTTTTTGTTATGAAAGAGGCCGTCCTGCGCATCAAAAGTCCGGTAAGGCAGCTCAGAATGCAGGTGGTTATATTCACGTTTGGCTTCTTGATAAAAACCCTTTAAATATTTTGATACGCCCATGACGTTAATCCTTTTTGATAGCCTGAACAGGGCGACCTGTCCAGGTAGACTCGTCTAACACAATGTAAATATCCATTGTGTCGAGGTAAGTGGTGGTGTCATCCGAAGTAAAGGGAAAAACCACCACCTTCCTAACCGTGTCTTGGGTTCGAATCGGGTGGCCTTCACGCGTGCGTCTTGGCAGTAAGGCAAAAGGGTGGGAAGCCAGGACGTTAGCCTCGACGACTTGTTGGGTTGTTGGGTGGGTCGAGATGTTGCGAATGTCATCCATGCTGGCGCAGCCGGGTGTCCCGCCGATTTTTTGGCAGCTGAATTCATCTTGAAAGCCCGCCGAGCAGCCAGCGAGGGCGCTGATAAGCAGCGCGGTGAAAAGTTTGATAGTCATAAAAGCCGACCTTAATTTAGTTGTTGGTTAACTTCTGCCGCGAGAGGGTTGAGGGTGATGGTTTCTAAAAGGGTGTCCGGTTTTGCTTGCTCTTGCTCTTTTGCTTGATGATCAACATAGCGTTTGATTACTTCCTCATCATCGAGAGGGAACCCTTTCGTAAAGACGATATTCACGATGCCCCCTGGATTGATTTCGATGAAGGGGTGATATAACTCGGCTAAGGCAATGTAGTAATCCGAAAGCTTACTCCCCACGTCTGAGGTGGCATTGCCCAATAAACTTAATCCCACATCCTTGCTGTTGAGGCTCGACGTTGAGCCCAGCGCTGAGGTTGAGGTGGTGCTGGCCAATCCCGCCCCCGTCTCACCCAGTCCGGTTAAGATGCCTGAGATGCCCGCCATTTGGACGATTTTACCGTTACGCAAAATCGAAGTACCACGGATGCCATTGCGGCCAAAGTTAAAGACGGTGCCTTGTACAGGAATGTCTAAAATGCGACCGTCCCGAATGCAACTGAGGGTGTGAGTGCGCGCCACGCCGCGATTGGAAGAGAGGTCACCGTACACGCTCCCAATAATGGTGCAGTCTTTGAGGTGGCTCTTTTCTCCATTGGGCAACACGCCTTCATGCACGGTTTGAAACACGATAGGCGCGGTATCGCTTTGACCGAACGCTCCGGCATTGGCATCCGCGCCACCGGTGATTTTGGCGGTCACAAAAGTGCCCGACGGGACGTAATTGTCGACGGTGCGTTGATACGCTGACTCTGAGGAGGCTGTCCAAAAAAAATCAAACGAGTCAAACGCTTGTCCTTGGTCATCAAACGAGGCCTTATCGGCGTTGCTGTATTGAAAGCTCTCTTTTTGCAGATCATTGGTGGCGTAAGAGGGCAAAGGTTTGGGAGGAAGTGGGCGCGATCCAAACGGCGCAGGCTCTCCCATGACGGTGAGGTGACGGGTTTCCTTTGAGGCTGGTGATGGGGTTGATGGCAAGGCGACGGTGCGCTGCACTTCTTGATGGCGGCGTATTTCATCGCGTAAGGTTTCGTTCTCTTTTTTCATTTGTGTGAGCGTATTTTCATTGCTCGTTATCAAACGTTCGACGTCTCGATTGAGGTTTTCCATCTTCTCTTTTACGTCTTCAATGTCTTGACCTTGTAAGGTCAAGGCTGAGCGGTTGTCTTTGTCGGTAAAATCATCAGTAATGATTTCCCCAAAATTGGGGGCTGACTCAACGACCTCTTGCGCAATATCAAGCGAGGAGCGAGGTTGTTTAAAGGCTTTAAATGCAAAAAAAACCGCGACCAAGAGCGCAACGGTCAATAAGCTGAGTATTTGGTTGCGTTGCTTACTTTGCTTATTGGCATTGACTCCATCCTCTAAGTCCGACTCTCTTAAAAGCCACTGTTTAAATCGTCTCATTAGTGTCCTCCTGTGATGATGTACAGATGGGTGGATTCACCTGGGGCCAAGGTATAACGATCAAGCGAGGCGCTCCGGCTGGCGTAACTGTAAAATTGCGCTTCGGTCAGTGTCACGGTGTCACTGGATTGATTTTTAACTTGATAAATAAGCCCTGAGAAAGGGCGACCGACAAACAGGGTTTGCGGAATAATGGCCAGTGGTGACGTGTCTTTAGGGAGTGTCTCTGGGTCAATCGGATGGACACGAAACCCTGGGATAGGCGTCTTGGAGCGCTGCCAATGTATCATTTGTTTGGTGAGTTGCCCCAAGGCCAAAGGGTATTCGAGATCTTTTTCAAAGACACTTTTCTCTTCAGTAGAGCGAAGCGAAATGAACTCGCTGACCACCGCAGGGACGGCTTTAGGATTAATAAAAAGCGAGAAATTTTGGCCTTTTTCTGTGGTGACGTGCGCGGTAAAAGGCAAGGCGATGTTGAGTTTGACGGTAATAGAGCCCGATTGGTCTCGTTGATTGGCTTTAGCGAGACAAAATCCTCTAGGGCAATGAAGGTTTACTATCTTGTCGTCTTTCACCACTAAACGATTGGTGTTGACTGAGGATAAGGGCAACACAATGGTGTCATTTTGCTCAAAATAGTAGGTCTTTGCGTCAATCGTATGGGCGTGGCTTATGATGGGTAACAACAAACCAACAAAAGCATAAATCAAGCGTATTTTCATAACGGTATCTCTTTAGCTATGGTGTGAAGTTCAATCAAGCCACTTGAATAATTGGCTTGGAGTAGATACGTCACGGGCTCAGGGTCGAGTGTGCGCCCCGCGATGGTTTTGTTGAGTGTGCCTCTGACCCGTATTTTCATTTCATTGAGATTGATGGACAGCGTGTCAACTTCAAAAAAACTGGTGACGTCGTTCTCGATGATAAATTCGGCTTCTCGCATTAACTTGTCTTGTAAGCCGCTCCAGTATTTAGGCGGCACGTAGGTAATGAGTAAGTTGAATTGACGTTTAACGTTAGAGGGCGTGACATTAAATTTTAGGTGTATCCACCAATCGGCCATCATAGAAAGATACGCTTCATCAACCGCATCGCTTGAGATCGTAAACGCTCGGTCGATATGAGGTGGCACGAAGGTGCGCTTTTCCGCTTGGTTTTGACTTAATAAAGCAAAACTCAACCCAGCGGTTCCTAAGGCGGTGATCAACACCACCGCGGTGAGGACGTAATTGATAAAGCGAGCCGCTTTAAGCGCCTCGCCGTTATGTTCATTGAGCATCAGTAAATCCAATATTTTTTTGTGGCGGGGGGCGTGCGTTTAAAAATGGTTTTATTCGCTGTGTCATCCCCATACCAGTGGATGAAGTGAATGATGAATTTGGGGCCGTGTCGGACTTTTAAGCTGCGAATGGTGAGGAAAAATCCGATACACACGGCGACCGCGACCAACCGATTGATGTTGAACAACATCAAAAACAACAAGATAGAAGGGAGTATTTCATCGATTGGAAATCCGACTATTTTGACGTCGGTTTGTAAGTAGTTTGGAAAAGCGAAGAGGGTTTGTTTGTCTTGATGATCCATGGTGAAATAAGGCGAATAGTTTCGCGCTCTCCTTATGTGGTTTATAAGCCTACAAACCCTTTACCGACTTCCCAGAACACCACGCCAACGAAAAAGCCGATGATGCCACCCACCCAGTTCTTTTGCATGATGCCAACGATGATGCCGCCAATCAGGCCTGCCACCAGAATGTAGAACTCGCCAGAAGACCCCGTTCCGACCGTGTTGGTCACGGTATCTTTACCACTGGCAAAAAGGTCATCAGCGTAAGCGGGTGACGCACAGGCAAAGTAGACGGCCATGAGCGTACAAAAGTGACGCCAATACATAAGAGGAAGGTTGAAGCGTGAGGTTTTATCTTTCATGTGGTTACCTTTAAATGTAAATAAAAGAGGCACGACATCGCACCGCCTTTATCAAAAGGGGTGTCGTGCATCTGGTGGGTTGAAAAATGGACGTTGTTAGTTCCCCATATTTTGGGGAATGCTTTGGGCCGCATGAGTGAAGGTGTTGCCGTTGAGCCCCATGGTTCTTCTCGATTACATTAAAGGCAACAAGGAAGCGTTTACATACTTCAAACCGCGATTGCGACTGACGTGTTGTTTCCAATTTTGAGGGGTCATGATCGTATTCTTGAGTTTACGATAATGTTTTTTGCGAGCATTCTTTGATGGTGGTGGCGTGAGTTGACGGACTGATTGGGTTTGTTTTTGAACCGAAACGAAATGAACACCTTTCCAATAGAAAGGAAAGGGGAGGCGGTCAGTAAAAGGCAACAAAGCAGCAAATGCCATGTATTCACGCCCGACCGAGCCCAGTACTTTGAAGCTGACAAAATCCCCTTGTTCAACAAAGCGGTCCAATAAACTCCCCGCCTCATTTTCACGACAATATCCGTATACAATTTGCATTATTTAAACTCCTTTTAAGGACATTGTTTTGCTCTTTTAAAACAACAAAACAATGGGCTCTCTCTCAAGAGCCGTGCTACAAACTGGCTTGTGTATTCTTGTAGTAGAATACGCACACCCAAAGGGTGTGGTGTCTGGTATTCCCAAGTAACTCTGTTGAACCACTCAACCAGCGTGCTTAATTGAGTAGAAAAACAGCCTTGGACGTCGCCCCAGATAAGGCTCCTGAACTTTTTAGGCATATTACGCAGGCCTGCGCCCATCTGCGGCGCTTTTTGCAATAGTGAAGGCAGCCACTCTTACGGTGATGCGGGTGTTGGTATGCAGATGGAATAAAAAGCCGACGAATGTGTTTTTCGACTTTGAGTTCAAAGACTGCGATATCAACGTAGTCAGTATTAATCAACATTAATGGGGAAGACAATGTTTGAAAACATCGGAAACGCACAATGGACTTGGTGTTCGATAGCTCGTGAAAGAACGGGGCCAAAAGGGTTTTCTGAAGAACATGCTCTGATGTATAAGGCGGAAACGGTCTGCTATCCTGGTTGGGCTCCAATAGGCTAAACCAGGAGTACTAGCAACAACATCTTTTCGTTGTGGATTAAGGTAAGCTTTATGACGTTTTTGTGAGCGTCTCACTAACCCGCTCGTGAGTATAACCATGAGCTAAAGCCCAGCGATGGAGATCTTCAATCGGCATAGGTTTGGCGTAATAGTAACCTTGATGTTGAAAGACGCCTCTGAATAAAAGCCCTTTAGCTTCGAGTTTATTTTCAACTCCTTCCGCTACTAGATTGAGCTCTAATTGTTTAGTCATCTTAATATACCCATCGAGAACAGCGGACTTTCCTTCATCAATGGACCGTGTAAACATTTTGTCTATCTGGAACCGCGTGTTTTCTCTGGAATTTTTTGTCTCAATCCTGTCTACGTTCATGGGTAAGGCAAGCCGATTGTAAGAGTCGTACTCTATACAATATGCAACGTTATTAAACGTTTGACACCGATCTCCCACATCGTTAATCTGTAACGGCACTGGCAAAATCCAGTGCCGGGCGTAGGAACCCGTTTTGTTTTTCTCAAGGCGCATGGACGTCAGCTTTTTGCTGGTTTTTTTCATGTGCGGCTTCGGCACATCTAAACATGGTGGCTTTGCTTATCTATTAGGCAAAATGCATCTGAATTATGGTGGGCTGGGCAGGGCAGCTTCGGCTGGCCGTGTCCTTGAGAGCGGTATTCCTACCCCTGTTCAGTTCACCACCCGAAGCGTAGGAACTCCGAGTGGTGATTTAGCAGGCTAAATCTCAAGGAGGCCATCATGCCAAATCTAACAATCCTTTCTAAAGACATCCGCACACTTGATAATTTGTATTCGTTAAATGACCTGCATAAAGCGAGTGGTGGACACAATCGACATCGTCCAAGTATTTTTATCAAGAATCAGCAAACTCAAGAACTGGTTAATGAAATTGAGCAAAGCAGTAATTCCTGCTTTGCTGTAAACACCAAACGTGGCGGTAGTAATGCGGGGACTTGGGTATGCAAAGAACTTGTTTATTCTTATGCAATGTGGGTTAGCCCTAAGTTCCATCTAAATGTCATTCGTGCGTTCGACAGTATGCCCACAGCTGCAGCTCTTCCAGCTCCAACCGTTCCGCAAGACCTCTCCTTAAACGACTTAATTTTTGAGTTGGCGAAGGCGAAAAACGTAACAAGCCAAAATGTTCATGTGTACTACAATGCCGTATTCAACACCAATACTTGGTTCCAAGAGCATGGATTCGAACATGCGTTGGCAAAAAGAATATTAAAACAAGACTTGGCAAATGAGTTGCGCAGTCAAACCCCTGAACTACAATTCCTTAAGCAACAAGCTAGAGAGAATGGTTTAGCATTAGTGGATGAAAGTGAATATCAAAGCTTCCAAGGCCGAATGCAAATGCAGCAAAAGCAAATCGAGAAGTTGGTAGATGATGTAATGGCGTTAAGTCGAAATCATAGTGCGCTAACAAGACATGTTCTGTGATAAGTATTACTAATATTTAGTAACTCAATGGAAGAGTGATGATCTACTTGAAATCTACTATGATTAGATTTGATGAAATTTGTCATGCTTCCTTTCAATCTCCTGAGAAGCTACAAGAACATTTAGAACTGATAGCTAAGGTAAAGGTGTATATCAGTTGGTAGACCAGAAAGGCAACTTTGAACGTAAGGCAGACCAAAGCGACAAGCTTTCGTGTCATAAGGACTATCTCCATATACCTCGATGATGCTTGGAGTGTTTGTATTAACTGCGACATGCAGTTTTGTCTGCACTCTACGTTGGCCATCCGTACTATGCTCTAACCTAAATATAAGTCGATGACCCACCCAGTGGTATTGAGAAGATTCTCTTCACCATAAGGGTTTTCGTGAAGACTAAATCAGTGAATATACCTGCACTATCACACTTACTTTGTTTAAGTCGGATCCATCCACTTCTAGTTTCTTCATTAATTTAAAAGGTCAGAGAGTTCGTTTAATAGCCGCTTGATTGTGTTGCTTCAAGTTGATTTTTATAATGAGGCTAAGGTATATGATTAAGACGTATGACGAGTGTAGTTGATTAGATCGTAGGTTCGAGACTTAGCGTCATCGAACTATGCTACAAAGCTTTACGTAGAGCAAAATAAACTGAAATAATTTCAAAATTATTTTCAAAGATGGCTCTATTGAAGTTTCAATATAAACAAAGGCTTAGTTCTTAATTGTTCGTTATGTGAACATGACAGTTGACGATGCGATGATCAGATCCATCAAATGGGATTACATTAAAAACACTTTTCTAACTAATATTCACTTCGAAGCAGCGAGACGCTGTATTAATTTGAATAATCCAACAAATATCATTATTAAGTTATTCGTTAGATTATTTACTCCTTATATTTAGTAACAAGAGTAAATTTGTCATGGACATTATTTCTAATCTGTTTGACATGGCACCATTTGTCGCATTATTTATTACACTCTCATTGGGTTATATGGTTGGTAAAATTACTATCGGCCGATTTGTTTTAGGCGGGGTAGCCGGAACATTATTAATGGGCGTAATTATTGGACAATTTGGTGTTCAGATTGATCCCGGCGTAAAAAGTATTTTCTTTGCGCTCTTTATTTATGCTGTGGGTTATCAAGGCGGTGCGCAATTCTTTAAAGCCCTTAACTTCAGAACCATTAACATTCTGCTCTCTGCGGTTGTTATGACGGTTTCAGGCTTATTATGTGTGCTTGCTGCTGCGTGGTTATTTGACCTAGATAGAGGTACTGCTGCAGGTCTAGCGGCTGGTGGCTTAACTCAATCTGCAATCATTGGTACTGCAGGCGATGCGATTGCACGTTTAGGCGGCGTATCCGAAGAAGCCAAACACCTAATGCAAACTAACGTCGCTGTTGGTTACGCCGTAACATATATCTTTGGTTCTTTAGGTCCAATCTTGATGGTGACTTGGGTATTCCCAACGCTCATGAAGTGGGATATCCGATCTGAAGCTATCGCTCTAGAAGAGAAAAACTCGAACGGCAAACGCGATTTAGCAGACGGCGAATTTAACGCGGTAACCGCTCTAGTGACACGTGCTTTTAAAGTAACTAACGACGATAAACTGATTGGGAAAACGCTAGCACAATTGAATCAATCATCACTTGCTGCGTGTATCGAACTTATTGAGCGCGACGGAAAAGAGCTAAGTGCAGACAAGTTCACAGCGCTTAAAGCAGGCGACCTTGTTGTGGTTACCGGCCGTAGAAATGCGGTTCATGAGCTACAGAGCGAGGCACAAAGCAATGAAGTAGCATTACCGGAAAGCTATGAAGTTATTGAAGAAAATCGTCAACTTATCGCTGATAACCGCAAGCTAATAGGTCGCTCGCTAAAAGAAATCAAAGACAGCTCAAATCAACGCTCATTCCGCGGCGTGTATGTGACAGACTACATGCGTGCAGGTACTTCAGTGGCCATTACTCAAGACCTTATTGTTGAGAAGAACGATGTTATCCAGCTAACGGGTACGGCTCAAGACATCAACCGAGTTGAAAAATACATCGGTAAGCGAATGGGTTCTGCGACTATGACTGACTTCATCGTACTCGGTTTCGGTATGGTGTTGGGCCTTCTTATTGGCTTAATTAGCTTCAAGATTGCAGGTATTCCCGTAACGATTGGTTCTGGTGCAGGTTGTTTGATCTCTGGTTTACTTGTTGGTTGGTTACGTAGCCGAAACCCACATGTCGCTCAGTTCCCAGTGGGTGCAGCAAACTTCATTCGTGACTTTGGTCTAGCGGCATTTGTAGGTATTGTTGGCCTACAAGCAGGCCCCCAAGCGGTTGATACCATCAAAGAACACGGTATGTCACTTCTGTTCTTGGGTATGGCAGTCACCATCATTCCACAGATTATTTCATTCTTCTTCTCGTACTTTGTATTGAAGATCAAGAACCCAGTAGAAGCGTTAGGTTGTGTGACTGGTGGTCGAAGTGCAAACCCAGCATTCGCAGCATTGATGGAAAAAACAGGAAATGCAACGCCAGTATTCTCTTTCACTGTGACTTACGCAGTAGCCAACGTGTTACTGACTCTATGGGGACCAATTATCGTCGGCATTATTACCGTTAATGCGGGTATGTAATTAAAACCGCGAACTCATTATAGATTTAAAACAATTATCAACTTATTAACAGACCTACCCAATCAAAAAATAGGGTAGGCCTGAATAATCACACTTAAGTAAAACACTTTATTTAATTAGAAGTGTTTAAGATTAAATTATTAGGTAAATATTATGACTACAAAAAATACTACTATCGACTTTTCAAAATTCGCTAATTTAAGCCCGTTTGAATTAAAAGACAAATTAATTGAAGTCGCGCAAACAGTACCAGACCGTGCTTTATTAGATGCAGGCCGTGGTAATCCAAACTTCCTAGCAACGCTGCCACGTAAAGCATTTATTCGTTTAGGTGAATTCGCAGTAATGGAAGCGGAGCGTACATACTCATATTTAGACGGTAGCTTTGGTGGTATTCCAGATGGTGTTGGTATTGTTGAGCGTTTTGATTCTTACGCAAACAACAATCAACAGAACCCAGGTGTTCAATTCATTGAAAAAGCTCTGAGCTACGCAAAAGATCGCTTAGGTATTGAGAAGCAAGTGTTCTTAAATGAGCTTGTGAATGCGTACTTAGCGTGTAACTACCCAGTACCACCACGCATGTTGACGAATATCGAAAGCGTAGTAAAACAATACATTGCAGAAGAGATGTACGGTCCAATGCCAATGACGACGGATTTCGATCTGTTTGCAACGGAAGGTGGCACTGCATCAATGACGTACACGTTCCAAACCATGTTTCACAACGGTCTACTAAAGAAAGGCGATAAGGTTGCGTTGATCACACCAATCTTCACTCCTTACTTAGAAATCCCTGAGCTTTCAGAATACGAACTAGAGATTGTAGAGCTTCGTTTAGATGAGACAACATGGCAGTTACCTATGTCTGAAATCGAGAAGCTTGAAGACAAAGACATCAAACTGCTGTGTGTGGTGAACCCTGCAAACCCTGCATCAGTGAAGTTCTCTGATGAGACTCTGAATAACCTATCAGACTTCGTGAACACACAACGTAGTGATCTGTTCATTATCACCGATGATGTGTACGGCACATTCGCAGACGATTTCGTTTCTCTGTTTGCCAAACTTCCATACAACACGCTTTGTGTTTACTCATTCTCTAAGTACTTTGGTGCGACAGGCTGGCGCCTTGGCTCGATTGCGATTCAACACAATAATGTGTTCGATGATGCAATGCGTAGCCTACCAGAAACGCGTCAACTTGAACTGGATGAGCGTTACAAGACGTTAGACCCAGAACCACGCGGTATTAAGTTCATCGACCGTATCGTTGCCGACAGCCGAAGTGTTGCACTCAACCACACAGCAGGTCTTTCACTACCACAACAAGTTCAGATGGCACTGTTCTCATTGAATTGCCTAATGGACTCAGAGCAAAACTACAAAGAAGCGTGCAAACGTATCATTCGCGAGCGCTACAAAACGTTGTACAAAAACATGGGTGTAGAAATTGAAGAAAACAAAGATCGTGTGGACTACTACACATTGCTTGAGCTCGACACTTTGGGCGGCAAATTGTACGGCCCAGCTTTCGTTGAATGGTTCAAAGCGAATGAAAAGGGCAAAGACTTCCTGTTCCGACTTGCACACGAAACAGGCGTTATTTTGCTTCCTGGCAAAGGCTTCGATGTAGTTCACGCTTCTGTTCGTGTGTCACTGGCTAACCTGACTCACCATGAGTATGAACTAATTGGCCGCGCAACTCGCAAGGTGTTAGACGAACACTTCTCTGAGTTTCAAGGCGCATAAGTTCTAATCAAGCTTAGAAGTGAATACATGATTTTAAGTCATCGATGTTCAAATCACTAAGAATAAGCCTCGGCGATGTCGAGGCTATTCCGACCAAATAAGCACAGTGTTCAAGTAGCTATCTATTGGATGCAATCGTTGTGTTTATTTAGTCGCCAAATCCAAGCGAAATTCATTCCGACAAAATCAGAAGAACGGCGTATGAAAAGTATTATTTCTATTCAATCTCACGTGGTTTATGGGCATGCAGGCAACAGCTCTGTGGTTTTTCCAATCCAAAGAATGGGACTCGATGTGTGGCCAATCCATACTGTTCAGTTCTCGAATCACACTCAATATGAGCAAGGTTGGACAGGCCAAACATTTAGTTCAGACGATATTCGACACTTAATTCGAGGCTTAGACAACATCAGTGCATTGAAAGACTGTGGCGCAATCCTTTCGGGTTATCAAGGAAGTGCAGACCAATGCAAAGCGGTTGCCGAGGCGGTTAACCTCATTAAAGAAAAGAACCATAGCGCACTCTACATTTGTGACCCTGTAATGGGCGACCCGGACAAAGGTTGCATTGTTGATGATGGCGTGAAAGCGGCTATTGTCAAACATTTGCTGCCCATAGCTGATGTCATCGTGCCAAATCAATTTGAGCTGAGCGAATTGACCGATACCAAAATCGACTCGCTTTATGATGCGGTTACGGCCTGTAAGAAAGCGCTGGAACTTGGGCCAAAAATGGTGCTCGTGAAACATCTGCACTCATTATCCGATGATGCGTTCAGCATGATCCTAGCAACGAAAAAAGCATGCTATTTAGCCCAACGACCGAATATCGAATTTGAGAAACAGCCAGTTGGTGTTGGCGACCTTATCTCTGGCCTATTTACTGCGGGATTAATGAAAAGAATGTCTCCGGTGGCTGCATTTCGTCATGCAAACAACGCTGTCTATGGTGTGTTGGAGCTGACTAAGAGTTATGGCACTTGGGAATTACAAACGATTAATGCTCAATATGAATTTGTTGAGCCGACCCACGATTTCAACGTGGTCAAAATAGGCTAGAGCGATTAACTCCAACAGTGCTTAAGGTCAAGCTAAGGGGGGCGACTATTCGATGGGTAGCGTCCTACAAACGAGATTACGAATTAAGCCGGATACTAGCTATATTACGACCACAAAGAGATGGACTTCACTTTACCCTATTTATTAACCTCTCTGTTTTTTAGGTTCCTTATTTATTAAACAGAGTCTCTGAATCATTTTAGAGAACACTAAATGAGCCTAAATATGAACCGTCTAATCTCTTCGGGTCTTACCGTTGCTTTGTCATTCCTGGTAGTGGCTTGTAGTTCACCTCACACGCTAGACGTACGCGTAAACAAAGACAATTACAAAGAAGTCACTGTAGAAGATGCATCATCAGTCGCTGAGCCATTGCGTATTTGGGCGAGTGAGTCGCCAGACTTCTTATACTCTCCAACTGATCAAACCACACCGATTACTGTATCAGGTGATCAACTGAACATCTTAGCGTTGTCCGGAGGTGGCGCAAACGGAGCTTTTGGTGCGGGTATATTGATAGGGCTTGAAGAGTCAGGTCAGCTGAAGGACTACTCCATAGTGACTGGCATCAGCGCAGGAGCGTTAATTGCACCGTTTGTGTTTATCGGGGGAGATGCGTTTTCGAAGATGAAAGAAGTAATGTTGAACATTAATGATAAATCAGTGCTCGGAAAAAAGAACTTTTTGAACACTGTCTTTAAAGATGCGTTTACCGATGGAGAAAACTTGTACCAGTTTATTGCTGAGGCTTTCCCTGAACCGATGATTGAACAAATTGCAACGCAACATCGCAGTGGCAAACGTCTGTTTATTGGTAGCACTCATTTTGATTCTGGTGAGCTTGTCATTTGGAATGTAGGTGCAATAGCAAATAGCGACATGCCAGATAAGTCTGAACTCATATATAAAGTGTTGGCCGCAAGTGCGTCTATTCCTGGCGTGTTCCCACCGCAGTTCATCGATGTAGAGCATGAAGATGAAATCTTTGAAGAACTACACGTCGATGGCGGTTTAGCGACTCAAGTATTCTTCAATCCCTCTAACTTCGACTATCAACAGATCTCAGATTCACTTGGGTTAGAAACACCACCACAACTCGATGTTATTCGAAATGGTGCGCTGAAAGCCCCGTATCACTCGTTGAGAGATAAGGGACTCGATTTGGTAGCAAAGAGCGTCTCAAGCCTGACGCTTGCACAAACGCGTGGTGATTTATATCGAATGAAATACATCTGTGAAATCAACAATATCGATATGCAATTTACTTATATGGAACACGACTTTGGTTATGCAAAACGCACCAAAGACATGTTTGATGAACATTACCTATTAACCATATACAAATATGGTTATCACAAAGCAACTCAAGGCAAACCTTGGGTAACCGAATTACCTTAATTAGGGATATTATCAAATGAAAAGAACAGCATTAACGCTACTTATCTTAGCAACCTCTAGCGCTGCAATGGCACAAAATGCAACCTCAATGGATCAGCAAAAAGTCGACAATGACATGCTACAACTGGCCGATGTTCAGCAAGAAGCGGCTTTGATCATGGTTGAAGAGAATTCGGACTACGTGGCGATTGATTACATTGGAAAGTGGGTTGAAGTGAACAATTACGTCACTCACAAAGAAGCCAAGCAACGCCAGCTTCAAAAGAGCACCAAGAAATACATTTACTCGCAAACGGGTGAAACTCTAGAGTCCATTGAGCAGCGTATTGCTGAACATATTCAAGCGGATCAACCTAGATATTTCAGTGTCGATGTTTATCGCAATTACCACGGTGATTCAGGCGACTTTAACTACTTAGCACGAGTTATCGAATATATTTAAGTTGTTAATTACACATCAATGATAGAACCTACTGACTTAAGTAGGTTTTTTTTTGCTTAAACCAGACGAATTCATCTCACTATTATTATCTGACAAAGTAGATATTTCGTCAGTCTGTGATAATTTAAATATATAACGATTAAAAATAAGCACACCAAAATGAATTTTAGCATTGAACAACTTCTCGCGTTCGTTACCGTTTATGACCAGCTCTCTTTCAGTAAAGCTGCCGTTAAGCTCAACAAGCACAGAACGACAATCGGACAGGTAATTACAAACCTTGAAGACCAACTCGCAGTAAACCTTTTTGAAAGAGTCGGCCGCTCGGTAGAGCCCACTGAAGACGGGCATCTTCTTTATCACTATGCCAAGCAAACCATTGAGCAAGCACGTACCTTCGACAAATTTGCATTGAGCCTTTCTTATGGGGGATTAGAAAACATCACAATCGCTTATTCAAGCGTGATTCCTCAACGTGTCCTTGTCGATATTCGAAAGCAACTCAAACGTGATTTCCCAATGATGCGAGTTAACTTTCTGGTTCGTAATAAGAAAGTGATTAAGCAAGGGATACAGGACGGTGAGTATCACTTCGGTTTGGTGAATGTTCACGATAGCCGTGCGATGCACAGTTTAGACGCAACTTTTTTAGGCCATATTGAATTCTATCCGTTCGTACAAAAGGGCGGTGAATTTACCAATTTAGACAAAGAAGATGTACTGGTTGCTTTAAGAAACTCGAAACAGTTTGTACTGAGATCTCTGATTGAAGAAGGGATGTCGGAAAAAATCGTTGTAAGTTCAGACCACGAAGAGATCGATCAACTTGCGTTGGTGATCAAAATGGTGGAAGAAGGCTTGGGTTGGGCACTTTTACCTAAATCATTTTTCTCTGACCCAGAGTTTTCTCAACACGAAATTGAACCAATTCAAACAGCTCAAATGGTTGAAGGTTTCAAATTTGGTTTTGCATTATGGTGTCCTCATTCGAAACAGGTCAGTGATATCAAGGGCTCTTTGACTTCAGTAATTTCAGAATACCGAGAGCGATTAATCAGTAACTACCGACCATAAATTTTTCATTTCAATGGTTTATATGTATTAATTCTTGACCGTAACTTACGCAGTTATTTCCCCAAAAGGCTCACTTAGAGCCTTTTTTTTTGTATCCGCGCTCTGAGCCTCACCTCGTTGGAAAGGTCATATTTTGATGGGTTTGACCCTCTATATGAGAGTCGGGCAATACCACCGTTTGGCCTATTCTAGTCCTGTCGATTAAGGACCCCCTTTATCGGCAATAAGTGTTTAATTTCTATGTTTACTGCAAGGACGCAGACTTTTGGCCGGGTTTCATTGCCCGGCCTTTTTTATGAGGCCAATCTTATGACTCGCTACGGCGGCTTTGTTCTTCTTTCCTGCTCTCTGTTGACCACTTCTTCTTTAGCATCGTTTTATGATCCTGTTGATGGTCAATTTGATATGGGGCATCACCTTGCAGAAAATGCCCATGGCTTTTTGCCTATTCCGATTTTGATTACCGAACCTGCAGTAGGTTACGGTGGCGGTGTAGCTGGCTTGTTTTTACACGAGACAGATGAAGAAAAGCGACAACGAAAGCAGGCAGCGCTATCTGCTATTGATGGTGGTGCGCAGCTTGTTCCTTCTGCAATGTCAGTGGTTGGGGCGGTAGGTACAGAAAACGAGACTTGGTTTGTTTTTGGTGGTCACAGACGTTCATGGATGAATGACTCTATCCGTTATACAGGTGGTGGTGGCTTTGGTGTTGCGAATTTGGATTTGTACACATCAATTAACTGGGGACCGATAGACCATGATCTTAGAATAGGTACATCAACTTCAGTGGCCGTTCTTTCACAAAAGGTACAATTTAGGATCGGACAGTCGCCTTGGATGTTGGGGATAAAACAGTTACTAGCTAAGTCTGAGATTGAATTTGATAATACGGTTTTAGACCGAATTTTAGGTAATGAATCGGTTACTTCTGGTCTAGGTTTGGAAGCTGAATATGACACAAGAGATAATCTATTTTATCCAACCAAAGGTTACAAATTGTCTGCAGATTACATGGTGTACGACGATGCGATTGGCAGTGATTACAATTACCGAAATTTGAACATAGATGGCGAAGCCTATATCCCAATCACTCAGAAATGGATGCTAGGGTTAGCCGCGAATTATCAAAACTTCGACCAACAAGATCGGCTTGTCTCCCCAACAGCGAAGCCGTATGTGTCTTTACGCGGAGTGTCTTCTTACCGCTACCAAGGTGATGAAATTGAAACAATACAAGGGCAACTCACGTATAGCATTAATCATCGTTGGAAGGTGTCTGGGTTCTACGGTTCTGGTACTGCAAAGCAAGATAACATCGTAAGTCACGATAGCACCATCAATGCTGGAGGTGTGGGGTTCCGATACCAAATCGCAAGACGTTACGGTTTACACCTTGGAATGGACTACGCGCAAAGCCATGAAGAAAGTGCCGTTTACTTTAATGTAGGCAGTGGATTCTAAACAAACAGAGTAGTTTGGTTTTTTCCATTTAAAAGGCGCTAATTTAGCGCCTTGTTTGTGTTCTCTCATAAGGGGTTAGGTCACTGTATAAGTAATTTTACCATCACTTAGGGTACGGATTGTCAGTTTGTAGGGCGAGATCCTCCATAAGAGATTCTACGATTTCATGTTTTGCTCATAACCTGTCTTGGTTTTAAGCAACTGGGTAACGGCGTGAAGACCTCGATTAAACAAGTAATATTGGTAGCTTCACTCTTCATGGTTACTCACCCCGCAGCGATAGGTGCAGACTTCAATATTAAAGGGCTGAGCAAAACTCTCACTGAAAATGTAGAGTTGCACTTAGAACCTTTGGTTGATGTCCCAACCGCACAGCTATCACATACTAAATTATTGAAACGGGTTCAAGACGCGCTCAACCCTTATGGCTACTATCATCCTCAGATAGCTATTGAACTTGATGACAGCGATAACCTCACCTTAAGCGTCGATTCTGGCCCTGTCATGTACATTGCAGAATCGGTCGTAAAAGTCACAGGTGAAGCGACTGAAGATGAAGAGTTCATCAAAATACTCACGCAAAGTCAGTTAGATTCAGGCTCACCATTATCTCATCAAGAATACGACCAAACTAAACGGGCGATCTTCTCTTTGGCAAAGCGTAAAGGCTATTTCGACGGTAGGTTTGTCGAGTCTATGATCGAAGTGATTCCTAGCGAAAACATCGCCAATATTCACCTGCATTTTTCAAGTGGCCCACGCTACAAGTTTGGCGCTATCAGCATTCCTGATGATGGTGTTGAACCTGCGCGTATCGAGAAAATTCCCACATTCAAACAAGGGGACGACTTTGACACGATAAAGTTGGGCGAGCTGCAGTCTGACTTGTTTGAAACTCAGTGGTTTCGCAGTGTCGTGGTACACGGTGACTTTAATCATCTTGATGACAATCTAAAAGTGCCAATCGAAATCATTGCTGAACCAAGCTCTCGTAACATTGTGCAAGTGGGTGGCGGTTACTCTACCGATCTCGGTTTAAGAGCGTCTTTAAACTGGTCAAAGCCTTGGTATAACCGAAGAGGACACAGCTTTGAAACACAGGCATATTTGTCTGAACAAGAGCAATCACTGCAATTAGGGTACAAAATCCCTACAGAGAAAGTCACGACCGATTACTTTGGTATTCAGTTTGAATCGAAACGAATTGATCATCGAGACACCAGTAGCTTTTCAAACGATCTTAAGTTTCAACGTTACTGGCAATTAGACAGCGATTGGCAAAGTACCATTTACGTCAAATACTTGCATGAACAGTACCGTCAGGCCTCTGAGGAAGACCAATCGCAATTACTGTTACCTGGTATCAGTTTTTCACAGGTTGATCGTAAAAATGATCAATTGGAGCTCAATCATCGACACATCTATTCTGTTGAGTATTCTGACCCTAGTTTGTTCTCTGATTCAAGGTTGTTGCGGTTGGAAGGAAACAGTGTACTTTCGTGGGACATTAGCGAAAGCCAGAAGCTTCATTTCCGTTCAAATGTCGGCGTTAACATAGCTAAATCGTTGTCGGATGTGCCATCGTCACTGCGTTATTTTGCTGGTGGCGATGGGAGCATACGAGGCTATGGTTATGAATCGATTTCTCCAAAAGATGACAACGGTGAATTAACAGGTGCACGCTATATGCTAACAGCAGGGCTTGAGTACCAGCATCAGGTTTACCGCTCGATCTGGATGGGTGCATTTCTGGATGTTGGTGATGCGTTTGATGATGAAGCGGATTGGAAGCGCGGCACAGGCCTTAGTCTGATTTGGAACTCGCAATTGGTGCCTGTGAAACTCGATTTTGCTTACGGTTTAGATGCGCCTCAAGGCGATGAGTTTCGTATTCACTTTTCTTTAGGGACTCAATTCTAATATTTGTACGTTGTTTAAGCTCTCGCGAGGATGCGATCCATCCAATGGGATTCAAGCAAATCGACAGAGCGTAATAACCTTTGTGCTCTAGCAAACACAAAGGTAAACACAATGAAAAAGGTACGATTTGGTGTATTTGGTAACATGGGCCCTGAAGCGGATGCTCTGTTCCAAGATATCGTCGCTAAGAAAGAGATTGAACACGGCGCGCTTAAAGACCAAGACCACATGGCCATGATTGTGGTTAAAAATTCAGATATCCCAGACCGCTCTGAAGCAATTAACGAAGGCGGTATCGACCCTGTTCCAGAGCTAATTGAATCCGCGTGCATTTTAGAACACGCCAACGTTCAATTTGGCGTTATGACCTGCAACACCGCTCATTATTTCAGACCTGAAGTTCAAAAGCATACCAATGTTTATATCGTCGATATGCTTCAAACTACGGTTGATCAAATCAAAGAGCAGAATCCTGAATCTATTGTCGGTATTTTATGTACTAACGGCACATACAATTCGGGAATCTATGACCGTTACCTAACTAACGCCAATCTGGTATTCGTTAAGCCAGATTCTTTTGAGCAAGAACATAACGTTCATAGCGCTATCTATGGCGAAGTAACGGGCGAGATGACT
This sequence comes from Vibrio sp. L5-1, assembly GCF_021728315.1. Lineage (NCBI taxonomy): Bacteria > Pseudomonadati > Pseudomonadota > Gammaproteobacteria > Vibrionales > Vibrionaceae > Vibrio > Vibrio sp. L5-1. The sequence goes on along the minus strand of NZ_JAKKCQ010000008.1, from coordinate 111,593 downwards.
GCGTGTGGACAAGCAATCCGAGAAACCAACGGCATTAAAGCGGGCAAGTTTGACCGTAATGCGGCACTTTTAGCTGTTGCGGTTCAAAGTATCGTAGAGAAGGGCGTTAACACGGTTATTTTGGGGTGTACGGAACTTCCTTTGGTTAGAAAGCAACTTGAAACGGCATTTCCAACAGTCACTTTTATTGATCCTATGGAAGCCGTAGCTGAGCGTGTCGTTGATGTTTATCGTCTCGCTGAGCAGTATGTTGAGCGTGGACATGTGGATTACGACATTAACGATGTCGATTCGATTTATACAACGTTAGATATGGTGAATTACGTAGCCAAGAGAGCGATGACCTACCGTCTGTAGGCTCAGATACGTCTATTTGAAACATGAGAAAGCCGCGAATTACGCGGCTTTTTTGCATTTGGATTGGTGAAAGATTAAAAATTAAAAGTGAAAATTCGAAGCTCGACACTTAAAGCTCGAACTCGCCATTCATTTTTCGAAATAACCAATCCGGCACCTTGTTCCACGAACTGTAGTTCGGATCCTTTGTATGGACTTGATCCCCTGAAGCCCAGCTCGTCTCACCTGATTGTTCTCGCGACACGGCCCAGAACAAATCCTCTTTCTGATGCGTTAAGTAGTGTGTCACTTGCTTCGCAAACTCTTCACTGTCAATCAACACACCAAACTCAACGTTGAGAAAGTCTGATCTTGGGTCGAAGTTAGAAGAACCAATATAGGTTACACGCTCATCTAAAATTACAGTCTTGTTGTGGTAGTAGGTATCAACATGAAAGTAGTGGTCATCATTGATAGCTTGGCTTTTGTACTCGTAGATACTTATGCCTTTGTCGAGTAGAGTCTCACGGTGTTTTTCGTAATACGCAGGAACAAAACCCGAATCATTAGATGCCGATGAATTCGTCAGCAAGGTGACTTCGGCTTGGTGCTCTTTAAGTGCATCGATGAATACAAACTGGTTATCGCTTGGCACCATGTAAGGCGTAGAAATCATAGCCTTAGAAGGTGTCGGTACTTTCTGCTTCATTAAATGCTCTGTACGCTGACGAAAGTAGGGCTTGTTGTCATTGAGCTTCTCTAATGAATCAAATAAAGGCGTTACCGATGCTTTAATAAATCTTGGTTCGTTCAAGTGATTTATCTGTAGCTCAACATCGAAAGTGATCGGCTTTTTATTCTTCTCACCTTTATTTATAGCCTTGGTAAACGCTTTGTATTGGCCTTGTTCTTTGACTTTGATTCGCTTTTGAATTGGCACGACATATTGGCTTTCCCAAAGTGTTTGGTAATTGTTGTCGAAAGACGCGATTACATCACCTCGAAACAAAACGTCCATATCAAAGAAATTGGCATTCTCGCTATAGCCAAAGTAATCATTGCCGATGTTTCTTCCGCCTAAAATCATCGAGTGATGATCAACATTGAAGTACTTCTCGTGAAGCCGATTATCCAGTTGTTTTTGATGAGTGGAGAAGTTGAACGCACGACCAATCCAGCCAGCTTTACGTGATTCAAAAGGGTTGAACAGTCGAATCTCAATATTGGGGTGTGAGTCTAATTCCGCTAACCACTTATCATTAAAAACCAGTAGGTCATCTAAGGTCAGTCGGACATGAACCTCACGATCCGCCGCTTGCTTGAGCTCGTTTAGAAGCATCAATCCAAGCGTGTCACGCTCCCAAGAGAAGTAGGTCATATCAATTGAGTGTTGTGCTTGGCGAACGAGCTCGATACGGCGAGCAAAGGCCTCTGGTGCAGTCGGGATCAGGTACACCTCAGTGTGATGTTCTGTGCTTTGCCAGTTTGCTTCAAAGTCAGGTTCAACATCGGGGTATGGTTGGGCGCAGCCTGTGACCACAGTAATCAACATCATTGTGCATACGGTTTTTAGTTTGCTAAGTGTCATAACTACCTGCGTTTGAACGTAAAATTTGAATATAAAAACGGCCAGCGAGCTGGCCGTAAAGTAGGAAGTGTGTTGAGAATGTTTAGTTTAGGTACCACTGCCAAGGCATAAGGCCTTCCTCTGCTAAACCGGTTAAGCGACCTTCACGAAGCTTAGGGTCAACACCTGGGTTTGTGACATAGTCCCAGTCTAAGGTAGTACTGTTTTCGCTGAAACCTGCACCATCAATTACGAGCACATTGTCGGCAGCGTCGCTGTACTGTTGGACTTCGAACAATTTATCGCTAAACCAAAGACGCGACATTTCGTTCATTAGTGCTTTATCCTTGCTTGATGGTCTTACTTCACTTCCATCAAAACGCACGGCTTTGTTAAACACAAACGGCAACTCTGAACCGTTACACGCACCGCTGATACAACCAATAGTTTTAAATAAATCGATAATAGATAGCTCACCATTTGGCAAGGTATTGTAGTTCCACATGTTAAAGCTTGGCTTGTGCTCAAAGTGGTATAGCGTTGCTTCTACTTCGTTGTTTGCTGCCATATGACGAGCTGGACCATTGAACAAAGTGTCATTTAGCAAGGTTTTAAATTGCTTCATGTTGTCAAGAGCGCCACCTAAGCTAGATTCTGAGTTAGGGTAGAAATCAGTTAGAGCTAGAATATCTTGGGTTTGTTGGTGGCTCGTGATATCAACAATGTCGACTAAACAACCGACGGTACCCGTAATGTCATTGGTATCAATGCATTTAGTCATTTCTACTAGATCTCCTTCTAGTTTGGCACCATAAAATAAACCCGCTACTGCACTGTAGGCACTACTTGGCAATACAAGCTCCGCTGAAACTTCATCACTTGCTTGCTCAGATAGTTTTTGCTGCAGAAGAACGATGTTGTTTTTATCTTCTAACCAATTAACTATCGCTAGAGCAAGCTTTGTTGGGTCTTCATTAGTAAGCAGTTCAGTTTCATCATTTGTTAATAACTCGATGACCGTCGGAATTAAGAACGTAGCGGTAAAGAGCATGCCAAAGCTGTTCGCTTCATGTGCATTTTGACCTAGGACAGTTGGTACTGAGAATCCTGCTTGCATTGGTGATTCTGCTGATTCGTTACAGCTACCAAGAAAACTAGTTTTTTCACACAATATGTATGGAGCAAAAGGCATCAGGTTTGACATTGGAGTCTCATCTGCTGTTGGGCTCAGAATGGGGATTTGCAAAGAACCTAACAACCAATTCTTAAGCTGTTCAATACCATTCAAAGCCGTTTCTTGTGACGTCATGATCTCGTCGATCGAAGTGTCTACGTCAAAGTCATTGTTGCGGTCCTTAGCCACGTCATAACTAGGATACTCAAAACCATAAGGGTTACTCTGCATGATGGCTCGTTGGAAATATTGACCTGCGATATCTTCATCTTGCTGTAAGAAACCAATAGACATAGCACCAGAACCTTGCCCCATAACCGTCACGTTTTGAGCATTACCACCGAAGTCAACGATATTATTGTGTACCCACTTCAAGGCACGCTTTTGGTCGCCTAAGCCATAGTTGCCATCTTGGTTCTCGCCTTTAATCCATTGAGTACCTAACTGACCAAGACGGTAGTTCAAGCTTACATAGATAAAAGGATTGCCTTCACTAGCACCTTGAGCCACAACATTATCGCCTTGAATCAGAGGCTCAGCACCTGAGCCATATTCAAAGTCACCACCGTGGATGAATACATAAACCGGTAGATCTGCATCAGAATCTACGCCTGCTGGTCGCCAGATATTGAGGTTAAGGCAGTTCTCATCTTGCGTTTGTGATGTCGTTTTTAGTTGAGGACAAGCATAACCAAACTGAGTCGCATCCAAAGCACCTTCAACAAGGTTTACAATTTCACTGTGCTCAAAGCGCTGAGCCTCGGCGTATTGAATCCCTTTGAAAGATTCAACAGAAGCCAGTTTGTCGTCTTCGGTATTCGAAGTTACAACCAGTTCTTCTTTGGTCGCTTTAATCGTTACGTTACCGATTTGAGCATCAAATGGTTTAGCAGGTGCAGGAATTAACGCTTCTGGCTCGTTTGGTAATGGAACAGTAGGGGCAGTATCAGTATCGCAACCTGCTAAGGCAGCAGCAATTGTAAGAGCGATTATTGAACGGTATACAATAGTCATAAAAAGAGTTTCCACAATAGTATTCGGTGCAGTCTGTTTCATCGTCATCTACTTAGATAACAGAGCTACAAAGTTTCTTATCAAGAACAACCTGGCTTTAAGAGCAGGGCTGGTAATCAAAGTTCGGTGACTAGAATCGGTAGCCAAGATTCAGCGTTACAGCCGAACGAGTTTCGCCTTTGTTGTACAACACAGTCATGTTGTAATGCTTGCCGATCTGTTTGTTAACGCCAGTGAGGAATGCCCACTGATCGATGTCGACACCAACGTCATAATCAAATTCGATGTCATCGGTTTTTACGGTGCCTTGCATACGTGAATTTAAACCTTGATATTCAGCGCCAACGAAAAACTGAGCTCGATAATCGACTAATTGGTAACCCAACATAGGTTGAACCGTAACAATGCCATCGCCCCAGTCGTCTAATCCTTTAAGACGGGTTTGTGAATAAGTGCCAGTAACAGAAGCAAAGAACTCTTTGTAACCAACGGACAGTGTTGTACCCATACCGCGTAAGTCATACTCGAGATGAAGTGGAACATTTAAACGACCACGGTTGCACAGAGCTGAAACTTCGCTACAAAGTAGGTCACCTGCGCCATCAAATCGATCATTGAGCTTGTCTCTTAAGTATTCACCTGCTGCGCCGGTATAAGAGGCATCCACGTTCGCATCAACGTTTACCTTTCCTACATAACCGAATACATTCCAGAATGGCAGGATATTTACGTCACCGCGTATCGAAAGGCTTTCCGCTTTTACCGTCGCAACGCTATCTTCCGGGTCAAATAAGTCATTCAAGCGCACACCACCAATCACGTAATCAGTCATTGGAATGTCCATGTCTTGGTTGCGATAAGCTACGGATACACCGAATGGAAGTGGCATATCGATACCTTTACGACGGACCATATCACCCATTAAAGGGAAGACTCGGTCTAGCTTTACGCTTGCCTCTAACATTCTTGGGTCTGATACTTCTTGAAGCCTTGCTTCGTTAAGCACCTGTATGCCGTTATCGTCTTCATAAAACGCGACTGGCTCGATTATGCTTGTCATCTTCACTGGTTTGTTCTTGGTTGTACCAACGACTTCAGTTGTTTTACTCGCGATGACTAACTTACCCGACGGTAAAGTGTGAAACTCAATCTCTTGCTTATAGCTTTCTACCTTGTATATGTGGTGTTTAAACGGCTTTTCATTGCTGATCAGCATGCGTTTTGGTTCACCGTTGACTAACTCAATGTTGACATTCAAAAAACGGAAATATGCGATGTCTTGAGGTAGTCCATACTTCGAATAATCGAAGCTGATGATTACTTTGTTATCGTCGATTTCTTTTACGCGAACCGAAGATGAATCAAAGCTTTCTGCATAGTCACGTAAACGATATTCGGTGCGTGTGAAGGCTTCTATTTCATCGAGTAGGTTTTCGTTATCGTCCAGTTCTTCTGGGTTATATTTGATACGAAGATCGATGTTGCCTTTAGTGTCGGTGTTCTTAACGAGATAGACGCTTGAGTCACGAACTTCATCACCAATTTGCAGAGTACGATGTGCGTGTTCAACTAGGTGTTCGCCCTGTACGAGTGAACTGATTGCTAGCTTTGGTAAATCATGACTGATGCCATATTTGTCAAACAGTGCTCGACCTTTTTCCATGACTTCGCTGTAAGTCTTGGTTTCTGCTGCAGACGCAAAGGCGGGTGTGGTAAGTAATAGGGCGCTCGCTAACACAGAAAGAGTATGGGCCTTACAGGCGCTGGTGCGTATTTCAAAAAAACTCATGACGGTTTCCACGCTGAGTGGCCTCAAACCTTCGAGACTCAAACAGTCGATGTAATACTGAACGTCGTGTTCAGTTGTTATGTATTTATCCGTTAGGATTGTTCGTGTGAATGTCGCGACTAAATATGTATTGCGTCAATCAATGAGAGGATTTTAAGAGGAGGTCGCAGATTGCGTTAATCGCGTTTGATGGACGCTATCCTCACTTAGTAAGAATTAACGCTAATCGACTGATTTATAATGATTTAAAACAGATAACAAAACGGCCTGCTAGGTAAAAATACTTGGCAGGCCGTTCTGTTATGAGAGACTTAGCGTATCCAGTTCTAAGCGGTTACTTTTACTCTGAATAGATCAGTAAACAGCTTCGCGATCATTAAAATGATCAAGATATTCACCAGCATCAACAGTGGTGTTTCTATTCTATAAACCGGAGTGAGGTTAAGCGCACCAGATGTAAGAACAACCAACAAATTGATACCTAAAATTCGATGTATCATGAGCTTAGGTGTCGCGAACACTTTCCATATCACCATAATATTAAGGAAGTAGAATAGTCCCAGTTCCCATAGTTCTGTCATTAATGGCATCACAAAGATGTATTGCAACAGAATCACAGATCCTGTTCCCAACACACCATAAAAAGCGTCCTTGATAACGCTTGGTGGCATGGTCGGCACCATAGAAGAGAATACACCGGCTAACATAGGAAATATAAAACCACCTGGTATTGGAAGATAAATCCAAATCAACAGCGATGTGATAAACATCGACACGCCTTGCAGCACTTTGCGCCCATCTTCATTCAAATGTTCAACAAACGTGCGATGTGCATGATGCCAAGACACTTCTTTATGATCGCCCATTACATTGAGTTCACCTTCAACCAGAGATTGATCTGGTGTTAATACATCAAACGTTTTCAAGTTGTGAGTAAGAACTGCCCATTGGATACCCACGTCTGATTCGCTGTTACTTTGTTTGAGTAATGTATCTTGGATATGTGCCATTTCATCGATACGCAAGCGCCATGTTTGGATGTTCTCTTTAAGGTGGTAACTTCCGGTCAGTGGCAGATCTAAAAGTTGATACAACTTATCAATATTTGCGGTATTGCTTTCAAGTCCGGCAATGTCGATGTCGTCTGTTTTTTCCATCGCATCTAACAACACTTGTTTACTGGTTTCGAAACGTTGTACAAAGTTGAGTTCAGTATTCACAGGCCAAACGATGCGATACACAATCGAGAACACAACAACACCTAATAGTGTTTCTTGAAGTCGAAGTACAGCAAAGTGAAAGGTGGTTTGGCTATCAAACCCGCCCATACAAGCAACAATCGAACACACGGCAAATCCTATTGAAAAGATATAGCCGTATTTCTCGTCGCTCGACATGAAGATACATACCCCAAGGAACAGGGTGAAAAATGTTAGAAACAAGAAGCGATCTTGAGAAAACATGGCGATAAGGAAAAAGGCATAACCGGTCCCTAACAAGGTTCCCATTAACCGGTTATGGCCTTTGTTTATTGCATGGGCGAAACTCTCATTCAATGCCATCACTGCCACGGCTATCGCAGCCCAATACGGTTTTTCCCAACCAAACCACAACGCTAGGCAGATTGCGATAACGATAGAGAGTGCGGCTTTAAGCGCGTCTTTAGTCGATGCAGTGAACATAAGAATCACCTAGCTATTTTTGATTATTTTAATCGAGGCAGTCATACCAACACGCAGTTGTAAGTCTTCTGGTATGTTGTCTAACTTCACTTTGATAGGGATGCGTTGAGCTAGACGTATCCATTGAAAGTTTGGATTCACGTTTGGCAATAAATCATTACCTGTGCTGCCGTCTTGCTTAGCTATACCAAAACCTATACTTTTGATATGACCTTCTAGTTGAACATTGTTGTGCATCATCAAGGTGACATAGGCTGTATCCTGAGCGTCGACGCCGACTAAATCTGTCTCTTTGAAATACCCTTCAATCCAAAAGCTATCTTCATCAATTAACGCAACCACAGGTGAATTCGCGACAACTTGAGAGCCCACGCGTAGGCTCAGATTAGTGATGTAGCCGTTAGTCGGCGCGTATACCTTGGTGTACTCAAGATTTAGATGTGCTTCTTCTACGTTAGCTTTTGCCAGTTCCACATTCGCGGTGCTAGTTTCTACTGCGTTGTTTAAGTTGTTTAGAGTAAGAACGGGCACAGCACCGGGCGTTCTTTTCTCTAAATTCAACGCGCGTTGTTCTTCATTTTTGGCTTTGGCGAGTAGGGCAAACGCTTGTTTTTGAGTCGCAAGTGCTTTTCTGTAGGTCGCTTTGTAAATACTCGGATCGATTTCAAAAAGAAGATCGCCTTTTTTTACTTTCGAGTTGTCTTCGACATGCACTTCAATCACTTGACCCGTGACTCGAGGTGTAATCGAGACAATATAAGCACTCACTTGTCCGTCTCTGGTCCATGGGTTACTTGAGTACGACTGGTAATAGCTATAAACCACAGTTCCCGCAGCAGCCAATAATAAAAGTGTGATGAGATAACGTTTGATCACAGTAAGTGCCTCAAAAAATGGTAATAAAATGGCCGATAGCGCCAGTAAAAATCACGATCAAGCTCAGTTCTGCTATTGCAGGAAAGGCGACGTACTTATGAAGGCCAAACCTGGTAGCGATTGACCCTGTTAGCATTGTCAATATGTAAGCCAGTGCGATAACCAATAACAGCGGTGGGAAGTAGACTTCACCCCACACAAGTTCATGTGGCATTGTGTTCATGGTTCTGTTCTCTATTTGTTTGATGAATGCAACGATAACGGAGTTCGATTTATTGTGATAATCGCTTATAGAGGACTATATCCATCGAATTCGTTGGATATTGAGTTACATGATGATTTTGTTTTCCATTTCGATGAAACAGTGATAAGTGGGTACGAACGAAACTAGTCGTATAGAATAAAATCTAATATTAAAACTATTATTAGAGATACTTATTTTTCTTTAAATTATTGATGTGGAGAGAGGCATTTTTTATCGGTATTAATTGGAGATTAAGTGAGGGGGGAGCGAGATAAAAATTATAAACGTTAGGAAATTGTTTAATATTGTGGATTTTAGCTGAGAGTATGTAAGGCAAGAGTTACGCGCGCTCTTGCTTACATAAAACCATTGAACTCTGCGGTAACGTAAAAGAAGTTACCTTTCTAACGATGCAAGTTTTATCGTGATATCACTGTCACCGTAACCTTTATTGTCACTGTCACCGTAACCTTTATTGTTACTTGCTTGGGTAACCATTAAACTCTAATTGCTTGGATATATTTATGCAGTAGCTCCACATAGTGAGCTTTTTTCTCTTCATCAAATCGAATGGTAGGAAATGAAATTGAGACACTGGCAATTACGGTACCAAAACGGTCGTAAACTGGAGCTGCTATACAACGTAAGCCTGGCTCTTGTGCTTCATTATCTTCGCCAAAATGCTGTAGCTTAATCGCTTTAAGTTCATCGATAAGTTGCTCGACGTTTTCGAGGGTATTTTTTGTGCTTTTCACAAACTCGGTGTCTGCTAGCTGAGTGTGAACGAATTTTTCGTCACTTTATGCCAATAGAGACATATGGGTGACCTGTTTTTATATATGTCGCCACTTTGTCGCCATTGTTCTCCTGAAATTTTTTAAATACTTGCTTTCAAAAAACTTATTTCGCTAATGTATATAATGGCTTCACTAATTCAGTCAGGTCTAGATCTAACACCAATCATTACTCACCACTACAAAGTGGACGACTTCCAGAAAGGCTTCGACATGATGCGCTCTGGTATGTCAGGTAAAGTAATCCTAGATTGGGAATAATCTTTAACTGAGTAACAAGATATTAGAAAGGCGACAGTTATTACTGTCGCCTTTTTTGTGTCTAAATTTTATCTCAAGCTGTCCATCCAACCTCATGTCATATCCATCCCTAACATTTATAAAAATTAAATTGATCCAGCTTATATAAATCACTTTGTCATTTGGTATAGAATTCGGTTAATACAATTGCGAGTTTTAATACGATATGAATTCAAACCTTAAAGATATATTCGATAAAAGCCGTCAAGAACTCCTTGATATGGGGCTTAGAGGGAATACATTACTTAATGTCGGCAAGGGAGCCAAGATTCTAGACATTGTTGACGAAAAGTCTGAGCAGGTGTTTGAGCACTTGGTTGATGAGTCAAAAATGATGTCATTCCTACCAGCTCCTGACTCTCTGGATACAGAGGACAACAAGTCGATATCTTTAACTGATTTGACTACTCATCTTGAAGAACAGAATGGTGACAAGAGGCACTCAGATAATGCCTTACAAACTCAGTTATTTAGAAAGCCATTAGACACTCGATTACTAAAACTAAGCACAGAAGCCACCATATTTGTGCAAGAGCAAGGGGTTGATCTTCTTTATCTTGCGATGGGGTTTGTTAAGTGGTTTGAAGATGATAATTCAGACAAGCCTAGATACGCTCCTTTAGTGCTAGTTCCTGTCGAAATTTTTCGAGAAGATGCGGGTGATTCATACAAAATTAGCTATACAGAAAATGAGCTAGGAACAAACCTAACCCTTGCAGCCAAACTGAAGATGGAGTTTGGTATTGCTCTACCCGAATTTGAAGAGGGAGATAATGGCTATGATTTCCAAGGGTACTTAGATCTGGTTGCTGCGGCTATTGCAGGAGAAAAGCGTTGGTCAGTCGAGAGCAATAAAATCGTACTGAGCTTCTTCTCGTTTGGTAAATTCCAGATGTATCAAGACTTATCAGATGATGTTTGGCCTGAGGGTAAGAAACCATCGGAAAATAGCTTGATCCAAAAGCTGTTCACCGAAGGTTTTGAGCGTGATGCAACCTTGCTTGATTCAACACCAATGGACGTAAACCGTGTTGAAGAAGTTCAACTTGTTTTAGATTCTGACTCAAGTCAAACAGAGGCGGTTCTAGCTGCGAAGTCAGGGGCGAATCTTGTGATTCAAGGGCCTCCAGGTACAGGTAAATCTCAAACCATCACCAACATCATCTCTCAAGCTTTAGCTGACAATAAAAAGGTGCTGTTTGTTGCTGAGAAAATGGCAGCGCTTGATGTCGTTAAACGCCGATTAGATAACTGTCACATTGGTGATTCAGTTTTAGAGCTTCACTCACACAAGGCGAACAAGAAGGCAGTTCTTTCTTCATTAGAAAATACACTGATGCAGCATGCTCCTGTTACCCCTGAGAGGAGTGAAGATATTGACCGCTTGGTTTCTCTTCGTAATAAATTGGATGATTACTGCCAGTCGGTGAATGAGAGCATCGGCAATACAGATGTCAGCTATCATGATGCTCTAGGTTATAGCTCACAGTTAGAGCGAATCATTACCGATGCTTCAATCGAGTTAGATGAGCTGCCTCGTATCGACTTTGATTTAAACGTTTGGGATAAGAGTTACTACCTGTCAGCTCTTGTTAAGATCACGGAGGTCGTTGATTACTTAACTGAGCACGCTGCACCAAGCCTGAATCTGTTTTCATCTACTAATCTTAAAGATTATTCGCCATCAGATGACAAGTCGGCACAAAAGCTTGTTGCTGAAGTCGTGCAAACACAGCAAGAGATCATTGACCAAGTTAAAGCTCTTCATGCCTGTGCTGGTTACGTCTCACCGATCGCTACCTATACAGATTGTATTTCAGTGCTTGGTGGCCTATCCCTTATTGCAGATAGACCCGAGCTTGAGAGTGTTGATGGAAACGCTCCTGCTTGGGAGTCGAAAGGCGATACGATACTCGATTTTGCGCTTCAAGGTGCAACGCTACAAGATCAAAAATCCGAGCTTTCAGAGCACTTTGTCGATATTGCATTAGATTATGATTGGATGCCAATTCGTGGCTCGTTGCTTACAACAGGTCAAAAGTGGTGGCGATTCCTATCTGGCGATTACGGTAAAGCAAAAAGCACCTATGCAGGCATGTGTAAACATGGGCTTGCTGGTGGCGCAAGTGAATGGATTGAGAAGATTGATGCGATACTGGAGTATCGCTCGACTCAAAAAAGCTTTATTGAATCTGCACAACTGGCAATTGATACTATCGGCAGTCATTTTAAAAATGAGAGTACCGATTGGAAAGCGATACTAAAGCCGCTTCAATGGGTGCAGCAGTGCCACTCAGGCATTAAGTCGGGAACGTTAGACCACAGTGCAGCGCAATACCTAGACCCATCAAAGGAAATTTCTTTTACTACCACAGAGCTTGATAAGGTTAATGCACTTATCGAAAAGCGCACGAACGTAATCAATGAACTCGCATCACTGCTGGAATTGGACCTCAGTTCCTTTGTTGAACGATGTGATGCCCTGCAATGTGAGGAAGTTGAAACGATTGAGAGTGATATTCAGAAGTTCTACCCATTAACACGTTTTAATCGTTTAGGCTCAGATCTTGATGCCGTTGGACTTTCTGATTGGAGACAACAGGCATTCACTTGGACGCAAGAGTCCACACTTATTCAAGATTGCTTTAAATCCACTTACTACAGTTCGCTTGTCGATTACCAATATGATGCACGAGATGAAATTCGCTACTTTGATCGTGTTGAGCATGAAAAACAAATTGAACAGTTCAGTGATATTGACGGTCAATTGTTCCATTTTTCGCAAGAATCTTTGGTCAAACAGCTTTACGATAATCTACCGAACCCATCAGCAAGAGGTGAGGTAGAAACGCTAAGACGTGAGTTTAATAAGAAACGCCGCCAAATGCCGATTAGACGTCTGCTCAATAAGTCGGGTCGAGTGATCCAGCAGATCAAACCTGTCTTTATGATGAGTCCTATGTCGATTGCAACCTATCTAGAGCCAGGCGTTGTTGATTTCGACTTGGTTATCTTTGACGAAGCGTCACAGGTTAAAGTTGCCGATGCACTTGGAGCCATTCTGCGTGGTAAACAGGTTATCGTTGTTGGTGATACGAAACAGATGCCACCAACCAGCTTCTTTGGCAAGCAGTTAGTCCTTGACGATGATGAGGCTGAAGAGAGCTTAACGGCTGATATGGAAAGTATTTTGGGGATGTTCTTAGCGTCAGGTACGCCAGAAAAAATGCTTAAATGGCACTACCGTAGTCGCCATGAGTCGTTAATCGCGGTGTCAAACCAAGAATTTTATGACAACAAACTGATGATTTTCCCGTCATCTGGAATTAACCCTAATGCAAAAGGCTTGAGCCTCAATTACTTGCCGAGTACCACTTATGACCGAGGTGGTTCAAGAAGCAACATAGATGAAGCCGCAGCCGTTGCAGAGACGGTAATTAAACACGCTAAAACAACACCAAACCAAACACTGGGCGTTGTTGCATTCAGTACAGCCCAACGTGATGCAATCTTGCTAGAAGTTGAACGATTGAGAAAGGCGAACCCAGATCTCGAACACTTCTTTGGAGAGCATGAAGAAGGAGAGGACTTCTTCGTTAAGAACCTTGAAAACGTACAAGGTGACGAACGTGACACTATCTACATAAGCATCGGTTATGGCAAGACGAATGAAGGGCGTTTACCAATGAGTTTTGGGCCACTTAATGGTGAAGGTGGCGAGCGAAGACTTAACGTTCTTATTTCACGTGCTCGTATGTGCATGGAAGTATTCAGCAACTTTAAAGGTGAGGAGATGCCAACCACTGACGCATCTCCATTTGGTGTACGAGCGCTGAAAAACTTCTTACATTACGCTGAGACAGGTGACTTGGTTAAGAGAGAAGAAACAGGTAAAGGGCCTGATTCGCCATTTGAAGAAGAAGTTATCTCTTCAATTCGTTCGTTAGGCTATCAAGTTCAACCACAAGTCGGTTGTGCAGGTTTCTATATTGATATTGCAGTGAGAGATCCACATAAACCTGGTCGCTATATGCTTGCAGTCGAGTGTGATGGTGCAACTTATCACAGCTCTAAGAGTGCGCGAGACAGAGATCGCATCCGTCAGAGTGTGCTTGAAGGGTTAGGTTGGCGTTTCCACCGTATCTGGAGTACTGATTGGTTCCGCAATCGCCACAAAGAGACTGAAAGGCTAGGTGATTCTATCAAGTCCGCTATCGCTTATTATGAAGCCTATGACTCTGAGCTTGTTGCTGAAGAGGTGACAAAATCAAAACCTAAGGCAGCCATTGAAAGGGTAGAGGTCGAACATCAAGCATCTGCTGCTGTTTATCAAGTTTTACCAACAGAAAAATTGTACCTAGGGCTTGGTGATGCGATCCCGGATGTCAGCACGGCAACCTTGGCGGAAGATATTTTGAAAGTGATCGATTTTGAATCTCCTATCCACGTTAAACAACTAAGCATTCGTCTGTTGTCAGCGGTTGGCAGTTCACGAAGTGGCGCACGTATCAATCGAGCAATTCTAGATGGGGTTGGCTTACTCAATAGACAAGGTAAAGTCGAATTAGATGGTGAGTTCATTGTTGCCAAAAGCCAAGACGAAATTACGATTCGTAGCCGAGTTGATTTGCCATCAAATGAACGTAAGTATGACCTCATCTATGACGGAGAGATTGCGAAAGCCGCAATAGATACCGTTAAAGATACTTTCTCAATATCAAGCGATGATTTAGTAAAGTCAGTCACAGAAGTTTTAGGCTTCTCGAGTACAAGTAAGGCTATGAAAGCCCGAACTGAATCAATATTGTTGGAGCTAGTTAACTCAGGTACTTTGAGCATTCAAGGTGATGTAATTCAGGCTTCGACATGATGCGATCGGGTATGTCAGGCAAAGTAACCCTAGATTGGGAATAAACGAATAGGGGAGACCCTTAGTTTATTCCAAAATGAAATGCCCCAAAGAAATTTGGGGCATTTTTTGTTTTCTGGACATCGATTAATTATTGATGTCACTGAATGGCCATTTTGTCTCTCATTAGTCTTTAAAATACGCGCAATACACTGCGTTTAATTTTTAAAGAGGGCTCCAATGGCTTGTAAACCACTTGCACTGATAATAACTGGACTATTATTAACGCCGAATTTTGCTAGCGCTAAGGTCGACATTTCGAAATCTGAAAGCGATCAAGCGGCAGAACAGGCAGCAAAGGAACTTGCAAACCCAAACACAGCTTACGCTAGCCTTAATTTAAAGCTTCAGTATTCAGGTGGTTACGATGGTGGAGGGGATGCTTTCGCGACCGTATTACAGCCGACATTACCGTTTCCAATGGATAATGGCGACAAAGTCATCTTCCGCCCTGCTATCTCTTATGTTCAGAATGATTTCAATACGGATACGCCGACAAGTTCCCAACATATGGATCAGTCAGGCGTTACAGACATCTCATTTGATTTAGCTTATGCGCCTAAAATGGAGGGCGGCACTATTGTCGCTTTCGGTCTCTTTGCTTCTTTGCCAACGGGCAGTAATGACTTAACGGCTGATCAATTTGCTGTCGGGCCTGAATTTATGTTCGGGAAGGCGAGTAGTGAGCGAGTGGTTGGTATGTTTCCCAACCACTTGTATGGTATTTCTGGAGACGGAGCCGACCATTCTGATACTCGAATCAACAAGACATCGACACAAGTCTTTTGGGTGGAGATATTAGGAGGAGGTTGGACGATAGGTTCTGCGCCGACATTCTCGTATGATTGGAATAATAATCAGGCGGAAATTCCGTTAAATATAAGCGTAACTAAAACAACGGTGTTGAATGGGCGTCCTTGGAAGTTTGGAATTGAAGCGAATTATTACCTTGAGAAAGACGAAGAAACGCGTCCAGATTTTATATTGAGCTTTAATATCAGCCCAGTTGTGGAAAATAAGCTGGCGTCTTTGTTCGATTAAGCCGTTATTTGAAATACAGTTTTAGAAACGAAAAAGGCTGAACGATCATCGTTCAGCCTTTCTTGTTGTTGCTTTAGCCATCTTTGTTTTAAGAGGCTTATTAACCTAGTGCAGCAGCCTGCATGATTAGGCCACAGATGTAAGCGCCGTATGTACCCAGTGCGTAACCAAGTACAGCCATTAGAATGCCTACTGGAGCTAATGCTGGGTGGAATGCAGCAGCTACGATAGGAGCCGATGCAGCACCGCCTACGTTAGCTTGGCTACCTACAGCCATGAAGAACAATGGTGCACGGATTAGCTTTGCCATCACAATCATGATAATCGCGTGAATAGTTAACCAAGTGATACCGATGAAGAAGTAACCAGGGTTATCCAAAATAGCCGTGATATCCATTTGCATACCAATGGTTGCAACTAAGATGTAGATGAATGCTGAGCCTACTTTAGATGCACCACTGTGCTCAAGGCTGCGCGTTGATTTGAAACATGAAGCGATCAGCGCAAACGTAGTCACCATTACGATTAACCAAAAGAACCCAGAAGTCAGGCTGTATTGCGCTAGCTCAGGAGCGTTAGTTGAGATCCATGGTGCGATCATGTCACTGAAAAAGTGTGCTAAGCCCGTAAGACCAAATGCGATTCCCGTGATCTTCATGAGATCAGTCGTCGTCGTCGGGCGAGCGTTTTCTTCTTGGTACTTAGAAACGGTTTCTTTTAGGTCTTCGATAGATGAAGTATCGGCTTTTAACCACGCATCAATCTTCTTCTGACGGCCAGCCATGATAAGTAATATTGCCATCCAAATGTTGGCACAGATTACGTCTACAGTAATCATCGCAGAGAACAGTTGGTCGTCTACTTCAAACACTTCTTTCATTGCGGCTTGGTTTGCACCACCACCAATCCAAGAACCTGCAACCGTTGTTAGGCCACGCCATACATCACCAGATACAAGGTCAGGGTTAATTTGGTCGATGATCAAGATAGCCAATGGGCCACCAATGATAATACCGACAGTACCTGTCAGGAACATGATGACGGCTTTTGAACCTAGCCCAAAAATTTTACGTAGGTCTGCTGAGATGATCAGTAGAACGAGTGCGCTTGGTAAGAGGTAGCGACTTGCAACGAAGTATAACTTAGAGTTTGATGCGTCGATGATGCCTAAACTGTTCAGTAGAGAAGGAACAAAGTAACAGAGCAATAGACCCGGAACGAACGAGTAGAATTTTTTCAGTGCGCTATTTTGGCTACTTTCCGTGATAAAAACACCGCCAAGAATAACAGCTAACATGCCCATTATTACAGCATCATTAGTAATCATTATTATATCTCCTTTAAGGTGAGCGCAAAGGTCTCACTTTTTGAATTGCAGGACTATACCGATAACCGCTATTCGTTACAAATTGTAACGATAGACATATTTTGAAATGTTTATGTTAATTTTAACGGTTTGAATTTGTGAATGTAGCGCGTTACATATTTGCGTGGTGAATGGTTAGGTTGGGGCTTGTGCAGCGTATTTAGATATATGCAATGTAACTCAAACCTTAGAGGGTGGTCGCTATGAATTGGGGCGATGATTGAATGACTTAAATGAGTGCATATATAGCCATGTTTATGGTGTGGTTTATGCGAGGTTGGAATGTTTCAATAATGTAAAAAGTGAATTCACTTTTGCCATGTGGTCAGAAATTAAAAATTTTAGCTAGATCACATAAATCTTTTGAATTACGAGTTTTAGCACCCGCTACTCATGCTCATTTGACGTTTTGTAGGGGGGCAATGAAAGAAAAAGCGGCCTAAATAGCCGCTTTTGATGGTTGCCTAGTATGGTTATCTAGCGCCGTTATTTAGAGTTGTGCTTAGGACTCTTCTTCCTCAAAGCCATCTGCATAGCCTTTCGGTGGCGGTGTCCAACCTCGCTCAGATCGAGAGTGCTTGTCTGAACGGTCTTTTTTCATATCTTCTTTCATTGCTTCTTCAAGGTGAATGAAGATTTGTCGGTAGTTGTTGTCGTAGCGCGGGTTCTCTTCTGCCTCAGACCAAGCTTGGTAGAGCTTTTCAGACTTACGACTTTCAACACGTTGATACGTCGATTTTTGTTGTTCAACAAAGAATGGGTGATGACCCAAAGAACGCAAGGCTTCTGCGCCCATTTCAAGCGCCGAGTGGTACGTTTCTGATTCTACAAAATCTGCACCGGCTTCTCTTAGGCGATAGCTGTGACCACGGTCGAATGCTCGCGCTAAGATTTTCACTTTAGGGTAGGTGTGTTTAACGTACTTCACCAGTTCAACGCTTGAGTCCTGGTTGTCTATCGCGACAACAAGCATTGCGGCTTCTTCGATTCCTGCGGTATGCAATAAGTCATGACGAGTCGCATCACCAAAGTAAGATTTAATATTGATGGAGCGTAATAAATCTACTTGGTTGGCTTGGTGATCCAAAACCACAGTATTGACATCATTCGATACCAATAAACGGTTAACGATCTGACCGAATCGGCCAATACCAGTAATGATGACCGTACCTTTCTCTTCGATAGTATCTTCTTCACGGTCGTTAGATTTTTGCTCGTAACGAGGCAGAATTACTTTATCAAACAGTATGAACAAGCCAGGAGTTAAGAACATCGAAAGGGCGACAACCAACGATAGTGTTTGAACAATATCTGAGGGCAGTACATGGTTTTGGGCTGAGAAGCTCAGTAGTACAAAACCGAATTCACCGGCTTGCGCTAAGCTCAATGTAAACAGCCAACGGTCACTGTTTTTGATTTTGAAGATTAACGCCAGTGTGAATAGCACCAAAGCTTTGAGTAGCATAACGCCAAGGGTTAGGCCAATGATCAAACCAAAGTCGTTGAATAGAACATCAAAGTTGATGCCTGCACCTACGGTAATAAAGAACAAGCCAAGTAGAAGCCCTTTAAACGGGTCGATATTAGACTCAAGTTCGTGGCGGAATTCACTGTTCGCCAATACCACACCCGCCAGGAAGGTACCCAAAGCCGGTGATAGGCCGACTAGGCTCATTAGTGCAGCAATACCAATCACCAACATTAGTGCGGTTGCAGTGAAGATTTCACGCAGGCCTGAGCTTGCAACAAAGCGGAACAGTGGACGACTCAAGAAGTGTCCGCCGACAACAACAATAGCAATAGATGCCGTGATCACAAGGCCATAAGCCCAACCGGGTAGGCCAGCAACGAGACTTAACTCTTCATGGTGATCAGAAGCGGAAGCGACTGCGCTTTGTGCTGCTTCAATTAATTCTGGCAACGCTAATAGAGGAATGAACGCCAACATAGGGATGACGGCAATATCTTGGAAAAGTAGAACAGAGAAAGCGTTCTTGCCCCCTTCGGTTTTGGACAACCCTTTTTCATTGAATGTTTGTAGAACAATCGCGGTTGATGACAGTGCGAAGATCAAACCGATGGTGAGTGCGATCGTCCACGGCTGCCCAAAGAACAGAGCAATACCCATAACAATCGCGGTAGTGCCGCCAACTTGCAGACCCCCAAGACCCATAAGTCGGTTTCTCATTGCCCAAAGCATCTTAGGTTCAAGTTCAAGCCCGACCAAGAACAGCATCATAACCACACCGAATTCGGCAAAGTGTTGAATGGTCGTGGTCTCTTCGCCAACTAATCCAATAATTGGCCCAATCACAACGCCTGCAATCAGGTAGCCAAGCACAGAACCGAGGCCAAGCCTCTTGGCGATAGGGACCGCGATGACTGCCGCGAGCAAATAGATAAATGCTTGTAGAAAATATCCTGTCATGATCTAACCTCTGCTCATCAGTTCATCAACGTAGTGGTTTAGCTTTTCAGCCTTACTTACTTTTTTAAGGTCGACTTCGCCCGTAACAAAAGCTTCTAAAAGCACTTTATAGCTATTTACGTGATCTTGAATTCGGCCTTCTTCCAACGCAGTACGTGAACCAAATAAAGCCAATGGAGCCAAGTAGTTCATACCGCACAAAGATGCTGTTTGTTCGATTGGGTGAAGCAGTTCACGTATGGTGAAGTGGTTATAACCGTCAGTCTGATAAGCATCTTTTTTACCGCCAGCGGTGATACTGCATAACAAGCTTTTACCTTGCAGTTCATTACCGTCGGTACCGTAGGCAAAACCATATTCGAGAACAAGGTCTTGCCATTCTTTAAGAATCGCAGGTGTTGAGTACCAATATAGTGGGAACTGAAAAATGATGATGTCATGGTCCAACAGGCGTTTCTGTTCACGGTCGATATTGATCTTGAAGGTTGGGTACTCAGCATAGAGGTCGACACAGGTAACCCCGTTAATGCGTTTGTCTTGCTCAAATAAGGGTTTATTAGCTTCAGAGCGATGCTGAGAAGGGTGGGCGAATAGCACCAAGACTCGATTTTTCGACATATAGCCCTCTTTGTCCATTAACGAATAATATTTATTGGAATTATAGATATACAATAATAGAAGAATGGTTGAACAACAACGAATTAGCCCATACTTATCTATTTAGATGCGTGTGTTTTTAGGGACTTAATTATATAAAACATCCGTCAATTTGAGTATTTCCGGCACAAGCCGCCGATGACTAAGTAAAACTAATTATTCGCTAATAATAAAAGCGAATAGGTGCACTTTATGTCACCGTTGGCGTGTAACGTAAATAATTCAATCACCCTACATAGAACAACAATGAATAAAGGAAAAACTATGAGCATGGACTTGCGTCAACAATGTGATTTGTTGCTTTCCGGCCACCTAGAACCGACTCCAGCACAAACATTCGCTCAGATGGCTGAATGGTGTGAGACACACAATGTGAGCCATGATAGCTATGGCGATGGTGAGTTTATCGAGAGCTTCGAAAACAAAGTCGCGGAACTGCTAGGTTATGAAGCGGCTGTATTTGTGATTACCGGCACCATGAATCAACCAACAGCATTAGAAATTGCGTGCCAAGAGAAGAGAAACCCAGTAGTGGCGATGCATGAATCGAGTCATATTATGCGCCATGAACGTCAAGGGTATCAGCTCCAGAACCGTTTCAATGTACTTCCGGTTGGTAATGTATTTCGCACTTGGAATGTCGACGACTTAAAGGCTTGGCCTGATGAGATTGCCGCGGCATTGTATGAACTACCGATGCGAGAGATTGGTGGGCAATTACCTGAATGGGAAGAGCTTGAAGCTATAAAGCAGTACTGCAAAGAACAATCGATTCACCTGCATATGGATGGTGCTCGTTTGTGGGAGTGCGGCGCGTATTATCAAAAGCCATATAGCGAGATTGCTAAGGGGTTCGATACGGCTTATGTTTCGCTCTATAAAGGGTTAAATGGTCTTGGTGGGTCACTCTTATTAGGTGACAAGGCTTTCGTAGCAAAAGCTTCAGCGTGGATGAAGCGTCAGGGCGGAAATATTTATCATCGCACGCCTTACGTGGTTTCGGCAGCAATGCAGTTTGATCAACGGATCGAGTTGATGCCAGCATTGTATGAGCGTACCAAGCAAATCTATCAAATCTTACAAGATTACCCGCAGTTCAAAGTGAACCCGCAGCAACCCCAAGTAAACATGCTTCACCTCTATTTACCGGTGAGTTTTGAGGATGGTATTATCCTGCGCGACAATATAGCTAAGAAGCACAAGGTTTGGATAGGAAACCCAGCGATCAGCGAACTGCCAACCCAATGTAAGATTGAATGGTATGTGGGTGATAACTTATTAAACTTGCCAGATCATGAGCTGATCGACATTCTAGATTTAATTAACGAAGAGCTGATTTAATTAACGAAGAGTTGATTTGATCGCAGAAGAGTTGAATTGATTACAGAAGAGCTGACTGAAGAAGAACTGATCTAATTGGAACTGAAATGGATACAGGAAAGGGTTCTTATATCCATTTATACAGCTAGGATGTCCGGCTCTGTTACATATACTGGTTGATGTACACGTCGACTAAGAACATGAACACTGGGACTGTGCTGAGAAGTCCGAAGAAGACGATTGGCACCCAGTTTTTCATTTTCTTTTTAGGTTGCTCAGTGTTGTTCATAAATTCGGCCTTCAATTAGTTGTTGTAGCTGTTTAGCTTTGTGGTACTAAAAATCTAAGAGCATGGTATCAAATAAAATCGATGAGCCCTATGTGGATTTGGCGTTTCGTGGCGTGTATCAATCACATAAAATGTAAGTGATTCATAAACGGTTCATAAAGGTTCAACAATAATGAACCTATTAGAACAAGTATTGCCTTACTCGGCATATGAAATAAACAGTATTACAAGATTTGGAGAATACAGAATGAAAACAATAGGAAACATCATTTGGTTTCTGTTCGGTGGCGTATTTATGGGACTAGCTTGGTGGTTCTTCGGACTACTCGCATTCCTTACCATCGTTGGTATTCCATGGGGTAGAGCGTGTTTTGTTATGGGTAACTTTTCATTCTTCCCATTTGGTCAGGAAGCCATATCTCGTGATGAGCTGACCAATGAAATGGACATAGGTACGAGCCCGCTAGGCGTGATTGGTAACGTGATTTGGTTCTTATTTGCGGGTATCTGGCTAGCAATCGGTCACATCATGTCAGCTGTGGCGTGTTTCATTACCATCATTGGTATTCCGTTCGCGATTCAACATCTTAAGCTCGCGGTTATCTCGCTAGCGCCAATCGGTAAGACAGTTGTCGATAAACGTGAAGCAGAAGCGGCGCGAGTAAGAAATTACAAAGGTTAAGATTACAGTTTAAGCCTTGATCGAACTGAAAAAGCACATCGTATGATGTGCTTTTTTTGTGCCTCTGTTCTTATCTCTCGATGCTTATATCTCAAACACTAACTAGGCGTTGTTGAGCTAGAGACTGTTGAACTATACGTTGTTGAACTAAACATTATAGAGCTACACATTATTGAACAGGACTTCAAGCCGAAGGGTGATGTTGGCTTCTTCGGTATGTTTCTCATGGGGTTCTCGTTCCCATTGATAACGAGGAATGAGTTCGTAGAACAGCCACTCTTTCCATACGTTTTGTCGGTAAGTAACCGAAACCTGAGCGTATTCGTAATGATTATGAGGCTCATCCGTTGCATTAATTGTAGCGCTATATTGAAGTGCTTGGTCTTGGGCAAGGTAGTGATACAAGGTTAATCCCGTACCATAGTTCCAACCTTTGAGATCGTCGTTGTACCCTGCAAAGCTTGACCATCGAGCCAAGAAATCATCACTTAAAGAAAGATCAAAATCGACGTCAGTGATCTCGCCAGTTTCTTGTTTTTCTTGATATACCCGCTGGGTAAGTCTGAATACCACATCGGTTGTGAGAGGGTAGGTAAAACGATAGCGAGCTTCAATGCGTGGTCGTAATGTTGCCTTAATATTGAAGCTGCTATATCCCTTGGCATAGGCGTCGTAGCGCAGGCCTAACGCACTTTCCAATTCATCTGAATCATTCGGAAAAAAATCCAAGAACTCTTCATCGCTGACAGACTCGTAGATCAACTTTAGGCGTTTACTCACAAAGGGAAGATGCAGGCGCGCCTTGAGTTTTGTTGAGTAGTCGACCTCGCCACCTTCCGAGTAAATAAAATCATTATACCAACGGACGGACGTGCCAGCTCTGGCATCTTCGGTAATGCGGTCATCAACAAAAAAGCTGTCAAACCACAGAGCAGGTTGGCAAAATTTACTGTTTAGGAAATGGTAAGCTTTTTCGACAGGGACGTCTTCTAACGGCTGACTGTGGCACTCATTTTGCTCCTCTGCTTGAGCGGAGTATGCAAGAAGTGATGCTAATAATGAGGTGCTAGCTATCTTACGACTCAATGGAACCTGTTTGTCATTCTATATATCAATAGTTTAACTATAACTAAGCGATTGCAACAATGCGACTTTTTCGTGATTAGTGATTAGTGGCTAGTGGAAAAGGAAAAGATTTGAAAGGCATCGTACAGAAATAAGAAAGCGGGCTCAGAAGGTGAGCCCGTTTGTGTTAGCTATAAGAAGTGACTTGTATCTAGATTACATTGCCGCTTCGAAGATTGCTGAGATCTCTTCGTGTGTTGCTTGTTTAGGGTTAGTGAAACCACAAGCATCTTTTAGTGCGTTGTCAGACAGAGTTGGGATATCTTCTAGCTTCGCACCAAGTTGAGCGATACCTGTTGGGATGTTCACGTCGTTTGCAAGTTGAACAATCGCGTTGATTGCTGCTTCTGCGCCTTGTTCTGCAGTCATGCCTTCAACATTTACACCCATTGCTTTTGCCACATCACGTAGACGCTCAGGGCAAACTTGTGCGTTGTAGCGTTGAACGTGTGGAAGCAAGATAGCGTTACATACACCGTGAGGAAGGTCGTAGAAACCGCCTAGTTGGTGAGCCATTGCGTGAACATAGCCCAGTGAAGCGTTGTTGAAAGCCATACCCGCCATGAACTGCGCGTAAGCCATTTGCTCACGAGCTTCAATGTCTTCGCCGTGCGCTACCGCGGTTCTTAGGTGTGCTTGCACAAGCTCGATTGCTTTAATTGCTACAGCGTCTGTAATTGGCGTTGCTGCGATAGAAACGTAAGCTTCGATTGCGTGCGTCAACGCATCCATGCCTGTTGCAGCCGTTAGTGATGCAGGTTTAGCAAGCATCAACTCAGGATCGTTTACTGAGATTAGTGGTGTTGTGTGCTTATCAACAATAGCCATCTTGATGTGGCGAGCTTCATCAGTAATGATGCAAAAGCGTGTCATTTCAGATGCAGTGCCAGCCGTAGTGTTAATAGCAATCAGTGGCATCATTGGCTTTTCAGACTGGTCTACGCCTTCGTAATCAGCAATCTTGCCGCCGTTAGAAGCAACCAGAGCGATACCTTTTGCACAGTCATGTGGAGAACCGCCACCTAGAGAAACAACAAAATCACAATTGTTGTCAGTCAGCAATTCAAGGCCATCGTTCACGTTAGTGATGGTTGGGTTTGGTTGAGTACCGTCGAATATAACTGCGTCTACGCCACGCTGGCTAAGAAGATCTTGTACCTGCTTAACTACGCCAATTTGATTCAGGATCTTATCCGTAACGATCAGACCTTTTTTGAATCCTTGAGACTGAATGCTATCAGCAGCATCTTTCAAACAGCCAGTACCCATGAAGTTGATTGTAGGGATGTAAAATGCAGTAGACATTGGAAAACTCCGTTAATTATGATTTTTAATTTCCTACATGTTGTCGGCATTCAAGTGGTTGACCATTGATCTGGAACAACTTTGATTCCGAACTACCACTTTGTGGCTAGTCGTTGTGATAGGGCTCATATAGCAATCGTTTTCATGGTTTTTGGTTGTGTTCTTTGTCAGTAATGGATAGTGATAAATTGACTCAACCAAGAGCAGAGTGGTGTTCTATAACAATGAAAAGTAAGGTTTTTCATTGAAAGCTGCTCTAGTTAGGCTTGTGTCGACTTTTTATCTGAGTTGTCACCGCATTCAATTTGAGGCTCTTGTGACTCTTCAGAATCAAGCGTGTCTTCTGGCTCCTCGTCATAGTATTTGACAAGAAAAGGGGTGAGCATGACAGACGACGGTAAAAAGTGCTTCATAGTACCTCCCGGTACCTAAGTGTATTTCTTGTATGGTATTGGTTTAATATGTGGCAAAATTTGCGATACATCATGACTTGTGACTTGTTTTCTATAAATTATTAGATTTATATACAGGCTCACAAAATTGAGGGTAAAGTGATGCTCCGCCCTTTGAGGCAACGATAAAAACAACGACAAAAACAGTGCATGCACTGCTCAACAGCGCGAATAATAGGACATAAAATGAAGTACGATTGGATATTCTTTGATGCAGATGAAACTTTGTTCCATTTTGATGCTTATCAAGGAATGAAGCTTATGTTTTCTCGCTTTGGTGTGGATTTCAGCGAGCAAGATTATTCGGCTTATCAAAAGGTTAACTTACCACTTTGGGTCGATTACCAAGATGGCCGCATTACTGCAGATCAACTGAAACATACGCGCTTCGAAAGCTGGGCTGAAAAACTTGAAACAACAACCGCTGCTTTAAACAGTGCATTTTTAACGGCAATGGCGGATATCTGTTCTTTGTTACCGGGTGCACAAGAGTTGATGGAGTCTTTAAAAGGCAAAGTGAATATGGGCATCATTACTAACGGTTTTACAGAGCTTCAGTCTATCCGTTTAGAGCGTACCGGAATGACGGACTACTTTGACCATGTGATCATTTCTGAGGAAGTCGGTGTTGCTAAACCAGACGCGGAAATTTTTGAACATGCACATAAGCTGATTGGATTGCCATCGAAACAAAGAATATTGATGGTCGGGGATAACCCACACTCTGATATTTTAGGTGGCTTGGATTTTGGTATTGAGACCTGTTGGTTGAACAGCCAAGAGAAAGCGACGCCAGCAGGAATTAACCCTCATTATCAGGTTAAGTCTCTGGCTGACCTGCAAGCACTTTTGTTGGCATAACTGCTAACTGCTTTTAGATTTTTGAGTGAATGATTGATAGCCGAGTACAGTTATGTGCTCGGCTACTTATTTTTACTTACTGCAACTTATCGATAGTGGTGTTTAAGCTTATCTTTGCTTTAAGCTCATTTTGATTAACCAATTACAATAAAGAGAAGGAAAAGGCGTGCTGAAATCTCATCGTTATAGCTGCTACGGTATTATCGCCATTTTATTATGGAGCTGTTTGATTGCTCTGTCTCGTAGTGTCTCAGAACAGCTAGGTCCAATTGGTGGTGCAGCCAGTCTTTATACGGTAAGTGCGCTTTTGTTGGTCTGTGTTATGGGTTTACCAAAACTGTCACGATTTTCTAAATCTTACTTGCTGATTGGCGGCGCCTTGTTCGTTTGTTATGAGATTTTCCTGGCTCTGGCTTTGGGAATGGCGAACAGCCGACATCAAGCCATAGAGATGGCAGTAATCAACTATCTATGGCCGGCACTGACGGTGTTGTTTGCTGTGCTGCTGAGTGACAAAAAGATTAACTGGTTGGTTTATCCAAGTATCTTTTTGGCATTCTTCGGTGTGGCTTGGAGCATCAGTGGTGATCAAGGTCTATCTGTTGATCAAATTGCTGCCAACATTGCGACTAATCCTAAAACCTATTCTATGGCGTTTTTTGGTGCGATTATTTGGGCTGTTTACTGCAACTACACACAGCGCGTTGCTAAAGGACAGAATGCGATTGTGCTTTTCTTTATCGCTACGGCGATCACTCTGTGGATTAAATACGCGTTGAGTGATGAAACAGGCATGGTGATGACAACGAGTGCGGCGATTGACTTAGCGTTAGCTGGCGCTTGTATGGGCGCAGGCTATGCGCTTTGGAACACGGCGATTCTGGGGGGGAATATGGTATTTCTTGCGACCATGTCGTACTTTACTCCAATCTTCGCAACCGTACTCTCTTCGTTGATTTTAGGCTTGTCGTTGACCATGACATTTTGGCAGGGCGTTTGTATGGTAACCGTTGGTTCACTCGCTTGCTGGTGGGTAACAAGAGAAAAGCCGACGGTAAAGGCGTCGGCTTCTAAAAAGGTTCAATCTCACTCTTAATTTGAGTTTATGTACTCAGGTGAGGTGTGTCCTCGCTTGCTATGGAAAACTTAACTCGCAACATTGAGATTCAATTGAAGCTCATAAGGCATCTTAGATAGGCGTCGCTTAAGCTGGCGGCGCGTTCGTTCAATATCATCGACCGCAATCGCGTCTTGGTCGTTGGTATGAATATCAACGTTAATTCTTAGTTCTGGGCCAACCTTAGTCACACCCATCAGCTCCAAATCTTGATCCGCTTCTTTGTCTACCGCGACAACGTTCTTATCTACCGCGTCACAAATATCTTTGTTTGCCGACATCATCAGCAGTTCGCGCATTGCTTCACGTAACATGTCGAACGGCACTTTGATGAAGTAGAAAGACATCAGTAACATCATCATTGGGTCGGCATATACTGCGTATTCAGCAAACGGAGAGTAAGCCACCAACCAAGCAACAACGAAACCTGCCGTAACTGCCACACTCAAAAGTGTATCCATCTGCCACTGTTTAGACTCAGCTTGAATCAAACCTGAAGAAATACGTTTGCTCTTATTGGCGATGTACCACCAAGCGTAACCACAACCCAATACGTTGAAAATACCAAACAGAGTTGCGATAGAAGCATCGACTTCACGACCACCCGTCATCAACGCACCAATCGCAGAGTAAAGTGAATAGCTAACCACTAGCAGAATCACAATTGCTTTAATCGCAATCACAATTGGTTCAATGATAGCTCGACCAAACGGGAACTCGGTATCTGAAGGACGGTTAATGTATTTCGATGCAGCTAGTGACAATAAAGTTAGCAGTAAGCTGATAAGAGAATAAACACCGTCAAATACTATGACCAGAGAGCCAACGAGAAGACCCAACACCAATCCGCCAACTGCGAAGCCTGATGCTAAAAGGGCTGAGAACAATAGTACTCGATTTTCGTTTTGGCTTTTCCTGTCACACATAAAATTTTCCAGATGTTTTTGATAACTTCATTGTTCTAATATTGAGCTAACTTTACAAACTTTATCTGATGATGTTTATATGTCGGCAACCCATTTTATATTCAAGTTGTTATTATTCAATTACTTATTGATAAATTGAGGTGTCAGTAAAATTGACGTTGAGTGTTTCTTGGGGATGGTGTGCAACTGAAATAGGATCGTTTATGATTAATAAAACACATTAGTCGCTAGGGTCTCATTGATTTCCTAGACTCTGCTGAGACTGAGACTGCACGGATTGGAATGGACAAGGAATGGATCAATATGAAGTTTGACGATATCAATGATAACGAACTGTGGGTGATTGCTAACCCGATCATGGATAACTTGATGGACGGTTCAACTAAGGTTGATCATGCTCAGCACTGTCGAGACTTTACCCAAAGGATGAAAGACATTGTTACGCCGGAATATTTAGAAAAGGTATGTCACCATTATCAACACAGCAATGGCTTTTTTGCTGAACGAAAGCAGGTCGCACTATTTAGACGCTCAGACTCTATCGCCTTTGTGTGGAAGCAAGCGTATACCATTGCGAAAGGCGAGTTTGTGGCTGAAATGGTGTTGGTTGAAGAAGACGGACGCTATTTAGTTGATCACGTGATGGTCTTTTAAAGAGAGGGCTCTCTATCTGTTAGATGATTTAAAGTGTCGAGATAGAACATTATCTGACACTTTAAAAATCAAACAAGTAATCGCTGATCTGATCCGCTAACCAATTCATACCTGGGTGTTCAGCCATCCCAGCGGCGGTAAACATACAATAGTCTTCTTGTGTTAAGCCGTACGTGTGTTTGATCACTGCTAGCTCTTGTTCACGCAATAAATGGCGAATCAATGGTTCTGGCATTACGCCCCACGCCTCTTCACGCAAAATTGTATCCAACATGAAGTCAAAGCTAGAGAAACCAATATAACGGCGAGAGAAGGGCTCAAGCTCAGGATTATCCTTCTCATTGAGATAAACCATGGTCGCTTGCATCGAATTTCTCAATACTTCATCCGACACTCGTCGCATCGCACTTAGATCATGTCCTTTCTTACACACAGACATCATTCGAATCTTACCAAGTGGATTGTAGATAATTCTTGGGTCATCGACACGTTCGTAATCGACGCCAAATGCGAAGTCGACTTGCTGAGTTTCAACCAAGTTAGCTAAGTCGCCGCTCGACGCGAGAACGAAGTTGAATGAGGTAGAAGGGTACTTGTTATTTAAGGCGTGAGATAAATCCTGCCACATTCCATCGGGTAGGGAGTCATCTCGTGCAATCCAAATTTCCGCGTTAAATTCACCTGAAACATGCAAGCAGGTCTGTTTAATACGCGCTGCTGTCACCAACAAGCCTTCGCAATCTTTGTAAATGGCTTTGCCCGCTTCAGAAAGTTCAACGTGGTTTCCGCTGCGCACGAACAGCTCGACATCTAACTCTTTTTCCAAGGCTTTAATCGACATGCTGAGTTTGGTTCGATTGCATTCTAGCTGGCGTGCAGCTTCAGACACTGATCCTAAATCAGCAACGGAACAAAAGGCTTGGACTTGAGAAAGGTTCATTTCATTTCCATATTGAGCGGGGGTCGGTGCATATTATCTGAATATTGTGCTGACTATCTTAGAAATAGTCCATCTTTGCATGATAACTCTATGACGAATTGACTAATTTGGTTTATTCTGGGGAAGTTCCGAACCTACAAGAAGTAAAGATGGAGGCCATGATGGCGAAACAATGGGACGAGTACGCCGTTGATTGGGATAAAGATCCCGCGACCGCAGTATTCGCACAGTCCGTATTTGACCAGTTAACACCGCTCGTTGATTTAAACGGAACCCGTGTCCTTGATTTTGGTTGTGGTACAGGACTACTCAGCCAGAAAATATCTCCTTTAGCAAAAGAGATCATCGCACTTGATATCTCTGAAGGGATGATTGAAGAGTTAGATAAGAAAGAGTTACCCAACGTTGAACCTGTTGTTGATCTTTTATCGCGCGGGCTTGCAGCGCAGCATCCAGCATTCAGAAACCAGTTTGACCTAGTGGTAGCTTCTTCGGTGTGTGGTTTTATCCCGAACCTACAAGACACAGTCAGTCTGATTTACACGCTGCTTGAAAACGACGGCACGTTTGTACACTGGGATTGGTACTTAGAGAACGACAGCGAAGACTACGGTGTAAGCCAACAGCGCTCAGAGAATGTATTGAGTGCAGCTGGCTTTGCAGTGGTTGAAGTGTCAACGCCGTTCTCGATCAACACTCCACAAGGAGAGTTAAAGGTATTGATGGGTGTTGGACGTAAACAAGTGCTTCCTTATCTGTAATCGTGTGTATGCCTAGAGCTAGCCTCGGTAATGCTCATCTAAAATAACGAAACCCACATCAACGATCTTAAGGTCAGTTATGTGGGTTTTCTATTTTTAGTCGTTTGTATTTCAAACAGGCGAGCCAGTGAGTGCTTTCAAGATCTTCACTATCACTATCACTACCAACGCCAACACTGGCTTCTTTCTTCCCATTTCGTTCATGGATAAGCAAATTTCAGGCAATTAACAAATCACTCATTTCCATTTTGGAAATATAGTCTTGCATACATTTCATTAGTGGAAATGTAACAGTGAGATATAAAATAAGCCCATAATAATATTAAGGGTTTCATCATGAGCCACCAATCTGCTTCTCCACAACTTTCAGAGCAACAACAGCGCTTTAGCAATATCATTTCAGATGCTCACCTGTCACCAAAACAGAAGTCGAGCTATCTTGCCTTAGAAGCTGAAGCCAGCCTACCGTATATGCCGGTTAGCAATGAAGTAGAGCAAGCCTTACAACAAGGTGTGCTATGTGACATGTTTGAAGGGCACGCCCCATTTAAGCCGCGCTATGTACTTCCCGACTATTCTAAATACTTACATCAAGGCTCAGAGTATTTAGAGCTTAGCGCGGCAACCAATTTCGATGAAGCATTGAACATGCTAACCATTATCTACCATCACGTTCCTTCAGTGACGTCGATTCCGGTTTACTTAGGTCAATTGGATGATGTGTTGATGCCATTTGTTGGTGATTTAACTGACGAGCAGGTATATCAAAAGCTTAAGCTGTTCTGGATTATGTTGGACCGCACACTGCCAGATGCCTTTATGCATGTGAATATCGGCCCGACCGACAACATTGTGTGTCGTACGATTTTGCGCGTAGATGCTGAACTGAAGCAGATCGCACCAAACCTAACCTTTATGTATGACCCTGCTGTGACACCTGATGATCTACTTCGTCATGCGGCAAGCAATATCT
Organism: Vibrio sp. L5-1; assembly: GCF_021728315.1. NCBI lineage: Bacteria > Pseudomonadati > Pseudomonadota > Gammaproteobacteria > Vibrionales > Vibrionaceae > Vibrio > Vibrio sp. L5-1. The sequence goes on along the minus strand of NZ_JAKKCQ010000008.1, from coordinate 80,011 downwards.
GCGAGTGCAGTAAACCACATATCGCAAACTATCCAGCGCATGCCGAGGCTTACGGCGACAAGCGTTTTGGTATTGTGAGCTGCTATAACTCTTTGCCTTTAGCGGGTGGTTCAAACACCTTGGTGCGTATGAACCTTAAGCAAGTGGCTCTAAAATCTGAGGACAGCGTAGATTTCTTGCAGCAAGTGTTGCCTAACTACAGCAACATCATGATCGAACTGATGAACGCACGTAGCCGCTTCTTGCATGAAGAGTCTAACTTTTTTGACGGCTTCCTGACCAAAGAAGGCCTTATCGAAGAAGACCGCTTTGCGCCAATGTTTGGTATTTATGGCATGGCGGAAGCCGTCAACATCTTGCTGGAGAAAGAGGGCCAAGCAGGGCGCTATGGTCACGATGAACAGGCGAATCAGCTTGGTCATTGCATTTCTGAAAAGCTGGCTGAGATCGTCGAAAGCTCTGAAGTGAAATATGGGCTGGAAGGTAAAGCTCTGCTGCATGCTCAAGGCGGTATTAGTTTAGATGAAGATGTGACTCCTGGTGTCCGTATTCCTTATGGCACCGAACCGGATCCAGTCTCTTACGTTCGTGCTACCGCGGGTCACCATAAGTTCTACACCTCGGGTATCAGTGACATTCTAACCATCGACGAAACAGTGAAATCAAATCCTGAAGCGATGTTTAACCTGTGTAAAGGCGCGATTCAGGCGGGTTACCGTGAGTTCACGGCTAACGTTGCATCAAACGATTTGGTTCGTGTGACGGGTTACATGGTCAAACTGTCTGATATTGCGAAATACGATGAGCAAGGCTCACGTACTAATACCACCTTCTTAGGTGCTGAAGCTGCGAAGAACACGGGCATATTAGAGCGTAAACCACGTGTAGCGAGCTTAGAGATGTCGCCGACATACGAATAGCTCTAACGTGCGTGAGGCGTTTCGAATACGAACAATGTGAATTATGAAAGTTTCTGATCTAACAACTCAAATGGCTAGGGTTAAAAATAATAAGACAGAAAAACAAGCGAAGGTCAGCCGTGTGCTGACCTTTTCTTGTGTTGACGGCCCGGGAAACCGCTTGGTGCTGTTTCTTCAGGGCTGCAATTTTGACTGCATTACTTGCCATAACCCTCATACAATCAATCACTGTAACCATTGTGGAGACTGCGTTAGTGGCTGTCCAAGCAATGCTTTAAGCATGATTGATGGCAAAGTTAAGTGGGAGCCAGAAGTTTGCACCAACTGCGATCAGTGCATTGATGTCTGCGATCATAAGTCGAGCCCGAAAATTACCACGATGACGGTCTCAGAGGTGCTTGAACTCGTCAGGCATAACCAATTTTTCTTAAGCGGAATCACTATTTCAGGTGGCGAGGCGACCATGCAGTTGCCGTTTATCATTGAGCTATTTCAAGCTATTGAAAGTGATCCGCAGCTAGCGCACCTTACGTGCTTTATTGATAGTAACGGTTCGTTGTCACAGCAAGGCTGGGACAAGGTGTTGCCTTACCTTGATGGCGCGATGATTGACCTAAAATCATGGCAATCTGAAACGCACCAATGGCTGGTGGGCAGAGGAAACCATCGAGTGTTTGAAACCATCAATTATCTTGCAGGCAAAGGAAAGCTGCATGAAGTTAGGTTGCTGCATATTCCGAATAAAAGCGATCTTGAAGATGAAATTGAACAAGTGGGGCGTTACTTGAAGACGCTACCAAATGATGTTCGAATTCGACTGAATGCGTTTCAACATCATGGTGTGATTGGTGAAGCGTTAGATTGGCCTAAATGTACCGAACAACAGATGCAGAGCTTTCACGATAAGCTCTACACGATCGTTAAAAGGCCAATGCAAACCCCAGAGGTTTATACTTAACCTCTAAGTTTCTTCTGCGGTCAATCAGGTTTCTAAGAACGTAAAGTCTCTAAAAATATCAAGCCTCTAAAAATAGGTCACACAACCATTTGATCGCTTGATCATTCATGTTGGGCTTGTTCCACACCAAGCTATACGCCACTTTGCCGTAATCAAAAGGCAAGGGTTTGCTCACTAAGCCCTGAGCTTGCTTAGCATGTTCAGCCCACTGTTTAGAGCTGGTGAATAGGAAAGGCGTGTGGTGACACAGTACAGCCGCTGCACCGAAGTCCGCTACCGATATTGCCATATCTCTTGGCTTATGACATTGAACTAAGTTTTGCTCAAAGTAAGGCTGAGACAGTTCGTTATCTAAAATCCCAATGTGCTTGTAATCTAAGTAGCCTTCAATCGTCAGTTCTTGCTGAGCAAGAGGGTGGTCTGCGCCCATCAAACAAACCATTTCGTCTGGAAGAATCGTTTCCCAAACCAACTCCTTATTATCGGTCGGTGGCTGGGAAATATCATGGGGCAATAAGATCAAGTTGATCTTACCGCTAAGCAAAGCATCAAAACCCAGCTGTTGCTTTGAATAGATGTTGAGTTTGGCTTTTGGTGCGAGTTCAGTGGTAATTTTGCTGAGCTTTGACGCGAATACTTCAAAGGTACTTTCGCGCATCGAAAGTGAAAAGCTGCCTTGGTATTCTTGAGGGGTAAAGCTCTTCTGATGAAGCAGTCCGTTCATGCTTGAAAGAATCGCGTGAACAGTCGGAGCTACCTGCAAGGCAAATGGCGTCGGGATCAGCTTGGTGCCATCTCGATAGAACAGTTCGTCATTAAGTATGTCACGTAGTTGAGACAAGGTTTTGCTCACACTCGAAGGGCTTACACAGAGTTGCTCTGAGGTTTGAGTAACGCTGTGGGTATTCAGCATAATATGAAGCGCAGTGAGGTGCTTAAGGCTGACTCTAGATAAGTGTAAGTAATCCATTTATGACTCATACATTGAGAATGGCTTGATATTTGGTGCAACACACAAAACAACAAGCCAATCTGACAAAGGTTATTAACGAGCTAGTTTATGGTGCGCTCGTGAAAAGTGGCCAGCACAAAATGCACCGACAATCGATAGTTCACCCGCCAAACACAGTGCAGCACAAACTTCAGCGAGTGCTTGTGATTTACCGTTGCCATGAAGCCCAAGCAAGTCCAAACATGCTTTTTGACTTGGCAAGCTGGTACCACCGCCAACAGTCCCTAGCATTAAGTTAGGCAGTGTGACGCTCGCGTACAAACCGCCTTCTTTATTGAGTTCCATACGAGTCATACCAATCGCAGATTCAGCAACACAGGCTGCGTCTTGTCCGCAAGCAATGTAGAGCGCAGCAAGTGCATTTGCATAGTGAGCATTAATACCAATCGTGCCGCTCAAAGCACCACCGACTGTGGTCATTTGTCCGAACTGCACCATTTTCTCTGGTGTGGTGTGGAGGTGCTTAGCGACAAGCTCGGCAGAGATATTAACCTCGGCTGTGACCTTTTTACCACGAACGCTGCGCAAGGTTTGAGTATTGGCTTTTTTATCGCCTGACAAGTTACCATCTAAGAAAGCATGATCGGGCTTAACCGGCGTATTTTCTATGATGTACTCAAAGACTGCATTGGTGGCGATGGTCACCATGTTTTGACCAGAAGCATCACCAGTTAGAAATTCAAACACCAAATAAACATGGTTACCTTCGATGTTGATATTGATGTCGGTAAGCTTGCCATGTGATGTTGTTGATTCAGCCAAGGTTTTAAATTGGTCATATTGGGTCACAGCCCAAGCCACAAACTGTCCGGCTTCAACTAATCCTTGGAATGCGAAACCAGGAGTACGTGTTACACCTTCATTGAGCAACATAGCACTTGCGCCACCACATGCCGTAATCAACTTAGAACCACGATTGTAAGACGCAACAAGCGCTGCTTCTGTAGTTGCGAGTGGGACGAGGTAATCGCCCGTAGCAAATAGGCCATTGACTCTTAAAGGGCCAGATATTCCCACAGGGACTTTAACTGTGCCGATAAAGTGCTCAATGTTTTTCTCATAAGCTTGGACCTGACTTTGTGTATGAGGGTCGAGGAGCTCTTGTTGAGAATCTAAATTGTCGAGAGCTGTCCAGCGACGTGCTAGATTTTTTTCTGTCAGATAGGGGCTAGGTGTCAGCTTATTTACTGGCTTTTCAAAATGAGGCTGAAGCTTTTTTTCTAATGCGTCTGCGGAGATGTCGCCTCCTAAAATAGAAACATAGTCACGGCGATGCAGATTTAGTTTTGGCATAAATAGTATGAAGTAAAGTTTGTGCAGCAAATTGGTTTGCGCTGATTCTACCGAGTAATAAGCCAGAAACAAGCGCCTGATATAATGAGTTACAGTTTGTATGGGTTTAGCAGCAATTTGTTCGCCTAAGCAAGACAACTTCGTCAAAAAATGCTCACTATGAGATTGAACTAGATATGGATATCGAGAAGGCTGCCGATGGCTTCGTTTTGACGATCAATCACACTCGCACCAACGCGGTTATAACTTGCGCTTTGAGTCAGTTTTATAAGTGCATCAGTTGAGGATGAAGATGGTTCCGGTTCTTTCTCTTTAAACGAAATGGATTGTTCAGGTTCTATTTGGTTAAAGCTGAAATCGCTAGTTTGGAAAGCGTCATCGGACTCTAGAGAGTGTTTGGAGGCTTGGTTGAGCTCAATTGCGGCTTCTTCAGCCATGTTGGTTGACTGCTGAATAATGGCGTAACCAGATTGAATACCAGATATCGACATAGCAGAACCTTTTATTGACGTATTGAATGAGTCTAGGCGGACGATATTTTGAGCGCAATGGTTAACAGGTGAAATTTACGGTGAAACGGTGAACTTAAGCTAAAATAGTGACGTCTGTCTATTAATTAAACAGGTCATTTAGTGCGTTTAACTCTTCATCAGTAAGCAGAGAAGGCTGGTCCGTCTCAAGGTTGCCGTCGATTTCACCTTGAAGTGCTTTCAATTGCTGTGGGCTAAGAAGCTGTATTTGCTGCTTAAATACTTCAAATTGCTGTGTATTCATAATGTGACCTTTGTTCAAATCCATATGCTCTATAGAGCATAGCCTACTGATTCAGGAAATCAAACAAGATTAAGTGAATATTAAATGAAGTTTGAAGTTTCCTAAAACTAAGACAACTATAAATTTCTGTGGTCGTTTTTTGTCCGAGAAATGTTAGGCAAAGTTATGGTTGGGTCAATCAAAGTCAGAGAATTCCTACAATGTAAAAATCCCCGCATCCCTTGTAATGAAAGGGTAGGTAAGCAATTGCTCTACCCAGTTTGGGGTATGGATAGAGCAATGTATAAACACACTCAATGATCAAAAGGTGAACGATTGGCGGTATCTTTTTGTTTTTACAGTATTTTGTTTGTTGTTCAAGAAGCTTCTGTTTCAAACGGCTTATCTATCTTTACCTTAACCGCAAACTTGGTCGCTAAGGTATGCAATTCTGGAAGCATTCGATAGATCAAATGCAGCTGTTGTAGAACCATTCTGACAGAACTCTCGTCTTCTTCTCGCCACTCACTCAGACGTTTATCCAGTTCAGGGTCGTAAGCGTTTTTCACTTCACACTGTTCTTGGTGGGAGTAGAGTTGATCATTTAGAGCGTCGAGATGTTCATGTATTACTCTGTGTGCATCTAATACTAGTTTATGTGTTGCTTCATCATCGATACGCGTTCTGTGAGCACCTAGAGCAGAGATATAACTGAGTAGAGCATGATTAAGGGTTAGGAATCGGAAACTCTCATCTTCAGAGGTACGATACTTACCTGGTTCAACCAACATGCTACTGATGGCCGCAGTCAGGTTGGCATCGTTATTGTGTGCACTGCGGCGCGCAATACGGTAATTAAGGGTGTCTTTTTTACCTACACGATACTGGCCAATGATCTGAGCGAGATAGTTCTTATTGGAATCGAGCGCATCTGCCATGACTTTGTGCAATCGCTTTGATTGCCAATCAGGCAACACGTAAATGACAGCAAGTACGGCGAGGGCACAACCGATAAAGGTATCCGCTAGTCTTGGCAATACCACCGCGTAGCCTTCCCCTAATTGGTTAAAGCAGAAGAGTACAAGCAGCGTGATAAAGCCGGTCGCGAACCCGTAGTTATTGATTCTGAATGCAAAGAACATCACGCCACTGATCACAATGAAAACTAACTGGCTCTCTTGAGACGGGAAGAAGGTCAGTAGTGGTACGCCAATCAACAAGCCTGCGACGGTGCCAATGACACGAGCCGTCAGCTTTTGACGGGTTGCACTGTAGTTTGGCTGGCATACAAACAGTGTCGTCAGCAAGATCCAATAGCCACGCTCTATGTCAAAACCTTGAATGATCCCGTAGCCGAGCGTCAATGTGATTGCCATACGAATCGCATGACGAAACAGCATCGAGTCGGTATTCAGGTTGGCTTTGATCTTGTGCCACATTGCCGTCAAAGTATGAGGGTTGGTATCGTCCAATACATCTTCTTCCAACTTTTCCGCATCCGGGTTACTGATATTCGAGAGCTGCTTTTCGACGGTAGCGAGGTTATTGAATAAGTAATCCAATTGGTTGAGCAGTGATTTCCACTCGGGCTTGTTCTGTTGGTTAAGATGGTTAAGCGAAGACATTAACTCATCAAGTGCTAATACAGATTTATCGCCATGCTGGTATTCAGCTCCGACTTTCAATGAGCTCGCCACTTCTTTACAGGCTGTGGCTTGGGCTTCGAGTAGATACTTGAATCGAAACAACACATCAGAGCGTTCAAAGTGCTTTGCCAGCTCTTGATAGCGGTAGTGGGTAGAGCTCACGCGCTCATGAATGTCTTGTGCGATGAAATAGGTATTTAGGAATCGGTCACTCGGACCATCAATGTGTCCGCGCTTAGACCGGTTAAGCAGTGTTGCTTTACACATGTTGAGTGCATTAACGGTACTGGCGTTTAACTTAGCTTCAATAATGCGATGTGGCTGAGGAATAAGGTCAGATACAGGGTAGAAGAGTTCCGCTTTTGATCCGATGTAATTGCCGATTTGGTCGAACACCGTGGCTAGGTTTTGCTGTACGGGCTGCATCGGCCAGACAATCTGCCAAATCATCGACATGAAGTAGTACCAAGCGGCGCCGGTTAAAAGTAGAAGCGGTTGAAACCAAAGGTTGGTGCTCTCATGGGCGCCGAGCATGGTATAGATAGCAACAAGCAGCGAACCAAACGCGATACTGGCGTATTTAGGGCCTATTGCACCGAGTATAATAAAAGAGAAGGTTGAAACGAAAAGCCCTATCGCGAACAGCCACGGTGTATCGAACAGGATCTCAATAGAGAAAGCGGCCACAGCGAAACAGATAAAGGTTAGCGTGAGTGCTTTCAAACGCCCGGTAAAGCTGTCGTCACTTTCAGCAAGAGCCGCAGCAATAACACCTAAGATCAAAGGTGTGATGAGTGTGTTTTGTCCATAATACCAAGCAGGAACCACAACACCGAGTAGAGTGATGAGAATTAGTACGCTGTAATTTATGGTTTTATTCGCCCAATAGAGGCGCAATTTGGCTGAGAAGTCCACAGTCGCTCACTTGACACACTAAAACCATAATCCTAACAGAAATCAAGCACAAGAATTTGATACTTATCCATAATTGCCCCTAGATGGTCATGAAAGCATCGATAAGATGTGAGACATTATTAATTCTCACAGCATCATGATATAAATTCAATATTCCCAATTAGAGAGCACACTCCAATGCAGCTAAGCGCTAACAAGACTGCACAGTTTTTTATTCAAAATGAATATCATCAAGTCGAACTTGATGGTCCACGCCTGCTGTTATCTTCAGTAGGCAGTGAAGAACGAATCCCGTTTACTATTTGGAGTGGCAAGATCGCGATAAAACGCGGATTGTTTTGGGGATCGTTACAGTTCTTTGCTAATCAACAAGATGGCAAACAGCGCAGCTGGTTAGTACAAGGTCTACCTTGGGAACAATGCCGTCAATTTGCACGCGCATCGGTTGCTGCTTATCAGAAGTGGCATGACACTCAATGTGAACAATTGGCTGAACACGTTCCTCAATGGGAAGCTGAATTGACACGTCTTGAGCAACTTCCTGCTTTCCTAGCGCATTCTAAAGTTAAGACTTGGGTCGACATGGTTAACTCAAGTTTAGAAAACATGACGATGACTTTAGAAGAAGCGGCGCAGCGTATGCCAAACCGCATTGCTCGAATGCAGCCATGGTTGTCTGAGACGGAAATTAAGCAAGCCGAAAGAAATCAGCAGTGGTTAGAAACAGAAAGACAAAACTGGGAAGTATTGTTTGCTCAATGTGAATCGTCACCACTCAATTTATCTCAGCAATATGCGGTCTTGATGAATGATGATCACAACCTTATATTAGCGGGCGCTGGCTCGGGTAAAACCAGTGTTCTTACAGCTCGCGTCGCGTATTTACTGCAAAGTCATCAAGCTCAAGCTGAAGAGTTGTTATTGCTCGCATTTGGTCGCGAAGCCGCGGAAGAGATGAAACAGCGCCTTAACAGCAAAATTGGTTTATCAGCAGAGAAGGTGCAAGTGAGTACTTTCCACCAGTTGGGTCTAAAGATCCTTAATCAGGTTGAACCTGAACGTGTGGTTATCTCTCCGTTAGCGCTCGATGACAATCAACGCCAAGCATGGTGCATTGATTGGTTGAAAAAGCACTGGATGACGCCGACTAACTTCAAACGCTGGCAAAAGCACCTGTCTAAGTGGCCAATCGCTTATTTAACCGGTGATGACGAACTTGGTAGTCATGTTTCAAACCTCAAGTTGATAGGTTGGCTTGAAAAGCAGCTTGAGCAGTTGAATGCATCGGGTTTATCGAAGAAGGAAGTGCAACAGCAGTTGATTGATCACAGAGACTACACGCGTCTCAACAGCGAGCTTTCACTGTGTTGGCCATGCGTGACAGCATGGCAAAAAGAACTGAAAGAACAGAATCACATCGACTTCTCAATCATGATCAGCCGAGCGACTCAGTATGTCGAAAAGGGCAAGTTTATCTCGCCTTGGAAGTTTATCATGATCGATGAGTATCAAGACATCTCGCCAGATCGCCTTGCCTTGGTTGAGGCACTGTGTAATCAGTCGAAAGCGCAACACCAAGCTTCTATTTTTGCGGTAGGTGATGATTGGCAGTCGATTTACCAGTTTGCGGGCGCAGATGTGGATTTAACGACGGGCTTTAAGGATCGTTTTGAGAGCTCGACGATTCATCACCTAGATACGACTTACCGATTTAACAATCAGTTAGGTGCAGTTGCCAATCGTTTTGTGCAGGAAAACCCGATTCAGCTTCCGAAAGAACTGAACAGCTTCAAACAACAGAAGCAGAAGGCGGTGTACAGTGCGCCAAGCAAAGAAGTTGAGAAGATCCTGGATCAGATTAATAGGCAAGTAAAAGGTAAAGCCAGCAAGTCAGTATTGCTACTTGGACGTAACCATTACCACAAACCAGAATTGCTGGAAGATTGGAAAAAAATCTTCACATCCATCAACATTAATTTTATGACTTGCCACGCCAGTAAAGGCAAAGAAGCAGATTTTGTGATTATTCTTTGTGTTGATGAAGGGCAGTTCCCGACGAAGAAGAAACAGCTGCATATTGATGGCGCATTGACTGAATCATCAGACGCCTTCCCTTATGCAGAAGAGCGTCGCTTATTTTACGTGGCAATGACGCGAGCAAAAGAGAAAGTATGGATCACACACAGTGGCGACGGTTCTGGTTTTGTACAAGAACTGCATGGATCTGATTACCCCGTCGTTCGTAAAAAGTGATGTCACTTGGCGTAGTTGTCTAAGATTAGATCTTCAAGCCCGCTACCTATTCTTATTAGGGCGTAAGATATTATCATTAGGAAAAGGCATAAAGCAGAAGGAATCCGCTATGGAACACGGCTCTATTAACTACATTGAATTTGCTGCGCGAGATATCGCCGCAACTAAGGCGTTTTTCAGCCAAGTGTTTGGTTGGACCTTCGAAGACTATGGCCCTGAGTATTCTGCTTTTGAAGGTAAAGGCTTAATGGGTGGGTTCTATTTAGCGGATCTGGCGTCGAATGCTGAAATTGGCGCAGCGCTGATGGTTTTCTATAGCGAAGATCTTGAGCAAATCGAGCGTGACGTGCTTGATGCTGGTGGCGAGGTAAATCGTGAGATATTTAGTTTCCCCGGCGGGCGACGTTTCCACTTTAGAGAGCCAAGTGGCAACGAAATGGCGGTATGGAGTGACAAGTAGCGAGTTAAGGTTCTGGTGAACAAAAAGCCTGCGATGAAGCAGGCTTTTTAGTCTTTGACGTTATTTTGGTTCTTAACTAAGCGTTTTTCTTAGTTCTTAACGAAGCGATCTGCTTAGTTAAGAGCGCTGAACCATTAAGTTCGCTCAGCTAGGTACGCTTCGTAGTCTGGGATCTCAATGATCACTTCTTCTTCAAGCAGTGAAGAGTTAAATAGGAAGTTAGCGGTAGCGCGGTTGGTTGCCACTGGAATGTTCCAAACACTTGCGATACGAAGAAGTGCTTTTACATCTGGGTCATGTGGTACGGCATTCAATGGATCCCAGAAGAAAATCATCATATCGATCTTACCTTCAGAGATAAGCGCACCAAGTTGTTGGTCACCGCCCATTGGGCCGCTGATCATGCTCTTAATTGCTAGGCCTGTTTCTTTACTGAGTAGAGAACCCGTTGTGCCCGTTGCATAAAGGAAGTGCTTTTGTAGTTTTTCTTTGTTCTCTTTGACCCATCTAAGTAGCTCAGGTTTGAAATGGTCATGAGCGACCAAAGCGATATTCTTATGCGTTGGCATAGTACGCGTCGTTTTTTGCATGAATGTTCCCTAAATGATTGTTTCGTTTTTATTGTTTTGAGTTCTTCAGCCAATATAGCACTAAGGGTTCACACTGAATACCGGACGAAACTCAGAAGGTGACAATGAGTCGGCGATAATTTGATCTTTGAGTGTTGCAGGTGTCAGTGCTTCAATTATGGGTGCACTGTGTTGTTCATAAGGTTGACCGCGTAAGTAACTGGTGGCTTGTTTTACCGATAAGCGACCTTGCTCAACCATTTTATCTGTTGGTGCAAAAAGCACCTTGTTACGAAGCAAGCCACGGTAGGTTCCGTGACTTAGGTAACTTGAAATTAATCCAATTTCTTTGGTTTTACCGGCTGCTCTCAGCTCACTTATCGCAGCTTCAATCGCGACTGCGCTTCCGACAATATATTGAATATCCGGCTGCTCGATGACTTGTTGTACTAAGTTTCTTTGCAGTTCTTTATCGTTGTCTGCCCAATAGCTTATCGCAATTTTGATATCGCTCGATTTGATTGCATCATAAAACCCAAGAGCTACAGGCTTAGTACCGCCACTTGATTGTGGGCCAAGTAACAAGGCGATAGGTGTTTCGCCGGATCCTTTCGGATGTCGTTTCGACAAAAACTCTCCGACTTGAAATCCCATTTGATACCAGTCGACACCGACCGTACCTTTCAGTACCTTCTGTTGTTCTTCATTGACGGTTAACTCATTCACCGTAGCAAACACAGGCGTCGAGCCAACCCAATCCGTAAGATTGTCATGGTAAGCATCGGGTGAAACTGTGCCCAAAATAATGGCATCGGCTCCCCATTGTGTGCAAAGCACCAGCTGTGAGGCTTGCTTACCAATGTTTGGGTACCCGCCAGCTTCTAATACTCTTAGCTCAACTTGCTGCTTTTCTGCTTCAGAGACCATGCCGTAGTTAACAGACAACCAGTAAGAATCCTTTAGGTGCGGATAAATGGCACAAATTTTCTCTTTATGTGATGTGGCTTCGGCAGGTTTTATTGGGCTCAAAGGCTCGCTAGCACTCGCGACAGAGGTTACTGAGGCCAGTAGTGAGAGAATGATTTTTGAAGCTAAAGGTCTAGATAGCATGAATTGCCGTTTTATTGGTTTTAGATAAGAAACACTGCAAAATATAGCGTATTCTGCATGGGTAAAGAAGAACGTTTTAAGGTTTAAAGTTTATGTTGTTAGCCTCAGCGAGTATTGGACGCAAGTTACTGGCCTCATTCTTAGTGATGGCACTGTTGGTTCTATTGTCTGCATTGATCGGTGTTTCTGGTTTTAGCTTTGTAGCAAAAACGGAAAGAAACGTCGTCGATTCAGCGCTTCCTGCCATGATCGAAGCTCGTCAAGTTTCTGAGTTGAGTAACCGTATTATTTCGTCGGTACAAACGCTTTCTAATGCGAGAAACGAGGCCGAACGGAAAGAGGCTGGCACTGTGTTGTTTGGCCAGCTTGAAGCACTTCTTCAGCATATCAAAGAGCTTGGTGTCGACAGTTTTGATTCCCAACTTCTCAATAAACTCGAAAACAATGTTCAAAGCGTTATTAACACACTGGCTGAACTGGGTGTCTCGGTCGAACGTAAGCTTTGGTTAAGCAAGGAATTGACGTCTCGTGTTGAAGAGATGCGTCTACTCGCAGAAGAGTTAGAGCAGCTCACGCGAACCCAAGTTTTGAACACGGCTACCATTGCGGTTGCTAACGTAACGCACATCTACGACCTGCTAGAAACCAAAGAAACCGATAGAGCCTACCAAGCCTTAGACGCACTTGTTGAAGTTGATCTTGATTTGTCTGAGCGCCTGCACGAATTGCATTTGCTGGCGTTCAAGATGCTCAATCAAATTGAAGAAACTCAGACCGTCACCAATGTTGAACGTATTCATCAAATCCAGTCTGAGTTCGAATCCAACCTAAGAATCATGGCGCGCCGCGTCAAAGCGGTGGAAGATCCGACTCGTTCTGCGCAGATGTCTCAGTTGCTTGAAGAGTTGAGAAAACGCCAGGTCGTGTTCGATATCTCGCTAGAACAATATGAGAACACCAAGAAGTCAGAGTTTCTGATGCAAAATACGTTGGAGCTGTTCTCTCAGCTGAATACAACGGTTAACCAACTGGTTGATGATTCAAACCGAAGCACAAAAAAAGCGGTTGATGAGCTAACGTCAACCTTGAACTTGGCTCAATGGTCGCTGTCTGTGATTTCGGTTATTGGTTTGGTTATCGTCGCATTTATCGTTTGGCGAGTGGTGTATATCTCGGTTGTCAAACGCCTTACTGAATACTCATCTGCCTTGATGTCTATCGCACAAGGTCGCCTGAATATTGATATCTCGGTTAAGGGTAATGATGAGTTAGCTCATATGGGCGAGGCAATCATCACCGCCAGAAACACCGCGCAAGCATTACAAGTGGTCGCGGTTGGCGAAGCTAAGGCAAAACGTGAGCTGGAAGAGCACAAAGAGCACTTAGAAGAGTTGGTCACAGACCGAACCTATCAACTGCAAAAGACCAATGAGAAGTTGAATGTCGAGGTGGGTAACCACGCTAAAGCTCGCAATGCGGCAGAACAAGCAAGCCGTGCCAAGTCTGCTTTCCTCGCGACGATGAGTCATGAAATACGAACGCCAATGAATGGCGTATTAGGCACGGCTCGATTGCTTAAAGATACCGGCTTAGACCCGCTGCAATCAGGCTATGCGGACATCATTAACCGCAGTGGTAAGAATCTACTCGCGATTTTGAATGACGTACTGGACTATTCAAAGATCGAAGCGGGACATCTAGAAATACGCGCGGCTTCTTTTGACCTTTACCAGATGGTTCAAGATACCTATCAGTTAATGGAAGGGCGCGCCGCTGAGAAGAAGCTTAATTTTGATTTTCACATTGAAAGTGATGTGCAACGCTATTGGCGTGGTGACGTAACGCGAATCAGTCAAATCTTGAATAATTTAGTCGGAAACGCGATTAAGTTTACGGAAAGTGGCTCGGTCGATATCTTTATCAGCTTAGATATCGAAGATGAAAATCGAGTGATGTTTGAAGTGTCAGATACCGGTGTCGGTATTGACGCTAGCGAACAAGCTTGTCTGTTTGATGCCTTTACTCAAACCAATAGCGGTCGCAACAAAACCGGTGGCACAGGGCTTGGATTAGCGATCAGTAAAAGCATCATGTTGGCAATGAATGGTGACATTGGTGTTCATTCCGAAGAAGGCGAGGGCAGTCAGTTTTGGTTCTCATTGCCACTTGAAGTAGGTGAGAAAATTGAAACGAAAGCAATGGTTATTGAAGCTTGTATCCGAGCGAAGGTACTTCTGATTGAAGACAACCCTGTGAACTGTATTGTTGCCGAAGGCTTTTTGAATAACCTGGGCCACGATGTTGTGATAGCGACAACCGGACAAGAAGCGAGAGTAATATTCAGTGAACAAGAGTTTGATATTGCGCTGGTGGACATCAATTTACCTGACTGCGATGGCGTCGAGTTAATTCAACAACTCAAAGACGATGCGCTTCAGCATGAGCATGAAGAAAACGTAACACGCAAAGTACCACCAATGATCGCAGTATCGGCTCACGTGTTTAACGAAGAAGTGGAAAGCTACTTGTCGTCTGGCTTTGATGGCTTCTTGCCTAAGCCGCTAGAGAAGGAAGCACTTTCTCAGCTCATTGTTGCTCAACTCGATGGTAAAACACTATTGTTGCCACAGCCTGATCCAAACGATGCTGTTTGTAAGCAAAACGGTAACCGTATGATTAAGGGTAACCGTATGATTAAGGGTAACAGTGATGAATGCTCGACACAGATGGTAGATGTTTTAGCCAAGTACACGACGACAACTGATTCCCAAGATGAAGGAGACACTCCAGTGAAACTGATTGATTCCAAAGTGATAGAGGGTGACTTGTCGATTCTTGGATTGGATAAAATGAAACAGATCGTTGTGCTGTTCGAGGAGAGCAGTAACCTTACCTTGAATGAATTAGTTGAGGCAAGCGAAGCTGATAACGGACGAGAAGTGAAGTCTTTGGCGCATAAGCTCAAAGGATCGGCGGGCAGTTTGGGTTTATTAGCGCTGTACAATTTGTGTCAGAGTATTGAAGCTAGCGAACAACCATTGTTACAGTACCGAGATAACGACCACGCTTTATCTGAATTGGTTAAAGACTCGTTAGAGTCGCTACTAACTTATGTTTCCGCTTAATGACGTGAGCTTGCTTTAAACTTGATCTAATCAACAAGTCAAAAAAATCCTCTGGACGAATATTCGTCAGAGGATTTTTTATACCGCGCAAGTCAGCGTTCTTTCTGAAAGGCTAACCATTCAAAGCTAACCAAGGCTTATCGCTTACTACCTATTTTCAAAGCGGTTGTAATCCAACAAGCCAAACTCGATCGGTTGGTCTTGTTGATACCAACGATGCACGCGATCACTGAACGGCCAGAACTCGCTAGAACTGCGTCGTACCGCAAACTTATCCAGCAGCGCCACGTAATCTTCTTCTGTGTTTAAGTTTTGCAGCGTTTTCACCAGAGTCGGTATCTCGCTTTCGGTTAAAGACAGGTAGGCGGCAGGGTAGCTACCGACAACGCCTCGTACGAGTGTTAAGTCATCATTGGCGTAATCGCGGTTACCTTCTTCATTAAACAAGCTTGAAATGTTGCTGTGAGCGTTATTGTGAATCATGGTGAACAGTTGTTCTTCGCCGTTTTTGCCTTCAATCATGATCATCACTAATTGAGGAACATGACGCAGGCCGACTCCCTTTATCAAATTCACTTGGTTAAGCAGTGCTTCGTTCTTTCGACCAAAACCTGTTTCGACAATATCAAAACGACTATCGAGGACAGGCGCGAGCTTATCTTTGATCATATTGAGCAGTTCACGCTTAGGATCGGCCGTTTTGTAAACCACACTTGTTGGTTGGTCGAAAGGGGCGATATTGCGTTGCAAGTAATCGCTCAGTTGTGCACTTTGGTTTTTGTACCAGCTTGAGTGTTCAATATGGCGAACATCTTTAGGAAGAAGGGTTAAGAAGTTACTCTCGCCCTCAAGGCGCAAGAAGTCCATAAACATGCGCGTAATCAGCTGGTGGCCGAAGTTTCCGTACACATCGAAACCTGCTACAAGAAGGTAATGAATGCGCTCTAGTAAGGCGTAATCAAGGATCCATGCTGTCTTAGGCTGTGAACCAACTAAACCCTGAACTACCGAAGCGCTATCGAAGTGTCTAAAGATGGTGAGAGCGGCATTTTGGTTGATGCCATCGCCATCCCAAATTATACCGGTGTCTAGGTTCACGCCACTATCGAACCATTGGTTGGTGAAGTCTGATTTCGCATTTAGGTATCGAGCCTGTTGCTTAGAGTAGCGCACCCAGTTAGTCGCTGGTACGGTGTTACTTTTCAGTTCACTGGGGAGTTTTAAGTTTTTCTTCTGGCTGGCGTAGAAAGCGTTTATTTCTGGTAAATCGGCTTTCTCTGGATCAATGAAGAAAACCCAAAAACGGTCGTTAATCACATTCAAGGCAAGTTGACCACGACACACTGGCCCTTTGATAAAAGCCATGATGGTGTTTTGCGCATTGTCCAACATGAAATGGAAGCGCGAGTTCACTGGCAGCGCTTCAAACGAAGTCATAGGGTTAGCTGCGACATCAATGTTGTAGCTAGGGAGTTGTTTCACAGAGTAATTAGCATCGACAAACCAAGTGTTCCACTTTTGTAGTCGCTCTTTATTGAGTGCGAAAGGCATGTGCGTTTTGTCGACGATGGTGCCTTGTTCTGGAATCAGGCGGTAGTAAACACGTTCTACTTTTGGATCGTCGTAAGGGCGACGAGTCGTGATGCGCTGCACCGCTTCACCTGGAGGCGTTGCAGAGCGGACAAGTGTGAAGAAACGCGTTGGCTGCGCCAAATCAGAGAAGTAGACATGCGATAGAAACAGGTGCTCATAGATGTAACGTGCTGAAAGTTGGCTTTTATTGTCACTCTTATTGAGAAAGCTTTCGTAGACATTAACGAGCTCTTGCTCCGCATCATTCAGTGGAATGTGGTCGTTCATTAACGCGCCATTTTCCAACCAACTCATTAAAGTCGCGTATTCTGTTTTATCTAAGTTCGGCATCCCATAAGGCATCCCCCAAGTCGGGTAATCTCTCTCGTATTGGGCATACTCCTCAATAGTTGGGCACTGTTGGTCGCGGTCGGTTGAAAAGTCGAAACCTTCAAGCTGGGTTTGATCTGGAAGTGGGTGGTTCTCTTTTTGGATCAACATTCGAGAAACAAGACCAGCATCCAGGTTAGCCGTTGAGTTCTGCATACGTTCGTTGAGAACTGGATGAAAATCCGCATCGCGCCACTCTCGTGTGGTTAAAGCATCTTCAAACAAGCGAGTAGGGGCTGAGGCGGTTAAACGGGTGCCTTGATAAACGAGTGCTTTGCTCGCACCTCGGTCTATACCTTCTACCGAAGACATTTTGAGCTGGCAAGGTGCGTCATAGCAAGCGTGACAAACCACACATCGGTTATCAATGATGGGCTTTACTTCATCAATGAAGTGCTGTGCTTGAGCCGACAGAATAGGCGCTTGGCGATCGCGAACTTGTTGTTTACCAAACAGTTCGTCGAAGTTTAAACCCGCGTAGACGGCACAACCTGAGAAGACGCTAACAAAAGCTAAAATGAAGAGTTTTTTCAAATTCATACGTATTTATATATTAAGCATTTTCTCTAATTATATCGAAAATGATTGAAAATGCTCATGTTCTAACAATCTTATAGATAAGTTCTTGATGGGACTGAGCAACTTATCGAGGTGAGTCACTCACCCGAGTTTGGAGTGTCGAACTAAGGCTTACTGATTGACGTAACAAACAGAGAAAGGGACAGATAATCGCTCAAACTCTTTGATCCAGCGCCATTGGTTGTCTTGCAGTTTGTCTCCGGGGCCTTTGACTTCAACCCAGTGAAACTCTTTGTCCTTGAATGTAATCAAATCGGGCATCCCAGTTCTAAATAGCTTCAAATCACTCAATATCACTTTGAAAAGATCAACAATCAAGGCGTTGGGAATAGCCTCCATACTGTGCTCGACGAGTGATCTGGGGAAGTAGTTCCAATTAACAAATGGATTGGCGATACCGCGCTTCTGGTCATAGATATTGAGTAACTGGTTCAGCTCATGCTTGAATATAGTCTGAAACACCGCTTCGACCTGTTCGGCTCGCTTGTCTACAAAATCGGAATGGTACAGATCCAGTGGTCGATGTTGGTATCGATTGATAAAGGCGCCTTCAACATCTGCAAAAATGACCTCCCAAAAGGCTAAACCAAATAAGCCACATAGAAAACTGTTCTCAGAGAAGTAAACATCCCATCCTTGGCTTTCAAAGTGTTGCTTTACTGCAAGCTCAACCCGCGTTTGGCTGAGGTCTAATTCCAGCTTTATCTCTTTGCAGCTCGGTTTTATGGTTCGTGAAACTTTGTGCCCCTGTTTCCGCAGTAGCTTGTCTTCAAGCTTAATAGCGACTTCCAACTCTGACACATCCGATGGAGTAGCTTTCATTTGCGTGACAATGTCACACATTAAGTCTAGCTCACTTTGTTTGTCGTAGATGCGAGCAAGTCGCTCTCTGCTGGGTGGAAGTGTAGATTGCTTGAACCAAAAGACAGCTTGGTCGTTTAGGCTAAGCCTTTCAAGATCGCGAGCAATATCATTGATCAAACGCGATCGTTTTCTGGCAATGCTTCTGTGTTCTGATTCCGCAGGTATCGACTGTAAAAGCTGCTCAAGAAACTCACTGTCTTTGCGATCACCTTCTGAATACAAGCGTTGAACATCGCGCATCTGGAACAATTGATTGAGTTGCTCTCTGGAAGTGAAGAAGCGGCGCTGCTTGCTTAATGAATAGTTCTCAAAGGTATTGAGCCCAAGATCGCTTAAGACGAATTGGCTTAAGTCTTGATAAGTATTAGCAAAAAACAGTAACAGCAAGACATCAATAACTTCAGATTCGACAACGTAAATACAATCGAATGCTAGGCTTTGGAACTGATCAAAAGGTTGGTGATCGAGCAACGCCAAGAGTTCGTCTTTCTTCGCAGTTTTGTTGCTCTTAAAGGCAGGGAATAAATTCAACAGCTCTGGTTTGGTGAGCAAGTGCAATCCGAGTTCGACATTGCTAACGACAAGGTCATGTCGCTCGGCGGGATGACTCAACGCAATAAAGCCTGCGGTGCTGAGCTCTTGTAGTGCGGTATTTAGATCAGTGATCTCAACATAGTTGAGTTTATCGCTGCGAAACCAACGGCCTTTACGAGAAAGCAAACGAATTATTAAGCATTGACTTGAAACGGAAAGACGTTTGTATGCGGACAACCAACGACATTCATCGTCACTCAGAAGATCGGGATAGAGTGTTTGAGCGTGTTCAATCAGTCGATTGAAGTTGTCGAGATAATAAGTAGGGGAGAGCTGAGGAGTGGTTTCTATCGTCAATGGGTTAGTCGCTTGATACAAAAAGAGCCTAACCCTAAGGTTAAGCTCTTCAGTAACAAATTCAATCTTTTCTGACGATTAAGCTTGAGATGCTTTTAGTTCAGAAACTTTAGCTTCAGAGATTGGCTTGGTGACGATTGCAAGAACAATACACACTGCCATCATAGCTGCAGAGATTGTGTAAGCTAGGCCGTAACCTTCGCCGTTTGTCATTGAGTAACCAACAACTGCTGCACCGATAGCGCCGCCGATACCCCATGCCGTGTAAAGCACGCCGTAGTTAGTACCGTAGTTTTTCAGGCCGTAGAACTCAGCAGTAAGTGTTGGGAATACTGCTAGAAGCGTACCGTAACCAACAGCTGCGATAGCCGTGCCAATGATTAGCGTGAATTCAGAGTTGAACGTAGCGAATAGAGCCATGTTCGCACCTTGAAGGATGAACGCTAGAAGTAGAGTACGTACGCCACCGATTTTATCTGCAAGCATACCTGCAGCAACACGGCCGCCTGAGTTGAATACAGCAAGGATAGACGCTAGGTAAACTGCGTTTGGTAGGTTCGCTTGAACGCTAGCAATCGTAGTGATGTTACCGATGATCATAAGACCAACAGAAGCTGCAAATGCGTACATGATCCATAGAGAGTAGAACTGAGGAGTCTTCAGCATTACTTTCCACGTTAGGTCTTCAGTCTTCTTAACTGCCTTAGGTGCTTGGCCTGCTTTTACTTTAGGCTCAGCTGGCGTGTAATCCGCTGGTGGGTTGTTGATTGTTGCTGCTAGAGGTACTGCAATCGCAAGCACGCCGGCACCAAGAATCATAAAGCTTGTTTGAATACCCATGCTGTCGATTAGCGCAGAAGTGAGTGGTGCTAGGTAAATAGCAGCAAGACCAAAACCTGCAGCGATTAGACCGTTAACCATACCTTTCTTAGAAGAATGGAACCATTTCATTGCTGATGGTGAAAGACATGCGTAGCCAAAGCCGATACCAGCACCTGTCATCACACCAAACGTTAGATTTAGCATCATAGGAGTCGTAGCGAAACCAGAAGCAATCATACCGAGGCCAGTAAGCGCTGTACCTAAGATAAGGATCTTACGTGGACCCATACGGTCTTGTAGGATGCCCGCAACAAGAAGACAAACAGAGAATGTGATAGTTGCAATAGCGTAAGGTGCAGATGCTTCAGCAGCACTCCAACCAGCTTCGGTGACTAGCGCCTTGTTAAATACACTCCAAGCATACAGGATGCCAAGACAAAGGTTGATACAGAAGCCTGCTAGCAGGATACGTGATGCTTTATCAATCTTGCTCATTTTTATTCTCAGTTTTGTCGTTGGTCAGTGGTGAGCCACTTAACTAAAGACGGGTTATTGTGATTGTTTCTTCAAAATTAGTTTGCGTTTATCAACAGACAGCGCAAAAGAGCGCGGATTATAACCAATAAAAATGTGATTGGAATCTCTTTTTCCATTTTTGGTAAATAAACTCAAACTTGTTAATAAATTGTTTTTTATTGGTTTTGCAATTGTATTTAATACCTTTCTGTTTTGTTCTTTTTAACGTGGCGAGCCTATTTTTTAAGGTGTTCTTCGATAAGTATTTCTGAATTGCCACGTATTCCGTGCGGATATCACAGAGTTACGAATTATTTTAATTATTTTCTAAGGTTAATTTTGTGTAACAAAATAAATCTAAGTGGAGCTTTGTCCATATGAGACAAGGAGTAACGGAGTTCTATTAAAAACAAAATGTTAACCAGTTGTTACAGTTGGTTTTTGTTAGCACCTTTGCTTGCATTTTGTTCGATTTAAGGGGTTGTGTTGTCCGTGAAAAGTGGGAAAATAGTACGCAAACAAAGATTCCAAATTTGAAAGGATGCGTTTCCAACTTATGGTGAGGCGAGTATTATGAAACTGTTTTTAATTCTATTGATGTCAATTTCTGGTGGTTTAGCGGCAGCTGACCATATTCACTCTTTCTTATTCGGCTTCTATATCGCTGCGTTAGCGGTGGGTAGTTGTTACTGGCTTGCATTCCGCAGCACACGCTTCCCACAGTTGGCTTTGATGCTATTAATGTGTGGCTTCTTCGCGAAAATTGCAGTGACAGTTGTCGGTGTTTCTTGGGGGATCTCGAACGATATCATTCAATCGCCGTTCATTTTCTCATTGTCATACCTGTTCTTCTTAGTGGTTGTGTCTTACGTTTGGTTTGCATACCGCGATAAGTTGACGCTTAAAAAGCGCGCTAAGCAGGTAGAAGAGTCCCGCAAGCAAGCGGCTGCATAATTGCAGACCTAATACAGAATTCTATAAAGAGCCTTCTTCGGAAGGCTCTTTTTGATCTGGCCTTAACTTGAGTGAACTCTAGCTATAAGGCAGATAAAAGAAACCCCAGTATGGTGACATACTGGGGTTTCTTGTTATTTATCTAGCCGCTATCATCTAGCAAATACAGTTCTTAACGCGTGTTACTTCTTCATCAACTTCGCTAGATCGGCAAAGGGATTGTGCGTTGCTGATTGATGGTCGTCTAAACGGGCTTTTGCATCAACACCGTAACGGTCATGATCCGTGTATTTTGAGTGCTCATGATCGTGACAGTACAAGCACAGTAGTTCCCAGTTGCTGCCATCTTCAGGGTTGTTTGTATGGTCGTGATCCACGTGGTGAACGGTAAGCTCTCTCAAGTTTGAGTAAACAAATTCACGTGCACATTTACCACAAACCCAAGGGTACAGTTTCAGTGCTTTTTCGCGGTAGCCTTTCTCTTGGCGAGCGTACGCTGCACTCGAGCCAGTGTAATCTGAAGACATTGCCTAATCCTTATCAATTGTAATGTCCCGATTTTATCACAGCTTTCTTTAACCTGTAGGCATGTCGTGACTAAATCATGTTTCGTACTAACCGTTATGTGGCTTAGGTTTGATTGGGCACTTATCTTTTACGTGTGCTATCTCATAAAGAAGGTTATGTCTTTCTGGAATAAGCCATGCTTAACAGTTTGAAAAGAAATTGTATTTAGGGGTTTTAACCAAGGGAGCGTGACCTAATATCAGTTAAAGCTACCCTATATTAATAAGGAAATATCATGTCAGAACAATACACACCGCCAAAAGTTTGGGTTAACGATGCTGATGGTGGTAACAAGTGGGCAAATATCAATAGTCCTGAATCTGGCGCTCGCTTTGATAAAGAGCTTCCTGTTGGTGACCATGCTTTTCAATTGTATTCCCTTGGTACACCTAACGGTCAAAAAGTCACCATCTTGCTGGAAGAGTTGTTAGCTGCGGGTGTTAAAGAAGCTGAATATGATGCGTACTTGATCAACATTGGTGAAGCTGAACAGTTCTCTTCTGGCTTTGTTGGTGTAAACCCGAATTCGAAAATACCAGCGCTTGTTGATAAGTCTGGTGACGAAGATGTGAATGTCTTTGAATCGGCATCCATCTTGATGCATTTGGCTGAAAAATTTGGTCACTTCTTACCGAAAGAAGGAGCGGCAAGAACGCAAACCATTAACTGGTTATTCTGGGCGCAAGGCTCCGCACCTTTTCTTGGTGGTGGTTTTGGTCACTTCTACGCTTACGCTGATGAAAAGCAAGAGTACCCAATTAACCGTTTTGCGATGGAAGCGAAGCGCCAGCTAGACGTGTTAGACAAACAGTTAGCGAATAACACTTTTGTTGCGGGAGAAGAGCTGACTATTGCAGATATCGCAATTTGGCCTTGGTACGGTAACTTAGTACTTGGCAAAATTTACGACGCAGCAGAGTTTTTACAAGTTGAGTCTTACACCAATGTTGGTCGTTGGGCGAAGCAACTTGAAGCGCGTGAAGGTTTTCAGCGCGGTCGAGTAGTGAACCGTTCATTTGGCGAAGAGTGGGAGCAAGTACCAGAGCGCCATTCCGCGGAAGACATTGACCGAGTTTTAAAGCTACGCCCGTAGTGATTTTAAAACGATAGTCGGCACCAGTATATCTAGAGTTTGTTTTAGCGGCCAACGTTAACTCAAACTCTAGTTTTTTGTTCCTACGGGTTTTTTCCATAGTAAGTCCACTTATTTAGATTTAGCTATTAAAGGCGGTTTAGGTATAAAATCGCGACATCATAATTCTAAAGGATGGTGCCATGTACCACGGTCATATCTATTTCCCTCTGCGCTTTGCAGAGCAGGCAGAAACACTGCGTCAGAAAATTCTATCAGAACGTAAAGATGTGTTAGAGACTTTCCCATTAATACAGCGTTTGGTTGGCCCACATAAGATGCCAATGTTTGAGATTCACTTTGCAAACAAAGAGTCGGGTATTGTTGAATGGCTTGAGCAAGAACGCGGTGATATGTCGGTGCTTATTCACCCGGTAACTGGTGGCGAAGAAACTTTGGATCACACAGTAAGAGCGACATGGCTTGGTCGTGAGTTGGGTGTATTTGAAGACACGCTAAGTAGCTAATTTAATTCGCGCCCGACAGTACGTACCTAATCAACGTACTTAGTAAATATCGCTGCTGTCGGGTGTGCCAGATTCACTAATTTTTTGAACTATATTCTTCTTTAAATAACTAGCTTCTCCAGCTATTCCCTAGTAACAGCGATACCGCTACCGACACGCCTAATGCGATTAATATATTAGGTAAGTACAGTCCCCAAATCGCGACACAAACCGCCACGGTTACTACAGCCCACAACAATGTTTCTAAAATCCAGGTGCCCATAACATTACTCCTAACTAGATTGTGCGACCAGCATAACCAAGCAAGGGTAAACTTTTGGTCACCATCAAATAACCGTTTGGGCAAATCGCTACAGAATAACTTTTACTTTGAACTCATTGTTGTGAGTTTCATGAGTAAACTGCCAACCTTGGTTCAGACAAACACGATCAATGAGCTCTAAGCCGATACCAAAAGAGGTTTGCTGTTCAGAGTCGTTTGCTAGGTTTTCATCTTCTAAACGGTTGATTACCTCAAACAGAGTGTCTGATAGCGTGATGCTAATATCTCCGCTACCGCCGTGTTGGAATGCATTTCGGACTAAGTTGGTGAGCACAACCTCAGTTAACTCGCGCGGCAGGGAATGTTCTTCTTGATCAACCTTGATTTGGATATCTACTTCTTTATTTTTCAAAAGGTAACGTTGGCTTTCGATGATGTTATCGATCAAAGGTTCTAGCTTGATTTGCTCGTAGTTGGTTTCCATCTCGCTATTGCGACTCATCCATAGCAGAGTTGTTACTAAGGTTTTCATGTTGGTGGCTGAACGTTGGATTCGCGCGACCGCTCGTTGGCCACTGTTAGGAATACTTTCAGACAACCGCACCAGCATATCGCCACTGGCTGAAATGGTCGCAATCGGTGTTCTTAGCTCGTGGCTGGCTGCTCTTAAGAAAAAGTTCTCGCGCTCATTGGCCTGTCGTTCGCCTTGAACGCTTTTAACCAGTTGCGAAGCCAACTTATCGATCTCTTTGTACCGAAACTGAGTCAGCCCTTCAGTGTTGTCCACATCCAGAGATTCAGACCATTTTGATAGCGTAATAATCGGTTTGGTGACTCGGTGTATCAAAAGGCGAATGATCAAGAACACCAAGAGCAAGAGTGCCCCGATGGCAATGAAGGCATTGTTAATTTGGTTCACGGAATCGGGTGGGTTGAGCTCGAACAGATTCAAGTAGATGGCTTCATCGTACTCAGAAATGATGTACAAGGCTTCGTCTTTACCAGAAACTTGATGCTTTGCGGCATAGAGGTATTGCCCTGATTCATTGTCAGGTGAAGGCTGGCAATGGTCATAAATAGCGTCGTTATCAAATGCTTCCCAATCAAAGGCTTGTTGAAACTTAGTGGGCAGTTCCGAATAGCTTAGAAAAGCTTGGAATGTCGGGTTTTGATAGTCTGGTAATTGCCCGGTTTCGATGTAACGTTGCTCTGCGACTTCTAATTCATACAGAAATCCATACTTTGCCGATTCATTGAGGCCAATTTGGTAGCTTTGAGACACCATCAAACTGTAGATGGCGGTGAGCAACACGACGATGCCAAATAAGTAGAGGTAGATATCACGTTTAATGCTGACCCGATTCATCGTCGTCTGTTTCATTATGGCTCCTCGTGCAATACGACACCGATGCCGTGTACAGTATGAATTAGCTTTGAATTAAAGGGCGCATCAACTACTTGGCGAAGTTTAAATAAATGTGCTTTAACGCTATCAGAACTTGGCATTTCATCTTCCCATGCTTCTTCAAGCTTGGCTTTGTTCACCACATTAGGGCTGTTTCGCACTAACATTACGAGCATTCGCCAGCATACCGGGGAGAGCTTCAATAGCTTGTCGCCTCTAACAGCTTGGTGCTTGTCCAAGTCCAGTTTGAGATCCGCCACCGACAGAGAAGTCACCGAGCCTTGGGAACGACGCACTAGCGCCATGAGCCTTACTTTTAGCTCTTCCATTGCAAAAGGCTTCACTAGATAATCATCTGAACCTACCTCGAACCCGGCGATTTTGTCTTGTAATGTGTCCCTTGCCGTTAACATAAGGATAGGTGTCGTGACACCTTGCTGGCGAAGAGATTGACAGACATCAAGCCCATCCATTTTAGGCATGTTGATGTCCGTTAAGATGATGTCATAACTCCCCTCTAGCGCAAGATTGAGCCCAGTACTGCCATTGTAAGCAAAATCGAATTCGAAACCGTCGAGTTCCATATAGTCTGCAATGGCTTCTGCCAAGTCACTGTCGTCTTCAATCAGCAGGGCGTTAATACTCATAAGTGTCCTTACTTTGTTTCTCGTTCTCTTTTCCAAGCCCAGATAGGCGGTTGAATAAGAAGTTGTAGTCGGTAGTTCCAATTTGGCGCGTGCCATAACTGTTGGCACAGTTTAACGTAGCCGTGGAAATATACCTTAAATGGATTCACAGAGTTGATTCTCGGGAACACGCCATATCTGACTTCTTCCTCTTCTTTGGCGAAGGTGCCGAACATACGATCCCAAATGATAAAGATGCCTGCATAGTTCTTGTCAAGATACTGCTTGTTGGTCGCGTGATGCACTCTATGGTGTGAAGGTGTGTTAAACACCGCTTCAACAGGGCGGGGTAGGCGCTTAACGGTTTCAGTGTGCAGCAGTGTTTGATAAAGCTGCACAAAGGTTTCACACATCAGCACCACAAACGGATTAAAGCCGAGCAGAATTAACGGTAAGTGAAAGAAGAACGGGAAGAACCAATCTAAAGGCCCAAAGCGGTAAGCGACCGAGATATTGAAGTAAGGCGAGCTATGGTGAACCGAGTGCGTTCCCCATGCTAACCCGTTGCTGTGCAAGAACCTATGCTCCCAGTAGTACGCGAGATCGGCCAAGATCAAGCAACCAAGAATTGTCCAACCAGATATTGGTAATTGAGTCAGGCTGAAGTTCTCGTAAGCGTAAACAAACGCGCCAACATAGGCTAACCCGACAAAGAAAACGGTAACCAATAAGAAGAACAAGGTGACTAAGTTGGTCGCGCTGTCCCCCAGCATATTCCAGCTGAGCTTTTTCTTAAAGGCATAGCGGATAAGCTCAAAGATAAAT
This sequence comes from Vibrio sp. L5-1, assembly GCF_021728315.1. Lineage (NCBI taxonomy): Bacteria > Pseudomonadati > Pseudomonadota > Gammaproteobacteria > Vibrionales > Vibrionaceae > Vibrio > Vibrio sp. L5-1. Next base: position 53,125 of record NZ_JAKKCQ010000008.1, on the reverse strand, counting down.
AGAGCCAGAGCAAGCAATAGAAAGTTGTCATCTACCCAAGTCTCGGTAAGGATGATGCTCGTTTCTGTGAATGTTTGAGAGAGAAAATTCCCAATGCTATCCATAGTGAAATCCATAACTAAATCCTTTACTGGTTGTTCTTATAATAGACGTATAACTCACTAGAATCTGGCAACCCATGCTGATTCAGCTGGTGATGTTCTATAACCATATCCACTTCTTTTAGAATCGCGATACCTTCCCAAGCATGTGCTAGTACCTGTTCAGCATGCTCGCCTTTACCTAGCAGAAGGGTGCCTTTGGCTTTGCTTGGAACCTTAATTAAGGGTTTGTTTTTATTTGATTTTGATTGCTGAGTAGGGAAGCCAATCGTGATTGTTGCTTCGCTGAAATCAGATCTGATGTCTTGATAGATCACGATGACTTTCTGTTGCTGTTTCTGGTGTTTAGTTACTGCTTTGTCATTGGATTCGAGGTTCTGATAGAAGTCCACCCACAACTCTGGAACATCCTCTAATGCAATTGTCTTGCTTAAACCCTGCAGATAAGTCGTGTTTGCAGTCGCCTGTTGTTTGACCTCTACGGACTTATTTGTTGGCGGTTTACTTATTGAGGACTTGTTCGTTGTTAACTCAGTGATTGGTTGCTCAGTTGATGCATACGCAATCGCAGGCTGAATATGGAGTGCCCCCCAGACAGCGCCAGTAATGCCGACTGTTGTGAGTAGTGAAGCGAGTAATTTCATGCTCATTCCTTGTGTGTCATTTTTCTTATCAGCGACAGTAAAGGAGTTGAGGTAAACAAAAGGTAACCGTGGGGATTGTTTTGGTCAGAGAGTATTGGTGATTCATTAAAAAAGGCTCCTCAAATGAGGAGCCTTTGTTTTATTTGTTGCATTGAAATTATCAGTGCATCAGAAGCGCTCTAAATTAAAGAGCTTGGGGGATTAAGCTTGGGCTTCCACTTTATCGCTGCTCATCTTTTTAAGAGCTGCGTAACCAAAGCCTGTTACTGCCGTACCTGCTGCAATTGCCACTAGGTACATAAGCACTGGAGAGATAGCACCAGGAATCAGTAGTACGAACAAGCCGCCGTGTGGAGCCATTAGTTGTGCGCCAAACATCATTGATAGTGCGCCAGTTAGTGCACCACCTGCCATACAAGCTGGGATAACACGCATCGGATCTTTCGCTGCGAATGGGATTGCACCTTCAGAGATGAAACATAGGCCAAGAACGAATGATGCTTTACCTGCTTCACGCTCGCCTGCTTCAAACTTGTCTTTCACTAGGAAAGTTGCAAGGCCCATACCTAGAGCTGGAACCATACCTGCTGCCATGATTGCTGCCATTGGTGCGTAAGTTTGCGAAGCCAGTAGACCAACACCAAATGTGTAAGCGGCTTTGTTTACTGGACCACCAAGGTCGAAACACATCATAGCGCCTAGAATCACACCCAGAAGAATCGCGTTAGACGTTCCCATGTTGTTTAGGAAAGTGGTCATTGCGCTCATCACGCCAGAAACAGGGCCACCTACGATGTAAACCATCACAAGACCAGTGAACAAACTCGCGATAAACGGAATGATCAGGATTGGCTTGAGGGCTTCCATGGATTGTGGAAGTTGAACCTTGTCGGCAATGAATTTCGCTGCGTAACCGGCAATGAAACCCGCTGCGATACCACCTAGGAAACCTGCACCCGTTGAGCTAGCCAACATACCACCGATTAGACCTGGAGCCAGACCCGGACGGTCAGCAATTGAGAATGCAATGAAACCAGCAAGAACAGGAATCATTAGAGCGAATGCAGAACCACCACCGATAGTCATCAGTGCTGCTGCTAGTGTGCCTTCTTCTTTAAACGCTTCGATACCGAATACGAAAGAGAGTGCGATGATCAAACCACCTGCAACAACTACTGGAAGCATGTGAGAAACACCAGTCATTAGGTGCTTGTACACGCCTTTCTTCTCGTCAGCAGGCGCTGAATTAGAAGATGCTGTGTGTTGGTATGGTTTAGCTTCTGCGAACGCTTTTTCCATCTCTTGCTTTGTTTTCTTAAGCGCAGGACCCGTTGTCGTTTTGTATAGCGCTTTGCCGTTAAAACGATCAAGAGGAACGTCGATGTCTGCCGCGATGATAACAAGATCAGCATCGGCGATTTCTTGGTCTGTCAGTTGGTTCTTCGCACCTACAGAGCCGCGAGTTTCCACTTTAATTTGGTGACCTAGGCGTTTGCCTTCTGCTTCAAGCGCTTCAGCTGCCATAAAGGTGTGTGCAACACCAGTCGGACAAGCTGTAATCGCTACGATCTTTTTGCTGCCTGTACTTGCTGTTGTAGAAGAGTTTGGAGAGGTACCGGTCACTTCAACAGTGCTTTCAACTTGAGAAGCGTCTAATACTGTTGCTTCTGCTACCGCTTTCTCTAGAAATGCTTTTGCATCTGCAGTGCATTCAGAGATAGCCGCTTGGTACACTTTTTTGCCGACAAAGCGCGCTTTATCAACGTTTGTGTTGGCTGCGATAACCACAACGTCGCTGCTGTCGATAGTGTCTTGCGATACGGTTGAGTCAGGTAGCACGCTTGATTGACATTCAATAGCGGCGTTCCAACCCAGTGCTTTCGTCGCTTGCTCTAACAAGCCTGCGGCGATGATGCTGTTTGCTACGCCACTCGGGCAAGCTGTGATAATGGTAATATTCATAATAAACCTTTTGTCCTATTTGCTTGTGTCTAACTGGCTAGTTGGAGCACTAAGCGACTGTAATTGGATATTTTGTAGTACTGAATCCAGCTCTTGTTGGCTGGTGATGCCCACACCTACCTGTGAAACTGCTAGAGCAGATAGGGCGGTTGCGAATTTAATAAGTTCTGGTTTTGGCATCTGTTGCATGTGACCCCAACATAGGCCAGCAACCAATGTGTCACCTGCGCCTACCGTGCTCACCACTTGCATACGCGGCGGTTGAGCATGTAGCCATTCACCTTGGTTTAGCCACATCACGCCTTCTGCGCCAAGTGATACCACGATGTTATCGATGCCTTTTTCACTCAGGGCTTGGCCTGCGTGTTGGCATTGGTCACGTGTTGTCAGTTCTGCGTTGAATAGCTGAGAAAGCTCTTCATCGTTTGGTTTAATCAACCAAGGTTGTGCATTGATACCGGCTTTTAGTGCGTCACGGCTGCTGTCGAACAACACCTTTTTACCTAGGTCACGCAAGCGTTGTACCCAAGAAGCGCAAAGCTCTGGCGATACGCCTTGTGGCAAGCTGCCTGCAATCACGAAGTAATCGTGTGTTTCAGCAAGCTCTAATAAGGTTTCTTCAAAAGCTTTAACTACGTCAGCATCAACAGGAACACCTGGGAAGTTGATGTCGCTAACTTGGCCTGAGTTCTCTACCAGTTTTACGTTGATACGAGTCGCGCCGTCGACACGAATGAAGCGGTCAGTTGCGCCCATCTGTTCGAACAGTTGGCAGAATGCTTCTTCGTTATTGCGACCAAGGAAGCCTGTCACGGTCACTTTAGCGCCAAGCTCTGAAAGTACTTTTGCTACGTTTACGCCTTTGCCTGCCGCATGTAGAGAGCCTTTGTTAACTAGGCTCACTGAACCCACGTTAAGTGCGTCGATAGCGCCAGTTAGGTCGAGAGCAGGGTTTAGCGTAACGGTAACGGCTTTGATTTGTTTATCAGACATATCGATTCCTTAACCTTCGCCAAGGCCTGAAGCGATAGCTTTGCCAATCGATTCAAGTGCTTGTGCTGCGTCATCACCTTCAGCAACAAACTGAAGCTGGTGGCCGTGTTTAACGCCAAGCGCGATTACTTTCATCAAGCTTTTCGCGTTCACTTCTTTTCCGTCACCATCTAGGTTTGAAACGCGGATCGTTGATTCGAATTTCTTCGCTTCAGCAACCAGCATTGCACCTGGACGAGCGTGTAGGCCGTGTGCGTTTTTGATTTTGAATACTGCGCAGTTGTCATCATCTTGAGAAGCTGCAGAAACCGCTTCACCTTTTAGAAGACCAATCACTTGCGCAATATCAGCCGTTAACAGTTGTTGCTGTTTACCTTCGAAAACCATTTTGCTTAGGTTCGCTAAAATAGATTGGTGCGCGCTGTTACAAGCGGCGAATGCGACTAATGCTTTCACTGGCGTGCCTTCGTACTCACAGTGGTTTGCCGTTGAAACGAACGATACGCCAGTGCGAGTTACGCCTTTGTCGCTACCCAACAACCACAGGCCTTGGCCTAGGTGAGTCGGTGTTTTTGTTACTAGGTCAGCAACGAATGCGTTGTCTGTGCAACCTGTGTTCTTAAGTAGGCCGCCCGCAACGGCAGACATTTGAACCATGTCGCTCGCAGGGAACAGCAGTTGAACTAAAGAAGCGTCTAGGTCGGCTTCTAGTTGAACTTCGCCATTGAGTAGGGCGATGATTTCGTCTTCTGATTTCGCTTGCTTTAATTTCTCTTCAACACCGTCAGCCGCTAGCACTTTCGTTAGCTGCTTAAGAATGCCTAAGTGCTCGTCAGATTTAGCTGCAATACCAATTGCTACGTAAACACGGTTGCCGTCTGCCCAATCAATGCCTTCAGGGAAGTGGTGAACAGCTACGCCTGTCTCTTTTACTAGGCCACGTGTGTCAGTGGTACCGTGAGGAATCGCGATGCCGTTACCTAGGAACGTAGAGTTCTGGTTTTCACGGTTCAGCATTCCTTCAACGTAGCCAGAATCCACTAAGCCTTTCGCGGTTAGGTCGCCAGCAATGTTCTGGATAGCTTTGAATTTGTCATCGGCCGTTTGACCAAGAGTGATGTCAGATTTTGATAATTTAAGCATGGTGCCTCTTTAGCGTATCGCTTGAGAATTTGTGTATCGCTACGATTCAGTCTAGAGCAAGATTTATGGAGTTTAACTCGTTGCTTTGCTCTTTGTTTTACCTTGGCTGAATCGGTTCAGCATTTAGTGTAAAAAAATTCAGCAAAGCCGATTTTGGTTTTCAAAATAGTTTTGCTGCGTGTCGTAATTTCAGTTTCGTTAATAACGAGAAGTTGAATCACAACAAATGACGCTCAATCCATTCAAAAGGATGATTGATGTCACTTTTCAGATTTTGCTGAATCCTTTCAGCTTTTATACTGAATCGATTCAGCATATAATTCAACTAATCCGAGGATCAGATCATTGGTTATATGATCCTACGCACAAAATACAGGTTACCCATATGACACTTGATGAAATTGCTAAACTGGCTGGAGTATCGAAAACCACAGCCAGTTATGTCATCAACGGCAAGGCGCAGAAATACAGAATCAGTGAAAAGACTCAGCAGAAAGTCATGGCAGTGGTGGAAGAGTATAACTACCGACCAGACCATGCTGCTTCGTCATTGCGTGCTGGCAATAGCCGTTCATTTGGTTTGATTATTCCTGATCTGGAAAACAGCAGTTACGCGCGTTTAGCAAAATTGATAGAGCAGAACTCACGTAAAGTGGGCTATCAAATACTGATTGGTTGTTCTGATGATGATGCTGAAACTGAGCGAAAGGTGGCTGAAGCTTTGGTGAGCCGTCGTATAGATGCCTTGCTGGTTGCCAGTTCAATGCCAGACGCCAACGAGTTCTACTTGAAGCTGCAAAATTCAGGTACACCTGTGATCGCGATTGACCGTCCGTTGGATGACGAACACTTTGCTTGCGTGATCAGTGAAGACTTCGAAGCTGCGTTTGAGCTGACCCATTCGATTCTCGATGAAAGTATTCATAGCGTTGGCTTGATAGGTGCATTGCCAGACCTAAATATCTCACGTGAACGCCAACTGGGTTTTGAAGCAGCCAACAAAGCGTATGCTCAGCAGGTTGGACTCTCAGAAAGCAAACCTACAATTGTGGGCTATGGTGAACACTTTGACAGAGAGTCTGGGCGTGCGGTTTTTGAAGAGTGGATTGCTAAAGGCACGGTTCCTGATGCGATTGTCACTATGTCTTACACCTTGCTAGAAGGTGTACTGGATGTGATGGTTGAAAAACCAGAATTAGTTAATCAAGTGAAGTTGGCGACTTTTGGTGATAACCGACTGCTCGATTTCTTGCCTTTTAAGGTCCATTCACTTCCGCAACAGTTTGAAGTGATTGCGGATAGTGCCTTTGCTCTTGCTTTGAATGCTTCAGCTAAACGTTACCAAGCGGGTATTGAGTTAGTGCCAAGAAGCTTAGTTAGACGAGGCTAAGTGCCATTAGTTTATACGAGACTAGACTCGTTTTGTTTAGATTAAGCTAGGTTAGATTAGGCTAATTCGTAAACGTATCTAGCTTGGGTTTAACAATAAACCCAGTTCTACGACCGCAACAATGCCGAGCAACAAAGCCAACACTTTCCAAAACTGGATTGGATTTCGGTTTATCAAAGGTTGGTTGGCTTTGCTTTTCACCAAGCTTTGGTTAGGTGTGTAAAGGTCGGCCACAAAATCTCCCAATACTTGATGACGTTCGTTTGGCGATTCGGCACAGGCTTTTTGCAAAACCAAATCGACCCAAGCTGGTATGTCAGTACGTTTTTGTGTCAGCGATTGGTATTCCCATTGATGGTGACGAGATTGCTTGAGCGATTGTGCAGACATCTCAGGATAGGGCAGTTCGCCTGTGAGCATTTCATACCCGATGACCGCGATAGAGAACAGATCCGAACTTGTGGTCGCGGTATTGTGCTTTATGGTTTCCGGTGCAATGTAATTAACGGCCCCCAACGGCACCGAGTCTTGCTCTGATTTACTTCCTTCTTCAATACCTCTTACTAACACAGCCCCAAGGTCGATGATTTTAATCTCGCCATCGCGTTGAATCATGATGTTTTCAGGTTTTAAGTCTCTGTGTACCATATCTGCACGTTGTAGCACTCGGATACCTTGTGTGATTTTATCGAGTATATCGCGCACCTGTTTGAGTGAAGGTTTTGGATTGTCGTACATCCACTGTCTCAGCGTGATGCCTTCTACCCATTCGCAGATTTGATATAGGAATTGCGAGTGTTCTGGCGTCGGGTAGACCTTCATTACTTTCTTGTTGTTCAGCAGGATCCCTGCCCATTGTTCGTTAAAAAAGGTGCTCAATTGTGCTAGGTTATCGTGGTATTGAACCGACGGTACTTTCAAGACGAATTCGGTTTGTGTCTCTTTCTGCATCACACGGTATACATGGCTTCTTGACCCTGCATACAACACCTCGAGTACCATATAGTTGTCGATGCTTTGCCCAAGCTTTAAAGCGGGTGGGATAGCGCGCTTGGCAAGCTTTTCATGGAATTCAATAAGTGATGGTTTAGGAAGGTGACTGACTTGCACAATCAAGCAGCTCACGTTATCGGAACTATTGTAGCCTAAAGCGGCATTGCAGATCGTTTGTGCAGCGTATTCAAAATCCGCTCCGGGTTTGTCGATGTGATCCTTGAATGTGTTAGGCGAGACAAACTCGTGTACGCCGTCAGATGTTAGGATGAAGCAGTCGTCTTTCTTAATAGGAAGCGTTTGATAGTCAACGTTGAGTTGGTTATCCATGCCTAAGGCGCGTGTTAGATAATGCTTTTGCCCCATATTTTTACGGGTGTGGTCGCGGGTCAGTTGGCGTAATTCTCCATCTCTTAGTAAGTAAATGCGACTGTCGCCAACGTGGAATATATGCGCGGTGTTGGATTTTAGAATGACGCTGCTAAAAGTCGAAACTAGGGCATTGTGGTTCACTTGTTGTGCGGGGTGAATATTAGAAACAGACGTGTTGAAGAGCCAAGAATTGAGCGAGGTTAAGACCTTTTGCGCCGAGCGCTGAATGCTCCAGCTTTTTGGAGTGGCGTAGTAGTCATCAATAAACTGCATCACGCTGGTGTGGCTGGCTTTTTGGCCATGTTCACTGCAACTGGCACCATCGGCTATGCAGGCAACACTGCCTTTTAACTCTTGCTCAGCGCGAGTTTTTGGGTGTTTTACAATTATGGCATCTTGGTTTTCATCACGAATGCCTTTATTTGAGTAACCACCAAACTTCAGCGTCATTTGGTTGTTTGACTCTGGCGTGGTGACTTGTCCTTGGCTGAATGAAATTGTCATAACTGGTCTTCTTCTTAACTGTCGTCTTCTTAACTGGCCGTTTTCTCATCTGCTTGAGAGCACATCTGAGAAAGAACAAAAGCTCTAGTGAACTTAGAGCCTTTGAACGAAGCACCTAGCTTTGATGTATCTGCTAAGGTGCTTCTCCCGATTCAATAATATCAATGCTTCATAGTACTGAGACTAGTTTGAAACATTAATCAGCGTGACACTGCCATCGTCGTTCACTTCGGCGATTTGACCGTTAGGCTCTTCCATGAACAGTAGAGTTACAAAGCCAAGTACCGCTGTTGCAGCAATCACTAAGAAGAACGTTTGGTAACTTACGAATGAAAGCACAGTTAGGTAAACCACAGCACCCACGTTACCGTAAGCGCCAGTCATACCTGCAATTTGACCTGTCATACGACGCTTGATTAGAGGAACTGTTGCGAATACTGCACCTTCACCCGCTTGCACGAAGAAAGAACACGCCATCGCTGCGACAACCGCTAGCCATACAGGCCATGTGCTGTCGACTTGACCCATTGCGAAGTAACCTACAGCAAGACCAATCGTTAGAATAAGCAGTGTTGGTTTACGACCGAATTTGTCTGAAATCCAACCACCACCTGGGCGAGACATTAGGTTCATAAAGGCATAAGCCGATGCAACCATACCTGCAAGAACCGGTGTTAATTCAAAGGTATCAGAGAAGAACAGTGGCAGCATAGAAACAACAGCCAGTTCAGAACCAAATGTCGCGAAGTACAATACGTTCAACACAGCAACTTGCTTGAATTTGTATCTGTGAATCTCTGGCACCTCTTCTTTAAATACGTTTTTGTTCACTTTCCAAACTTGCGACACTTCGTACACGTAAAGCGCAGCTAAACCTGCATACACAGAGTAAACCGCCATGTCAGACAGCATGTTGATGTTGGTTGGCGATAGTTTCCATGTCAGTAGTGCAAGAGCGGCATACATCGGGATCTTCATAATAAGTAGGAAGAAAAAGTCACCCTTTGATGTCACTTCCATTGCTGTTACTTGAGCAGGCTTGAAGTAAGTAGAACCTTTTGGTGTATCCGTTACGTTTTTGTAGAAGACAAACGAGAACGCTAAGCTCATAAGGCCAGTAATACCGACCGCATAACGCCAACCATCTTCGCCACCAAATGCTAGAGCGAGAGTTGGAAGCGTGAATGCTGCCGCTGCTGAACCGAAGTTACCCCAACCGCCGTAAATACCTTCTGCTGTACCCAGTTCATTGTGTGGGAACCACTCAGACACAAGGCGAATACCAACAACAAAGCCTGCGCCAATGAAACCTAATAGGAAACGTGCAATAGCCGCTTGAATGAAAGAGTCTGCCATCGCAAACATAAAACAAGGGATTGAACAGATTGCGAGTAGCGAAGAGTAGACCAATCTTGGGCCGTATCTGTCGGTTAACATACCCACTGCGACACGCGCCGGAATGGTCAATGCAACGTTGAGAATAAGCAGTGTTTTGATCTCTTCAGTAGAAAGACCGAGCGAAGTTTTTACCATTTGCAGTAGTGGGGCAAAGTTGAACCACACAACAAAGGTGATAAAAAAGGCCATCCAGCTTAGGTGTAAGGTTTTCATCTTACCCTTAAATGAAAGCAGCGAAAATTTTGTGTTATCCATGGTTTAAATCCTTTAAATCTGGAAAATTACCCGGCTTTAGCTCGTGCGTTACTTCCGAAATTCGAACGCATTAATGTGGCTAAACCCTGTACCGAAATTGCTTACGCTGATAAAGCGTTTATATGATGATGTCGGCGATTAGTTAACTGGCGATAGCAAGCGGTGCGAGAACTTGTACGTGTTCACCTTGCTTGCGAACTTCAAATTTAACGAGCTTGAGTTCGGGTTGTTCAAGGCATGCGCCAGTTTCTAAGTGGTAATGCTGCTTGTATAAGGGCGAAGCTACGTAAGGCTCACCGCTTAATGAACCAATGATACCACGTGACATCACATTCGCTTTGCCGATAGGGTCGTAATTAGAGAGCCCATAAAGCGTGTCGCTGCGCTTGCAGTAAAAGATAGCCACTTGGTTATCTTCAACTTTGGCGCAAATGCCACCATTTGGGGTTAAATCTCTAGTGCTGCATACGGTTGTCCAATTTTTCATGACTTTCTCCTAGTCAAAAGATGAGCTTTATAATCATTATTCGGTTAAGTGGCGTAGTTGCGATGACAGACGAAAGGCATCTACGACACTTCGGTAACTTCAATTTGTTCAGAATTGGTGAGGGCTTCATTTCGAACTTTCTCAGATGAATCGCTCAAGCTCGGCTTAGGGAAACGCTGCTCTCGTTCTTTGATGAATGAAAGGCTAGTGTCCATCTCTTCGCTGTTGATGTAGTGCTGGAAGCGTTTCATCTTTTCAGGGTTTTCGATGGTGGTTTTCCACTCACACTGATATTTTTCGATATTGAGGGCGATATCTGCTTCAAGTTCTTCAACAACATTGAGCTTGTCTTCAATCACGACTTGTTTGAGGTATTCAATGCCGCCTTCAAGGTTTTCCATCCATACTGATGTACGTTGTAGGCGATCTGCGGTACGTGTGTAGAACATCAGAATGCGGTCTATGTATTGCAGAAGGGTGGTTTCATCAAGGTCGGTAGCGAAAAGGTCACCATGGCGAGGGCGCATACCGCCGTTACCACAGATGTAGAGGTTCCAACCTTTGTCGCTTGCGATAATGCCGAAGTCTTTCGATTGCGCTTCTGCACATTCACGAGTACAGCCAGAAACTGCAAACTTGGTTTTATGTGGCGAGCGCAGCCCTTTGTAGCGGTTCTCTAGTCGAATCGCTAAGCCTACGCTGTCGTCGATACCGTATCGGCACCAAGTGCTACCCACACACGACTTAACAGTACGAACCGACTTACCGTAGGCGTGGCCTGTTTCGAAACCTGCGTCAATCAGCTTTTTCCAGATGATAGGCAGTTCGTTAAGCTGTGCACCAAACAAATCGACACGCTGACCACCGGTGATTTTGGTGTAAAGGTCGAACTCTTTCGCGACTTCGCCAAGCACGATCAATTTGTCAGGGGTGATTTCCCCGCCTGCAATACGTGGCACAACTGAATAAGTGCCGTCTTTTTGCATGTTGCCGAGGTAGATATCGTTGGTGTCTTGCAGTTCGATGTGTTGATCTTCGAGGATGTAATCATTCCAGTAAGAAGCCAGAATAGAACCAACAGCCGGTTTACACACGGTACAGCCCAATCCATTGCCATGAGAATCCAATAGCTCATCGAATGTCTTGATTTTGTTGACGCGGATAATGTCGGTAAGTTCTTGACGAGAATACGCAAAGTGCTCACAGATATCGTTAGAGACTTCCACACCAAGGTTGCTTAGTTCACTGTCTAAAACTTGTTTAGCAAGCGCAGAACAACCACCACAACCTGTTGAAGCATTGGTTGTTTCTTTTAATGCAGCCATGGTGGTGCAGCCAGCAGATACGGCGTCCTTGATATCGCCTTTGGTCACATCAAAACATGAACAAATCACGGCGCTATCAGGCAGAGCTTCAACGCCCATTGCTGAGCCAGAATCGTCCGCGAGGTTTGGCAGAATAAGCACGGATGGATTTTCAGGAAGAGGCATATCATTTTGTTTGATTTGAAGTAGTGACCCGTAAGCTTCGGCGTCACCCACCAATACCGCACCGACAATCTTTTTACCGTCCGCTGAGATGATAAGGCGCTTATAAACTTGCTCAATTTCGTCGTTATAAGTATACGATTGAGCGCCTTCTGTTTGGCCGTGTACTTCACCAATACTTGCTACATCAACACCAAGTAGTTTGAGCTTGGTGCTCATGTCGGCACCAGTAAACGAAGTGTCGCTCGCTCCATCAGAGATGATATGCGCTGCGGCGACTTTCGCCATTGAATAGCCAGGCGCCACTAAGCCGAAGATCTTGTTGTCCCAAAGGGCACATTCACCAATCGCATACACATTGTCGATGTTGGTTTGGCAATGATCGTTAATCACGATGCCGCCACGTTCACCAATGGCAATATCAGAGCTACGAGCTAGGGCATCTTGAGGACGAATACCCGCAGAGAACACAATCATATCGGTTTCAAGGTGGGTGCCGTCTGCAAAGTTCATTCTGTAGCGAGCGTTTTCACCCGCAACTATCTCAGAGGTTGCCTTCTCGGTGTGAACTTGCACACCAAGGTCTTCAATTTTTCTGCGTAAAAGCGCACCGCCACCGTCATCTAATTGAACGGCCATTAAGCGAGGCGCGAATTCAACCACATGGGTTTCTAAGCCAAGGTTTTTGACTGCGTTTGCGGCTTCTAAGCCAAGCAGGCCGCCACCAATCACCACGCCAGATTTGCTGCCTTTGCTTGATAATTCAATGGCGTCTAAATCTTCGATGGTGCGATAAACGTGGCAGTGTTCTTGGTCGTTACCGGGAATAGGGGGAACAAAAGGGAATGAACCGGTCGCTAGAATCAATGTGTCATAACTCTCGGTATGTCCCGATTCCGTCACAACGCACTTATTTTCAGTATCCAGTTGAGCGACTCTCGCGTTGAGAAGGTAATTGACGCCATTGCTTTGGTAATACTCTTCGCTGGTTAATGCTAAATCATCAGCATTTCCGCGCTTGAAGTAAGCGGTCAACTGAACACGGTCGTATGCCAACCTTGGCTCTTCACTGAAAGTAATAACATCAAACTCATCACTATCTGATTGCAGGATGTTGTCGATAAATTTGTGTCCAACCATGCCGTTACCAACAACGACGATTTTCTTCTTGCTCATAATCCATTCCTTATTCTCGGCGTCACCATCACTAGCATCTAATTTCTAGTCGTTAGCAGATGAATACCGGGTTGAGATTCCACTCAATTCATAATCATCAAGAAAAACAAAAATGTTTTTTCTAAGTCTTGGTTTTTAGTGGAGCAAGGAGGGTGCCAGATTGCGAGTTGTTCATTCAAATAAAATTTAACTTATATATTTCAATGTTTTAAAAATTTAGGGTGGCACGTAATTACCCCTAAAGTGGTATGTAAAATTTTTGTTAGATTTATATAAATGAGCGTTTGTGGTGCAACTTTCTGCAAGATGGTGCAAAAATTAAGTTTCTATCTTGGTTAAGTTCAATTTTGTTCAGCGTTGATATTTTGCATTTAATTAAGCTGTTGTTTTTAAATAAAAATATTTCAATTTTGTCGAGTGGTGTTAAGTGGCGTGCTATTTGCTTGGTTTGAGTTATTACAATTATGGATAATTGAGCGAGAAACGGATGACCGATTCAAACAGCGGCTGGATAAAATCAACCTGTGCTTATTGTGGTGTAGGGTGTGGAATAGAAGCGAGACCGACATCGTTAGGAAAACTAGAAGTGCGTGGTGATAAAGATCATCCATCAAACTATGGAAAGCTATGTACTAAAGGGGTTGCGCTTGGTGATACCGTTACGCCTTTAGGACGCCTAACACAGCCTGCTCATATTCAGAATGAGCAAAAACAAGAGCTGGATTGGAACAGTGCCACTCAGTTGGTTGCAGACAAATTCAATCAAACCATAGAAGAGTTTGGCCCTGACTCCGTGGCGTTTTATGTCTCTGGCCAACTGTTAACGGAAGACTACTACGTTGCCAACAAACTGACGAAAGGCTTTATCGGCAGCGGTAACATCGACAGTAACTCTCGTCTGTGTATGGCTTCAACCGTGGTCGGGCATAAGCGAGCATTTGGCGCAGACACAGTACCTGTCTGTTATGAAGACCTCGAGCAAGCCGATCTAGTCGTGATTACTGGCTCAAACCTCGCTTGGTGTCACCCTGTGTTATTCCAAAGGTTAAGAGCCGCCAAACAAGCCAACCCTGCATTAAAAGTGATTGTCATTGACCCGCGTTATACCGACACTTGTGAAATTGCAGATATCCACTTGGCGTTGGAATCCGGCTCAGATGTGGCACTGTTCAATGGTTTGCTCGCCTATTTAGATGATAACGACCAGCTCGATGCTGACTACATTGAACATCACACCCAAGGTTTTACTGAAGCCATTCGTTCTGCAACTCATTACCGTTATACCGAGTCTGGCTGGGGCGATAAAAGTGTTCCCGAGCTAACAGGGCTTACTGAGCAACAACTTGAACAGTTCTACAAACTGTTTGCTTCGAACGAGAAGGTGCTCACCATCTATTCCCAAGGTGTAAACCAATCCACACAAGGGTGTGACAAGGTGAATGCCATTATTAACTGCCATTTAGCCACCGGAAAAATTGGTAAACCGGGCATGGGGCCATTCTCTGTAACGGGTCAGCCGAACGCGATGGGCGGCCGAGAGGTGGGCGGCCTAGCCAATACCTTAGCAGCGCACTTCGAGTTTGGTGATCCGCAATCACACCAAACGGTGAGCGAGTTCTGGCAAACCGACAGCTTAGCCACACATGCGGGATTAAAAGCGATCGACCTGTTTGATGCGATGAATGAGGGAAAAATCAAAGCGGTATGGATCATGGCAACCAACCCAGTCGTGAGTTTGCCTGATAGCGAAAAAATCAAAACCGCATTAGAGAAGTGCCCGTTTGTGGTGGTGTCGGATTGTATTGCCGATACTGAAACCACACGCTTGGCTGATGTGGTGCTGCCTGCGCAAGGGTGGAGTGAAAAGTCCGGCACCGTCACTAACTCTGAGCGTCGAATCTCACGCCAACGCCGTATATTACCAAGCCCAGGGGAAGCCAAACCTGATTGGTGGATATTAAAAGAAGTCGCGCAAAAAATGGGATTCAAAGAGCAGTTTGATTACCGTCACGAAGGCGAGATCTTCAAAGAGTATTGTGAGATGACAGTGCTCGGCAATGAAACAGGCAAAGCGCGTGACTTATGCTTAATTGGACTCACGCAACTGGATGAGAAAGGCTATGGCGAACTTACTCCACAGCAATGGCCAGTGCTTGAGTATCAACCAGAGATCATTGAGCAGCGCATGTTCACCGATGGCGAGTTCTTTACTGAATCTGGCAAAGCGCAGTTTATTGCAGTCGAACACGACAAACCCATTGCCGACACCAGCCTTGAATTCCCACTTATCATGAACACAGGTCGAATCCGAGACCAATGGCACACCATGAGCCGCACAGGCTTGGCCGCAGGTTTAGGTGAGCACACCCCAGAACCGTTTGTCGCCATGCACCCAGATACGGTTGCAGAGCTTGGCTTAGATGAGTTTGGGCTAGATGCCTTCAACCACTCCACTATTAATCCAGTGGTGAAAGTGCGCAGTGCACAAGGCGAATGCCAAGCCCGCTTAGTGGTGACCAAAGAGATGCGCCGCGAGCAAGTCTTCATGCCTATCCACTGGAATGCTCCGACTGCTAAAGACAGTAAACCATGCGACCTGATCTTGCCTCATACCGATGCGGCCTCTGGACAGCCAGAATTCAAACACACCCCTGTGGTGGTAGAGCCGTGTGGTTATCGCAGTGAAGCCGCACTGGTCAGCGACAAGGTGATGGATTGCAGCGGCTTTGATTACTGGGTTCGCCAAAGAGTGGAGGGCGGTTTTCTGTATCGTATTTCATCATCGAAGAACCCAATGGAGCTGGTGATTCAGCTTGCCAACACCCTCGATGCTTTACCAGAACCTAACACGGAGGCGATCAAATCACTCCATTACCACGGCAATAAATCATTCAAGAACTACGGTTCTGCCAAGCTGGGTCAGTCAGGTGTAAAGCAGGCCTTCGTGGTGAACGGTAAGCTCGACCATCAAAGCATCGATTGGCTGGTGGAATGTCTAACCCGAGAAGCCGATGAAGAGTTCGAAGCCGAGTTTTTGAGTACCATGGCGAAGTAACTGACTACCTCCAACCTATTAATACCTAAAGTTAAGCGCCGACAATCACGTCGGCGTTTTTATTTTTAAGTGTGCGATACCGATTGATTAAACGACAAGTTTCACATATCATCTCACGATCTGGTATGTCGTTCTGTAATTTTTAGGTAGAGGTAAGTTGATGTCTAAGTTAGCCAACGCAAGAAAACCGGTCTTGTATCATACGCTGGCGAATTCAGCGCTGCTTAGGAGTGACCATGTATAACCAAGGCGACCTCTGTCCACACTGCGGTTTAATCATCATGCTGCCTACAGATATTGAACCCAAATGCCTAGGCTGTGGCGAAGAAATCAACGAAGAAGATGACGACTAACTCACACATTGAGTCACTTTCTACATTTTGCGGAGACTATATGGAATTTTTCTGCTTTTTGTCATGTTTGATACAGAAGTAAGCAGGTAAAGTTCTGTTATTAATGCGGTTGTTAGACTGAGCTCGAACAGTTTAGATTACTAGACAGAATTGTTTCAGCGACAAAATGCAGAATTATTCTGTCTAATATAGCTGTTATGACTCACACAATATTTCTGGTTAGGTAGTCTAGGAAAATCATGGGATTTAAATTTCGTAAACGTATAAAAATTGCACCAGGACTTCATGTCAATCTTAGCAAAAGCGGTGTTAGTACCTCTATCGGCAAGTCAGGCGCTACTGTAAATATTGGTAAAAAGGGTGTGAAAGCAACAGTCGGACTTCCAGGTTCTGGGCTTTCATATAGTCAGAATTTATCCGAGAGTAACAGTTTTAATGAGCGCAGCTCACAAACCGAAAATGGAGGTTCCCTCTTCGGTAAGGTGTTAGCCGTTATCGTTACATTCTTCTTAGCGGTGAACTTTTTTAGTTCTCCCTCGGAACCTACTGTATCTGTGAGTACGGTAGAGGCCAAAAGTTTACGTGTGCGTGCAGAGGCAACCCTAAACTCAAAGGTTATCAACCAATTAGTAGCTGGTGATGAGGTTGTGGTCTTGAAAACTAATAGTAGTTGGGCATTAGTGGAAGGCAATGGTGTAAAAGGCTGGGTTGCTTCAGAGTACCTATCAAGTCCTAAGTCATAACAAGTTGTTTAAGAATGATTCGCAACGCGTGGCATTTTTAGTATGCGTTGGTTTAAGTGATTAAGGTGGTCTGCTGCGGCATCGGTATTGCGTTGCTCACACCTCAACAGGGCGTTAGGCATCTTTTATTAACATTGGTGGATAAATTGAAAGAAAAAAGTATTAACCCAGAAAAAATTACCAAGCCAATTCAATTGCTTGGCGCATGGTTGGTTGGGTTGTTTTCGATAAATGGTAGCTTCTTAGCTGCGGCATCAACGTTTCCAAGTGAATCTTGGCAATCGGTGATTCTTGTTATCGCTGCTGTTCTAAATGTACCTATATTTTTAGGTGCTGTTTTCTTGTTGCAAACTAGGTTTAGACCTGAGCTCCAAGAAGATTCGTACTATTCTAACTATCTTAATAGAAAATCCAATGAGCCTGTTAAAATTGATAAGTATGAGTCTATGAGTCAAGAATTCAACATGCGATTAGAATCAATTGAGTTATCAATTAGAGACACAATTTCGCCACATCCCGAAAATCAGGATTCTGTTGTGTCGACTATCCATCGATTCTCAGGCATCTCTTTTGGTTTACATAATAGCCTAATAAATAATACAAAAATCACAGATGTGTTGAGGCGGCATAGTATTTCTTCTGCTTCTGACTTTGGAACTCTAGTTCCACAAGAGCAGTTGTTTATGGCGATATCAAACTATTTAACAGTTCAAGAAAAACAATATGCAATTGAGTTGGCTAGTGAACTAGAACTCGAGGGATATTCTTTCTTTGATAATATCGGTGAAGGTATTCCGGAACAGATACTAATAGGAGCTTATGGAAAACTTGAGCATAGGTTAATCAAAAAATCTGCCATACAAAGCATTTAAGACGGATTATCAACGCTTGGCAATTTCAGCTTAGGTCAGCTTCAGTGCTAAATATGGCAACGTTTAAGCTTGGGTGGTCGCGTTGTTCACCACTTAATGCGGCGTTAGAAATCAAAATTATAATAGGAGTAAATATTGAAAGTTTTTATTAGTTGGTCAGGAGATGAGAGTCATAAGGTAGCTTTGGCTCTTCGTGAGTGGCTACCTTCGGTGGTGCAGTCCATAGACCCGTATGTGTCATCAGAAGATATTGATAAAGGTACTCGGTGGGCGTCAGACATTGCTGGTGAATTGGATGAATCTGCTTTCGGAATATTGTGTGTTACAAAACAGAACCTAGATGCGCCATGGCTTAATTTTGAAGCGGGGGCTCTTGGAAAAAGTGTTGATAAGAGTAAGGTCTGCCCCGTTCTTTTTAGAATTAAGCGTTCAGAGATTTCGGGTCCTATCCTACAATTTCAATCCACGGTTATTGAAAGAGAAGATGTATTTAAGCTTCTAAAATCTATTAATGATGCATGTGGAAAAGACAGTATAGATGAAGCTCGTCTTGAAAAAGGCTTTTCAGTTTGGTGGCCATCACTCGAAGATGAGTTAAACAAGATACCTCAAGCTTCAACCGGTAAAGTTGCTAAAAAAGATGAACCGGAAAATCCGACAGAAAAAATATTAGAGGAAATTCTCCAATTATCGCGAAGTAATCAAATGATCCTGCGTAGTCCAGAAGAAATTTTGCCAGTAGATTATATAAATCATGCATTAGAAAGATCTAATGCTACGTCGGATAGAAAATCCCAATTCAACCATCCTGCTATAGCAGACGTTGTTGCAGGGTATTATCAAACAAAAGAATTAATGTCGGAGTTGGACCCAGAACTTGAATCTCATCCAGAGTTAAGCAGAGTTATTGATTCAATCCGTTCATTTGAAAAAGCAATTAGATATATAGGTGCTCGTAGTCGTAAGTCTCGTCATCTCATCGACGAGTTTGATTTCTAACAATCGCTTTAAGAGGGATTCTGTAGTTGACCCGATCTAATGGACACCTTCAATTGTAATTGGAGGTGATTATGCCAGCTTATAAATCAGGTAAAAAAACTCAACAATATCTTACGGAATTTAAGGTAACTGCTGTCCGACTTTCGCTTCGAGAAGGAGCTACAGTTAAAAGCGTGGCGCTATCATTAGATATTCACCCTTATATGCTTTCTAAATGGCGAAAGGACTATAGAGAAGGGGTTATTATGGAAGATAAACGTAAGAAAAGGACTCAGATCCCGAGCCAGAAAACTGAGTCTAGTCGGATTGCAGAGCTCGAACGTCAGAACGAACAACTTAAGCTCGAGAATGACTTGCTAAAAAAGTGGCAACGATTCGTTGCCCAAGAAAATCGACAAAATTCCGATTCATAGCCCATTACAAAACACGTTATTCCATTGTATTGATGTGCCGTTTTCTATCTGTTTCTAAGTCGGGTTACTACGCATGGCTTAGCAGAGAGCCAAGTCGCTATGCTCAAGAAGAGCAGTCTTTGAAGAAGCGTATAATTAAAGTGTTTACCCAGAGTCGAGAGACTTACGGCAGCCCGCGAGTTCATGCGGAACTGAGGCGCCAAGGAGTTTTGGTTAGCCGAAAGCGTGTGGCTCGGATCATGAGAGAGCAAGGGCTAAGAGCACGAAGTTATCGCATTTACATGAAAATGGCCAAGCTACATCGGTTCTATCAATCGATTAAGAATATTAAAAAAGACACACCAAAACCAACGGCAGTTAATCAACAGTGGTCTGGAGATCTAACGTATATTAGGCAAGGCAAACGTTGGATGTATCTAGCGGTCGTTATTGATCTTTACTCGCGCAAAGTCGTCGGTTGGTCGCTTGGTAGTAAGAAGAGTACACAACTAACGATGAGTTCGCTGAGAATGGCCATTAGAAATCGAAAGCCACAAGAGCGCCTGTTATTTCATACTGACAGAGGCTCTGAATATCGAGCCCACGAAGTTCAAGCTTTACTATCAAAAAATGGAATTGTCCCAAGCATGAATCGCCCAGGTCATTGTACTGATAATGCAGAGGTGGAGTCGTTCTTCCATACGCTCAAAGGCGACATAATTAGGAAAAATAGCTTTAAAAGCGAGAAGCAGCTTAGAGATAAACTTGTCGGTTATATCCAGCATTTTTATAACCGTTATAGACTGCACTCAAGTCTTGGATATCGAAGCCCGCATGAATATGAAGTCATGACGGGTTACAGAAGATAGGGTGTCCATTTTATCGGGTGAAGATCATTCGCATCACGTGGCATTTTTACTATGCGTTGGTTTTAGTGGTTAAGGTGGTATGCGGAAACATCGTATTTCGTTGCTCACCACTTTAGCTGGAGTTATGTGGTTGGAGAAAAATTATGAATCCATCAGCGGTTCTTATTCATGTCCCAGATGTAGCTAAAGGACTTGAATGGTACAAGAAAGCTTTTCCTGAATCGGTTTCTGTTTACCACCCTGACTTTGATTTCACGGTACTCGACCTAAATGGTTTTTCGCTAGAAATAGTCCAAGCTGACGAAAAAGTTGGTACTGGTAAAAGTGGCACTGTTGTTTACTGGTCAGTAGATAATTTATCTGCTGCTTTAGGTCATTTTGAAGCTCTAGGTGCGTATCTTTATCGTGGGCCAATGGAAATTGAAGATGGGCTGTCGATGTGCCAAGTTGAAGACCCGTTTGGAAACTTAATAGGACTACGTGGGATAACCACATAACAAATTGTTCAAGAGTGATTTGGCACGCGTGGCATTTTTACTATGCGTTGGTTTCAGTGGTTAATGTGTTATGCGGTGGCTTAGGTATTGCGTGCCTCACACCTTCCAGTTGGTTTATCAAAACCAAAAAATTGAAATCGGATTATCTCAAAATACGAGGATACAATCGGCTTTAGACGGTTCTTGGTATCAGCTTGAAATCGATTATTCAGCGTCAGTTGAAAAAGAGTATCAAGGCATCGTGTTGCCAGTAATCCCAGTTCAACAATTAATCGAGTACAAGCGAATATTGGGTAGGGAGTCGATCTAATTGATATACAAGAACTAACGTTAAGTTCAGCGCCATAGCAAAAGGCTATAGCGTCAATAGCTAATTTTTGACGCTATTTTTATCCCACATTACACCGTCTCTTAGCATTGAATTAAGTATTACACCTATCTTGCTCATGCAGGCAATTATCGCTACTTTGTAGATTTTCCTGTCGTAAGTAATGGTTCATAAGTAGCCTTAAAAATTGGGTTACATTGGATATCAGACACTATGCCAAGTATTCCTTACCCAATAATGTGCACCATCACACGCTTCAACGGCTATACGCATGAGTGGTATATTTGCTATTGTAGTCAGTAGCTTAGCTCTATTGCTGACTTATGAAGAATGACCTTAACATTTTGGCCTACAACATGAAGATTGAGATGGTATTTAACTAGCTCGATTGTGTAGAAATAAGAATGATCAGATATGGTACCTACGGTGAAATTAGGAACTACATACGTATGGTAGATCCTCGAAAGCTGGAATCCATGTCATTTGCTAAATTACTTTCAAGCATCATAGTAAGGATTATATTTTGGAAGAAGTACAACAAAAATGGATTTGTGGTTTTTGGACGAGAATCGGAGCCTTGTTTATTGACACAATATTTTTAGGTGTATTGGGGTATGTTGTCGGCTTATTTCTAGAAGATGTTTTCGTCCAGCTTGGTGAGTGGGGAAGGTTGATTGGCTTTGTTGTGTCAATTACATATTTTGGTGTAATGAATAGCTCTTTATTAAATGGTCAGACAATAGGAAAAAAGCTTCTAAATATAAGAGTTGTTGACTCATGCAATTCAACTATCAGCCTACCGAAGTCCTTTTTGAGGTATAGCTTCCTTGCCGTTCCATTTTCTCTGAATGGAGCACAAATTACTAACGAAGCAGTAATTCCATATTTAATGTACCTGTTATCGTTTATCGTATTTGGTGGCTTATGTTCAATTACTTACTTATATATTTTTAATCGCGTAACTCGACAGTCATTGCATGATCTTGCCGTAGGCACTTATGTCGTAAATGCAGAGGCTAGTTCTGAAAAGTTGCCATCAGTCTGGAGACCTCACTTAGTGGTGGTTACCGGCTTATTTGTTACAGCGGTCCTTGTCCCCGTTCTTACTTCTGACTTAACTGAATCAGAATCGTTCAAGGGACTGTTAGTAACACAGAAAGCAATCAATAATAATGAGTCAGTAAAATATGCAGGGGTCACAGAAGGTTCAACAACTTTTACTTCATCAAACTCTGGCAGTAAAACAACGACATATGTGAAAGCTCAAGCTTTTCTTTATAAAGATAGTGTTCGAGATTCAGAGATCGCAAAGCAACTAGTCCAAACTATAGTTTATACTTACCCAGAGTCGCTAAATAAAAACTTGATTAAAGTAACTCTTACCTACGGTTATGATATTGGTATTGCTTCAAAGTGGAATAGTTACAACTACAAGTTTAATCCGCAAGAGCTCAAAAGTTCGGAGTAATCGTCATCTAACAAGACTTTAAATTTTGTTCAAATGATAGCTTCGGTGCAATTAGCTACCACACAAGTGTGGCAGATCCTTGGAAAGGGGATCCCTGTCATTCGTTATAGCTCATCGATAGTCTAAGGATTTAGATGCATAAAATGCAAATAGGTTTAGTCATGGCCTGCATGACCGCCCTTGGTTATATGATGGGTAGTGACTTTAGCTCAATGGAACAACACACAACGTTTCAAGGTGAGGGACTCTCTTTATTTGCAGTTGAAGTAGCTAAACCTTTCCCAGTCGAACCTTTGAAAAACTTCAATATTACCACTGATAGTCCAATTACTAATTTTCGAGTGCCTCTAGATCTAGATACTGACTCAAAGCTTAGTTTTATATCAGATTACGAAGTTACAATAGATAATGGCTCTGGATTGGTGGGGCGAGTTAAAATCGAGCGAGGTTTTATCAGTAAGAGCGAATGTATTTCAGCTTTAGGCTATTTGGTTGACAAGTTTCAGGAGTATTATCCAGAATTCCAATTTGAAGTTGGTAAATCAAGCTACTCGAAAACCGTTGGAGATTTGCGAGTTGGTGCTTCATGTTCAGTTTATGAAAGCTCCCCATACGTTTCGTTAGAGTACTACTTAGAAAGTAACTCTGTAGCAGATAACATTCTTAAAGCTTTCACCCGCAGATAAAGGGCTATTACAAACGTTTAAGAATCAAGATAACCAAAGAGGGCGCCAATAACGGCGCCCTTTGTGTTAGTTGGAAACGCTGTACGAGTCATAGTCACGCAATAAGAAGAGTGCGACACAAGCTGCGAGCATTGGCCAAGAGGCAAAGAACAGTAGGTTGTTGAACGGGTCCATGTACTTTGCGAAAGAAGCGAAGGTGGAACCTGCGTGCAAGATTAAAATTGCGCCATAGGTATACTTTTTCCACATGCCTACAACAAACGCGCCTAAGAACCCTAGCTGCGCGACACCCATAGCCATTATCGCATTATCCGAGATGTTGATTCCGTAAAAGCCAGACAGTACCTTTGTAGCGTGCTCTGGCACCAGAATCTTATCCAAGCCCCAGAACAAGAAGACGATAAAAATGCCAATTCTCAGCAGCAGTAGGCTTGTCGCCAATTTCGTTTGAAGTTTCTTTTCCATGATATCCCTTGTGATGCGCTCAACGATGCGATGAAATTAAATGTTATTCAAAGAAGACCCATCGTATTCGCGTTTTCTTTCGTTGTTTTTGAGTGCCTTATGTAACAAGGAGTGTCTGTTTAGTGGGTTTGATGGTGGGTAGCGTTAATGGAGACGTAGGTAGAGTTTGTATGCTACGAGAAGTCAGGCTTAGATTCTTGATTTTAGCGTACTTGGCCGTGTATATAAGTTATTGGCGCAGCATAAGCCATTATCATTCGTTGAGCCTGATGTTCATTGACTAAGATGCGGTTGATGAGTTTTTGAAGTTGCTCTATTTCGGGCAACTGCTGATGCTTTATTTGCTTTTCTAGAGCGATCACTTGGTGTGCCAACATGTTTAGCCCGAGGTTCAAAGCCATCCCTTTTACTGAGTGTAAAGTCTTCCTTATAGATTTTAGATCTTGCTGAATGTAGGCCTCGATGAGTTGATCGATGGACTCTTCAAGCTCTTTCGATGTTGATTTCAAAAGCACGATCAAGTCGTGGTGGTTTTCTTTAAACGATTGAATAACCTCTGATTGACTGATCTCTTCTTCTGTTAGGCTGAGCTTATCAATGGGCTCTCTGTGAAGTTCGATAACATTACTTGTTATATCAGTCGTGGATTCGTCGTTAGCGTGCTTAGGAAGGCGTGAAGAAAACTGTTGTAGGGCATCGAAGAAACTCTCTTGCTGCAACGGCTTTGTTAAAACGTGGTCTGCACCCGCTTCAATAAAGCTGTCATGAGCCTCGCGAAACACATCGGCAGTGTAAGCAAATATCAGAGTGTTTAAGCCAAGCTGTTGTCTAATAAATTGCGTTGCCTCAACTCCGTTCATTTCAGGCATGTGATTGTCCATTAAGATGAGGTCATATTCTGCTGTCTTCAGATATTCCGTCGCGATTCTTCCATTTTCTGCCTGTTCAACATGGTATCCGAGGTTTTCACAAAAACCTTTAGCAACAATGGCGTTAATGCGGTTGTCTTCTACTAACAACACATTCAACGGATTATGGAATGGCTCGTCAGTGCTAATGAGAACTGGGTTGGTCTCTGTCGATTTGTGCTCTTGCCAGGTGATAGGTAATGAAACTTGGAACTTGGTCCCGAGACCAACGGCACTGTTTAGAGTTATCTCACCTCTCATCAACTCCACGAGCTTTTTAACGATAGCTAACCCAAGCCCTGTACCACCAAATTTTCTTGTTGTGGATGCATCCGCTTGTTCGAACGGGTTGAATATATGCAGGTGCTTATCTTTCGGGATCCCGACGCCAGTATCCGTTATTGATAAAAGGAGCTTATTGTCTTGATGATTAAGGGCTAATTGAATCAGCACGTGGCCTTCATTGGTAAACTTTATCGCGTTGCCCCCTAAATTAAACAAGATTTGGCGTAACCTCGCGCAGTCACCAATAAGGTCTATGTTATTGGGCACCTCGTTATCGACGATTAAACGGATACTCTTTTCATCTGCCATCGGTTTAATTGCACTGCAGACAGGTCGAATAACTTGTTCAAAGTTAAAGGGAGCAATATCCAGTTCGAGTTTGTTTTCCTCCACTTTAGAGAAATCTAGGATGTCATTGAGTATTGTCATCAGGTGTTGGCCTGAATCGAGGATGACTTCGATGTTCTCTTTGGTGGCCGGTTCTTTAGTCTGGGAAGCTATGATCTGCGAAATGCCAAGCACGCCATTCATAGGGGTGCGTATTTCATGACTCATCGTTGAAAGAAATTCACTTTTCGCTTTAACGGCGGCTTCGGCTTTTTTACGTTCAGCAATGAGATCACGGTTTGAGGCGTGCATTTGGTTGTTACTTTTAACCAGAGTCGTCGCCATTTTCTGGAAACTGTGGGTGAGTTGAGCAACCTCATCGTTACCGCTCATTGAGGGGCTTCGGTCAAGCATGGAAGCGACTTGCTTTAAATGACCAGCCGCCACTTGATTGGCCGCGTTAAGGAGTAGGTGAATACGTTTCTTAATGCGGTTTGATGACCATGCTGCGACGAGCAGAGAAATAAACGTTGAAAAAAGTGTTCCTAGAAACAGCACATAACTGGTTTGGTTGGCGGAGTGATCGGATTCTTTTACTCGAATTTGAATAAGCTTTTGTTCGATTGAAATAAACTCGGCTATCTCGTTACGAATTTTATCGATAAGTTGTTTGCCCGTTTGTTTCTGAGTTAAAGCAATCACATTTTGCATCGTAGTTGTGCCATTGCCGACCAAGCTACGCTGGGCGATTTCTTTTTCACCTGCTTCCTTAAGCCATTGCTTATGAAGTGCATCGATCTTTCGGAGGCGTTCTACTTGGCTGGGGCTATCGCTTACTTGTTCACAAAGGGTATGAACTTTTTGGTTCCATACATCAAGTGCAAGGTGATAAGGCTCAAGGAATACAGGGTCACCTGTGATGAGGTAGCCCCTTTGACCCGTTTCCATATCAATGGCTAGGTTTAGAAGCTCCTGAGCGCGAGCAATCGCCTTATGAGTGTGAACAACCCAGTGGTTGTCTTCGACTATTGATTGGGTGTTTTGATGGACAGAGAATGAGACAAGAACCATTAATGCAATAGGGATGGAAAAGCTAACTAATAGTTTTCTCTGTAGAGAAATATCATCAAACCAACTCGCAAACATAAAAACGCGTATTCCACACAATCGAAACCTATTGTTATTGTAGGTTAGATTGTTAGGTGTACAAATGCATAGTGTGTGGTTGGGTAGGTTTTGACCCTGAAAAGATGGCTAAAGCTCTAAAAGTAGAGCTCTAACAACCTTTGCGTTACGAATGGTGACATAACACGGTGTGACAAAAGCGTATTAGTTTGATTTAGGAATGATCTAGTTCTGGTGAAGAGGGTTCAGATTCCTGATATTCATGACTAGATTCGATATGTTGTTGCTTGAGCAAGCTGATGGTTAGGCTTATCGGCATCGGCTTATAAAAATAGAAGCCTTGGATGTAATCGACGCCTAATTTAGACAAGATTTTCACTTGTGACTCATACTCGACCCCTTCAACGATCACTTGCATGCCTAATGTGCGTGATAGCTGGAGCATGGATTCTAATAGTGGAATGCCAAGGCTTGATTCGTCTGAAATGTTTTTCACAAACACGCGATCAATTTTTAGAATGCTAAATGGAAATTGTCTCACAAAATCTAAGCCAGCATAGCCAGTACCAAAGTCATCAATCGCAACTCTTACGCCCATATTCGACAGCTTAGTCAGGTTGTCTCTAATCTTGATCATATCAGCATCAGAACATTCACCATCCTCTGTGACTTCAAAAACCACCTGCTTGAGAATGTCAGGGTTCTTCTTATAAATACTAATGACTTTGTTTGCGAAGTTACTGTTGGAGACAACATTCCGGCTTATATTGACGCTAATGTACTTTGACTCAAATAGCGTTTGATTATGTTTGATCGTGTTCAACACTTCACGCAACACAAAGTAAGTAAGGTCTTCTATCAGCCCCAAGCTTTCTGCAAGCGGAATGAATATGGCTGGGGAGACGTTACCTTCAATGGGGTCGTTCCACCTAAGGAGTGACTCACAGCCTACTATTTCAGTTGTATTTTGGTTGACGATAGGTTGCATGTGTACATGCAGGTGGTTGTTCTTTAAAGCACTAGAAAGCGAATACTCCAAGCTACGTTGGCTCTGTTGTTTATGTTTGATGGAAAGAAGACTAATGGTAATGATTCCAGCCATAAGAAAGCCAAACCATGAGTAACTCAACAGGAAGTTAATATAATATTGATATCCCACGTATGACGTGATGGTAAATGGGTAGGCATCCGATTGTATTCGTACCTTGGCTATGTGCGCGTCAGTATCCGATGGGTAAATATCTCTTTTTATCACTTCAACTTTGGTTTGAATGCCATGGCTGCTAAGGTTTTTTTCTACGAGGTCATAGATGAAATGCGGCGGTATCATCAGACTCACGCCTATATCCTCTTTGTTTGAGAAGATGAGCATGATGGATTGAACTTGAGTGATGGCTGAGTTTGAATACGATAGCGTTGTTAAATTCGGGGCGTCATTGAGTCGCTGTCTGATGGTGCTAAATAGGCGGAACGAAACCTCACCATCGGTGGTTGAACAGTAAAATAGGTTGTCCTTATTGAATACCGCGGCTTCTTTTACCCAGTCGGCATCAAAAACGTTTTGGCGAAGCTGTCTAACAATCGAATTGCAAGGCTGGTCAGGCGTGATTTCTGAGAGAAAATGGTCAAACCTCGATTGGATTCCTTCAAGCCTCGTTTCAACTAACCTCGATGAATCTTCGGTTAAAGTTTGGTAATGAGACGGCGTAAAAGGAATAAGCAATGCCATCGAAAAAAAGAACGAAATGGCAAAGTAGAAAGATGTTTTAGCAAAATGTTGGTACTTGATATCCATAGTTGGAGTAACGTTGCCGATTATGGTGAACATTCAATTTAATTTATAAACTTAACGATAGTAGCGCAAGTTTATGCATAAATAGTGTGAATGAACGCATGAGTTATTTATTTAAAGAATGTGTTTTCTATTTTTACCAGTTAAATCTTGGTGTTATCTCGTTTTTTCTTAGTTAGATCGGTGCTATTTTGTACTTTTACACGTATAAAAATTGCTTATAACCCTATAAATTTTGTTGTTGCATGGCTAAGTATTGAAGGGAGTTTAAATATTGAGCCGTGCTTTAATTAATCAAGAAATTCACTGATGACAGTAGTTAGGACGTTTATGAAAAGACTTATACCAGCATTAATATTGGCCTATTTTTCTTGTTCTACATTGGCGGGCGAACACGTTATAGACTGCGAAAATGCGATGACAACAATAGAGATTAATCATTGTGCGTCTATTAAGTTGGAATCGGCACAAATGGAACTCGATAAATACCTTACCGCGAGTTTTGAGCACAATGCTTATGATGCGGAGTTGGTCAGTTCAATCAAGGTGGCTCAGGAGAGTTGGCAAACTTACCAATCAGCGCATTGTGATTCTGTATATACGCAATGGCGTGATGGTTCGATTCGAGGCCTCATGGCGCTTTCTTGCAAAACTAAACTGACTAAACAAAGAACGCATGAGGTGTGGGAAAACTTCTTAACCTATATGGACAGCACTCCTCCTGTCTTGCCAGAGCCAGTGTTAGAAGTAGAACCTAAATAGTGGAATAACCGAGCGAAAATGCTTTTTTGAGTGTGCACTCGCTTCAACCTTTGGCGTGTTAATAAGAAAGCGATAGGGGATTGTCTTACTCTGTCGTTCTCAGTCTCTAGTTTGAAGTAATACAGTTCGAAGTGTTACCTAGCAAGGATTCAATTGTGAATAATGTCAGCATCACCCTCGTTCAGCTTGAAGTTGAATACAAAAATAAACAAAAGAACATCTCGCGAGTCTCTGAGCTTTTAGAAGCTGAGGCGTCAGTGGGTGATATCACGTTACTGCCTGAACTGTTCTCTACTGGGTATATCTTTAACGAGGCTGCAGAAATTCATGAACTGTGCGAAAACTTCAATAACAGCCCTACCATTGATTCGTTAACTCTGCTTGCCGCGAAACATCAGACATTAATCGTTGCCGGTATCGCAGAGAAAGATGATGGCCAGTATTACAACAGTGTCGTTGTTGTGGGTGCTTGTGGCTTACGCAACAAATATCGAAAAGTCAGCCAAACGAAGTTCGACAAAGAATACTTTTCTAGAGGGAGCGAGCTCCTTACTTTTGAACATAAAGGCTTAAAGTTTGGCGTCGCAATTTGCTTTGATATCTGGTTCCCAGAGATCATCAGAGGGTATCAGTCGGTCGACGTTATTCTTCATCCTGCGAATTTTGGTGGTCATCATAGCTTTGCCATTGCCCAAGCAAGAGCCTTAGAAGAAGGGTGCCATATCGTCACTTGTAATCGTGTTGGGCAAGATGTAGTCGATGCCTTTACCGCAACGTATTGTGGTAGTAGCAGAGTTTATTCCCCTAAAGGTGAAGTAATGCTTCAACTCTCGGAAAATCAGGCCGTTGAGACGGTAGAGGTTGAAGATTTGTCTATTGCGCCTCAGTACAATGGTATTGATGTGTTAGACGAAATACAGCAGATATCGTCTGTGTTGAGTCGTTACCAAGCCAAGTAAAATGCAATAGGATCGAAAAGGGCAAGGTTAGATAACCTTGCCCTTTGTTATTTTGGTTTGTTGCTTGCTTTGCTGCTTTGTTTGGCTGCTTAGGTTTGTTGGAAATGGGTTTGCTAGAAAGCGCTCTAAATAGCTTTAACACTGCTTCGTTCTACTAATGTAGGTTCAAGTTCGACAACTTGCGGGTCAGAGTCAGGTGCTTGTAGTCTGTTTAAAAGTGTATCTACAGCGGCTTGGCCTAAGCGATGTTTTGGCTGGTGGATCGAACTTAACGCTGGTGTCATGTATTTCGACAAGTGGATGTCATCGTAGCCAATGATAGAAAGATCGTTAGGGATCGATGTACCATCTTGCGCCGCTGCGTGAATCACACCCATTGCCATCATGTCATTACTTACAAACAGCGCTGATGGCATTTCGCCACGGGTTTTTAATGTTTGGTAAGAGTCAAAGCCGCCATCACATTCGAAGTTTGATTCAACAATCCATTTAGGATTGATCTCGAAGTTTGCTTCTTCCATCGCCTGTTTGAAACCTTGATAACGAGATGAAGCTTGGTTGCGGTGCAGTGGGCCAGTGATGCAACCAATTTGAGAGTGTCCATTATCAATCAAGTGCTTAGTCGCCATGTAGCCACCTTGATGAGAGTTATCTTGAATCTTATCACTCGCAAATAACATCGGGCCCCAGTCCATTACTACGACAGGTAATTCAGGATATCGATCAAAGACATCGATATGTTGACCTTCAAGGGTTGAACACATCAACATTAAGCCATCGACACGCTTTTGCAGCAAAGTATCGATGGATGATTTCATGCGTTCACTGTCGCCTTCGGTATTACATAAAATAAGGTTGTAGCCTTTTTCATAGCAACGACGTTCAACACCTTTTACTACTTCCCCAAAGAATGGGTTAGTGGACGTGGTAACCAACATACCCAAAGTTTTGGTTTGCTTCATTTTCAAGCTACGTGCCAATGCAGACGGTGCGTAATTGAGCTCTTTAGCTGCACTGTTAACACGTTCAGCTATTTCTTCACTGACAAAACGCGATTTGTTGATCACATGACTCACGGTAGAAGTCGAAACCTTTGCGATCCGAGCGACATCTTTCATTGTTGCCATAAAAAATCCTTGTGGGAAACTTGTCCACTTTGCGCGATATTTTGCCTGAAAACAGAGGCTTATGCTTGGGTATTTGTTCGGTCTAATTAAAGTCCAAACAATACATTAAGCAGAAAGCTGTTCTGATAGAAAAGCATCCGTTTCAGCTCGGCTTGGAATTGACGTTTGAGCGCCAAAGCGAGTCACAGAAATTGCAGCTGCAGCATGAGCAAATTTAATTGCGCGTTCTAATGGCATATCTTCAAGCAGTCCTGTAACTAATGCGCCATTGAATGTGTCACCTGCTGCGGTTGTATCCGTTGCTTCAACGCGAAAACCTGCGATTAGCTCGCCTTTGCTTTCTTCATCACCTTGACCTTCATGACTAATCCAAACGCCTTTGGCGCCTAGAGTGATCATCACCGTTTCAATGCCTTTCGCATGTAAAGCCAATGCTGCAGTATGAGCCGATTCGTTGTCCGTTACTGTAATACCCGTTAGCACTTCCGCTTCTGTTTCGTTGGGTGTAATCACATCAACACAAGCCAATAACGCATCTGAGAGTGGACGAGCCGGGGCTGGATTTAAGATAACTTTAGTGCCATTTTCTTTTGCAATTTTCGCTGCGTATTCAATGCCTTCGATTGGCGTTTCAAGTTGAGTCAGCAGGTACTTAGCACCGCGAATCTTCTCTAGATGCGGTTCGATTTGGTCGCAAGTCAGCTTGTTGTTGGCTTCCGCAGAAAGACAAATGCTGTTTTCGCCCGTTGCTGATACTTGGATCATCGCGATGCCCGTCGGTGTGTTTTCTGCAACAATAACGCCATCGATATTGATGCCGTCTTTAGTAAAATCTTGACGAATGTTTATGCCAAATGGGTCGTCACCAACACAGGCGATAAAGCCAATGTCTGCGTTTAATCTTGCTGCTGCTACGGCTTGGTTTGCGCCTTTTCCGCCAGGGATGACCTGATAGTTACCGCCAATCAAGGTTTCACCCGGACGAGGGAACGAAGGAACTTGCAGTACGTGGTCAGCGTTAACGCTACCTAAAACAATCAGTTGAGTCATGATACGAGCCTTATGATATATCGTATTTGAAAATGCATGGGTCTTTCTCATTACGTTAATTACACGTCTTTTTAGACGACTTATGAGAAACAGCGATACACTATCTGGGTTGGGCAAATAAGGCAGGGATAGGGGAATCCCTGCCTATGTGTAGCTCTATTTTTTGCTTTATTTAATCGATGTTGGATTCAATTACTTAGCAACAATTTTTAGAGGTACTGGTACGTACTCGTCTACTGTCTCGCCTTTCAGTACTTTGTCTGCCATTTCAACACCTAAAGAACCGATTAGGTCAGGTTGTTGTGCAACCGTTGCGCCAAGTAGGCCACGGTTAACAGCAGCAATACCATCGTCAGTGCCATCAAAGCCAACGATCATTACGTCTTTACCTGAAGCTTGAACTGCGCGAAGTGCACCTAGTGCCATTTCATCGTTCTGAGCGAATACTGCTTGTACGTCTGGGTTAGCTGCAAGCAAGTTTTCCATTACGTTCAGACCTTTAGTACGGTCGAAATCAGCTGGTTGGCTTGCAAGAAGTTCAAGGTCGCTGCCGTTTACTGCGTTCATGAAGCCTTCACCACGTTCACGAGCTGCTGAAGTACCTGCGATACCTTCCAGTTGGATTACTTTCGCTTTTTCGCCCACTTTTTCCATGATGTAGTGACCCGCCATTTCACCGCCGATTACGTTATCAGAAGCAATGTGGCTCACTACGTCACCACGGCTTGCACCACGGTCTAGTGTTAATACTGGGATGTTTGAACGGTTAGCAATACGAATAGCGTTAGACACAGCGTCTGAATCCGTTGGGTTAATCAGGATTGCTTTAACACCACGAATGGTTAGATCTTCAATGTTCGAAAGCTCTTTGCTTGGGTCGTTTTGAGAATCAAGAACGATAAGCTTGTAGCCTAGCTCTTCCGCTTTCGCTTCTGCGCCATCTTTCATGGTTACGAAGAATGGGTTGTTCAATGTAGATAGAACGATTGCCATTGTATCTTGCGCCTGTGCAGACACAGATACTGTTGTAGAAAGAAGAGCAGCAGAAATAAGAGTCGCTAATTTTTTCATGGTGTAAGTCCTTTATGTAGGGTGAGCTAGGTTGGATAATCCTAGCTCGTTGTTACGTTATTTATTGATTTAATTGTTACGTCTTGTTTTTAATAGGTGTTGCGTTTACTGAATAAATTAATTTGTGTTACTTGTTTTTGTTGTCGACCAATACCGCCAGAAGAATAACCACTGCTTTTGCAATCATCTGGTAGTAAGAAGATACGTCTAGTAGGTTTAGGGCGTTATTTAGGAAGCCGATAATCAGAGCACCAATTAATGTACCCATGATGCGACCACGACCACCAGCTAAGCTTGTGCCGCCAAGTACTACCGCAGCGATGGCGTCTAGCTCGTAGCCCATACCTGCGGTAGGTTGAGCAGAAGATAAACGAGATGCCACGATGATGCCTGCCACTGCTGCTAACAGACCACAGATTGCGTAAACGCCGATTTTTACTTTGTCTACGTCGATGCCTGATAGGCGAGTTGCTGATTCGTTGCCACCCAGTGCGTAAACGTAGCGACCAAAGCGTGTGTGGTTAAGTAGGTACCATACTGCAGCGAATACCACGGCCATGATCCATACTGGAACTGGGATGCCCATTGCGTAGCCTGTACCGAACCAAGCGAACGCGTCTGCTGTGTCAGTAAAACCAGTCGAGATAGGGCGACCGTCGGTGTAAACCATGGTTACGCCGCGTAATAGAGTCATTGTTACAAGCGTTGCGATGAAGGCTTGAACCTTACCCTTGGCAATAATCACACCACTGATAGCACCTAATGCTGCACCTGCTACTAGAGCGGTTGGCACTGCGATCATCACTGGGATTTCCATGCCAATCATGCTGGCTGCGAATGCACCACAAAGTGCCAGTACAGAGCCGACACTCAAGTCGATACCTGCGGTTAAGATAACCAGCGTCATGCCTACTGCGATAATGGCGTTAATCGAAGTTTGGCGTAGGATATTGAGGATGTTATCGACGGTGAAAAAGTTTGGGTTTAAGAATGAAACGACAACAATCAGGAAGATCAAAGCAATCAATGACTTTTGGTCAATCAGCCACTCTTTGCTGATTAACGGTTTTTTCTTTGGAGCTTCAGTTTCAGTTGTTTTGCTCATGGTTTTAGTACTCATGCTGCGTCCTCGTTGATCTTTTTACCGACCGCACACGCCAGTAATAATTCTTGGTTTGCTTCTTTAGCATCAAATTCACCGCTGATGCGGCCTTCATGCATCACCATGATGCGGTCACTCATTCCTAACACTTCTGGCATTTCAGATGAGACCAAAATAATGCTCATGCCATCGGCTTTAAATTTATTAATGAGTTGGTAAATCTCTTTTTTCGCACCAACATCGACACCACGAGTGGGTTCGTCGAGAATCAGTACTTTTGGTTTAGTCATCAAGCCTTTAGCAATGGCCACTTTCTGTTGATTACCACCAGAAAGGTTACCAATGATTTGCTCGCGAGTCGGGGTCTTGATGTTGAAAAGCTTGATGAAGTCATCGACTGCAATCACTTCATCTTTATGTTGGATTTGACCTTTCTTAGTCAGCAGATCCAGTGCACATAACGACATGTTTTCTTTCACTGAAAGTCCTAGCACAAGGCCATCGCCTTTACGGTCTTCAGAGATGTAAGCAATGCCATTGGCCAAGCCGTCTTTCGGGCTTACAGGATTAATGGTTTTGTTTTCTAGGTTGATGACGCCGCGCTCACTTGGAAGGGCACCGTAAATCACTTTCATCAGTTCAGTTCGGCCAGCACCCATAAGACCAGATACACCAAGGATTTCACCGCGCTTTAGAGTAAAGCTCACGTCATAAACACCAGAACCAGTCAGGCCAATCACTTCAAGACAGGTTTCACCGTGGCTTTGGCCGATACGTGGATATTGCTCGTCCAACTTACGGCCAACCATCATTTCGATGAGGCCGTCTTCGTCGGTGTCTTTAACTTCACACTGTCCAATGAACTTACCGTCACGAAGTACCGTGATGTCATCGCAAATCTCAAAGATCTCTTTTAAGCGGTGAGAGATGTAAACAATGCCACAGCCTTCAGCGCGCAGTTCATTAATTACTTTAAACAGAGACTCAGTTTCGGTATCGGTAAGCGCATCAGTTGGCTCATCCATGATGATGACCTTAGATTCAAACGATAGGGCTTTTGCGATCTCTACCATTTGTTGCTCGCCAAGGCTCAACTGGCCTAAAGGTGTTTTCGAGCTGTGTTTCACGTTAAGGCGCTTAAGTAACTTGTCCGCTTCTTGGTACATTTCGTTCCAAAGAATGCGGCCCATGGTTCCGGTGATTTCACGACCCAAGAAGATGTTCTCTGCAATGGTTAGCTCTGGTATTAGGTTCAACTCTTGGTGAATGATACTAATACCGGCTTGTTGTGAGTCACGAGGCCCTTTAAACGCAGCGGGTTGACCTTGGTAGGCGATAGTGCCGCTGTCAAAGTGGTAGATACCCGTAAGCACTTTCATAAGCGTTGATTTACCTGCACCGTTTTCACCCATTAACGCCATTACGCGTCCTGGGTAAACGTTGAGGCTTGCCTTATCCAGAGCTTTAACACCAGGGAAGGCTTTCTCAATTGAGCTAAGTTCTAAAATGGCTTGAGTCATGTCGGTTCCTTTACTCGGGGCCAGTTGTATTTGATTGTTCTGTATATGCATTGTTTTTGGTTCAGTGATGACACTGAGCTGTCGTTACGCTTAGGTTCAAACGCTGAGCTTGAATTAAAACGTTACGCCAGCTTGGAAAATAACATTTGCGTATGGTGTGCATTCACCAGTGCGAATAACCGCGCGACTTTCATGCGTACGCTGCTTAAATTCTTCATGAGTGATGTACGTAATCGAAAGCGGTTTGCCGCAACGCGCTTCTTCTGTCTTGATTAAATCAATCAGTGCTGCGTGGTGTTCTGGGCTTACTTTCGCAAACTCTTCTGCAATCACGACGCCTTCAATTTGAGATTCATCTAACATGGTTTTTACTGTTTGCTGAAAACTTGGAACACCGTGAGTCAAAGCAAGGTCTATGCGAGTCACATGATCCGGAATCGGCAACCCTGCATCACAAATCGTGATTTCATCTGTATGGCCAAGAGTCGCCACTAGGTAAGAGAGCTCAGAGTTTATTAGGGTACTTTTTTTCATATCACGACCTATCGAAAAATAACGCTTAATGGGTTGAGAACAACTCAAGAAAAAGCCATCGAAACGTTTCGATAGTGATAATAGTGTGTGATTTATCATTTGCACGTTTGATTGTTTTAGAGTGTGACAACGATCATCGAAACGTTTCGATGGGGCGTTTTTTGGTGATCGCAATCACTTTCATCGGCAATTAAGAAGGTAAGGCAACGTAACGTTAACTTAAGGAAAAGGGAGCTAAGGTTTACTCACCGGAACATTTTGAACAGATTCTGTAGGGGATGTTTTAAGAGGGTTTTCTGATGCTACATAACCGGCTTCATTGGTATTGGGTATGACGAACAAGGTATACCCATATCGAGGAATCGTAACAATTTTGATGTTAGATGCTCTCAAGCGAACAAAAACATTCCTTAAGCAATAAATGACATTGGTTAGTGCTTGTGTCGGCACCGCTTCGTTTCCCCAACATGCATTCACGATGTCTTTTCTAGGGATGGGTTGTCCGGCGCTTTTCGACAGTAGACAAAGCACGGAAAACAAGTGGTGACGTAAATAGATCTTGTTCCCCTGTTTGTTAGTGATGTTTCGAGTATCTACATTAAGAGTTAGGTCGCCAAAGTGGATTTCGTTATTCATTGTTTTTCGATCTTTCTCATTCTTCATTGTGGAGGAGTGGGTTGGGATAGCAGATAAAGCGCGCGGATTATGCTAAATAACGTCACTGTTGAAAGTAAGCCTTCGTAAGTCCTTGCCAATAAAATATAAAAATCGGATAGTTTGAAAAATAAGGGGAGGTCTGGTCTAGAAATGGATTGATTTTTATTTGCTTATTATTCAGATATTTATTTTGTTTTAACTGATTGTGTTGTTTGAAATTACAAAGTGATTATATTTTTATTTATTTTTTTGTTTTCTGTGAGATTAACCTGCTTGCCAATTCGACGGGGTGTCGGATAACTCTAACAAGATTGTGCAGCAGTGGAAGGCGTAACAATCTTGATTTGCAATAAGTAAGGTCAATCAGTAATGAACAACAAACTAATTTTCAGCATCGCGATGATGTCAGCATTTGCAGCAAACAATGTAATAGCAGCAGACAGTGGTTTCTACCTAGGCGGCGCAATCGGTAGCTCTGGTATTGATGATGGTGGTTTAGTTTCATCAACTACAGCTCCAGTGACCTTTGAAGCCGAAGATAATTCTTACCGGCTGATTGTAGGATACAAGTTTAATCGAATCGTATCACTTGAGCTTCAATACACAGATTATGGCGACGTTGTAGCAAAGAACCGTGCTGACAAAAGTGATGGCTTTACGTGGACACCTCAAATCGCTTCAGTAGCAGCGAACGTTGGTTACACATTTGATAACGGTTTACGTCCATTTGGTACTATTGGTTTATCTTCTGTAGATTTAGATATGAAATTCGCAGACGGCTCAAGCCAGACGAGTTCTAACTTCGACGATACAGGTACAGGTGTACGTTATGGTGTTGGCATTGAATTTACACCACCAAAGTTATCAAAGCTAAGCCTAAGACTTGGTTACGAAGCTGATGCCTTTACTATAGAAACTTACGAAGGTGCGTTTGCTCAAAAAAGAAAAGTTGAAAGAGACATTGTATTGGACTCATTTTATGTTGGCGCAACTTACAACTTCTAAGTTTCACACTTTGCTAAATGGTAAATCGGCTTCTAAATGGGGCGTCGGTTGGCTCAACTCGTTTAGCTAAAGTGGACAGCCGCAGTTTTGAACTGCGGCTTTTTTCTATCTGTTTTGTTAGGCCTTACGTAGAGTAGAGTTGCTTTAGTGAGAGCGGGTGAGACGTCTGTTTAAAGCGAATATCAATTGGGCAGCTAGGCTTCACGGATATGAGCGGTCACAGAAACGATGGCATGGTCAGTACTGAATTGGTCGTGTTCAAAACTTGGATTGATTAGATGATGGTCTAAGACAGTGTAATCAGAGACCTCCATTAAGCTCGATGAATTTTGGCAGTCAAATTCGTTCGACATCAAAATGTAGTCCAGTACAGAACCAGAGGCACCATAATAGTGCGTTGGTTTGCGTTGCTCTAGTAAGTCTTCTTCGTGCAGTTGATGATAGAGATCCCAGCTGTCTTTCAAGCGAAAGTGGGAAAGCCAATGCTTGCTGTTTTCGTCTCGGTTTATTGAATAACTTAGTAGCCCTTTGAACTCATCGTGAAACAGTGGTTTGTTAAAGTCACCCATTAACACCACAGGCTGATCGGTTTGGTAACGCTGATTGGTGATGTATTGATGGAGCATCTGGCTTTCTAGACCGCGCTGGACACTTGATAACCAAGAACCGAGTTGCTCTTGGTGAAGTCTAGTCAACGTGTCACTTTTCGGCTTGTGTTTGCCCGAGTCTTTAGAGCTATCAGCGTTATCTGGAGTTTGCCCTTTTGGTTCGGTAGGTCGCTGAGATTTGAAGTGCACCACATAACAATCAGTCGAGCCCAAATGGGGTAAGGTAATTGTGGCGTGTACTGGCGTTCGGTTGAATGAAAAACTGTCACTAAGATTGAAGGCTGAAAGCAACTCTAAATCGGGTTTAACCGGCTGCACTTTTTCAATCGGGTAGCGAGAGGCGATACCCACGACAGGCGAGGTATACAGGTAATCATCTTCAACATGTGCGCTATCGACGACAGCAAAGTACGGGTAACCAAGCTCCTTCATCAATTGCTCTAAAGACTGCGGGCTAAATATCTCCTGGAAGCCAATCACATCGCAATCTATTGAACCAATCGCTTCCGCCATCCAATGTTGCTTCTTCTGCCACTCTTCGAAGCTGTAGATATTCTCGAAATCATAATAAGCATTCGGTGGTTCGAGATAGTTCAAAAGGTTGAACGATGCGAATGTTATGTGGTTTGGTTTGTTCAAAGTGTCATTCCATTTAGACCTAGGCAGCAAGGATACTCCAGTAAAGTATAGTTTGTTGATTATTTGGGGGTTAAGTTTGATTAATTAGGCCAATCAAAGTCAGTGACGTTTCTGTCTTTACGTTAGTGAGATTATTGTGACGCAGTTTTAGCCTGCGTCATCAAATAAATTCGAGTAGTGACGAGTTAATTGTAAATAAACGGTAAGAGTTAGGGTGCTGATGGTTTTATTAGTTATTACATGATGTTAGATTTGAACCTATACTTGATTTAACGGCATGTATTCAAAGCCGATTAATTAACTTAATATCGAATTCATGACATTTGAAGGGAGAGTCAAATGGGAACAGTTTTTCGACGCAAAGCCTCGCAGCGCACTCAGTTTTTCAGGTCTAATTTGAAGACCTGTGCAGTCATGCTGCCGCTTATTGTTTTACACCCCTCCGTTACTTACGCTTCTGATACCCAATCAACTCCTGCTGTTACCGTTATTGAAACCACTCGATTGGTCGGTTTTGGTGAAGCAAAATATCCTGCCGACTTTTCTCACTTCGATTACGTTAATCCTGATGCGCCAAAGCAAGGTAAAGTGACCTATGGCAGCATAGGTACCTACGATAGCTTTAATCGATTCGGTTCCCGCGGCGTTGCAGCCAGCTATACAGGGGAAATCTACGATACCTTGATGTTTTCTCCGAGCGACGAGATTGATGCGTACTATTCATTGATCGCTTCCAAAATTCGTTACGCAAGCGACTTCTCTTGGATGGAAATCGACATCAACCCAGATGCTAAATTCCAAGATGGCGAACCTATTACCGCGCACGATGTTGCCTTCACCTTTGATAAGTTTTCAAAAGAAGGTGTGCCTCAATATCGCGTGTATTACAAAGAAATCGAGTCAGTAACGGCTGTTTCTGATTCGGTTGTTCGTATCGAAATGAACCATCCAAACCGCGAAAAACTGTTCAGCTTTGCGCAAAGCACTCGTGTATTGCCGAAACATTTCTGGAAAGACAGAAAACTGTCTGAGCCTCTAAGCGAGCCACCAGTCGGTAGTGGTCCCTATAAGATCATCAGCTATAAATCTGGGCAAAGTGTTACCTACGGCCTAGATGAAAACTACTGGGCAGCAGACCTACCAGTCAACGTTGGTCGTAATAACTTCAAGCAAGTGCAGTACGATTACTACCGTGACGACACCGTAATGCTGGAAGCCTTCAAAGCAGGGGAGTTCGATCTTCGAACCGAGAACTCGGCTAAGTTCTGGGCCAACTCTTACACGGGCGCAAACTTCGACAAAGGCTACATCATTAAAGAAGAGATCAACCACGAGAAGCCAGAGACGACTCAAGGTTTTGTCTTCAATATTCAATCTCCTGTGTTCTCTGATCCTAAAGTTCGAGAAGCGTTAACCTACGCGATGGACTTTGAGTGGATGAACAAGAACATGTTCTACGGTCAGTACAAACGTACTCGTAGTTACTTCCAAAACACTGACTATGAAGCGAAGGGCTTACCAAGCGAAGCTGAAGTCGAGTTACTTTCTCAGTATAAAGATCAAATCCCACCGAGAGTCTTCACTGAAGAATTTCAACCTTCAGTAACCGATGGCAGCGGCCGTATTCGTAGCCAAATGCGCACCGCTTTCAAGTTATTGAAAGAGTCAGGGTGGGTACTGAAAGACAAAGTGATGACCAATGAAAAGACCGGCAAGCCGATGTCATTTGAGTTGTTGATTTACAGCCCAACTACGGAACGTATTGCAACGCCGGTTCAAAAGAACCTCAAGCGTATGGGCATCGAGATGAAGATTCGTACTATCGATACGACTCAGTACATCAAGCGTCTTCGTGATCGTGATTTCGACATGGTGTCTTCATCGTTTTCTGCAAACCCTTATCCTAGCCCGAACTTAATGATTGTTTGGAACTCTAACTACATTGATTCTACTTACAATACTGCAGGTGTGATGGATCCGGTGGTTGATGCGTTAACAGAAGAAATTGCGCGTAACCAACAGCATCCTGAAAAGCTTCTTACACTAGGTCGTTCACTTGACCGTGTATTGCAGTGGAATTTCTACAACATCCCTCAATGGCACGTTGGTGAATATCGCGTTGCAATGTGGGACAAGTTTGAGCGTCCAGATGTATTACCTAAATACGATTTAGGCATTGATACATGGTGGATTTCAGAAGAGAAGGCGGCATTGCTTCCTGAAAAACGTCGCTAGGAGTTAGTTAGCATGGCCGCGTATATATTTCGGCGTTTACTGTTGGTGATCCCCACGTTGTGGGCGATCATCACCATCAACTTTTTCATTATCCAGATTGCCCCAGGAGGTCCGGTAGAACAAGCCGTTGCTCAGTTAGAAGGGCATAACTCTGGAATCATGGAACGCTTTTCTGGTGGTGGACAAGAAGTTGATTTAAGTGAAAGTGACCAAGCGTCTGCCAGTGGCTATAAAGGCTCTCGCGGGCTTGATCCTGAAGTGGTTGAAGAGATCAAAAAGCAGTTTGGTTTTGATAAGCCGATTCATGTTCGCTACTTCGACATGTTGAAAAACTACGCGACCTTTAACTTTGGCGAAAGCTTGTTTAAAGGCGGCAACGTTATTGATTTAATCATCGAACGGTTGCCAGTCTCCATTTCTTTAGGGTTGTGGAGTACGTTAATCATCTATGTGATTTCGATACCCTTAGGCATCATGAAAGCGATACATCACGGATCTCGCTTTGATATTTGGTCGAGTGCTGTGGTCATTGTTGGCTATGCCGTACCGGGCTTCTTGTTTGCGATTATCCTGATTATTTTGTTCGCGAGTGGTAACTACTTCAGTTGGTTCCCATTGCGTGGACTCGTGTCGAGTAACTTCGACCAGCTCAACTGGTATCAGCAAATTGGCGACTATTTCTGGCATTTGGCTTTGCCTATTTTTGCGATGGTTATCGGCGGCTTTGCCACACTCAGCATGCTGACCAAAAACTCCTTCCTTGATGAAATCAATAAGCAATATGTGGTGACCGCGCGAGCGAAAGGCTTGGACGAGAGCAGTATTCTCTACAAGCACGTTTTTCGTAACGCTATGTTGATCATTATTGCCGGTTTTCCAAGCGCGTTTATTAGTATTTTCTTCACGGGTTCTATGTTGATTGAAGTGATGTTTTCACTCGAAGGCATTGGTCTACTTGGTTTTGAATCGACCATTCAGCGAGATTACCCAGTGGTGTTCAGCTCTCTATATATCATGACCTTATTAGGCTTGGTGCTGAGCATTATCTCCGACCTGACGTATACCTGGGTTGATCCTCGAATTGATTTTGAAGCGCGTTAATGGCGAATGAATAACAAGGTATTGATAATAAATGTTTAACAACCCTTTAGCTGAAGCTCGTTGGTTACGTTTTAAAGCAAACAAGCGTGGTTTTATCTCCCTTTGGATATTTACCATCTTGTTTGGCTTGAGCCTGTTCGCTGAGATCATTGCCAACGATAAACCACTTTTGGTTTCTTATGATAATCAGTGGTTTGTACCTGTTATCAATGAATATGCCGAAACAGAGTTTGGTGGCGAATTTGAAACCGAAGCCGACTACAAAGACCCATATGTTATCGAACTCATTGAAGACAGCGGCTACATCGTGTGGCCAATCATTCCGTTTAGCTACGACACGATAAACTTCGATATTTCAGGCGCGGTGCCATCAGAGCCCGATTCAGTGAACTGGCTAGGAACCGATGACAAAGGGCGCGATGTATTGGCTCGTATCATTTATGGGTTCCGTATTTCCGTTCTATTTGGTTTTATTCTGACGATTGTATCTAGCGTGGTCGGTGTCGTCGTCGGTGCGACACAAGGTTATTACGGTGGTTGGATCGATTTGCTCGGGCAGCGTTTTATCGAAGTCTGGTCTGGTATGCCGACTTTGTTCTTGCTGATTATTTTGTCTAGCTTTATCGAGCCTAATTTCTGGTGGTTGCTCGGGATTATGGTGTTGTTCAGTTGGATGAGTCTAGTGGGCATCGTGCGAGCGGAATTCTTACGCTGTCGAAATTTTGATTATGTGCGAGCCGCGCAAGCGATGGGCGTTGATGATAAACGCATTATGCTTCGCCACATGCTGCCAAATGCGATGGTGGCGTCGTTAACCATGATGCCATTTATCCTTTCTGGCTCGGTCACCACGTTAACCTCATTAGATTTCTTGGGCTTTGGTTTGCCTGCAGGTTCTCCTTCGTTAGGTGAGCTTTTGGCGCAAGGTAAAGCGAACTTACAAGCGCCTTGGCTTGGCATCTCTGCTTTCGTCGTACTTTCTTTGATGCTTACGTTACTCGTCTTCGTAGGTGAAGCGGTACGTGATGCCTTCGACCCACATCAACAGAAGTAAGGATAAGTTATGACTTCAAATACAGTTCCTACTTCAGGGTCAACAGCAGAGGCTTCTAA
Organism: Vibrio sp. L5-1; assembly: GCF_021728315.1. Lineage (NCBI taxonomy): Bacteria > Pseudomonadati > Pseudomonadota > Gammaproteobacteria > Vibrionales > Vibrionaceae > Vibrio > Vibrio sp. L5-1. Next base: position 9,573 of record NZ_JAKKCQ010000008.1, on the reverse strand, counting down.
CGCATCTCCAGTTCTGACCATAGATAAACTGTCTGTCGGTTTCGGCCGAAAAGATTCGATAGAACAAGTGACGCAAGATGTTTCTCTAGAGATCTACAAAGGTGAAACGCTAGCACTAGTAGGAGAGAGTGGATCAGGTAAGTCGGTCACGGCTAACTCGATTTTAAAACTGTTACCTAAAGGCTCGTCGCATTACTTAAACGGTAAGATCAATTTCTCTGGTACCGATATCCTGAGCTGTTCAGAAAGACAGTTGCGCGGGATTCGTGGTGGCCGCATTGGCATGATTTTCCAGGAGCCAATGGTTTCATTGAATCCGCTTCATCGAGTCGGAAAGCAATTGGTTGAAACTCTATCTATTCACCGAGGAATGCGAACCAACAAAGCGCAAGCCTTGGCTATAGAATGGCTATCAAAGGTTGGGATTCGTTACCCGGAACAAAAAATATCGGCTTACCCTCATGAGTTATCGGGTGGTGAACGTCAACGTGTAATGATAGCGATGGCATTAATCAACGAACCAGAGCTACTTATCGCAGATGAACCTACAACTGCGTTGGACGTGTCGGTGCAAGCGCAAATTCTCGATCTTCTGAATGACCTTCAACAAGAACTGGGTATGGCGATGCTTTTTATCACCCATGATTTGAGTATTGTTCGTAAAATTGCTGATAGAGTCGCGGTCATGAAAGATGGGCGGCTAGTTGAAAGCAACGATTGCCAAACACTATTCAATGCTCCTACTCATCCCTACACGCAAAAGCTGATTAACTCTGATCCAAAAGGGTTACCAGTACCTGTTTCTCCTGACAGTAAGCCTTTGCTTGATGTGGACCAACTTCGTGTTTGGTTCCCCATTACAGGGGGCTTATTTAAGCGCACAATTTCGCATATAAAGGCAGTGACCGATATGGAGTTCACCTTGAAAAAAGGGCACTCCATAGGCCTAGTTGGAGAGAGTGGCTCTGGTAAATCAACAACCGGTATGGCGATATTGAAGTTGGTGGAGAGTGAAGGTTCAATAACTTACGCGAATGAACAAATTCAAGGTTTAAATCGACAACAAATGTTGCCATTTCGAAGTCGCATGCAAGTTGTATTTCAAGATCCGTTTTCTGCGCTGAACCCAAGAATGTCAGTCGCCCAGGTGATTGGTGAGGGCTTGCTAGTGCATCAACAATTGGATGAGAATGAACTCGACCAACGCATCTGTGAAGTAATGAAAGAGGTCGACCTCGATCCTGAGACTCGCCATCGTTATCCGAACGAGTTTTCTGGCGGTCAAAGGCAACGTATTGCTATTGCTCGTGCTTTGATTCTTAAGCCAGAGTTTATCTTGTTAGATGAACCTACGTCCTCACTAGACAGAACCGTTCAAGCTCAAGTTCTGGATTTGCTGAAGTCACTTCAAGAAAAGTACGGTCTGACCTATCTATTCATCAGCCATGATTTGAATGTCGTGAAATCCTTGTGTCATTACACCATCGTCATGAAAGCCGGTGAGGTGGTTGAGAAGGGGGATACTGAGACTTTGTTTAGTGACCCCAAGCATGAATATACGCAGCAGTTGGTTTCGCTATCTAACATAAGCTGATTTAATTCAATATTTTTACGATGCCGAACAAAAAAAAGAACGATATTTAACGTATCGTTCTTTTTTGATTTTAGTTACTGATGAAGGCTAAGCATTGCATCAAAACATCTAATTTAGCGCATCAGTACATTACGAGTGAATTGCTTCTTCAGGTAAGCACTGTATTCAGAGTTAAACGGTTCTGTTGAGTTGTTTCGCATATCTTGCGAAATCAGCGCCTTAGAAGAGTCTGCATCTGGGTGTTGTGGTGCCGTGCCAAACTCTGCGTTCAAGGCCGTTTGTGTCTCTGCTGACGTTAACCAGTTGATAAATACCAGTGATGCCGCTTGATGCTGGCTGTTTTTCGCTACCGTGACGAAGTTACCGCCGCCAGACATACCAAATTCAGGGATATAGAACTTAATGCGATCTGTGATTGCGCCGCGTTTTTGTAAACCGGCTAAGTGATCTTCCCATGCTGGTGCCAGTGTTATTTCACCGTCATTAATACGCGTTAGGCTGTCTGCGTTGGATGCTGTGATAAGCATGTCTTCTTCGTTAGCTTCAAACCAATCCCAAGTTTGAGCCCATGACTTCACGACTTTTTTATCTAGTTTGTTGGTCATATCAAAATCACCCGACACATGACGGATGCTGGATTCGATAAAACGCTGACCTGCGCCGCCACCGTTAGGATCATTGACACCAAATGCCATAGGATTGCCTTTGATGTAGCTTTCCATCTCTTCGAATGTTTGGGGTAGGTCAGATTCGCTAATACGGCTAGGGTCGTAAGCTAGCCCCGTTTGGTTACCCCAGAACGTTACGCCATAGCCTTTAGAATTAATCCCTTCAGCTGTCTGGTTCAGTTTGACCATTTCTGGAAGCTTATCCAAGCTTAGCAGCGTGTTTTCCAGTTTGAACGTGTTCAAGGCTGTTGGACCAAGCGCTACGACATCCATAGAGCCTTTGTCGCGGCGGCTTTCAGCCTGCAATTTATTGCGGTTACCATCGTGAGTGCCTTCTGGGATGCGAACCTTGATGCCAGTTTCTGCTTCAAAGCTTTTGACGAACTTTCTCCAACCAGGTTGTAGGTACCAAACCGAGAAAGTCACTGAGCCTTCTTCCTTTGCCTGAGCTTCAATTTCATCCCACGTCATTGTATTTACATCGTATGCAAAACTAGAAAATGCTGTGGTGCTAAGTAGTGCTGCTAGTAGAGTTTTTTTCATTGTATCCTCACGAAATTAAGCTTTACCTGTCGATTGAGACAAGTAGTTTCCTTTCAATAAACGTTCAATTAGTAACATTAGTAGTACATTTGGAATGACTAGAATCAGTGATACAACGGCAGCATCAGGTCTGATAAATGAGTAACCCAAAAATGAATATAAGATGGTTGGAACGGTAATAAAGTCAGGTGCGCCCAGTACGTAAGACATGTTGAACTCTTCAATACTGATCACCAAGCAAAAGATGGATGATGCAAGCAGGCTTGGTTTAAGCATAGGCAAGAATGCGTGCTTAAAGGTACCAAACTTACCCGCGCCCATATCAGCACAAGCATCGATCAAATCTTGTGGGATGGCCTTAAATCCGGCAGACAAAATACGGATTGCGTAGGGCAGTGCGAGCACCGTGTGTGCAATGACAATGTTGACGTATGGGTCGGTTAATCCAAGCTCTAACAGCATTGCACTAAAAAATACCGCCAAAATCATTGATGGCATAACCATAGGGAGTAGGGAGACCATCTCGGCCAGTTTTTTACCACGAAATTCCATGCGTCCAAACGCGTACGCGGTCGGCATCGCAAGAGTGATGGTTAAAATAGCAACGGCAGGAGCAACAGAGTAACTGTTACGTAGGGCTTCTGGTAGAGAAGTGGTTTCCCATACTTCGATCCAACGACCAAAAGACAGTACCTGTGGGAATAAGTCAGGGTAGCTCCACGGGTGGTTTGGATCGACTAGGGACCAAATGATAGCCATAGCAAATGGCACACCGAGCCAAAGCAAATTCACTAACACAAAGAAGCTAATTGAGATCAACATGACCCATTGGGTGTTAGTTAGGTTACGAAGGCGTTTCATTATGATTTCTCCATATCTACAACAACGCTTTTACGTGTAACAAATGGCTGAGTAAGTAAAGTCAGAACAACGGCAGACAAGCCGGCAAGCAGCATGATAACCATGGCAATGACAGCGGAGTTTTCCCATTCGTAATATTGAGTTGCTGTGATGTTCATCAGCATCGCTAAAGAGTAACTGCTACGTGAGCCAGCGACAGATGCAAATGAGAAATCGCCCAGTGCACCAATGAAAATCAGAATAGAAGAAGCCTGTAACGCAGGGATAGTTAACGGAAGAATAACCTGACTGAATCTTGCCCAACGCGTCGCGCCTAAATCTAAAGCTGCATCCATTAAGTCTCCACGAATGCTAGCAATGGCACCGCTGATTAGAATCAAAGCGAAAGGTAAGTTTTTCCAAATTTGTAGGACGACAATGCTCCAACCGAATTTGTCGTTAGACATACGCATGGGCTTATCAATAATGCCTAATGCCAATAATGACTCGTTGAAAATACCGTGGTAAGCAATCACGTTCATTAATAAGAACGCAGCAACAAGCCCCGGGACAAACATAGGAGCACGGAGAACACCGATAATGGCAGGTTTACCCGGCATAGGTTTGTGTAACCAAAGTGCAATCGGGTAGGCCAGCATGACAGCGCCTAATGTACCGAGCACTGAAGTTCTTAGCGAGTAAGCTACTGAGCGCCATAAAATTGGATCGCTTAGAGTCGTTTGCCAGTATTCAAGAGTTGCATTAGTTTCGCCCATGACACTGAACATACCAAAGCTTTGCGCGACCACCACGTAGAGCGCGCTTCCCATGAGTAAGGCAATGGTGCCAACTCCGGGAATCAGCAATAAGTAGGGTTTTAGATTCATGCGCTTACTCCCTCTAAGAAGCGAATGCCAAATTCAGGAAGTTTTACATGAATGGTTTCACCTTTATGAGTGGAAACACGACCATTTAGTTGTAAACGGACTTTTTGCGGAATTTCAGCCCCAACCCACCCAAACACATCTAGGTTATTGCCTTGGAAAGCTGATGATTCGACTTTAACTTCAAAGCTATTGGCTTCACCCTTTTTACAAATTTCTGCATCTTCAGGGCGCCAGCAAACAAAAACTTCACTGGCTTGTGGTTTTTCTGATGATTCAATGACAAATTCACCCATGTTACAACTCACACGATATTGGTTGTTTTCCGAAGTTCGCTCCACATAGGCTTGGTGGATATTTGCAGCACCTATGAAGTCTGCGACAAAGCGGTTAGCAGGGCGGTAATAGATATCTTCTGGTGTACCGATTTGTTCAATGTTGCCGCCGTTAAGTACTACAATTCGGTCACTCATCGCTAACGCTTCAGCTTGGTCGTGTGTGACATAGATAGACGTTAGGTTGTGCTGGCGTTGCAGTTCCTTAATTTCGAAACGTACACCTTCACGCATTTTTGCATCAAGGTTGGATAAAGGCTCGTCAAATAGAATGATGTCAGGGCGAGTCACCATTGCACGAGCCAGAGCGACACGCTGTTGTTGACCACCTGATAATTGAGCTGGCAATTTGTCTTTGTGTTCAATTAGGCCAACCTGAGACAAGATCTCTGCTAAACGTCGTTTTTGTTCGTTCTTGTCGATCTTCTGCTGAACCATACCGAAGCAGATATTGTGGGAAACACTTAAATGTGGGAACAAAGCATAAGATTGAAAACACATTGCTGTTTCACGTTTCTCTGGAGGGATTTGATTCACAACGCGGTCGTTCATCAGGATTTCACCGGATGTCGGTGTTTGAAATCCCCCAATCATTTTCAGCAATGTTGTTTTACCACAACCACTTGGGCCAAGTAGCGTGACAAACTCGCCTTGTTCTACAGAGAATGAGATCTCTTTTGATGCGTAAAAGTCACCATAAGTTTTCGTGACAGAACGAAGTTCCAAAATTGCCATGATTAACCTTTTTCAAAAAGTTTAAATTTCCAGATAGATTATTTGTAGTTTATTTCAGTTTTATTATCGATCGAGTTTTTTCGCGTAAAAATCATTCATCGATCACGGAAAGTTTAATAAACAATTGTTTCAAAAGGCTTTTTATTTTTAGTCTTTGTAAGTACTTCTTCATTGACAGTAAGCGTAATATCTCGCTATTCTATATTAAACTTTTTTAAGTAGTTTAATTGGTGGTGTTTTATGTTCAGTTTTGATGTGGCAAAAAAAGGACAAGTTCTAGTAAATAGCCATCGAGGCGATTGCATTCGTTGCCCTGAAAATACTATGCCTGCTTTTATTAGCGCTGTTGAGAGAAATACCAGCTGTATTGAAATTGATATCGCGATGACAGCAGATGAAGAGCTGGTGGTAATTCATGATCCAAGCGTTAACCGCACTTCTGATGGGTGCGGTTATGTTGAGCAAATGACGTTAGCAGAATTAGAAGTGTTGGATTTCGGTGGTTGGTTCCATGCGTCATTTGAAAAGACTTCGATTCCTAAGTTTAGTGAAGTGCTTGAGTGGGCAATTAAACAGGGTGTCGGGCTGGTGGTTGAGGTAAAGCAACGGCGCAATCACCAGCGCTTTGCAGAAAAGCTTACGGTATTAATTGAACAAACTCCGAATGCACTAGATCACATCCAATTGTTGGGATTTGATCATACGTTAGTTAACCTTGTGAAAGAGTGTGTACCAAGCATTCAGCTACAAGTGGTGACGCTTGCTCGCTACCAAAATCAATTAAATGCCGTATTGGAATCGAATGCTTCTGCTGTGTGTGTGGAATACCCTTATACAACGCGAAGTGTACTCGAAGGTTATAAAAGCTCAGGTTTAACCACACGTCTGTATTTGCCAAACAAAGACAAAAATATGAAACCAACTCAATGGTTTAATCAATATTATGGCTACGACGTACATAGTGAAATTATTCAATGGTTGAGCGAAGGCCTCATTGATATGATTAGCCACGACGATATTGATATGTTGAAAGAGCTAGTACATGAAGCCGGTATGGAAGCGATTTAAATCCGACTTTGTTATTGATGAACCCATCATGCGACACCGCCTAATAAATTGATTGAACCATAAATAGAGAACAACTGAACATGTTAACTCCGATAAAACCATTACAACTAGAATTGACTCCAGGACAGAAGAAATTACTGGCGGTTTGTCGACAGCATAGCTCGGTATCGCGCGCAAAAATTGTTGAAAAAACAGGTTTGCGTAGTGGCTCTGTGACCAGTATTTCTAAAGAGTTACTGGCAATGAACATGATTAAAGAAGGACCAAGAGAAAAAGTCGGTCGTGGCCAGCCCATCATTCCGTTGCAGTTGAACCCATACGCAGCATTTTCATTTGGTATCGCTTTCCATATTCACCGAATTGAAGTCGCTTTGGCAAACTTCTGCGGTGAAGTGATTGATACTGAAACCATCGATTACGCCGAAGATGCGCCAATTATAGATGTACTTAAGAACATTAAGGCTCAAATAGACGTATTGGTTGATAAACATAAAATCCAAAATGCACGCATATTGGGGATTGGTGTTTCTATGCCTGGGCCTTCTGAAGGTGATGGTAAGTCGATTCGTACTATTATTCAGATGGGACATTGGCGAGGGGTCGATTTAGCAAGCATCTTTGGTGACGTATTTGAATGGCCAGTCTGGATCGATAATGACTGTAATGTTGCTGTTGTAGGTGAGTTTTATTCTGGTCAGTGGCCAGAAGTAAAAAATATGGTGCTGTTTGAGTTAGGTCATGGTGTGGGGGGCGGTGCGATCATCAACCGCAAACTTTACCGAGGCAGTCGGCATAATGCGGGTGAAATCGGCACATACTTCAACCTGCTTGGCGAAGAAAATAAGCCTACTATTCGTGGCTTATTGGATCAACTGGCGGCATCAGGACTGGAAGTGGATGGCCCTGAAGATATTCCGGGGTTAGATAACCCTGTGGTATCAAAATGGGTGCGTTTTGCCGCAGCACAGCTTAAGCCCATGTTAGTTGTCACTTTAGGTTGGTTCGACCCAGATTGTATAGTGATTGGTGGTTCTTGCCCTCAACATATCAGCCAAGCCATTATTGATGAAGTCGCATTAGATAAGGTTTGGGAAGAAGCTGAACGCTCATATGCAATGGCTCAATTCTCTCCTTCAAAAATTGGATCGTCGCTAAATACCTATGGAGCATGCATGTTCCCAGTATTTCGCACGCTAGGTATTTAATAAAAACATCGGATAATTGTTATGAAATATGCACCAAGTGTGGGTGTGAAGTTCCATGAAGATGGAAGCGTAAGAACATTCCCTGGCAATACTTTTATTTGTCACCTTGATCAATCGTTGCCTTTGATTGACGAATTACGTTGGGCGCAAGACCAACTTAAATCAATGAATTGTGGTGACAAATTTTCTTTCTTGCCTATTTCAAGTATGCACATGACGGTATTTGAAGGGGTTTGCGATCAAATTCGCGAAGCGCATAAGTGGACATCGAAACTAGACCTAGCTGCTGATCTTTCGGAAACAACCGACTTGTTCGCGACTGAAGCAAGCCAAGTCGGTGCGCAAGGCGGTTTTGAAATGATGTATGACTACGTTTACAACTGCCCGATTGGCGGTACTGCGATTCGTATTAAACCGGCTAACGAGCACTCTACTCAAGCACTTAAGCAGTGTCGTGAAGCGTTAAAAGCAGCCACCGGTATCAATATGCCTGATTTCGATGACTATCACTTTCATATTACCTTGAGCTATCGCGTTATAGAGTTGGAAGAGCAAGATAAGATTGAATTACAACAAACTGCGAAGCGTATTGGTGAGCGTCTAGCTCAATCGTTTGGCTCTTTGACGCATGGCCCTGTGGAATTTTGTACCTTCCAAGATATGTTTAAATTTACTCCTGTTATCAGTCTATCTTAGTTTTACGTTTAAAGAATCATTAAGACCTTTATCTGATTTGAGCTCATGCGCCGATGGTATTGCGCATGAGCTTTTTTTGTTTTTGAGTATCAGTGGTGGACTGAAAGCACTTACAATATAAAATCGTATAGATTAATCGGGCATGGTCATTTTGTTGTTTTAAGATTACACTGCGCCCAATATTTCAGAAGTACATACTTAGGTAGAGGTCACCATGGACCAAGAACATTACGAAGACGCTGACTACGAAGGCCAAGAGCTTGGAGAAGAAGGCGAAGAGATTGAGATTGAAGCAATTGGTATCGATGTTTCATCACAGCCAATCGAGCTCTACAAAGTGTTTAAAATTGCTAACCTAGTGAGTGGTGGCGGTGAAGCTAAGCACATCATTTCTGAAGGTTATGTTGCGGTAAATGGTGAATTAGAAACTCGTAAACGTCGTAAAATGTACGATGGCGACTTCTTTGAATTCAACCAAGAGTATTATGTAGTGGTGTGTGATCAGCCAGTACAAGAAGAATCAGAAAAAACGAAAAAGAAAGAAGCGCCTAAAAAAGACAACAAGGCGAAGAAAGCTCAGTCTAAAAAGGATTCTAAGAAGAAAGAATCTAAGAAAAGCAAAGCAGAAATGCTAAGCGCAACGGCTGAACCAAAGAAAGAGAAAAAAGAGAAGAAGAAAGAAAACAAACCGAAAAAGAAAGCGGATGCGCCAAAGGCAACACGTGATGATAAAAGCGGCCGTAATTCTATCGAATTCTTCTAAACTACAGATCTAAACGGCTGCTCTAAAACTATTTTTTTAACCATTTGTTTAAAAAACAAGCAACGTTAAACCTCGGTTTTGCGTTAAGCAGATATCAAAAGGCTCACTATCTAGTGTAATGCCGATCGTTTAAGAAGACTTGAACGATCCTGCAGTTAGAAGATAATCCTCATCAACAATGTTGATGGGGATTTTTTATGCTTGAACAAGAATTAGCAATGGCACACGAGACCATTGAAGAT
>NZ_JAKKCQ010000007.1:0-227197 GCF_021728315.1 Vibrio sp. L5-1 | reverse complement strand
GCTCTATTAAATAGAGAAGCAGCTTTCCGAATTTTAAAATTTGCTTGGCGACCATAGCATTGTGGACCCACCTGATTCCATGCCGAACTCAGAAGTGAAACACAATAGCGCCGATGGTAGTGTGGGGTTTCCCCATGTGAGAGTAGGACATCGCCAGGCTTTAAATTAAATCTTTAGGTTGACCGACCTGGAGATATGGACGCTCACTTAGTGAGTTGACCACTGCGGAGTGGTAGTTCAGTTGGTTAGAATACCGGCCTGTCACGCCGGGGGTCGCGGGTTCGAGTCCCGTCCACTCCGCCACTTATTCGATAACCTCGCCTAGTGCGAGGTTTTTTCGAATCTGACGTAGTAAAAAATTTTAGGGGTGTAGCTCCAATTGGCAGAGCAGCGGATTCCAAATCCGCGTGTTGGGAGTTCGAATCTCTCCACCCCTGCCATCTTCAAAGTGCATTTTTATGCATGAAAAAAGGCCACTCATTGAGTGGCCTTTTTGCTATCTGCAATTTATTTTATCGACGTTTTTTTCGCTTCTTGGTGATGCTTTTTGCTTTCACAACACGCCCACCTTTGGCGAAGCGATACCCCTTTTTTAACGTGCCGTTTCTTTTGACCCCTGTTTTAGCCATTCTTTTTACCCTCTAAAATTGTTTCAATGATGGTCAAGCGTTTATCTTGCTTCCATAACACAACGAGTAACGCTATCCAGGTCGGCGATAAGCCCATGCTGTTCAGTGAGACGAGTAGCTCCATTACTTACCCCTGAATTTAAATGAAAAGAACTCCAGTAAGTAACGCACCATAGAGCGAAAACCAAACGTGTCGATGACCACTGCGCCCACTATGTACCAATAGTATTCGGGCACAAATTCCAACGCTTTGAAGCCTTCTTGCACATGCTCGGCATAGTCTGGAATAAACGACAAGATGAGAGGAACAAACACCACTAAGAGAATGAACTCATCTTTAAGGCCGCGATCTTTGAGGCTCACCCTATCTAAATCGGCGGCCTTTTCATCACCAGACTGTAAACGCTTCACTTGAGCTTGGTGACGCTCTTGTTCGAGCTCATCTTGTCGCTTGAGGGCATTCGCTTTATTGAGGCCATGCTGCTTATAGGCATCAATACCGCCGGTAATGAGGTTGGCGATGGCGCCTATCATGCGTAAACCCGTTTATCGAGTTCCACATGAGGCCCATCTTTAAAGCTAACCCAATCCCCACCCCAGACAATAGGGACATTCAGCTCTTGCGCCGCTTGTTTAAACGCCCAACTGACTTGCTCGTAATAACTAAAGCCCCATGTGACTTTGTTGTTTTCGTCATACACGACAAAATCGATGGCATGCCCCGTTTGGTGCCGGCTTTTTTTGCTGTAGCCGTCTAATTGGCTGGCGCCTTTTTTGAAGAGGGCGTTTTGCTCTTCGTCCGTTCGCTTTCCCGAGGTAATCCCAAAATCAAAAGGGGTTAACTCTATCGCCCTGCGAACCACGCGCTTGAGATCGCCATGAACCCCAATCATGCGTGACTCACTTCTTGCTGATAACGCAAACTGACTAAGTGCCTTATCCACGGTTTTTTTGTTCATGAAATACACTCCTAGTAAAGTGAAGAGCACAGCGAGCGCACTCAACTTTTTAATGGCCATTATTCGAAGTCCGGTAACTGGGTCACCAGTAGCGCTCTGGCTGTTGCTCGCTTGGAGAGAACCTCTTGAGGCACGTCAGCACCGGTTTCTACTTGGCGTACTAAATAAAAATCGGTGGCTTCAAGATAGTGCTTTGCGAGCTGTTGGCGAGCGTAGCTCATGTTTTCCCGTACAAGAGCCTCGTTAAGCACCACCTCTCCGTCTTGAACAAGGTAGTCATCCAAATTGCTTAAGACGTTGTCGGTTAACTCAATATCAAGCGTCTCACAATCCTCTCTAGGTTGCGGCGCATTAACGGAGACAATGAGTCCCATGCGATTAACTTGTACTTTCATTGAATGAAGCCTCACTCTCTTTCATTACCCTTAAATCGACGCCTGAGCCCATTCGAACTTTTATTTTTGTTGCTCCTTTGGGGACAACAATCGTGTGTATTGGGGAGGTTATGGCGTCTCTAGTGGTTGATTCACCTAACTGATAAGTGCATTGCTGATTCATTAGCATGTCATTCTCATCATTGAGAGCCTCAATGTTATACCTTAGATAGGTTCTAAACTTCTCAATCGTAGATCGTCTTGAAGTTTCAACGTTTAGAGTGACTAATGAAAGCTCACAGGGTTGCAAAGGAAACTCCACACTATGGATTTGCAAAGCACTGTCTGTGTATGCCACTGAAAGAGTGCCATCTACATCAACAGATAGACCTTTGCCGCCGAGCGATGGGTTATAAGTTGGGTTATAAACGCTAATCATACGAACTCACCTAGGCGAACCTTGTCACCTGCCAGACCTTCTAGCATCACGGCCTTGTTACTTTTAATCAGCACATGACCACCGGCGACAACCTCAATAAACCCTTGAACCAAAACAGAGCGATCATTATCTTGAGAGGCTTGAATAAAGAGTCCTTTTCGCTCTTCATTTCCCGCAATGCTTTGCTCGTCTCCCGTCAAATCCAGATGGCCCGTATCGACCTTTTGCAAGGTGTAAAGGTCAGCGAGCTTCTCCACAGTTAGCGTGTCATTTTGAATGCGCGTCTTCACTTCTGCTTGAACGGCACTGACAGTGATGGGGGTTAAGATTTCGCTAATCGCGACGGAATTATTAATGTCGATGTTTTGAGATTTGGTGCTGATGGGAATGTCTGCCACTTGATATTCAACCGTGACCGATTCCTCTTGATGGTTAAAAAGTTCAAGCTCATCAAAACGAGTGATATCCACCGTATCACCTCGCCCGATTTCTGTAGGACGTAACGCGTCTCCGCGAAGCATCAGGGAATGACTGGCTTCACGAATGATGAGATATTTGCCCGCCTGACCCGCGTTAAACTGAATGCTTTCGCCAGCGTTTAAGGTATGGAGTTGTTTCATTTCTTACGCCCCGAGACTAAATAGGCCATGGTCATTAACGTACCGAGAATACCTACCATAAGAGACACGTTTTTCAACAGCTCATTATTGCTTTCGTTCTCACCCGTTTGCTCTCTTGCTTTGGAAGCGTTTGCCATGGCAATCGCGGCTTTGGTGGTTTCCGTTTGTTGACCCGCCATGGATTTAATCGAATCTATCGCGTGCTCGCTCAGGTTCGTGTTTGCCCCTATCGCGTACTCACTCAGATCAGCATTGGCCCCTAATGCACTCTCACCAAAACTAAACGCGTCATCCAGTGCGTTTTCACCAAAATTAAGCGACGCATCCACGCTATCTGACGCCAGATCTAAGGCGTTATGACCAAAGTTAAACGCCTCTTCTGCGGTCTTACCCGCCACCGCCATGGCACCGTGGTCAGTCATGCTTAAATTAATGTCAGAGTTTTCTATCCCTGACAGAGCAAAGCCGTTGTTATCACCACCAATACCCAGACTGTTGTTTTTGTTGGTGGTCGTGGTGATGGTTTTCGCATTGCTATTTGATTTACTCCGTCCACCCATGTCATCAAACCTTATTTGTAATACGTGCTCATTCTTGTGGGTCTCAATCTCTCGCACGGGCAATTGCAATTTACGCTGAATGTAGCGATAAGCGCCGCGCTGATTAAAGTGAGCGCGAATAGAATCAAACCCATTCGCCACTCCGTGATTGAGAGCACTGAGCGTCCCGATGGCCATGTCACCCGCTAAAGCGACCACAACCAGCTCCTTAGTGCCGGAGGGGGATTGCTCACCGCGTAGCAACATAAACGTGTCTTCGACTCGATAGAGGAACTCTCGCCCCGCTTTCACTTCAATTTCAGCTTGCTTGAGGTAGTCACCAAGCGCTTTACTTAACTTCGGCTTAGCGTTTCCCCACGTTTCAGGAATTAAGTTACTTTCGAGTAAAAACATACAGCGCAAAAAGAGCGACGAGCGCTATTCCCCACCACGGTATGCCGTTATGACTGCCAAAGTTCATTGCGCCGGCCGTAAAGCCGCTGTTATTGGTAGTGTTGGAGGTGTTCCCAGACGTTGCTGGTCCCGAAGACCCGCCCGTCAAACCACCGCCACCCGTTAAAGAAGTCAATGAACCTAGCATTAGCGAAATACTCCCAATTTATAGGCAAGGTAGAGCAAAGCCATCACCGCAATCGCGGTTAGGGTTTTGTTAAGCCCCTGGCTCACACCAAATCCGAGTGCTGTTCCAAGCCCAAGACCGCCTAAACCGATAAAAAGTAATGGCATGCGCTAATCCTTGAATAGAACAATGAGAAGAACCACCACCAAGAGCGCCGCTATCCCGCCACCGATATAAAGCAAGGTGTTATCTTTCACTACGGCAGAGCTACCTTGTGGGCTCGTCACGGCATTGCCGTTATTGTCGACCACTGGGGTGTTTGGCTGCTGCGTGGTGTTGGGATTAGACGAATTTGCGTTGTGACCAAATAACCAATCGGCATTTTCTCCCACGCTATCGAGTGCCCCTTCACCAAACTCCAACAGGTCATCAAAAAAGCTCATGCGTGCTCCTTAGTATTTACCTGCGAGCATTTCAGGGCGAACCACTTTGACCGATTCAACCAAAATAGGAATTGAGCCGGCGACGTCACTCGTGGTCACTGAAAACTTCAGATTAGAGCTGTGCTGTGTTGGGAAGAGCTCATCAATAGAAAAGCCACGCACAATCGGATCAAAATGAAAATAGCCCGCTTGTGGCGTACGTTCGTTCCGTTTGGCGTTCGCATTATTGATGAACTTGTTGGCTTCGTACTCTTTCACAAAGTCACGTTCAATTTCGAGCTTGGTGATCCCCGCGTGCATAAAGTGTGCACGGCGCAAACTGATTAACGGACTTGATACTAAGCTCGTAAACTCGTTTACCCCTGCGGCGTTCGCTGGCATGGTTTCACGCTTTATCATTGGAACCAAGATACGGGCAGGTTGCGCATTGGTGACCCAAGCATGAACCTGGATAGACAATGGCTCACCGCTGGCTTTCGCTTTGAACTGAATATCCAAATGAATGTTATCGCCCGCCTCCGTCACGAGTCCTGTGTAGCGAACCCCATTTTTAGTGCGAGCGGTAATGTCACTGAATGGGATCACGTAATGGCCATTCGTATGAGCACGTTGCTTGTAGCGCTCTAACATCAGGATTTCACTGCCCGTTAAGACATAGATTTCCTCTGCATTCAGCGTAATCGACAAGCGTTCAATCTCGGCGGCCTCGGCATTCGTCTCTAGCACTAACTCATGGTAAGTCGGCCCAACAGGAATAGGCAGCGTGCCTTTTTGTCCCCAAGCGGCCCCGACCATGGAATTCAGTTTGATTGGTTTTACTGACATGTTTGTCTCCCCTTAAAACCAGCCACGTTTGCCGTTGATGAGTTGTTTGACTGCTTCTAACGTTGAGACGTTATTAATGATGGCAATCATCAGTAAGGTCAGTACAACAGCAATCAAGATGTTTTTATGCTGAGCTTTCATAAACTCCCCTGTCTCTCGACGTTGGATTTCGAACAGATACATTGAGTCTTTATAGAAGTGGAGTTGCGTTTAAAAAGAAAGGGGAGTTAACCTATAGGTTGGACGGGTAACCTATAGGTTAAAAAGGCTGATTATCGATAGTTCAAATTGAGTCTTGAGCCTGACTGACAGTTCAGCGCCTTATGCTCAATATTACCGATACCATCACGGATCAATAGGTATTCCGCGATCGGTTTTCCAATACGTTGCTTGTTGACCTTAGCGGATTTCAACGTCGCAATAGTATTCACATCCAACCCGCGTTTATCCGCGATCCATTGAGCATCACTCATGGAATTAACCGCGCCCACCCACCAAACGCTGGATTGTTCGGTCACGGTTTTCGGCACCTCTTGACCTCGTTGAAATATGGAGTGCACCACAAGGCCATACTGACGCCCGCCACGCAACAGCTCACCCGCACGACCTCGAAGTTTGCCAGAGGTTTCTACGCAGGAGGCTAACTCTTCAATCACCGTATAGAGCCGGCTTGCGCGGCCGTTACCGACCGACCACACCACTGACGCGAAAAATTCCAACTCTTCATAGGTTGCCCCATTGGCTGGAATGTACGCCAACTTAAACGAGCCGCCACGACGACGCGCCATCACCAGCGATTTCACAAACGCTAGACGTGACTTCGTGCCGTGGCACATTTGCCCTTGAAATTTACTCCCCGCGTAGTTGGTGTAGGGGTCAAAAAAGACCGCTTGTGCGGTTTTAGGGATTAACCCTAAATACTTAACGGCTGAGGTTTTCCCCCCTCCCGTTCCCGCTACATAAAGGGTGTGTTCAGCATCAAAGGATGGGTTAGCGTTAATGGGATTCGGTAGGGCTAGGGGGGTTGGTTTGTTCACTCTCGACCTCCTTGGCTTGCATCAATACGGCTATTTGTTGTTTAGACGAATAGATCAAGCCCAAAACAGCAAGCAGTAGCGTGGCCTCTTCAATGTAATCCCCAAACACTCCCATCAAGGTTGAACCATGCTTTGCAAAGACCGGTTGCGCGGCATCAATGACGGCTTGTTTACCTTTACCGTCAAATTCAAACTCAACCCCTGAAATAATGGACGTGGCTTGTTCGGTCAAGGCGAACACAATATCCAGTAACCCCGCCATGGCTTCGGTTTTATCTTCGGTGACGCTTTCGGTTGACTCGGTTAGGCTAACCGAGTCGGTCTCACCTTGCTCTTGCTGTTCGAGCTGATCAATGACCGCCCCAAAATCCCCCCAATCATCCACCGCCGCAGGCTCATCCAACAAGACTTCGTTAGTTTGCTTCATGCTCCCCCCCTTGCACTTGTTCGGTTGTGGCTTTCGGTTTGGGTAGCAGTTGAGAAAATGCCCAGAAGAGGAAGATAACCGACACCAACGCTGTTATGACTCGTTTAAAGGAAAACGTGCTTTGGGTGTTTTCAGCTTCTTCATCGTCGGCGGTTTCGGTTACCTCTCGGTTGGAAACCGCGTCTTTACTGGTTTCCTGTGTTTCTTCCTGTTCGGTTAACCCCTCGGTTAGCTCGGTTACCTCTGTTCGGTTAGGTTCGGTTATCAAAACCGGATCAACCACCAACGATTTCTCGGTGACCGTCTGTTGAAGTTCGGCTGAGTCAGCGACAAGATTCGCTTTAATGAACTTGGTCACTTCATGGCTATGTGAGCTGTTACCGCACTTCGGGCAACGGTAATACATCAATCCAATGTTGCGGCTGTTTTTAGGCGGCTCCCCTGTAGCGATGAGCTTCCCTTCCCCCACTTGATGGGCGCTGGCGACCGACTGACAAACTGGACAAGATATATACCCACGGATTGGGTTTTTATGTTCAGCCATGATCCACCTCTGCACTTTCAATCTCATCAAGCTGCTGCTTTTGAGCCTCTACAACTGAGCGGTATTTCAGGCGAGCCACCCCATTGAGCTTTTCGAGGTGTTCAAGCTGCTCAAACAAGTTAACGGGAAGGCCTAGCGCCTCCAGTGAAAGGTTGCCGCTCATCAACATTCCCATGGCTTTTTTCATGAGTGCGCCGGTGTCCATTTCTTTAAAACGGTCAATTTCCACTTTTAGGCTGGCTGTCAGCTTATCAGCCGCATCGAGGGCGGCTAAATCTCGTTGACACTCCTCAAGCGATAGTCTTTTCATTGTCTTCCTCTGTCTCTCGACGTTGGTATTGGATAAAGGCCCCTGATTCACATCGTTGGCGTGGGTTAAGTCACTCCCAGCCGTCCATTTATCAGGCTGAGAGTGGTGTGCTTATCAATGGGGATTTTCGCCCCCATCGATAACGGTTTAAGCAAGCATTGAACCCCTTTTACGCTCCAACCCGTCACGTCCATCAACGCTTTTTCGAGCGGGGATATCTCCATTTCCGGCGGTGGGTTACACTTATTTTCAGTGCTCCAAGGGACAGCGCTCCGCGCTTTTTTCCACGCGTCCACATCGCACTTCGCCACCACTGAAAAGTGATCGCGGCAGGTTTCAATCACGTGACCTAACCATTCCAATCCGATCACCCGCTTGGTGGTTTCGCCGTACTGGTTAATCTGCGTTTCATGGGCGAGGCGTAAATCCCCAATGTGCTGCGTAAATTCTTTCCATCGTGATTTATCCGCATGCTCATGCAGGTCGATTAATGCTTCATCAATCGCCACATCGGCTTTGTTTGCGCGTCGGAGTTGTCGCCATAGACCCACCGCTGGGGAGCCCGATTGAGAGAACTGTTTGATGCCCCACGCACTGGCCCAAGCGCGTACAGAAAGAGCCTTACTGGCCGCGTTACCCTCTGGGAGGTGCGCCCCGTTGATGTTCTTAGAGATGTATTTGATGATGTAGCCAGTAGCGCTGCCTTTCTTAGGGTTGCAAGGTTTCGCGTGAAAACGGGCTTTGCGTTTCTTTTTGTTGTAGAGCTCGTCGGCATCTTCACTTCGGGAAATCTTCGCACAAATACGCATGAGTTCGACTTTGTATTCTGCAGGGCAATAGACAAACGCATGCAGGTGAGGTGTGCCGTCTTTGTGGGGCTCGGCCACCCGTAGGCCAAACCAAGGAATGTCTTGTTTGGCGAAGTGGGCACGGGCGAGCCTCCATTGTTCCATCAGGTTTTGATGCGCTTCTTTGACGGTGCAGCCGTTCCACTTAGGCGAATTGCGGTGATATTGGGAGGGCAACGTCCAAGTGATGAAGACCCCTTCGAATCCCATATCGATGGCCCGCTCTTCATCCCCGCGACTGCGAACCACCAACTCAATGTATCGATTTTCTGGATTGGCGGTCGTACGAGAGGCCACCTCATCGAGATTGAATTCTTGCAGGGTCTCGTGGTTGATGACCACCATGCTTTTCATGAAGGCTTCGGACTCGCGTAATTGCTGCTTGAAGTTGGAGAGAGTCAGGCGCGACACATTGCAATGTTGGCTGGGTTTTTCCCCGACATTGCCAAGGGTGACTTGAGCGTGTTCAATGTAGCGCTTGCGAAGGCGTTTGAATTTACGTACTAAGTTTTTAGGGTCTATACAACGACGAATCGCGCACTCTAATAAGATCTCAGCGTCACGAACCGTGAGTTTTTTACCGATATCACGCGTGTCGGCACTCGGAGGCTCGATGAAGACCTTGAGCATCAAATCTCGGATTTGTTCAAAGGCATAGTGCAGGGCGTGATAGTAATCGGTGGGGCTCTCAGGAATGCCATCAATACGCGCTTCGGTGTCGGTCACGGCAATATCATTGATGATATCGACAAAGGCCACGGTGAGTTGAATGGCGAAATTTTTAAGCGCATCATCGCCCATCAAGATGTCGTGAGTCAGTTCGAGCGGTTTGGGCTCATGGCTGACGAAACCAAACGGGAATTTTTGGGTAAAGTGGTGGACGACGTTATCCACAAAGCTCACGCGTTCGGTGATGAATAAGGCGAGATTACGGTCGGTCGGATTGCTGCGCTTTTTCCTCAGCCCTAATTTAATTTCCAGATCTTGACGCATCATCACCGGCAGGTGCGCTGTGAGATTGGAGACATACTGACTTAACGACAGATTGATGTTGGGTTGATGGAATCGTTTGTAAGTACTCATAGTCCAACCTTAAGTTTTTCCTTTACTCACTGTTCCCCAAGGCTCGATACAACCTCGTTCGGTGCAGGTGTAATTCAAGGGTTTAGGTGTCGGTTTAACGCGCTTTTTAATGCCGTGCTTTTCTCTTAGCTTCGATATTAAGAAACGCGCTCTCTCGGTTTTTTCTGGGTCAAAGTTTTTGAGCCCTTCCATGTCGGGGCAGGGCTTGTGTATGGGGTCGGTGATAGGCAGCTCTGCGATAGACACTGCCTCTTTGTAAGTAACGTCACTCATACTTATTTTTCTAAGTGCTTTAGTACATTCATGGCTTCAAGCGATTGATTGCGAACATGCACCCAAAAGCTTTGATTTGCTCGCTTTTCAAGAGACAAGCAAGCGTTAACTTTTGGCGTGACTCTTCGTGTAGCGTAATCAAAAAGCTCTTTAGCTTCTTCGTAGGTGTTAGCGTCGATATTGATAGAGTAAATTTGTGTTTCCATGACTCCCCCTGCACAACAATGCGCAAATCATCTTCAAGCGGGATGATGGCAAGATGGTAAGTCAGGCCATGGACTGCCTGAATTCATGATGCGATAAACATCCGCTTCATTCTCTTTTTCATCAAGAGAGTCGGTATAGAATCCCCAGTAACGCTTAACCCTTTCCGCTTTACCGTCTAAGCCGGTATCGAGGCATTGAATAAACGCAAATCCGCGCCCGTGGGTTCGGGCAAAGTGGAGTTGGCATTTTGGGTGTTTGCTGTCATAGACAAGGTTGTTCTCGGTTTGGACTTTCATTGGGCTAACTCCTTGCAGGGTGCTTCGTTGAACAAGTACATCTTTGTGCAAGCGTTATCGATGGATTGGGCTAAGCGGTGTTCGCCGCTGGTTTCGGCGTAGACGCGCACTTCATGTAAACGCTCAAGAATCGATTCATGAATGAGCTCAGATTGCGCTTGAGACACCAAGCTCGATGGGGCACTTTCTTTTAGGCAGTGCATATCTTGGTGGTACGCCTCCACCCAAAAACGGTAAAGGTGTTGAGTGACGTCGGCGTGAGTCATGGGCTTATCCTTGTACGACTATGCGCAAATCACCCTCAAGCGGGATGATGGCAAGATTGGTTGCCATGAACGACGCAGGGTGACCGGCTCGGTCTTCCATTTCTGACACGGCATGCGAGAAATTCGAGGAGTGCTCATTGGCTGGCACGACTTCCACCGGTAGGCATTTTTGGTTTGAAAAGATTTGAATGAGAGGAGTCATGATTTCTTCCTCAATATCGACAGTTTGAATTGTCCTGCTTCCATACGAGCGGCGAGTTCAACGAGGTCGACATACCGCTTTCCTGCATCGAGTTCTTTTTCTATTTCGGGTAAATCAGCGTTATCAAGACGATCGAGTACCTGTCTTTCACTCATTCCGTGAGAACGTGCAAATAAAGGCACAGACATGAATAACGCGGGCAGCATTGGCATGTGATATCCTCGTATGTTTGATGATTTTCGTGAAATACACGGAAATAGAGTTACTTATTCTACTGCGTCATTTGTAGTAGTTAGTGTTTAAGCTACGTCATATGTAGTAGTGGGGTCAAGTGTGGAATTAGGAAAAAAAATCAAAGCGATACGAATTGCGGAGAGGTTAAGTCAGGAAGAAATGTCACAACTTATTGATATATCAGTAGGAGCTCAGCGAAATTACGAACAAGAAAGAAGAGAACCAAAAGGTGATTTTTTGATGAAGATCACAAAGCATGAGCGCTTCAAAAAATATACCTATTGGTTGATGACCGATGAAGTTCTCCCTGAGTCGGGCCAGATTAGTCCCGACTTCTCTATACTATCAGAGCTCGGAATTGTCGAAAAAACAACCAGCAACAAGAAGCTTGCCTAACGGTTTGTTTGCTTAAATATTACAGATGGAGGAAGAATGATTTTAAAGAAGAATGCGAATTATTATTCAAGTCTGGCCCCTAATCAGGTGTTTGAGAGTGAACGAAAGGCCATGCAACTTGATAAGCGGTTAGCCTTAAAACTTGAGCGAGAATGTGCGGGTAAGGACTTTCGGACGCTGGATGAATTGATCACGCTTTGGTATCGAATGCACGGTAAGACGCTACGCGATCATATTCGGCTGAGAAAGAGTCTTTATCGAATATCAGAGCGTTTGGGGAACCCCATTGCGAGTGATTTCACCAGTAAAGATTTTGCGCACTATCGAGAGCAACGAAGTATTGAAGTGACCACCACTACCATAAACCGAGAGCATGCCTATCTTAGGGCGATTGTCTTAAAAATCCGATGGGGTGTTAGTTATAAGGCTCTTATATATAGAGCTGCCAAACTCGGTTTGATAACTCAGGAAAAAGCTAAGTC
Source organism: Vibrio sp. L5-1 (assembly GCF_021728315.1). NCBI lineage: Bacteria > Pseudomonadati > Pseudomonadota > Gammaproteobacteria > Vibrionales > Vibrionaceae > Vibrio > Vibrio sp. L5-1. The sequence continues at coordinate 215,184 of NZ_JAKKCQ010000007.1, read as the reverse complement.
CGGTTTTACATTTCTTAACCGAAGTGGTCAAACTAAAGTAGAGGATAATGATGAAAAAATAGCTATTGAGCAACCTCTTATTATACAAAATGCTATTAATATGCTTGATTCATATACTTGGGCTAAGATTCTAAGAGAGTGCGGCTTATCGGAAGATATTCTTATTAAAAAATATATGCTTAGTGTTCCGAAACCCCATTTAAAGTCGATTTGAATTAACTCAAGGCGAGAGAATAATTAGCCTTCCCCCCTTATCAATCAAAAGAAAGTTGTCGTTAGTTACGGAGATCTACCTCGGTTATACTCTGTACTATTTTATGGTGACTTGAGTCCACTAGGGCTGCATAGCTGTATCAAAAAGGTGGAATTATTATATTTATATCCTGGGTTCTGAGGGTTTGAGTTAAAATAAAATACTGAAATAAGCGGAAATACTTGTATTTACGTTTTACTTTAAGTCTAACAATCTGTTTTTAAAGCTAGTTTTTTAGAATTCCAAATCCGCGTGTTGGGAGTTCGAATCTCTCCACCCCTGCCATATTTAAGGCTCTAGCAGAAATGCTAGAGCCTTTTTGCTTTCTGAATCTAATTTACATACGCCATTAGCAAAGCAGCGGATTTTCCGACTTACCAAAACAGCGTGTGTTGGGAGTTCGAACCTCCCCACCCCTACCATATTTAAGTCTCTAGACTGCGCGCCCAGGTAGAATTACTATGCCTGTCACCTTTAACGTAACGCTAGAAATATTAAGTGTTCCTCTAGCTACACCTATTTAATCGAACCGCTTTAATACCTACTTAGTACAATCTTGTCGCATTTAAGTACTTAGTTGAAAACTAGAGCTTCCTGTTCAACACTCACCAAGCTCCGAAGTTTCCGCTAACGACAAAATCAATTACTGCTAGACGTTGAGTCTCATTATTTTTATTTCAATCATCGGATGCTGAAGCCTTGCGAGTTATGCTTATACAACTGAAGATTGGTCTATTGGGAGACTCGCTAGTACGTAGAAGAAAGGGTTTTTTACATGGTTTCAATTCCAGTGAAATTTCTGGCTAAGATCGCTATCGCTGTTTACATGTCGTCTTTATCAGGATTAAACATCCTTTGCCTTCACTTTGGTACTAACCAAATCCAGTGTTCAATCTACATAAGGTTTTTGATTACTCTAATAATAGTGCATCAAATGTCGAGATAGGCTCTATGTTTCACGTATACCTTTCAGCTAGAGCTTCAGTTAGGAAATTGGTGAACCTGACTTTCATCAGGCACAAAAAAGGCCACCTAAATTAGGCAGCCTGGTTAATCTTTTTAGATGCTAATCCAGCTCTTTCTCAGCTTGTTTCGCTTTCTCTATCATTGGAGTAATTGTTGAACCTTGAACTAAGATTGAGAACACAACAACAGCGTATGTCATGACGAGGATTATCTCTTTAACATCTATTGCCTTGTCTTCAATCACCCAGATACCTGAAGGGATTGAAAGTGCCATGGCTAGAGCTAGTCCACCACGCAACCCACCCCAAGTTAAGATCTTGATTGACCAAGGGTTGTAAGTTCTAAAGCGTTTGAATCCGATATAAGACAAGAAAACACTTAGGTAGCGTGCGCTTAGCACTAGAGGTACTGCGAACGCCATTAAGATCCAGTCTTCTTGGTGGAATTTGAATAACAACATCGACATACCGATCAATAAGAACAAGACGCCATTTAAGAATTCATCTATCAATTCCCAGAAGTGGTCTAGGTGATCCTCACTCTCTTTCGAGAATCCAATAAAGCGCGTCCAGTTACCAATCATGATACCTGATACCACCATTGCTAACGGTCCTGATACATGTAGGACTTCAGCAAAGGCATAACCAGCTGTCGGAATACCTATGGTTAATAGCAACTCCATCGAGTGGTCATCGGTGTTGCTGATTAGGTAATGGAATATTAAACCTAGAACAAAGCCATAGACGATACCACCGATAGCCTCTTGGACGAATAACATGGTCACGCTACCTACAGTCGGTGCTTCTGTACCGAACGCAATGGTAAATAGGGTAACGAAGATCACTAGGCCAAAACCATCGTTGAATAGAGATTCTCCCTCGATTTGAGTAGAGATTCGTCTGGGAGCATCGAGCTTCTTCACTATAGCTAATACAGCGATTGGATCGGTTGGAGAGATTAGAGAACCAAAAAGTAAGCAATAAATTAGGTCAAATTGAATACCGATAAACTGACAGAATCCATACAGTACAAAGCCAATAAAGAATGTCGAAAACAGTGTAGCGCCAAGAGCGAGTACCGTTATTTCCCATTTCTGATCTTTTAGATTAGGTAACTTAATCCCCAAACCACCTGCAAAGAGTAAGAATCCCAGTATTCCTTTCAGGAGGAAATCTTCAAAGTTGATACTGGCAACTGTTTCTGAGGCGATGTCAGCCAATTGGAACCAATTGTTTTGTCCCGCAATGATAATTAATAGAGATAACATCATCGAGCCAGCTGTAATGGCGATGGTTGTCTGCATTTTACCAATTTTGGTATTCACGAAAGCAATAAGCATGGCAGCTGCGGACAAGAAGCATAAGGTGTAATAGACCGACATTGGGATCCCAACATGTAACAAAGTATGAATATGAATTTTCGTTGTCTCATGCTCAAATAGCAAACATTTTTTTGTCATGACTTGGTAATCAATTTCATCTTTTAGACGTCTAGACTCCTTTTTAATGTGTGGTAGGATGGAGAGATAATTAAAGGAATGAGGTTGTACCGTGGGAAGTAATGTAAGGCAAAAGATTGACGCTCTGTTGAAGCAACGAATTTTACTGATTGATGGTGGCATGGGTACCATGATTCAGGATTATAAATTGGAAGAGCAAGACTATCGTGGTGAGCGCTTTGCTGATTGGCATAGTGATTTAAAAGGTAACAACGACCTTTTGGTACTTACACAACCTAAGCTTATCAAAGATATCCATATGGAATATTTGGAAGCCGGTGCTGATATCCTCGAGACTAATACCTTTAACTCTACAACCATCGCTATGGCCGACTACGATATGGAAAGCCTTAGCGAAGAAATTAACTTTACAGCTGCAAAATTAGCTCGTGAAGCGGCAGATGAATGGACGGCAAAGACCCCAGACAAACCCCGTTTCGTAGCGGGTGTGTTAGGTCCAACTAACCGAACGTGTTCTATCTCCCCAGACGTTAATGATCCGGGCTATCGTAATGTTAGCTTTGATGAGCTTGTTGAAGCTTACTCCGAATCGACACGAGCACTTATCAAAGGCGGCTCAGATCTTATTCTTATCGAGACTATCTTCGACACGTTAAATGCAAAAGCATGTTCTTTTGCGGTTGAATCTGTTTTTGAAGAGGTAGGCATCACGCTTCCTGTGATGATCTCCGGTACCATTACTGACGCTTCAGGTCGTACGCTTTCAGGGCAGACAACAGAAGCCTTCTACAACGCCCTTCGTCATGTTAAACCTATCTCATTTGGATTGAACTGTGCATTAGGCCCTGACGAACTGCGAGAGTACGTTGGTGAGATGTCTCGTATCTCTGAATGTAACGTTTCCGCTCACCCTAACGCGGGTTTACCTAATGCATTCGGTGAGTATGACCTTTCTCCTGAAGATATGGCTGAACACGTTAAGGAATGGGCCGAGAGTGGCTTCTTGAACCTAATTGGTGGTTGTTGTGGTACGACGCCAGAACATATACGTCACATGGCTGAGGCCGTTGAAGGCGTAACGCCACGTCAATTACCTGATTTGCCTGTGTCTTGCCGTTTATCTGGCTTAGAACCATTAACGATTGCCAAAGAATCTCTATTTGTGAACGTCGGTGAGCGTACTAACGTTACCGGTTCTGCTCGATTTAAGCGATTGATTAAAGAAGAGCTCTACGACGAAGCTTTGAGTGTTGCTCGAGAGCAAGTTGAGAACGGCGCTCAGATCATCGATATCAACATGGATGAAGGGATGCTAGACGCTGAGGCGTGTATGGTTAAATTCCTTAATCTATGCGCTTCTGAACCTGAGATCTCGAAAGTACCAGTCATGGTCGACTCTTCAAAATGGGAAGTTATCGAAGCGGGTCTGAAATGTATTCAGGGTAAAGGTATCGTTAACTCTATCTCATTGAAGGAAGGGAAAGAAAAGTTTGTCGAGCAAGCTAAACTGGTTCGTCGTTATGGCGCAGCAGTCATCGTGATGGCGTTCGATGAACTAGGGCAGGCTGATACTCGAGAGCGTAAAGTCGAGATTTGTACTAATGCCTACAATATTCTTGTTGATGAAGTAGGTTTCCCGCCAGAAGATATTATTTTTGACCCGAACATTTTCGCAGTAGCTACTGGTATTGATGAGCATAACAACTATGCGGTCGACTTCATTGAAGCAGTAGGGGACATCAAACGCGATCTTCCGCATGCGATGATCTCGGGTGGTGTGTCGAATGTTTCATTCTCTTTCCGCGGTAATAACTACGTTCGTGAGGCTATTCACGCGGTATTCCTATACCACTGTTTTAAAAACGGTATGGATATGGGCATTGTAAATGCGGGGCAATTAGAGATTTACGATAATGTGCCTGAGGATTTACGTGAAGCCGTTGAAGATGTGGTTCTAAACCGCCGAGACGACTCAACAGAGCGATTACTCGATATCGCGACGGAATATCTAGAGCGTGCAGTTGGAAAAGTTGAAGATAAATCGGCTTTAGAGTGGCGTACCTGGCCAGTAGAAAAGCGCTTAGAACACTCTTTAGTGAAAGGTATTACCGACTTTATTGTTGAAGATACCGAAGAAGCTCGTGTTAATGCCTCTCGCCCTATCGAGGTGATTGAAGGTCCATTAATGGATGGCATGAACGTAGTTGGTGACCTCTTTGGTGAAGGTAAGATGTTCCTTCCTCAAGTGGTGAAATCTGCCCGTGTTATGAAGCAAGCGGTAGCCCATCTAGAACCATTTATTAATGCAACTAAAGACGTTGGTGCAACTAACGGAAAAATCTTACTGGCGACCGTAAAAGGTGATGTTCACGATATTGGTAAAAACATTGTGGGCGTTGTCTTGCAGTGTAATAACTACGAAATTATCGATCTGGGCGTGATGGTTTCATGTGAAAAAATCCTTAAGGTCGCTAAAGAAGAGAACGTCGATATCATTGGCCTTTCGGGTTTGATCACTCCTTCATTGGATGAGATGGTTCATGTGGCTAAAGAGATGGAGAGACAAGGCTTTAAACTGCCTCTTCTGATTGGCGGAGCAACCACATCTAAAGCGCATACAGCCGTTAAGATTGAACAGAACTACTCTGAACCTGTGGTCTACGTAAACAATGCCTCACGTGCTGTTGGTGTGTGTACTTCTCTACTATCTAACGAACTGAAGCCTGCATTTGTTGAGAAGTTGGATATTGATTACGACCGTGTGCGAGATCAGCACAATCGTAAGAAACCACGTACCAAGCCTGTTACGCTTGAACGCGCTCGAGCTAATAAAGTGGCGATTGATTGGAGAGCTTATACGCCACCAGTACCCGCTAAGCCGGGAGTACACATCTTCAAGGACTTTGATGTGGCTACTTTACGTCAGTACATCGACTGGACTCCGTTTTTTATGACATGGTCATTAGTCGGAAAGTACCCAGCAATTCTTAATCATGAAGAGGTAGGTGATGAAGCGAAGCGTCTCTTCAAGGATGCTAACGATTTACTCGACCGTGTAGAAAGAGAGAAATTGCTTGAAGCTCGTGGTATGTGTGCCATGTTCCCAGCAAACAGTGTTGGCGATGATATTGAAGTGTATACCGATGAATCGCGTACTGAAGTATTAAAGGTTCTGCACAACCTTCGTCAGCAAACCGAAAAGCCAAAAGGATTTAACTACTGTTTGTCAGATTACATTGCGCCAAAAGACAGCGGTAAAGCGGACTGGATTGGTGGTTTTGCAGTAACGGGAGGTATTGGTGAGCGAGAGCTGGCTGATGAATACAAAGCCAATGGTGATGACTACAACGCGATTATGATTCAGGCGGTTGCAGACCGATTGGCTGAAGCGTTCGCTGAATACTTGCATAAAGAAGTGAGAAAGGACATTTGGGGCTACTCACCTGATGAGAATTTGTCTAACGACGATTTGATTCGAGAGAAGTACCAAGGTATTCGTCCAGCCCCGGGTTACCCTGCTTGCCCAGAGCATACAGAGAAAGGCACGTTGTGGGAGTTGATGGACGTTGAAAAAGCAATCGACATGTCACTAACCACGAGCTACGCAATGTGGCCAGGTGCCTCAGTGTCTGGTATGTATTTCTCACATCCTGATGCCCGATACTTTGCGATTGCACAGATTCAACAGGATCAAGTGGATAGCTATGCCGACCGTAAAGGTTGGGATATGTTGGAAGCTGAGAAGTGGTTAGGTCCAAACATTAACTAGTTTGAATCTATGACGGGCTTTGATTCGTAAAAATAAGAGGGTTGCTTAAGAGCAACCCTTTTTGTATCTGTCGTTTGGTGATTTTAACTAATCGAGCAACCGTCGTTTTATTCAAACAGCTCTTGATGCAGTTTTTGAATCGCTAACTTGGAGACAGATTCATCAAGCAAGAAGCACAGGTTGTGTGGGCTCGCTCCGTAACAAATCATACGTAGGTTGAAGTCTTCAAGCGTGCCGAATACTTGCTTCGCATAGCCTTTGCTTTCACTCATGTTGTTGCCAATAAGAGCAACAAGGCATAGGTCGTGTTCAATATCCACAGAACACAGCTCTTCAAGCTCAATTCGAGCGGCTTCTGGTAACTGAGGAGCACCACCTGATGTATCTGTTTGATCGAGTGTCAGTGAGACACTGATCTCTGAGGTAGTGATAAGATCGACAGAGATCTTATGCTTAGCCAGGATCTCGAACACTTTTGCGAGGAAGCCATAAGCATGGAACATATTGGCGCTGCGTAGCGTAACCATGGTTTGGTTGCAGCGTAGGGCAAGCGCTCTGAACAGAGGGGAGCTTTCAACTTGTTGACGAATCCATGTGCCACCGAGCTCTGGTGCTTTTGATGAGCCGACAAATACCGGGATTTGATGGCGTAGTGCCGGGACTAGAGTCGAAGGGTGTAATATCTTCGCGCCAAAGTTTGCCATTTCCGATGCTTCGCTGAAGCTGATCTCTGGGATAGGAGATGCTTTCGATGCGATACGTGGATCCGTGGTGTAGATGCCCGGAACATCAGTCCAGATTTCTAAACCAATCGCTTGTACAGATTCTGCAATCAGTGCCGCTGAGTAATCACTACCACCACGACCTAACGTTGTGGTGTTACCTTCGCTATCGGCGCCGATAAAGCCTTGGGTAACGACAACTTGCTGTTGGCATAGTGGAATCAATTTCTGTTGTGCTAAGGCTGCAATATCTTTTAACTGTGGTTCTGCTTTGCCGAAGTCACCATTGGTGCGCATCACTTCTCTGATATCAAAACGGACAGCGGGTGTGCCACGCTCGCGAATGATTTGAGCGAGGATATGTGTCGACATCAATTCGCCACATGCCACTAGGTGGTCAGTCAGCTTTGTGCTTACTTGGAACGATGCTGCTTCGGCTGCACTCGCAATGTCATCGAGAATGCAGTGCACATCTTTTTCAATGCTAATTGGGTCAGCTAGCTGATCAAGAATCGCGTTATGAATGTCAGTCAATTGCGTCAATAATTCCTGACGACGAGTTTTGTCTTGGACACCATTCGCTAGCTCAACCAGCAAGTTGGTGACGCCTGAGCACGCGCTGCTCACAACCAGTTTCGTATTCGAGTTATTTTCAATAATGGCAGCACAACGGCTCATTGCTTCAAAGTTGGCAACACTTGTTCCACCAAACTTAGCGACATTAAAAGAACCAGCTACATTAGATGCACTCACGATATATCTCCCACGACTTCCTAAAATAAAATTATGGTTGGGTAATCCAACGTCCGATGTTTTTCGAAGAGAGTATTTAGAGCAAAAAGAGAGGAATTATTAGAATAGTAACCTCAGAAGCTCTTCACCATATAGAAATGGCGACAGTTGCCGGGATTCAGCCCGCTCAACCGATAATAAAGGTCCTGCATCCTTTTATTATCTCGGCACTGCTCCCCCTTGATGCTTTGTATTGGAAATGCGGTTCCACAAAACATCTGCCTGGGCAGTGCTCCTCTTCTGCTAGATAGCCATTTCATTGAACGTGTTTGCGGTAATAATGTCAATCCGTAACTGGAGATATTTAAAAAATAATTTTAACAATTATGTGACACTGGTGTGACCTCAATACTTTTAGCTAATTGCTGACGGTATCGATTTGCTTTAGGGTGGATTGTTCACAACATTAACGTAAGGGATGTACATGTCTAATTTAACACTCACTACTGCTATCGAGAGCTTTTATCCGCCACACCGAACGTTAATGGGGCCGGGGCCTTCAGACATTTCTCCTCAAGTTTTACAGGCCTTAAGCCGTCCTACTATTGGTCACCTCGACCCGTTATTTATCGCGATGATGGATGAACTGAAACAACTTCTTAAGTATGCATTCCAAACAGAGAATGAATTTACTATTGCTGTTTCTGCGCCCGGCAGTGCAGGTATGGAAACCTGTTTTGTTAACTTGATTGAGCCCGGTGAGAAGGTGATTGTTTGTCGCAATGGCGTTTTTGGTGAACGTATGCGAGAGAATGTTGTGCGCTGTGGTGGTGAAGCGATCCTTGTAGATGACGAGTGGGGCAAGCCCGTTTCCGTTGAAAAGGTCGAAAAGGCATTGGCAGAAAACCCTGATGCTGTTGCCGTCGCATTTGTGCATGCAGAGACGTCTACTGGAGCGTTATCGGATGCTCAAGCGATTTCAGCAGTCGCTCGTCAGTTTGATGCGTTGTCGATTGTGGATGCGGTGACGTCATTAGGTGGTGTGCCATTGTTGGTTGATGAATGGCAACTCGATGCGGTGTATTCAGGTAGTCAAAAGTGTCTATCTTGCGTTCCTGGCCTGTCTCCGGTGACTTTCTCTCAACGTGCGGTTGAGAAGATGAAGGCGCGTCAAACGCCGGTACAAAGCTGGTTCCTAGATCAAAGCTTAGTACTGGGTTACTGGAGTGGAGAAGGCAAGCGTAGCTACCACCATACGGCACCCGTGAATAGCCTGTATGCTCTGCATGAGTCGTTGGTTTTATTGAAAAATGAAGGCCTGGATAATGCGTGGTCACGTCACCATGCGATGCACCAAGAGCTTAAAGAAGGTGTAGAAGCACTAGGATTAAAGTTTGTGGTTGATGAAGAGAGTCGTCTTCCGCAGCTCAATGCGCTTTATTTCCCTGAAGGAATCGATGAAGCCAAAATCAGAACACAACTTCTAGAAGAATATAACCTTGAAATTGGCGCGGGACTTGGTTCTTTGGCTGGCAAGGCTTGGCGTATTGGTTTAATGGGTTATGGCGCTCGAAAAGAGAATGTCGCTTTGTGCTTAAAAGCGTTGCAAGACGTTTTAAAATAGCGGTAATAAACTCAAGTTCAAAAGAAAAGCGCACGAGAGATCGTGCGCTTTTTTGTGTCTAGACTAAACGTCAATATGGTGAATTAACTCTAGATTTCTTGGCGTCATTTAGCAGAAGAAATGTTATTTTCAGCTTCTGATATTTTCTTATATTGAACCTTGGAAAAGTCTCTATTTGGGAACAAGAAGCTCGCTTCACTACGAATTTGTTCTGCTTTACTGTGATCGCCCAATCCTTGATATGCAAGAATCAGGTTGCTGTAGAAAGCAGGCCTTGGCTTTCGTTTTATGATCTCTAACGACCAATCTATATAAGGTTGGATCAAGCTAGGATCAGCTTTGTAGAGGCCGATATTTAGATAGGTGCTGTATACGTCCCAATCATAGCGATCTTTCCAGACTACAGGATTTGTTACCTGCTTAAGAATATCCGGGTTTCTGGGTTTAGAAAGTTCAAATTGAGTCAGGACATAATTGGTATGCAGCGCGCTCAACATATAGAAGCTCACCAAGATCGGAATCACTAAGCTAGACACTCTAAATAGGGTTTTACTGACGATACTAAACGACCGTTGATAGTGCCGAGAAGAGCGTTGATCAACCCAGTAAATCAATATGATGAATGTTATCCAATGAATCGCAGAATGATAAAAAGGATACTCGAGCTGAGAGTGTAAGAGTATAGGAATAAATAGCGCGAACAGTGCTAGACGTGTTCCCTTCGTTGAGCTTGCTATACGTGACATGACTAAAAACGCAGCAATCAAGATCCCGATGATTGGTACAATTCCCCCTTCTACTCCCCAAAAAAGGAACTCATTGTGAGGGTGATCCATTGAAGGAAGGCCGGGTTGATAATTTGGGTTGAGTTGATGCTGGCGAGCTGTGTATAGCGTGTACTCGGATTCGAACTTCCCGTAGCCATACCCTGTAAATGGCTTTTCTATCATCATGTCCAACGCTTGTGGGAATATATATCCTCGAGCATCTTCTAAATGAGAACGACTGGCTTTTTGGCTCGCTAAACTATCTACAGACTGTAAGCTAATGATGGTAAAACCAACAACAACCCCAAGTAGAACTGAACTGCACCATCCGTAAAATCGCTTCTTAGTCGAGAATTTGTATAGGTAAGGCAGAATGCAGACAAACCCGATTACGGCAGCCAACCATCCTGTACGTGATGCGATGATGATCAGCAAAGGTACGGTTAAGGTTGGTGTTAGGTATAGTAAGAACGACTCGCTAATTTTGTGATTATATTTAGCGGGCTGTCTCGCTAAAAGATACGCTGAAAGCACAAAACCAGTAGCTAAAAAGCTAGCCATTACATTCGGTTGTTGGAATATCCCATAAGGTCGATTAGCCGCAGTGTTGTAACCAAATAGATTGCCGGGTTCCAGTAAGAAATATTGCACGTAACCAAAGAGTGCTTGTATAACCACAGCAAGCACAATGAACCACAGCATGCGTTGCTTGTGTTTATTGCTGAACTTAAATTGCTGAAGTACGACGAATAAAGCGAAGCCCGCCCACAATCCCAGTAGTCGACCAGATGCTGCTTGAGGAAAGGCGTTACTGTAGAGCGTGGGTAGCGTAAGTATCACGCAACTGATCAGCAAGCCAACGGTTAACTTGGAATATTTGAGTACTCGGTTAGTCGCGAGTTGGTAGAAGCCAATTGCTAACGTAAAGCTAAGAGCTAACCAAGTGGTTGGGTTAAACGATAACGCAAGGCCTGAGCCTCCAGGATTCGGCATGAAAAAATGCATGGCTAACAAGAATACAACAGCTAAAGAAGCCAGAAATGCTTTATTGAGTGGTAGCTGAGTTACCTGATTTTCTAGTTGGGTACCACTAGTGTGTATTGTTGCCATAAATCCCTAACCTTATAAAAACAGAGCTTGTTCTTTCTGAAACAAGCTCTGTTACTTTAACATTTTTCTGTCTGCTCGCAGGGCGCTATTTTACACCTACTTCAAATTTAACATAGGCTTAAGGAAGCGAGCGGTGTGTGAACCTTCGACTAACGCCACATCTTCAGGTGTACCTTCTGCAACAATCTCACCACCACCTTGACCACCTTCAGGACCAAGGTCTAAGATCCAGTCTGCTGTTTTGACGACATCGAGGTTGTGCTCAATCACGACAACCGTATTACCGTGATCACGCAGCCTATGTAATACCGTCAATAGCTGCTGGATATCGTGGAAATGAAGACCTGTTGTTGGTTCATCAAGAATGTATAAGGTTTTTCCCGTGTCTCGTTTAGACAATTCACGCGCTAATTTAACACGCTGCGCTTCACCACCAGATAAGGTTGTCGCTGCTTGTCCGAGGCGAATGTAGGAAAGGCCAACATCCATCAATGTTTGCAGCTTACGAGCGATAACAGGAACAGGGTTGAAGTATTCTCGAGCATCTTCCACTGTCATCTCTAGAACTTCGTCAATGGTTTTGCCTTTGTAGCGAACTTCTAAAGTTTCACGGTTATAACGCTTACCTTTACACACATCACACGGCACATACACATCTGGCAAGAAGTGCATCTCTACTTTGATGACACCGTCTCCCTGACACGCTTCACAGCGACCACCACGAACGTTAAAACTGAATCGACCTGGCTTGTAGCCACGAGATCGTGATTCTTGGGTACCGGCAAATAACTCACGAATTGGCGTGAAAATACCAGTGTAGGTTGCAGGGTTTGATCTAGGGGTGCGACCGATAGGGCTTTGATCAATATCGATCACTTTGTCGAAATGCTCTAAGCCTTTTATCTTTTTGTGCTGCGCCGGAACTGCGGTTGTAGCACCGTTTAATTGAGTGTGGGCAACTTTAAAGAAGGTGTCATTGATTAGTGTGGATTTACCTGACCCCGATACCCCCGTAATACAGCTGAACAAGCCTACAGGGATCGTCGCAGTGACATTCTTTAGGTTGTTCCCCGTTGCGCCAACGATCTCGACGACCTTTTTCTTGTCGATAGGCGTTCTTTGTTTTGGTATCGCAATTTCTTTGGCGCCGCTCAGGTATTGCCCGGTTAAAGAATTCGGGTTTTCGATGATGTCTTGCATGGTGCCTTCTGCGACCACGTGTCCACCATGCACACCCGCACCTGGGCCGATATCGATAACATGGTCAGCACAACGGATTGCGTCTTCATCATGTTCAACAACAAGCACGGTATTTCCTAAGTCTCTGAGGTGAACCAAAGTTTGCAGTAGACGTTCATTATCACGCTGGTGGAGGCCAATTGATGGTTCATCGAGTACATACATAACACCCACTAAACCAGCACCAATTTGACTTGCGAGACGAATCCGTTGCGCTTCACCACCAGACAGTGTTTCAGCACTGCGTGATAGGTTCAGGTAATTCAAACCAACGTTCACTAAGAAATGCAGACGATCATTGATCTCTTTCATTACTTTATCAGCGATCTGACCACGCTGACCGCTGAGCGATAAGTTTTGGAAAAAATCTAGTGCATCAGCAATGCTGAGCTGAACGATTTCGGGCAGTGTGGTATCGCCAATGAAGACATTTCGAGCTTCTAATCTTAAGCGCGTACCATCACAGCTAGAACATGATTTCGTTGATATGTACTTGGCAAGATCTTCACGCACCGCGCTAGATTCAGTGTCGCGGTAGCGACGTTCTAGCGTATTTAAAATACCTTCAAATGGGTGACGCTTGACTCGGATATCACCACGATCATTGATGTATTTGAATTCCACTTCAGTACGCCCTGAGCCTTTAAGAATGATCTCTTGAGTCTTTTTAGGCAGAGAGTTGAATGGTACATACAGATCAAAGCCATAATGGTCTGATAGCGATGTTAGCATCTGAAAATAGTAATAGTTCTTCTGATCCCAGCCTTTTATCGCACCTTCTGCAATGCTTAGGTTTTCATCTAAAATCACTCGACTTGGATCAAAATATTGTTGAACACCAAGTCCATCACAAGTACCACATGCACCAGCAGGGTTGTTAAATGAGAATAGGCGCGGCTCAAGTTCTTGCATGCTGTAGCCACACTTTGGACAAGCGAAGTTTGCAGAGAAAACGATCTCTTCTTGCTCTGCGTCATCCATCCAACCGACAACAGCGATACCACCAGATAGCTCTAATGTGGTCTCGAATGACTCGGCTAAACGTTGTTGAAGATCAGGACGAACCTTGAATCTGTCTACCACGACTTCAATGGTGTGCTTCTTGTGCAGTTCCAATGTGGGTGGATCGGACAAATCACAGGTCTCTCCATCAATACGAGCTCGGATAAAGCCTTGCGCAGCTAGGTTTTCCAGTGTCTTTACATGCTCACCTTTACGTTCTTTGACGATCGGTGCCATCAGCATCATCTTTGAGCCTTCAGGCAGTTCTAATACCTTGTCGACCATTTGGCTGATGGTTTGCGCTGCGAGGGGGATATTGTGATCAGGGCAGCGTGGCTCGCCGACTCGCGCGTAAAGCAGTCTTAGATAGTCATAGACTTCAGTGATGGTACCGACGGTTGAACGAGGGTTGTGAGAGGTCGATTTTTGTTCGATGGAGATGGCTGGAGATAAACCTTCGATGTGGTCGACATCGGGTTTTTCCATAAGAGATAGAAATTGACGGGCGTAAGCCGACAAAGACTCAACATAACGACGTTGACCTTCCGCATAGAGGGTATCAAACGCAAGTGACGACTTTCCTGAACCTGATAAACCGGTGATAACCGTCAGCTTATCACGGGGTATGGTTAGGTTAATGTCTTTGAGGTTATGCGTACGAGCGCCTCTAATTTCTATTTTATCCATCTCAATAGACCATGTAATTTTAAGTGGCTAAAGTATTACATAGAGTGAGATTTGTGCAAAGTTTTACTGGATAAAAAAACAGTAAACAAAAAAAGGGCGACTCTTTTGAGTCACCCTTGGAATCATTTAATATGCTGTTAACCAACCGCTAATTGCTGTTAACTCAATAGCTCAATAGCTCAATAGCTAAATAGCTAAATAGTTAAACCGCTCAGTAGCTAAACAGTGAGTAAGCCAAAATTAGCGGTTAAGCTTCTTTTGTTGTTGAGTGCTTACCTAGCTCAATTTGTTGCTGGTCTTTTTTGTATAGGTTTTCAAAGCAGTAATTTGTTGCTTCGATGTAGCCTTCAACACTACCGCAGTCAAAACGTTGGCCTTTAAATTTGTAAGCTAATACACAACCTGCTTTTGCTTGTTTTAGCAATGCATCAGTGATTTGGATTTCGCCGCCTTTGCCTGGTTCAGTCTGCTCGATAAGCTCAAAGATATCTGGAGTCAGAATGTAGCGGCCAATGATTGCTAGGTTGCTTGGCGCAGTGCCTGGTTCTGGTTTTTCTACCATGTCATCAACACGGAAAAGGTCATCTTTAATCATTTCGCCAGAGATAACACCGTATTTGTGTGTTTCGTTTTCAGGTACTTCCTGTACAGCAACGATTGAGCAACGGAATTGTTTGTATAGTGCAACCATTTGAGCCAGTACACCTTGCTGTTCGTTAACACAAAGGTCATCAGCAAGCACTACTGCAAAAGGTTCATCACCCACAAGTTCGCGACCCGTTAAGATAGCGTGGCCAAGGCCTTTCATTTCACGTTGACGAATGTACGTGAAGTTTGCTGCTTCAATCGTCTCACGGATATTGATCAGCAAATCTTCTTTATTGGTGCCGCTGATCTGGTGCTCAAGCTCGTAGTTCTTATCAAAGTGGTCCATCAATGAATGCTTACCACGGCCAGTCACGATGCACATGCCGTCCATACCGGCTTCGATCGCCTCTTCAACGCCGTATTCAATCAGAGGTTTGTTTACGACAGGCATCATTTCTTTCGGCATTGACTTAGTTGCAGGTAAAAAACGTGTACCGTAGCCAGCTGCCGGGAAAAGGCACTTTTTGATCATGGTAAGACCCTTTATCTATAATAATTATGGATTCAACCTGAATGGTTGAAATTTCTGAGGGCAACTCTAGCATAAGTTATGTCGAAAATTCAGCAACAATCCGTATGGTTCACTAGAGTTTTCCTCAAAATTATCGTCAGTTTAAGAGGCTGATCAATTATGCAAGCAAGTTCTGGTTTGCCCATGCAATAGCTTGGACTCTATTCTTAACGGCTAACTTACGAAATATTTGATAAAGATGAGATTTGACGGTGAATTCGCTAATAAACAAGTCATCGGCTATTTGCGTGTTTGATGAGCCTGATTGAAGGCAGCGAATCACTTGCAGCTCTCTAATTGTTAAGTCGACATTAGTAGGGGTGGTATTGGTGCTCACGATATTTCGATAGTAGAAGAGTAATTGGCTTGCCACTTTTCTAGGTAGCCAGTTGTCTCCATTAATGACCTCTTCAAGTCCCTTCGCTATTTTGGCTTTCTCTTCAGAGTTGTAAAAGAGACCTTTTAATACGCCAAACGTAATCAACTCCGATGTGGGAAGAGCTTTGGGGACATTGAATAAAATGATCTCATGATTTTTCCACATCACAGGTAGATTTGGATGAAGGTTGATTAATCGAGGCACCTCTTTGTAATCAACCAGTAAAATTCGGTTGCTCTGCTTGCGATCAAATAACATCAAATCGTCCGGTGTCATTTTGTAGAGAATAATAGATAAGTGCTTTTCTATCTCTTTTACATGTAGATAGGTGTCGTTTGGGTCGATGCAAATAAAATGCAAAGTGCGAGCGTATCGAGATTTTCTCATTGAAATTCCTTGTTGAACTGGGATGAGATTCCACGTTGTCATGCAGGCCTTCGCTTCTCTACTGCCTTAATAGTGACTTGCGTTGAATATCAATTATCAAAGTAAATGAGTGGTTTGTAAGTGGAGAAAAAAGCAACATCGCTCTGAATATCATGATTTGTTACGTTTTTATTCTTTGTAGTGAGGCGAGAATAGGAATGCGATTTATCACTGCAGAAAAGCATGCTATTCTTGTGCGCTAAAATTTTTCTGAGACTATGAATTTAGACGGAGCAAATCATGGCTAGCCGTGGAGTTAACAAAGTTATATTAGTGGGTAACCTAGGTAATGACCCTGAAATTCGTTACATGCCCAATGGCGGTGCAGTAGCGAACATTACCATTGCAACGTCAGAGTCATGGCGTGATAAAGCAACTGGCGAACAGCGTGAAAAAACAGAATGGCACCGTGTTGCTCTGTTTGGCAAGCTGGCGGAAGTTGCTGGTGAGTACCTACGTAAAGGTTCTCAAGTTTACATTGAAGGTCAACTTCAAACGCGTAAATGGCAAGATCAAAGCGGTCAAGATCGCTACACAACAGAAGTCGTTGTTCAAGGCTTCAACGGTGTAATGCAAATGCTTGGCGGTCGTGCTCAAGGCGGTGCTCCTGCTCAAGGTGGTATGGGTAACAACCAACAGCAAGGTAGTTGGGGTCAGCCACAACAGCCACAACAGCAGCAACAAGCACAGCAACAATACAGTGCTCCAGCTCAACAGCAGCCGAAAGCACCTCAACAAGCTCCTCAGCAGGCTCAACCTCAATATAATGAGCCGCCAATGGATTTTGATGATGACATCCCATTTTAAGCCCTGTTTTTAATATATTATAAAGACAGTATTAAATTGGAAAAAGCCGCGTTTATCGCGGCTTTTTGTTACCTAGAATTCTTAACGCTTTATTTACAACGTCAATTTATAGTATAAGTAGCAATACGGTATAATGTGAGTTGAAAAGGATTTCGTTATTCATGAGATATACCCCGACACTAAAATTGAGCACTCGATTGGTCGCATTTGTCACTGTGATCGTGATCAGTGCGATGTTCATTCTTTTTATTGGTGGCACACTTTCCTTTAAGCGTATCGGACAAGAATATTTAGATCATTATTTGGTTGGTATTGTCGACGTTGTAGATAAAGAGATGGAAGATCCTGACGCCGCGTATTCGATGCAGCGTTGGATGCCTAAGATGTTACAGGCGAGCAATATTGTTGAGATGAAACTCTCGAACCAGACTGGCATCGTTTATCGCTTCAAAGATACCTCCCCACAAATTGATCCCAATCGTCTTTATGAAAGAAGCTTCATTCTAGAGCGCAATGAAGGTTATCGAATCGAGTTTAAAGCATTGCCTCCTTATATTGGTTATAGCTACTCAATGGAAGCAATGTGGTCAATTACTTTGGCGGTTGCATTGATCCTTTTCTGTCTGGCTCGTGGTGTTCGTTGGTTGAAGGAACAGTTGATGGGTTCTGAGATATTGGAAGAGCGAGGAAGAATGATCCTCGCTGGGCAAGTTGAGGCTCATGCAAAGGGAGATGAACTTGAATGGCCATACACGGCAAGTGAAGCCTTGGATGTCTTGATCGAAGAGCTGCAAGATGCTCGTCAAGAAAGAAGCCGCTTCGATACCTTTATTCGTACCCATACCTTCCTAGACAAACTCACAGGGACGGCAAACCGAGTCTTATTCGATAACAAGCTTGAATCGGCTTTGCATGAAAGCGGTGCTCGAGGTGGTGTGTTATTGATACGTATCGACGAATGGGAGCAAGTCCGTGATGCTAATGACAAGCAAATCACTGACGGCTTTATTATCGAAGTTGGCGAAGTATTGTCGAATATTGTTCAACGCTATCCTGATGTTATTTTTTCTCGTTATTACGATGCTGATTTTGCCGTATTTATTCCGCATCAAGGGGCTAAAGATATTGCTACCTTAGCGGCTCAGTGTTTAAGGCAGTTAGACAAGATAACCCCGCCGGAACCTTTAGATTCTGATAATTGGTGCCATATTGGCGTAACCATGTATACCGAAGGTGAGCGTCACAGTCAGATCATGGATGAAACGGAAACAGCATTAAAGAGTGCCCAGCTGGAGCGTATTAATAACTGGAGCCGTTACCCTAAGCAGAATACAAATGAGTTGGATAGAGGCAGTGTTCGTTGGAGAACATTATTGGATAAAGCGCTGCTTCCTGAAAATTTAGTAATCTTTGCTCAGCGATGTTATCTTATGCCGGAATCTGGTCAAGCCAATGAATTACATAGAGAAATATTCACTAGAATTCAGGACCCTGATAAAGGTTTATTGAAATCGTCTCGATTTATGCCTGCGGTAGAGCAAGTGGGTTATCAAGCTCAAATGGACCAATCGGTTCTAAAGGTTTTGTTGAAATCGCTGAAAGAGTCAACTCAGCCTCTCAACTATTCGGTGAATCTGAATGTTACTCCATTTGCGAATAAACAGCATTTTAAGTGGTTTAGAAGTGAGTTATTACAGCTCTCTGCTCAGCATCGCTCTCAGCTTGCGTTTGAGTTTCCTGAAGGGCACTTGATTGCCCACCTTGATTATATGAGACCGGTGGCAAAGATGCTGCGAGGTTTAGGGTGTAAAGTGGTGGTTGGCCAAGCTGGACGAACCATTGTTAGCACTCACTATATAAAGGACTTGAAGGTCAATTACATTAAGCTTCATCGAAGCTTAATAAAGAAAATCGATCAAAGGCATGAGAATCAACTGTTTGTCCGAAGCTTAATTGGGGCATGCGGTGATTCTCCAACTCAAGTTATTGCTGTTGGAGTCGAGACAAAACAAGAAAAGAACACCTTGATAGAGTTAGGCATTAACGGCTATCAAGGGAGATATTTCGACGAAGAACAACAGATTATCCCTTTGCCTAATCAAGCTGAAAAGGTCGCGAAAGCGGAATCTGTTGTGAAAGTTGGACGAAGAAATCGATGGCGTAAGAGTAGTAGTTAACAATGAATTTTAAAGCGATTTTAGACAAGATAAAGCCAACTAATAATAAAGGCAGCTCTCAAGTTGTCATGTTAGGCAACGATGCCATTTATATTTCATCGACAGAACAAGAACCTCAAGTAACTAGCATTCCTGTGGTTAATGGGGACTGGGAGAGTGCGCTAAAAAAATCGCTTAGCAGTGAGGCGTTTACTAGTAATAGCCTCCAGCTGATTGTCTGTGCTAACTACTACCAAACCTACCAAATTGATAAACCGGACATTCCAGAGAGTGAATGGTCGGTTGCCCTGCCTTTTTTACTCAAAGATCTTGTCTCTGAAAGAGTGACTGAAATTGTCGCGAGTGCGGTCGCGTTGCCGACGTCGAATAAGCTGCAAGTGTATGTTCTGCCTAAAAAGCTGTTAGACAAGCTTTTGAATATTGCTAATTCGGTTCAGGTTGAATTAATAGGTGTTGCTCCTGAAGATGAAATCTGGGGTTACAGTGCTGGCGAACTGTCTAATTTCATCCTTTTACAGCGCAGCGCCAATTCACACTTTAAGCTGGGTGCGTTTGTTGAAAATACCGTTTGCTTTCAAAGAACCATCCGTAGTGTTGTTCCACCTTTAACGGGTGTTGCATCAAGCGCTCTGCAGTTAGATGGCCTTGCTCTAGAACTCCAACGCTCGATTGATTACCTTTCTTCTCAAATTAAAGGTACTCAACTTCATCAGTTGAAAATCTGCTGTGATGAGGAAGATGAGTCTGAGTTACAAGGCGCGTTAAATAACACATTGAGTTCGACCGTTTCTCTGCTCGTTGAAGGTGAGCGTGATAATTCAGAGAGTTTGTTGGTTAAGCTTGCGGCTGAAAAAGAGGCTTTTAATGTCAATCTTTACCCTGAACACCTCAAGCCTAAGAAAGAATATTTTACGCTGACGAATGTTGTTGCGAGCTGGGGGCTCGTTTGTGTGCTGCTACTTGGTGGTTACTTTGTAATGCAGTATCAAGCTTCTAATCTAGATAAAACCCTAACAGCTTTGCAACATGACTCGAACCAGCTTAACAAGCAAGTTAACCAATTGAATAGTAAGTTAACTCAGCATAAACCGTCTCCAGAGAAAGTGGCGGCAGTTGCGCGTCTCAAACGTGAGACTCAGGCTAAAAAAGAGGCTTTGAAGGCGGTAGGACAATACGACGAATCACAACAAGTCGGGTATTCTGGCGTCATGAATTCCTTAGCTAAATTAGGCCGAAATGACATCTCTCTTTCGCACATCTACATGACTCACGAGACTTTAGATCTTAGTGGCTTTGCTCGTAACGCAAATGTGGTTCCTAACTGGATTGGTCAGTTTAAAAGTGAGCTTAATTTAGTTGGACGTGCTTTTGAAAAACTAAAAATTGGGCGCAATGATCAGGATGTGGTGACGTTTGAGCTAAGTACTCGCAGGGAGAGTAAATAATGCAGCAGTGGAACCAGCTTAGCGATAAGTTTCTTGCATTAAGTCAGAGAGAAAAATGGCTACTTTTCGTGTGTGGTTTTGTTGGCCTATCTATGTTGTTGTTCACCTTGTTGGTTGAGCCAGCGTATCTCGATTTACAGGCTAAAAATGCTAAGACGATGAATCTGACTCAGGCAAACCAGAGACAGCAAGGTGAGTTGCTCGTTCTTCAAGCTAAGTTAAACAAAGATCCAGACAAAGACATTAATCGAGAGTACAAAAAACTGCTGGTGGAGAGCCAAGATCTGTCACTTCAGCTTTCCCAGATTGTCGATGGACTGATCACGCCTTCTCAAATGTCTCAACTATTGGAGACTGTTCTTAATGCCGGAAATGGACTTAAGCTCGAATCGCTAGAGTCGTTAAAACCAGAAGCAATTTCGAATAATCAAGAGACCAGTGAATATTCAGGCTACTTTCTTCACCCTGTAAGAATGGAATTAACGGGCAGTTACTTTGATATTTCCGCTTATCTTCAAGCGCTTGAGTCTCTTCCTGTCAGTTATTACTGGCGCACATTTCAGTATTCGGTCGAAGAATACCCTAAAGCTCGACTGGTGTTTGAGGTTTACACACTAGGTACTAGACAGGAGTTTATCGGTGGTTAGAACTCTTTTGTTGTCATTACTTTTTAGTAGCCAAATGGCTTGGGCCGAACAGGATCCTACGGCGCCATTAGGCTGGTTGACGCCACAACAAAAAACAACGTCAGCTAAAAAGGCGCCAACTCGTTATCGCTTACCTTCTCTAGAAAGCATTGTGTGCAAAGGCGATACACCTTGCTATGCCATTATGAATGGTCAGATTCTCGGTCAAGGAGAAACGATCAGAGGGTACCGAGTTAAGAACATAGATCCAGAATACGTCACTCTGCAGAGAAGCTCTAAGCAGTGGAAATTAGAGATGTTCTCTTTAGATGTTAAGAATAATTAAGGTTAGAGTGAAGACATGCGTAAACTTGTAGTAGCAATCCTAGTGTCATCTTTAGTCGGCTGTTCGATGGGACATAGAGATCCCGTTGAGATCAAAGAGTCTTTAAACGAATCAATTAATGAAGCGAATAGCAAAGCGCTTCGTGATCTTCCTTCGTCGGTACAAGATGACCTGATGCCTCAGCTTAATTCGGATGCCATGTCTCCGGGTATGGAAACCGTTAAGCGTTTTCGTATTCAAGCTAAAGGTGTTGAAGCGAGAACCTTTTTTGCTAGCTTGGTAAAAGGCACTGAATACAGCGCGGCTATTCACCCAAGCGTTGCCGGGAAGCTGACTTTAAACCTGACAGATGTGACGTTAGATGAAGTGTTGGCTGTTGCTCAGGATATGTATGGCTACGATATAGAAAAACGTGGCAAAGTTATTCAGATTTACCCTGCTGGTCTACGCACAGTGACGATCCCAGTTGATTACTTACAAGTGAAGCGTTCAGGTCGTTCATTGACGACCATCACCACCGGAACGATCACGACTTCTGATTCGAATTCATCGAGCTCTTCAAGCTCGAACTCAAACTCGTCAAATTCATCTAACTCATCGAATTCGACATCGAATGGCGGTACAGAGATTGAAACGACCTCTGAAAGTGATTTCTGGCCACAGCTTGAAGCGGCAGTTGCTCACCTCATTGGTTCTGGTGATGGGCAAAGCGTAGTGGTAACGCCGCAAGCCAGTGTGATTACGGTTCGTGCTTACCCTGACGAAATTCGTGAGGTTCGAGAGTTCTTAGGTATTTCTCAGAAGCGTTTGCAGCGCCAAGTTATCTTGGAAGCCAAAATCATGGAAGTGACCTTAAGTGATGGCTATCAACAAGGCATCAACTGGACCAAGATGTTCTCGTCGAATGGTACTAACTATACGATAGGTATGGGCTCTATTGTTAAAGATGCCGCTGGTGCGATTATCCCAAGTACATTGCCAGGCATGGACCCAATCGGCGCTGCTTTAGGTGGTCAATCTAACCTTGTTGTCTCTGGTGGTAGCTTTGAGGCGGTATTGAGTTTCATGGGTACACAGGGTGACTTGAACGTCCTATCTAGCCCAAGGGTGACTGCTGCGAATAACCAAAAAGCAGTGATAAAAGTGGGTACCGACGAATACTACGTAACTGACTTATCAAGTGCAGTTGGTAGTGGTGATAACGCGAATGTGGCCCCTGAGGTTGAGTTAACCCCATTCTTCTCTGGTATTTCTCTGGATGTGACCCCTCAGATCGATGATAAAGGCAGTGTGTTTTTACATGTTCATCCTGCCGTTATTGAGGTTGCAGAAGAGGTGAAAGAGCTTAACCTTGGTTCAACTACAGGCATTGTTTCACTTCCATTGGCAAAAAGCTCTATTCGTGAATCTGACTCAGTGATTCGTGCGCAAGATGGTGATGTTGTGGTGATTGGTGGGTTAATGAAATCAAACACCAGTGATATCACGTCGAAAGTACCATTCCTTGGCGATATCCCAGCACTCGGTCATTTGTTCCGTAATACCAGTCAGTTGACGCAAAAAACTGAGTTAGTGATCTTACTAAAACCAACGATTGTTGGCGTGAATACTTGGCAAACTGAGTTAGAACGCTCTCGAGATCTGCTGCAGCAGTGGTTCCCTGATGAAGAGTAATCGCTTATTTTCTCAATGTAGATTGGCAGCATCTAACTAAGCTAGGTCACTTATGTATCAAGCTCACTTTGGTTTTGAACAACTGCCATTTACTTTAACGCCGAATACCGATTTATTTTATGGTTTAGCGCCTCATTTCGAAGCGATTCAAACGGTGATCTCGGCGTTAGAAATGGGCGAGGGCGTGATTAAGGTCACCGGAGAGGTTGGTACTGGAAAAACCATGGTTTGTCGGATGTTGGTCAATCACCTAAATGGTTGTACTGCTCTTATTTACCTACCAAACCCTGTGCTCTCTGGTGTTGATTTACGCCAAGCCGTTGCTAAAGAGCTGGGTTTGACTATCGATAATGAAGCAACCTTAGTTGATAACATTCAGCATAAGCTCATTGAGTTACACAACTCAGGTTTAAGAGTGGTAGCGATTCTTGATGAGGCTCAAGCTCTATCGGATGAAGCTCTCGAAACATTAAGGTTGTTCGGTAACCTTGAAACTGAAGATAAAAAACTGCTGCAAATTGTTTTATTAGGGCAGCCTGAGTTGGATGCTCGATTAGAGGCTTATCATCTTAGGCAGTTTCGTCAAAGAATTACGTTTAGTTCAACACTGAGGCCACTGACTCTCGATGAAACGGTAGCGTATATTGATAATCGGATTGCTAAATCTGGTGGTAATCCTGAATTGTTCAGTTTGAATCAAAAAAAGGCGATTTGTCGCTCATCGTTAGGTATTCCAAGATTGATAAATCAACTATGCCATAAGGCTCTTTTGCTCTCGTTCAGTGAAGATAAGAAAAGTATCGACAACCAGCACCTGTTTTCAGCCATGCATGAAACTTACGATGTATGTAAGCCTAAATTTAAAACGCCAATACTGTGGGGTTGGAATTAATTATGAGCGTCATAAATAACGCCTTGTCTGAATTGGCAAAGAAAAAGTCAGCGACTTCGATTGAAGCGGCAGTGGTGCCTAAAGTGAAAACACGGTCCCCATTGGTTTGGTTGGTGGCTGGTTTCACTCTGAGCTTAGCGATGGGCGGTTGGGCAATATCACAAGGCCCAGCCGTTGAACATTCAATCTCAACTCGAGATGCTCGAGTCCAGATCTCTGTCGTAGAGAGTTCTGGAGAAATGCAGGATGTTGTCACTCAAACACTCTCATCGCCAACCAAGAAATTAGTGACGCTAGATTTAACGCCCCGTTCAGCAGAAAACACAGTAGCGGCCAATAACGTTCAAGCTAAGCCAACGACAAGGTCGAGTACTTCTAAAACGACAACCCCTAACGTTACGCCTAAACCGTTAAGCACGGCTAAAGCGACTAATACTGACATTCCAAAGCCGATTTACGTTGCTAGCGTGGCAAAAAAAGATCCGGCTCCTATCACTAATGAGAAAGAATCTTCTGACAGTTCAGAAAATAGCGAAATGTTGATTGAGCAGGTAGAGCTATCGCCTGAGCAATTATCAGTGAATGCACAAGGGCGAGCTCAGAAAGCACTTGATGCGAATGATCTTACTGGTGCTTTGAAAGGTTACACCGAAGCCTTGCGTTATACGCCACGAAATGAAGAGGTTCGTCAGAAACTCGCGATTCTCTATTTTGGCAAGGGTGACACTCGCAAAGCCTACGAGCTGTTTCAATCTGGTATCAAACTTAATATCAACAGCGAAAAGCTACGGTTGGGTTTATCTAAACTGCTGGTTAAAGCTAACCAAGCAGAAGCGGCTTTAAGCCCGTTAATCCACATGCCACCAAATCCTACTCAAGATTATTTGGCAATGCGTGCTGCATTGAGTCAAAAATCTCAGCAAGAAGACATCGCGCTCGAGAGTTACCAAAAGTTAGTCGAGGTTGATTCAGATAATGCTCGCTGGTGGCTTGGCCTTGCGATTCAACAAGAGCGTCAACTTGATTTTTCTGCTGCAAAAGAGTCATACCAAGGTGCCTTAACCCGAGTGGGAATCTCATCTCAATCGCAAAACTTTGTGCGTGACCGCTTAAACATAATCAAAGCTTTAGAGGAGAGTGGCGATGCAAATTAGATTAAGAAAAAGGCTAGGTGATTTGCTCGTCGAAGAGGGAATCATCACTGAGGCCCAAGTTGAACAAGCTCTTGCTGCTCAAAAAAGTACAGGTCGTAAGCTGGGTGATGCGCTAATTGAACTTGGTTTCTTATCAGAACAACAGATGTTGAGTTTCTTGTCCCAGCAACTCGCTATTCCTCTCATTGATTTAAGTCGAGCGGTTGTTGATGTTGAAGCGGTGCAGCTTTTACCTGAAGTACATGCTCGTCGCCTTCGTGCATTGGTTATTGGGCGCCAAGGCGATACGTTACGTGTCGCAATGAGTGATCCTGCGGATCTGTTTGCTCAGGAATCATTACTTGGCCAACTAGGTGACTACGCGCTTGAGTTCGTTGTCGCTCAAGAAAGACAATTGGTGGATGGCTTTGATCGCTATTACCGCCGAACCAAAGAAATTGCGTCTTTCGCCGAGCAGCTTCATGCCGAACACCAAGTCAATGACGCCTTTGATTTTGATATTGCTGGTGAAGACAGTGACGAAGTGACGGTCGTTAAGCTGATCAACTCGTTATTTGAAGATGCAATCCAAGTCGGTGCATCTGATATTCATATTGAGCCAGATTCAAACGTATTGCGTCTTCGTCAGCGTATTGATGGCGTGCTGCATGAAACACTGCTGAATGAAGTCAATATTGCTTCTGCACTCGTACTGCGCTTGAAGTTAATGGCAAACCTCGATATCTCAGAGAAGCGTCTTCCTCAAGATGGTCGTTTTAATATTCGAGCCAAAGGCCAGTCGGTCGATATTCGTATGTCGACCATGCCAGTTCAGCATGGTGAGTCTGTGGTGATGCGTTTGCTTAACCAATCAGCAGGCTTACGTAAGCTAGAAGCGTCGGGTATTCCCAATGATCTTCTTATTCGTCTTCGCCAACAATTACGCCGTCCTCATGGAATGATCTTGGTTACTGGCCCGACGGGTTCTGGTAAAACGACAACCTTATATGGTGCGCTAAGCGAATTAAACGAGCCGGGCAAAAAGATCATTACCGCGGAAGACCCGGTGGAATACCGCCTCCCTCGAGTGAACCAAGTTCAGGTAAACCCTAAGATCAATCTCGATTTCTCTACTATCCTCAGAACTTTCCTTCGTCAGGATCCCGATATTATCCTTATTGGTGAGATGCGCGACCACGAAACCGTTGAGATTGGCTTGAGAGCCGCACTGACAGGTCACTTAGTCTTAAGTACGCTGCATACCAACGATGCAGTAGACAGTGCGTTACGTATGATGGACATGGGTGCTCCCGGTTATCTCGTGGCAAGTGCCGTGAGAGCGGTGGTGGCACAGCGATTAGTTCGTAAAGTGTGTACTGATTGTAAGGTTGAGGATGAATTGGATGAACCTCGTAAGCAGTGGTTGAGCGTACGTTTCCCTAATCAAGTGGCTGTGCCATTCATGAAAGGTCGTGGTTGCCAGAACTGTAACCTAACCGGTTATCGCGGGCGTATTGGTGTATTTGAAATGTTGGAGCTAGAGCAAGACATGATGGATGCCCTCAGAGCGAATGACGCGGTTGGCTTTGCTCAAACGGCAAGGCGGTCTAAAAACTACAAACCGTTGTTGGCTTCTGCGATGGAGTTAGCTTTGCAAGGTGTCGTGAGCCTCGATGAGATAATGCACCTTGGTGAAGGCGATGCTTCCGGTGCCACAGATCCAATTTATCTGTAGGGGTAGAGTGATATGCCAACGTATCGTTATGTAGGTCGCAGTTCTGATGGCAGCCAGGTTACGGGTCAGTTAGAGGCGAATAACGAAGATCTTGCCGCAGAAAGTTTGATGAGTAAGGGAATTATTCCCACCTCAATCAAGCTGGGTAAAAGTGGTGGTTCAGTCTTGGATATGGATGTATCTAGCCTGTTTTCACCCAATGTTCCGCTTGAAGTTTTGGTTCTGTTTTGTCGACAGTTATACAGCCTAACCAAGGCAGGCGTACCACTATTAAGGTCGATGAAAGGCCTGACTCAAAACTGTGAAAATAAGCAGCTGAAAGCAGCGCTAGAAGAAGTGGTTGCTGAGCTAACCAATGGCCGTGGATTAGCCGCATCGATGCAGATGCATCCCAAGGTATTTAGCCCGTTGTTTGTCTCAATGATTGGGGTTGGTGAAAATACCGGTCGTTTAGACCAAGCTTTGCTGCAATTGGCTGGATACTATGAGCAAGAAGTAGAGACTCGCAAACGAATCAAGACTGCGATGCGTTATCCAACCTTTGTGATCAGCTTTATTTTGGTCGCGATGTTCATTCTCAATATTAAGGTTATTCCACAGTTCTCTAGTATGTTTGCGCGCTTTGGTGTCGACCTGCCGCTCCCAACTCGTATCTTAATTGGTATGTCGGAGTTCTTTGTTAATTACTGGGTCTTAATGCTCGCGGTTATCTTTGGTCTTATTTTTGCTTTCAAAGCATGGGTTAAGACAGACAAAGGATTGGAGAAGTGGGACAGGTTACGCTTAAAAATACCCGTGATTGGCGGGGTAGTGAATCGAGCGCTACTTTCGCGTTTTTCACGCACATTCGCCTTGATGCTAAAAGCCGGTGTACCACTGAACCAATCACTGTCGTTGTCTGCGGAAGCGTTGGATAACCGATTCCTTGAGTTGAGAGTACAAGCTATGAAAGCCGCAATAGAAGCCGGTAGTACGGTTTCTTCAACAGCGATCAATAGCGAAATTTTCACCCCACTGGTGATACAAATGATTTCGGTGGGTGAAGAAACCGGCCGTATTGATGAGCTGCTACTTGAGGTATCCGATTTTTATGATCGAGAAGTCGATTATGACTTAAAGACCTTAACCGCAAGGATCGAACCTATTTTATTGGTGGTTGTGGCTGGTATGGTGCTGATCTTAGCTCTGGGTATTTTCCTACCTATGTGGGGAATGCTGGATGCAATCAAAGGCTAGGGAATGCTAAATAACCTACAACGCTCACGTTTTGTTATTTGGAGTGTCGTTATTCTTTTTCTTATTGTGGGGGTGCTCTCTGCCTTTAAAACGGTAGAAGAAGAAGCGACTAATACGGCATTGATCGTCGCGAGCAAGCGAATTTTAGAGCAAGCGAATTTGTTCAAGCAACAGTATTTGTTATCGGGTGCTGAGCAAGACAATGACTCGGAACATCCTAAAAATTATAGCCGAACAGGCTGGATAATGCCGATTCAAGGAGATGAGCGAGACTGTCAGTATTGGCTTGAAGAATTATACCCTCAAGAAAGCATTTTAGGGCTCAGTTCACCGAGTGTTGAAGATAAAAGTGATAACATACAGTTTCACTGTCGTTATCATTATAGTGATAAGTATCAGATAGATATATTACTCAAGAAAGAAAGATTTAGTGTAAAAGCCAATATTTTGGCTTTGTGAAAATATTGACAGTTTTTGTATGGTTTTATACGTGCGTGAATGTATAATGCGCGTTAATAATTAGATGAGTAGGTAGAAAATGCTTAAGAATCAAAAGGGTTTCTCCCTTGTCGAATTAGTCATAGTGATAGTGGTCGTTGGTTTATTGGCGGTAGCAGCTTTACCCCGCTTCCTCGACGTGACAGATGAGGCTAAAAAATCAAGCATTGAAGGTGTCGCTGGTGGTTTTGCAACCGCTGTTTTGTCGGCAAGAGCACAATGGGAAGCTGAAGCTAGACCATCTGAGAAGATTGGTGTTGAAACATACAATACTGTAAATTATGATGGTGTTGATTTTTGGTTAACAAGATCAAAGAACAGTAACAATGTAGACACCGATTTTAGAGATGGCTACCCATGGACTCTGAACAACGATTCGAGCACTGCACCACAAGATATTTCAGATGAAACCTGTTCTGAGTTGATGGAAAACTTACTGCAAAACCCACCTAAAGTAGGTGCGGTTTCAGATGTTGCTAGCGACTCAAATTACAAATATTCAGCGCAAGCGAATTCAGGTGATGCAACGTGTACTTACATTCAATTAGAAGGTAATACCGAGCACCAATTTGTTTACGAAATTAAAACTGGTCGTGTGACCGTAACTTTGCAGTAAGTCTGCGTAAAATTAAACATAGAGAGAGCTTAACTATGAAAAGACAAGGCGGTTTCACCCTAATCGAACTAGTGGTTGTAATTGTTATTCTGGGTATTCTTGCTGTAACTGCGGCACCACGTTTCCTAAACTTGCAAGATGATGCTCGTGAGTCTTCGCTTCAAGGCCTGAAGGGAGCAATTGATAGTGCTGCTGGTATCGTTTATGGCAAAGCTGCTGTAGAGGGAGTTGAGTCTCAAGAGTACACAGCAACCCCAGCTCCTGCAGTAGAAGGGATTACAACTTCTTTTGGTTACCCAACAGCGGACGTTGATGGTATTGGTGCTGCTGTTGTTGGCTTATCTACAGACTGGTCTGTAACGGCTAGTACTGCAAATACCAGCATTACATACTCATTTGTAGGCACTAATGCGAACGCAGCGGCATGTATTGTTACTTATACGCAAGCTACTGGTACAACAGCTGCAAGTGCTGCAACTACTACAGTAATTTTAGGCTCAGCAGCTGATGGTTGCGGTGGTAATTAGATTTATGCTTTAGACCAGCTTCGGCTGGTCTTTTCTTTTGTATTCAACATGTTTTAACTGCAACTTTATTCTTTATCCTTCCGCATAGTAATTTATAATCTAGATACCCAAATTAACCATCAAAGGCTTATATGAATACAAAGCCAAACAAAGGTTTCACTTTAGTTGAATTGATTGTGGTGATTCTTTTACTTGCTATTATTTCAGCGACAGCTTTTAGTCGGTTTGGTGGTCGTCAAGTTTACGAATTGTATGCTCTTCAAGAACAGGCATCTTCTGTCATTCGACAAATTCAGCTCAATAGAATGCAATCTAACATGAACATGTCTGTGTCAGGTGCTGAAAGCTTACGTTTAGTGGCAGCGAACAATTGCATCGGTGCACAATCTGCTTGTGACAACACATCTGAAACAAGAAGTGATGTTATTTCTAGTGATGATTATAATTTCTCGTCTATACCTGCCTCTAGCTACACTTCTCCAATTGAATTCAACCTTTTAGGTAACCCTGAAAATACCGCCTCATCTGGTGTTCAAATTACCATCTCATCCAATAATAGTTCCGACAGAGCTTGGGTTTGTATCAATTCTCAAGGTTTTGTTTATCCAAGTAATCAGGAATGCCCATGAAGTACGTAAATAGTGGCTTTACGCTTATTGAGTCGATCATTGTTATTGTACTACTTGGTTTTGCAATGCTCGCATTTTCTACTTTTCTCGCACCACAATCCGCACTTTCTGGGCAAGTGAATTATTCCAACCGAGCCTCAGCATTAGGTCAAAGCATTATGACAGATCTTCTCGCTCGTGATTACGGGTCAGTAAGCTCTGGAACACCTATAGAGCTTGGCAGTACTTACACTAATTTTGATGTGGCGTTGATAGTTACCAACGATACACCGACCACGTCGATGCAGAAATTTACGCTAACAATTACCGCGAGCAATAATCCCCCTATCACTTTAGTCGCCTTTAAAGGGGAGTATTAATGAAGGATAAAGGGTTTACTCTAATAGAGATGATTTTGGCTATAGTCGTATCAAGTATTGTGTTGCTTGGTGTTGCGAATTTTACAGAGCTTGGTATGAGGGGCTACTTTGGTTCCGTAGAGCGTTTTCGACTACAAACGGAAGCTAGGTTTGTATTGGAAAAGCTTTCTCGTGAAGTGAGGCATGCTGTACCTAATTTGTTTCCAGCTTCAGTGAGTAGCGGTTGTGTATCATTCTATCCAATTGTTGATTCAGGTTTTTATGCCATTTCTGGAGCTGATATTAACTTCTTGGTTAGTGATACCGGAGCAACGAGTAGCTCATTACAATCCATGTCATTAGTAATAAACCCGACGCGTCCTCACACTGATATCAACGAATTAAACAATATATACCCTCTTAACAATGTTACTCCTCCTAGTGTATCTGCCGCCTATTTTTCTATTCCAAATGGTGCTAACACTCTTATCAGTGAATCTGTAGGCAAAAGGCACTACATTTTTGACTCGAATAACCTTGTGGAATATTGCCTTGCGAATAGTAATTTACTAACTCGTAATGGTGTCACAATAAGCGATCGAGTTATGAGTGAGAATAGTACCCTGAGTTATCAGCCTGCGGATGTTCAGAGTAATGGTGTTGTTGAGTTGATTCTCGAGTTTGCAGAAAATAATGAGTCCACAGTGTTTGAGCAAGAGATACAGGTGATAAATGTCCCGTAAATCAACCCAAAAAGGCAGTGCGCTAATCATGGTCATCTTTGTTATCGTAGTGCTTGGTTTCTTAGCAACAAGTTTGAGTCGAACTAGTTGGTCTGATAATGACTCAAACACCCGAGTGGTGCTAGGCACGCAAGCTTGGTTACTCAGCCATTCTGTTAATGAGTATGTGATGACGCAATTCTATCCCGATCCTGACCCACAATCTTCATCTGCTATTTCAACTGTGTGCACTGACCCTATACCGAGTGCTGTGGCAAATGTTGCTGATTCAATAGTTTCTGAGTCATCGATGAATTGTTCGCTGAGTTCATTGCAATGTGCAAGCCGGGGGCAGCTCGATGGTTTTGTTTTTTATGTTTTAGAGTCCTCTGTTGTTTGTGGTTCTGGAGTGAGTGAAGTTCAACGTAATCAAGAGCTTTGGGTTAAGGAGACTGAATGAAACATCTTAGTATAATATTTGCGCTGCTATTTATTTCTTTTCCTTCTTTTGCTGATTTTTCTTCATCCCAATGTAGTTCTCTCCACGCTGGGGACGATTTCTCCGTATGGTTTAAATTAGCTCCATCGACTGGGGAAGATACTATATATGCGACTAAAAGAAATGGCGGTAGTCCGACCCCCATTTGGAGTAATAATAGTAGTGTTCAAAGCCCCGTAATTGATGATAACGAAACGTCGAATGGTGAGTTTTATGAGGTTTGGCTTGAATATCAAAGCGTCACGAATAAGTCAGGATGGTTAACTTACAATTTGTGGGAAGGAAGCTCTTGGCGACAAGTTGGAACTCGTCAATATGCTGATCTTTCAGGGCTTTCTGCAGCGATTGCGGTTTCAGGCGATGGGGCGAGTGAAATCAAGTGTGATGATGATATAACCGAACCCCCTCCAAGTTATTCACCGCAAGCGCTTTACCAGTTTGGTGTCATGCAATGCAATGGCTCAGAATGTAAGATTCCGCTAAACAAACCTTTTACGAATACTCCACTTGTGTTTGTAATGCCAACTATCGATCCAAGTAATCCGGATTCAGATGCTCCCGCAACGTTAGTTGTGACTAATGTTACGAAAACGGAAGCAACGATTGAGCAAATTAAAGCCCCGAAGAATGGAGGTGGCTCAGATTTAACTAGTCAGCCAATGACAGAGGTTAGCTATCTTGCTATTGAGCCCGGTGTTGCTGATTTTAATGGTCATGAAGTTATTGCTGGTTACTTGGATACGAATAGATATAAATCAAAAAATGGCACAAATGGTAATGCCGAGTCCGTTGCATATTCTACATTTGGAGCCCAACAAGCCTTTAATTCCCCAGTTGTTCTTCATCAACTTCAAACAAGGAATAATGGTAGTAGATGGGTGACATCCGGTAAACTTATTGGGGGCAATGACAATAATGAAGCGAGGCTATTTTTAGAGTTATCGGCGTCAAGAGTTGGTAATAATTACCAAGAAGAACGGGTGGGTTTTATTGCAACAAATTCCACAAGTGGTGCAACGCTTGAAGTCGATGGCTACAAGGTTCAATTTGCAAGAGGATATGATACACCAAGCCAAAATGGTAATGACCCAATGCTCGATGGCTGTGAAGACAAATTCGCCACGACCTCTCTAACGAATATTGATGGGATCATCGCCAATAAACAAGAAAGGGCCGGTGGACATGGTGGTTGGTTACGTAGGTGTAATATCAATAGTAACCAAGTTAGTTTTGCTGTTGATGAGGACTTTAGAGACCGCACGCATATCCCCGAAGAAGTGGGTTACTTTGCTTTTGAGCTAGAAGATGTACCATTAGATATATGCGATATTGCTCCATATGCGGTGCAGTCTTGGAGTAATAATAGTAGCTTAATATGGACCTCTAACACGGCCTCTATTCAGATTGAAGGTACTTATCAATCTAGTGGGCAAGTAGGTATTTGGGTTGACCCTACAAACCCAACGGTAGATCCAAAAGCACAATGCGATGGCAAGGAGTGTGTCGAGAACTCATCGCTATATGTAGCGGAACCTAATATCGTCGATCTAGATTTACCAATAGGTCAAAATGTGGATGCAGGTTGGCAAAATATTGAATTGAGTAGTGGTAAGTATAATACCGTATCCGCTGGAGGTTCAGGTACGATTAACTTGACTGGGGATACTTACTATATAGAACACTTGATTGTAGGTGCTAGTGGTAAAATAATCTTATCTCAAGATACTAAGATCTATGTGAATAGTTTTGAATTGTCCGGGACTGGGCTGGTCATTAATAACGATTTTAAACTATCTATATGGGCTGAAAATTATAAAGGTCATAGTGCGTCAGTCCAAGTAGAAAGGAATTTGAATGCGCTTATTTTTAGTCGCGATAAAGTCCTTGTAACTGGTGGTAACGGTCTTATAAATGGGCGAGTAACAGCGAAACATATAGAATTACGACCTGATGGGAAAATTATTGATGATGGTCAGTTTTGTCCTGTGCAGCCATCAGATTATCAACTGAGTTTGACTCCCAATAAAGACTTCTCTTTATTGTGTGAAACCCCACAAGTGACGGTAACAGTGACTGATACGCAAGGAAACCCTGCGACGGAGCAAGTTGAAGTTTACATTACGACACCTGCCGGTATGACTGTTAGAAGTGTTACTGAAGGGAGCTATAACGGGGGCGCTTCTTATTCGACAAGTTCATCGGGAATATTAACTCTTGAGTTAGATGCTGACTCAATTGGCACTTATAAAATTGAGGCTGAGTTAGCGTCTGACTCAAATCAAAATGACTCAGGTGATTTTTTAGTATCGCTGTATAAATTTGAAGCAAGTGACGTGTATGCTGTAGCCGATCAGACTGCGACCTTTGATTTGAAAGTCTTAGCTTGCAAAGATAATGAAGCAACATTAGTTTCTGGTTATCAAGGAGATAAAAACCTCAATGTCTCGGACTTTTCATTGGTGACCCCCACTTCTGCCCAGGGAGCCGTTGATGGAAACTTATTGGTAAAAAGTAAGAGCGATTGGAGCGATACTTCGGTAATTTTTGAATTTGATAGTTCCGCTCAAACTACAGGTTCCGTTATTTACAGTGAAGCGGGTAAGGTTAGCTTCAAACTTTCAGATCCGACTTTTGAATGCCCTGTGGGGTATGACTGTGAAGATAATGATGGTGAAAGTTGGGATGCATTAGAAGGTATCGTCAATGTCTATGTCAGACCTTGGCAATTTGCAATCTGCACGAATAGCAGGTCTGACGGTAACAGTAGCGGTAAGAGTGCGTTTGTTGCTGCGGGGGAAGAGTTTGATGTGTTTGCCAAACCAATTAAGTTCACGAATGACTCTAGTCAGCTGTGCAACAATAGCTTAGTGACGCAAAACTATTTGATTTCCACTGCGGGTGTTAGTGCTACACACACATTAGATACACCGACTAATACTGAGGCCGTGCTTGGGAGTTTGGAGCCAAACAGCCAACTTACTCAATCTAGTTCCGACATAGTGTCTGCTGATTACGGTTATAAATTTAATAACTTAAAATACTCAGAAGCGGGTAGTTTTAATTTTGAAGTGACTGAAGACTCGAACAGCTTTTATGGCAAAATTCTTGGTGGCTTCTCTGGAAGTAAATCAATTGGCCGCTTCTATCCGAAATACTTCCTACAAGAGAACCCTGAATGGAATGTCGCTAATCAAAACGACATTGCTTATTTAGGTCAACCTTACGACTCAACTGTTCATCAAGTGTACGCAATGGCATCAGGTGAAAGCAGTGTTGGTAACGCGCTTAACAACTATCAATTCTTTGCCCCGAGCCTACAAGCCAGTTTTGGTGTTCTAGATGATACAGCTGTCGATAATGGGTTCTTGCTGGATACTGAGGCAGGCACTTGGTCTAATGATCGTAAGCATTGGTTGTTGAATGATAGTGCCGCTGTTCTTCAGCGGGTTATGGATTCTGATGATGTTAGCCGCAGAGACACACCGTTTAATACGTCAGATGCTAACTCGACGATTACAAACTTTGGTTTAACAATCGAGGGAACAGATCCTGTGTCATTTACAGATTCTGACCCTGTTACCAGTTCGGCAGCATTCCCAGTTCAACCTCCTGCCCGCTATGGCCGAATGGCGCTTGATGATATTGGCGGTAACTCCGGTAGTACTTTGACGATTCCACTTCGTGCTGAGTTTTGGGATGGTAGTGACTTTGTTGTGAATGACGATGATGATCGCAGCACCTTTAATGGTTCAAATTTCTGTAAGCAAGTCATTTGGACCAGTAATACAGTCAAAACTACACTAGCTTCACTCAATGGCAGTGGAAGTGTTGATGATGGCGAAGAAGAAGTAACAGCGAATCAAAATACGCCTGCTGGTGCAGATGCGCCACGTGAGCAGGTACGATTGTGGTTAAGAATGGATGCGTCGACACCACAGGCTAAATCTGGCGAGAATCCTGTTGCATGCTCAGGCAGCGATCAAGATCAGCCATGGCTGCGCTACAACTGGAGACAGCTAGGTGATGAAGATCCCTCCACCGTCGTCACATTTGGCATCTACCGTGGTAACGATCGAGTGATCTACCGAGGTGAAAGTGGGTTAACAGGTCAGTAAAAATATAATTTTTGCCCCTTAAGTTAGGAATCTGTAAGAAATTGCGGGTTTCAGTCCATGTTTATACTTCAATGCCTTGCCGTGACAGCAAGGCATTGGTACATTTAGTGCAATTTTTGTCTTCTAATTCTTGCAGGATGAGCGAAGAATATGTTTAAAAAACTTCGTGGCATGTTTTCAAACGACCTATCGATTGATTTAGGTACAGCCAATACCCTTATATATGTAAAAGGCCAAGGCATTGTTCTTGATGAGCCTTCCGTTGTCGCTATTCGCCAAGATCGTACGGGGTCTGCAAAGAGTGTAGCTGCTGTTGGTCACGCTGCTAAGCAAATGCTTGGTCGTACGCCTGGTAACATTTCAGCGATCCGCCCAATGAAAGACGGTGTAATTGCTGACTTTTACGTAACCGAAAAAATGCTTCAGCACTTTATTAAGCAAGTGCATGACAACAGTGTGCTTAAACCAAGCCCTCGCGTTTTGGTTTGTGTACCTTGTGGTTCAACTCAGGTTGAGCGTCGTGCTATCCGTGAATCAGCATTAGGTGCTGGTGCTCGTGAGGTTTACCTAATCGATGAGCCTATGGCTGCTGCGATTGGTGCTGGCCTACGTGTATCTGAGCCAACGGGTTCAATGGTTGTTGATATCGGTGGTGGTACGACTGAAGTTGCGGTTATCTCACTAAACGGTGTGGTTTACTCGTCTTCTGTACGTATCGGTGGTGACCGTTTTGATGAAGCGATCATCAACTACGTTCGTCGTAACTACGGCAGCTTGATCGGTGAAGCGACAGCAGAGAAGATCAAACACGAAATCGGTTCAGCTTACCCTGGCGATGAAGTCGATGAGATCGAAGTACGTGGTCGTAACCTTGCTGAAGGTGTACCTCGTAGCTTTAGCCTGAACTCAAACGAAATTCTTGAAGCACTTCAAGAGCCGCTATCTGGCATCGTATCTGCAGTGATGGTTGCACTTGAACAGTGTCCGCCAGAGCTTGCTTCTGATATCTCAGAAAACGGTATGGTACTGACAGGTGGTGGTGCACTGCTTAAAGACCTTGATCGTCTGCTTACTGAAGAAACGGGTATCCCTGTTGTTGTGGCAGAAGAGCCATTAACGTGTGTTGCTCTAGGTGGCGGTAAAGCCCTAGAGATGATCGACATGCACGGCGGCGACCTGTTCAGCGAAGAATAATATCTAGTGTTAGGCTCTTTTCTTATCTAGTTTTATGTAAAGAGCCTAGGACCTTGTCTATAGGATCAAATGTAGCTCTAGGACCAAATATAGAATGAAGCCAATTTTTGGTAGAGGTCCCTCTCTACAATTGCGCCTGTTTTTTGCTGTAATTTTATCAGCCAGCCTTATGCTGGCTGATAGTCGTTTAGATGCTTTCTCAAATGTACGCTATCTATTGAACAGCATGGTTGCACCTATTCAATATGCAGCCAATTTACCTCGTACTATGTTCGATGGTGTCTATGACCGTTTTAGTACACGTAAAGGCCTTATCGAATCCAACCATAATATCAAACGAGAAGTCTTGCGCCTGAAGAGCGAGCTGATTCTGCTTGAGCAATATCAAGAAGAAAACAAGCGCCTCCGTAAGCTGTTAGGATCTCCGTTTATCCGTGATGAAAAGAAAGTCGTCACAGAAGTTATGGCGGTAGACACTTCACCATATCGTCATCAAGTTGTGATCGACAAAGGTCAGATTGATGGGGTGTATGAAGGTCAACCGGTGATCAACGAAAAAGGCATTGTCGGCCAAGTGACTTTTGTTGCTGCTCATAATAGTCGTGTCCTGTTACTGACTGACGCAAACAACGCAATTCCTGTTCAGGTTATTCGTAATGATATTCGAGTGATCGCTTCGGGCAATGGCATGATTGATGAGATCCAGCTAGAGCACATTCCAACCAGTACCGATATACAAGAAGAAGATCTATTGGTGACATCTGGACTCGGTGGAGTATATCCAGAAGGTTACCCAGTCGCCTACGTTACTGCCGTTGATTACGACCCGAAACGTGAGTTTGCCGTTATCAAAGCGGAGCCTGTGGTTGAGTTCGATAAGCTCAGATACTTGCTGCTAGTATGGCCTGATGAAAACAAACAGATGCAAGCGGATCAATCCAGCATAGAACAAGCATTGTTAGAGGGCGAAGATGGCCAATAGCGTTTTAAGAAGTAAGGTAGTCATTGGCTGCTCATTTTTAGTAGCACTAATTCTGCAAACGATCCCTTGGCCTGGTAGTTTGGATCTATTTAGACCATCTTGGTTACTACTGGTTACCTGTTACTGGGTTTTGGCTCTACCTCACCGTGTTAACGTGGGTAGCGCTTTGATTCTT
The DNA here is from genome assembly GCF_021728315.1 of Vibrio sp. L5-1. Classification (NCBI taxonomy): domain Bacteria; kingdom Pseudomonadati; phylum Pseudomonadota; class Gammaproteobacteria; order Vibrionales; family Vibrionaceae; genus Vibrio; species Vibrio sp. L5-1. The sequence goes on along the minus strand of NZ_JAKKCQ010000007.1, from coordinate 176,524 downwards.
GGCTTATTGTGGGATTTGTTGATAGGCTCGACGTTAGGTATTCGAGGCATGATGATGGCAATCGTTATGTACATTATTGCGATGAATTTCCTAGTCATTCGTAATATGGCGCTATGGCAACAAGCGATGATTATTGCCGCGTTAACGGTATTGTTTGAGGTGTTGATCTTCTTTGGTGAATATTTGATCCAAGATGTCGTTTTCAATCCATTATCGTTATGGAGCGCATTGATTAACTGTATACTTTGGCCTTGGATGTTTCTATTAATGAGACGCGTACGTCGTCATTGGCATGTAAGGTAGAGTGACAATGGAAAAGAAGCATTTAGTTTTGGCATCCGGTTCACCACGCCGCAAAGAACTGCTATCTCAACTTGGTTATGAGTTTTCTGTCCTGGTAACTGATGTTGAAGAGTGTAAACACGCCCAAGAAACCGCCGAAGAGTACGTTAAGCGACTATCTTTAGATAAAGCCTTAGCTGCGTTGTCTTTATTGAAAGATAACCCTTCTGAAAAGCAGCATGTCGTTCCTAGTTCTGATAATGTAGTTTCTAGTGTTGATAATGTAGCTGTTGGCTCTGGCATCGTAGCTCTTGGCTCTGATGCTATTTCTCTTGATTCTGAAACAGTCGTTCTTGGTTCTGACACAGTTGTCGTAAGCCAAGGGCAAGTGCTCGAGAAGCCCACCGATTTTGCCGACTCTAAGCGCATGCTTACTCAGTTAGCAAACGAGAGTCACCAAGTGATGACGGCAGTTTCTGTGGTTTCAGAAGAAAAACAAAGAACAGAAATCATTATTACCGACGTATGGTTTAAACCCCTCAGTGAACAAGAAATAGAACAATACTGGCAAACAGGGGAGCCATGCGATAAAGCCGGTAGCTATGGGATCCAAGGTTTGGGTGGGCGCTTTGTTACCCGAATCGAAGGTAGTTATTACGCCGTTGTCGGCTTGCCTTTATATGAAACGGACCAGCTACTGCAAGAATTCTTATAATTACTAATCTGAGGTGCACCATGAGTGCTGAATTGTTGCTGAACGTGACCCCGAGTGAAACTCGCGTGGCCATGATTGAAGGGGGGGCTCTTCAAGAGATCCATGTCGAACGAGATGCTCGACGCGGTATCGTAGGAAATATCTATAAAGGACGTGTAAGCCGTGTTCTTCCGGGAATGCAGGCGGCTTTTGTGGATATAGGCCTTGAGAAAGCAGCTTTTCTACACGCCTCTGATATTGTTCCACACACTGAATGTGTCGCTGAAAACGAAAAGAAGCAATTTCAGGTTCGTGACATCTCTGAGCTTGTTCGCCAAGGACAAGACATTGTGGTTCAAGTCGTCAAAGATCCTCTTGGTACCAAAGGTGCCCGCTTAACGACTGATATTACTTTACCGTCTCGTTATTTGGTCTTTATGCCGGGGGCAAGCCATGTCGGCGTTTCTCAACGTATCGACAGTGAGTCTGAACGTAACCGCCTTAAAAAAGTCGTGTCTCGTTACTGTGACGAACATGGTGGCTTTATTATCCGTACTGCAGCAGAAGGTGCAGACTCGAATGAGTTGGCACAAGATGCGGCATTCTTGAAGCGATTGTGGCTAAAAGTGTTAGAGCGTCGTGGTAAACACAAAGCTCGTACTCGTCTATACGGTGAACTTTGCCTAAGCCAACGTATCTTACGTGACTTTGTTGGTACTGAGTTGAGCCGAATCCAGGTCGATTCGCGTTTAGAATATGAAAACCTAAAAGAATTTACTTCTGAGTACGTGCCAGAGCTGACTGAAAAGCTTGAGTTGTACGAAGGCGACAAGCCTATCTTTGATATGTACGATACCGAGAACGAAGTTCAACGCTCTTTGGATCGTAAAGTCGAATTAAAATCGGGTGGATATCTGATTATCGACCAAACGGAAGCGATGACCACTGTCGACATCAACACCGGTGCCTTTGTCGGTCGTCGTAATCTAGAAGAGACAATTTTCAACACCAACGTAGAAGCGACGCAAGCCATTGCTCGTCAGCTGCGTTTGCGTAACTTAGGTGGCATCATCATTATCGACTTTATCGATATGCTGTCTGAGGAACATCGTAAGCGAGTACTAACTTCTTTAGAGGCGGCGCTAGACAAAGATCGTGTGAAAACCAATATCAATGGCTTCACACAGCTTGGCTTGGTTGAGATGACGCGTAAACGTACTCGTGAAAGTATTGAGCATATTCTGTGTTCGAGTTGTCCTGCCTGTGAAGGCCGCGGCAGTGTGAAAACAGTTGAAACCGTTTGTTATGAAATACTTCGAGAAATCACACGTGTGAATCGTGCGTATGACGCTGACAAGTTTGTTGTGTATGCGGCAGCCGCTGTTGCTGAAGCGTTAGAGGGCGATGAATCTCACGCGCTCGCTGAGCTTGAAGTGTTTATTGGTAAACAAGTTAAAATCCAGGCTGAGCCTCTGTACATACAAGAGCAGTTTGATGTTGTTATGATGTAATGGATATTTTGTGAGCTCAAGCGTTACTCTGATTCTTCGTGCATGTTTATGGTTAGTGGTTACTCTCTTAGTAACGCTAGCCATTGCCGTTACTACACTGCGTGTAGCCTTACCCAATTTAAACAAGTATCAATCTGAAATTGAAGTTTGGGTAAATCAACATTCCGGTTTTGAATTTTCTATTCAAGACGTGGGTGGTTTTTGGCGCAACACTCACCCCTCTATTGCCCTACAAGGCGTTAAAGCCAGCCTTCCAAATGCTGAAGATGTGACCTTCTCTGTTGAGCGTGTTGAAGTCGAGTTTGACTTGATTCAATCGCTTGTTCAGATGCGTCCGGTTGTGGCCGATCTGGTCATGAATCAAATGTACCTTGATATCCGCTCTATTGATTTGTTTGCTGGGCAAAACGGCAAAGATAAACCTAAAGAATCGAACTCTTCAAAGCGAATTATGCAAGAGCTGGATAACTTGTTGTTGAAAACGTTAGTGGATGTTACCGCTAAAAATTCAACCCTTGCCTATCGGACTATTTCTGACGAAGACCGCCAACTCGACATTGAAACTTTAAAATGGCAAAACTCAGGTAAACATCACCTTGCGGAAGGTGTGGTGAGTATTAAAGATGCCAACCTAAATTCCTTGTCAGTGAGTGCTAACTTTGTTGATGGTGGATCGTTGACCGATATGACGGGCGAGTTCTATGTGAGCGCGGATAATATCTCGGTGAAGCCTTGGTTAACCCGCTACATGCAGGCGGAGTCAGGTGTTGAAACCGGTACGGTCAGCCTTAATAGCTGGTTAACGTTGAAAAACAGTAAGCCAGTTAATGCTTATGTTGAGGTATTACCTTCTGAACTGACTTGGAACGAGGATGGCCGCCACGATTTGATGATTGAATCTGGTGTGTTTAAGCTTTCTCCATTGGAAGATGGTTGGCAAGTAAATGGTCACTCACTTAATTTGAGAACCGATGACACGCCTTGGCCTGAACTTGATGTCGCATTTAAGTGGAACAAAGGTCCGTGGCAACTCAATGTTTCTGAGCTTGATGTTGCAACACTAACGCCGTTGATTAAGTTGTTGCCGGATTCTGAACAGTCCACCCAAATGATTAACTCGTTGGCTCCCGGTGGTTTGGTTTCTGATATTCGTGTGTCAATGGATTCAGGTATCGAAAGCTTACGTTATTCTGCGAGTTTTTCTGATATGGCTATCGAGCAATGGGAATTAGTCCCGGGTTTTAGCCAAGTTTCAGGGAGTGTGTTTGGTTCTGCATCAGAAGCGAAAGCCAGCTTGCATGTTATTGATGATGTGTTTCCTTATGGCGATGTATTCCAAGCCCCTCTAAATATCAAACAAGGTCAGGTTGATATTGTTTGGCAGCAAGATGAAAACGGTTGGAAGCTTTGGTCCGATAAAATCACGGCTGCAACGCCAGATTTACAAGTTTTGGGTGCATTTCGCTTGGACTTCCCGAATGATGCAAGCCCATACCTGTCTTTTTACGGTGAAGCGGACGCTTACAATGTGGGCGAAACATGGCGTTACTTACCGACATTAGCGCTTGGCCAAGATTTAACTGATTACCTTTCTACTGCGATTCAAGCCGGTAAAGCCGACACTGTTAAGTTACTTTGGCATGGTGAATTAGCCCAGTACCCCTACACCAATCACGATGGTATTTTCCAAGTTTGGGTTGGGTTAGAGAACGCGAAATTTAGTTTTGATACCGGTTGGCCACTGATTACCGATCTACAACTTGATCTGCTATTTGAAAATGATGCGATGCATCTAGATTCTCGTTCCGCTCAATTGATGGATGTGACGGCAGACCGAATCACAGGACGCATTCCTTATTTAGGGGAAGGCGGCCATATTGAAATTGAAGCTAAAGCGACGGCGTCAGGTAATGCGGTTCGTGATTACATGACGGCTTCACCATTGGTTGATTCTGTGGGTGCCGCCTTAACGGCGCTGCAAGTGAGTGGCGATGTATCGTCTGAATTCCAACTCAATATTCCTTTTGATTCCGAAAAAGAGCCAAGAGCGTGGGGTTATGCTGATCTCAAAGATAACCATGTAGAGATTGAAGCTCCGCCAATGGTGCTTGAAAACACGACAGGACGTATTGAATTTGATAATGATGTGATTACGGCCAACGGTCTCGCTGCCGATTTATTAAAGCAAGGTATTTCCGTTGACTTTAAAGGGCTCAATGATGGGCCTGGATATACCGTTGATATCGATGTATTGGGCGATTGGGACGTTAAGCCTCTAGAGCCTTATATTGGCGAGCAATGGTTAAGCCGTTTATCGGGTCATGCTCAGTGGCAAAGTCAGATTGATATTCAGCTCAACGATATCGGTTTTAGTTACCAACTGGATTTGCAGTCAGATCTTAAGTATTTGGCCAGTGATTACCCATACCCATTGGCGAAAAAATCATTAGAAAGTGGCTCAGCAAGGCTACAAGCATCGGGTAACCAAGAAGCGATTACTGCACGTTTACAGCTCCCTAGCACCAAGTATCAGGCTGAAATTGATATTACAGGCGATGTTCCCAAGTTAACGGCGACTAACTTAGTGCTTGGTCGGGGTGGTTATAAAATTAGTCCTGTCGTTGGCCATCATGCGTTAATTCGCACTGACAAGTTCAATGCCGATGATTGGTTATCGGTTGTTATGGAACCGGTGAAGCCTTCAGATGCTGTGCTCAGTCAAATGAACACGCCAACCATTCCTGCACCAAGTCGCATTACGTTCGAGAGTAAGGAGCTGATCTTAGGTGGTATTCCTTGGAATGATGTCGATTTTAGCGCTCGTAAGAACAAACAGGCGTGGCAGATGGAAGTGTCTAGCCAAGAGATCGAAGGGGATATTAATTATCTGCCTCCATACGATTTAACGGTTTCGCTGGATCGCCTACATTTGTTCGTTCCTGAGTGGAGTGACAAGAAAAACCAAGAACAATTGCTTCAACGAAAAGAGCAAGAAGCCCCATTGATCTCTGAATTGGATAGAAAGATCCATGATGCGATGCCAAATCTAAAATTGACCCTTAACGATTTTTGGTTGCAAGGCTATAAGGTCGGTAAGGTCGATGTTGAACTGGCTAGGCAAGACGATCGTATTGAGTGGAAGAAGATTCAGGTTCGAAGCGGCGGAAACAAAGCGGATGTGAGTGGCTGGTGGGAGTTGAAAGGCGATAAGAGTCATTCATCGCTAGCCGTTGATGTTGAAGGCGAAAACAACAGTGAATTAATGGAACGTTTTGGTATTACTTCAGGGATTCAAAAAGCGCCTTTCGCGCTGGAAGGTCAACTGCAGTGGGATGGATCTCCTTGGGGTATTAAAATGGATACCCTTGACGGAAACGTTGAAACCAAATTCGGCAAAGGCATTATTTCAGACGTAAGTGGTGCTGCTCGATTGCTTGGTTTGTTTAGCCTCGATTCAATTATTCGTAAGATGCAACTCGATTTCTCTGATGTGTTTGATAAAGGCATGGCGTTCAACAGCATCACAGGTACGGGTAAAATTCAAAATGGCATATTCCTGACGAATGACTTGCACATGGATGCCGTCGCAGGCGAGATGCAGATCAAAGGTATCGCTAACCTGAATACGCGTCAGGTTGATGCTGAAGTGAACTTTACTCCTGATATTACCTCGGGCATTCCAGTATTGACGGCCTTTGCGGTAACGCCTCAAACGGCGCTGTATGTATTGGCGGTGACTACGGTTATATCGCCGGTGGTTGAAGTCTTTACTCAAGTGAATTACTCGGTAAAAGGCCCATTGGATTCACCTACGGTGAGTGAGCTTTCTCGTAGTTCTGGCGAGTTCCAGCTACCCGAAAAATTGAGAAAACTAGCTGAGTAGTTGTTAACAAGCCAGTCGGTTAATATACGGTCAAATGCCGATTTCTGAATCATAATGAATAGAGGAGCGAGACACATGGATAGTGTTGGGTTGATTCAAATGACATCTGGCCCTAGCCCTGAATTGAACCTTGCTTACCTTGATCAAGAAGTAGCAAAGTGCAAAGCGTTGGGGGCGAAGTGGGTTGTGTGCCCTGAAAACGCGTTAGTTTTTGGCAGTAAAGCCGACTATCACCAGTATGCTGAGCCTCTAAGTGATGGCCCACTGCAAAAGAAATTATTTGAGTTAGCTAAGCTTCACCGAATGTGGATCGTTGTCGGTAGTATGCCGATAAGCACAACTGAAGGTGTGACCACTACAACCCTAGTGATTGATGACTTTGGGTGCCTAGTTGCTCATTACGATAAGCTACACATGTTTGATGTGGATGTCGCCGATACGCACAAGTGCTATCGAGAGTCGGATATTTTCACGCCGGGTGAGCGAGTTGTGACGACAGAAACGCCTTTTGGTCGCTTAGGTTTGAGTATTTGTTATGATGTGCGCTTTCCACACTTGTATTCAGAGTTACGTAAGCAAGGTGCGCAGATCATTATCGTTCCAGCGGCGTTTACAGCAGTGACTGGTCAAGCGCATTGGGAAGCCTTATTAAGGTGCCGTGCGATCGAAACACAATCGTGGATTGTCGCGGTAGGGCAAGGTGGCAAACATCCTTGCCAAAGAGAAACATGGGGACACTCAATGGTGGTTGATCCATGGGGACGAGTGGTCGCACAATTGGACCAAGAGCCTAAAAGTATGGTGGTTGAGATAGACACATCCAGTTGTGAGTCAATTAGGCAAAATATGCCAATAGCGCAACATTCTCGATTCACCAATCAATTTTAATTACAAACAAGAGCCATTTATGAGCATTAATCAAATTGAAGAAGCACTACTGAACCCGACAGGGCTTACGGAGCAAAATATCGCAGATACATTGGCGAGCATTGCTACCCGCCAAATTGATTATGCTGATATCTATTTCCAGTCAAGCTGGCATGAATCTTTGGTGCTAGAAGATAGCATCATTAAAGACGGTTCTTTCAACATCGACTGCGGTGTTGGTGTTCGAGCGGTATCTGGCGAAAAAACCGGTTTTGCGTACTCTGATCAAATCCAATTAGAGGGTCTGAAGCAAAGTGCGATTGCTGCTCGTGGTATTGCGAAGCAAGGTCAAAACGGCAAGGTTCACGCTTTCAAACGCAATTCGAACCAAGCTTACTATGACGCTGTTAATCCGCTAGCAAGCTGGGAAAAACAACAAAAAACAGAATTACTAAAAGCGCTTGATGCTTACATTCGTACCAAAGAGCCTATGGTTACTGAAGTATCAGTGAGTTTAAGCGGTGTGCATGAGCAGATGCTTGTTGCTGCTACTGACGGCACTTTCGCGGGTGATATTCGTCCGCTTGTTCGTTTGTCTATCAGCGTACTGGCACAAAAAGGCGATCGTCGTGAGCGCGGCAGTGCTGGCGGTGGCGGTCGTTTTGGTTACGACTTCTTCCTAAGCGATGCTAATGGCTCTCAGGTTGCTTACCAATTTGCTGATGAAGCAATCCGCCAAGCGTTAGTTAACCTTGAAGCGGTTGCTGCACCTGCTGGTGCAATGCCTGTCGTTCTTGGTTCGGGTTGGCCGGGCGTTCTTCTGCATGAAGCGGTAGGCCACGGTTTAGAAGGTGACTTCAACCGTAAAGAGTCTTCAGTATTTTCTGGCAAAGTGGGCGAGCAAGTCACATCAAGCCTATGTACGATTGTTGATGACGGTACATTAACGGATCTGCGTGGTTCATTGAACGTCGATGATGAAGGCGTTAATGGTCAGTACAACACACTAATCGAAAACGGCATCCTAAAAGGTTACATGCAAGATAAGCTTAATGCTCGTCTAATGGGTGTAGCGCCTACAGGTAATGGTCGTCGTGAGTCTTACGCGCACCTTCCTATGCCGCGCATGACAAACACTTACATGCTGCCGGGTGAACATACTCCTGAAGAGATTATCTCAACGGTTGAAAGAGGCATCTACGCGCCAAACTTCGGTGGCGGTCAGGTTGATATTACTTCTGGTAAGTTTGTGTTCTCCGCTTCTGAAGCGTACATGATTGAAAACGGTAAGATCACTCACCCAGTGAAAGGTGCAACGCTAATCGGTTCGGGTATCGAAGCGATGCAGCAAGTGTCTATGGTGGGTAACGACCTTAGCCTAGACCGTGGTGTTGGTGTGTGTGGTAAAGCCGGCCAAAGCGTTCCAGTCGGTGTTGGTCAACCAACATTGAAGCTAGACTCTCTTACAGTAGGTGGTACTGAGTAATTCAGGCTAACCCCGTTTGATTAGAGTTTCAGTTTCTTAGAAAATAGAAGTTAGAAGTTAGAAGTTAGAAGTTAGAAGTTAAAAGTTAAAAGCGCCTCCAATGTGAGGCGCTTTTCTGTTTCTGGAGCGCTATTTACTAAACCGAACAGTTACATATTTTCTTCAGCAAACTCGGCCAGTCGGCTTCGTACCACACCATTGAGGTGAATATTGGCACTGCCTTCGAAGTCTTTAAAACGCTCGACCATGTAGGTTAAGCCTGAAGTCACAGGGGTTAAGTAGGATGAATCTATCTGAGCTAGGTTTCCTGAACAGACGATCTTAGTGCCTTCACCACAGCGGGTGATGATGGTTTTGATTTGTGAAGCGGTGAGGTTCTGACACTCATCCAAAAGGACAAAGGCATTTTGAATTGAGCGGCCTCGCATGAAGTTAATCGATTTGAACTGGATATTGGCTTTGTCACAGATGTACTTCATTGACCCTTCGGTGCAGTGATCGTTCTTGTGCAGAGCTTCCAGTGTATCGGTCACCGCCGCTAACCAAGGCAGCATTTTTTCTTCCTCAGTGCCGGGAAGGAACCCAATCGACTCACCGATATCGGGTGTGTTTCGGGTTACGATGATCTTATCGAATTGTTTGCGCTCTATGGTTTGTTCAAGTGCGGCAGCCATGGCTAACAGTGTTTTACCACTACCTGCTGCGCCGGTGAGAATCACCAGATCAATATCAGGGTCGAGCAGTGCATCAATCGCCATCCCTTGATAGACATTCTTAGGTGTAATGTCCCATGTCTTGCGGTTCATTAACCTTTCTCGACTGAGATCTCTCAGCGTAATGCGTTCGGCCTCAATCTCTTCTACACGACCAGCAAAGTCACTTTCTTCGTCAATCACATATTGGTTGAGGAAGGTTGGATCGAAAGGTGCTCTTGCTAGCGTGTGCAGCGTTTTTCCGCCTAAACTTCTACTCTCGACGTTATCGACGCCATCCCAGAATGAGCCTTCGAGTTGTTGAAAGCCTTTAGTGAGGTATTGGATGTCATCAATCAATTGGTCGGTTTGATAGTCTTCAACAAAGCGGACCCCAGCGCCTTTGGCTCGTAAGCGCATGTTGATGTCTTTAGTGATAAGAACCACTTCGCGTGGCGCGCGTTTGTTTTGAAGGTAGAGGACTGCGTTGAGGATTCGGTTATCGCCTGCCTTGTCATCGGCGAAGGCTTTGATGCTTTCTTGAAGTTCGTAATCAGCGAGTATTGAAATACTGCCAGATGCGTTTATGTCTTTAGAAAAAGGAATGCCTTCCGATATTTGGTCTGGTGTGGCTTCCCTGAACAAGTCTTCGAGCGTTCGAATCGCAATTCTCGCATCTCGAGCAACGTCTCTTTTACTGTCTTTGATTCTGTCGAGTTCTTCTAGCACGGTCATGGGGATAACGACATCGTGCTCTTGGAAAGAAAATATAGCGAAGGGTTCGTGAAGTAGGATATTAGTGTCTAAAACAAATAGCTTCCGGTTGGTCTCGCCCATAGCATCTCCTTGCCGACGTGCGGCTTGCCTTGCATTCATTGAACGTAGATAAAGCTCATATAAAGATTAGTATCTCATTCCGGTGATAGTCAACTACTCACCTAAACTTCATCTAGAGAAATATCGCCATATCGTTGTGAATGAATATGGTGTATTCGTTTGAGAGCAGCAATCTGCTACCTATAGATTACCCATGATTTTTTGACAGTTTGATTGCACTGGCGAAAACAGAAAAAAAGTATGAAATCATCTCCTTTAGGCGTGACCTAAATCACAGCATCGAGTAAGATTAGCGACCTTTTTCTGCACCATTTTCTCGAGATATTTATTATTAAGAGCGCACTTAAAAAGTGGCTGCAAACTAGGCATCTTTGGCTATATTTTTAGTTCAAGCGCGATAACGCTCTTGTTTAAAACTGCAGTTAACATGACCAAATTCCAACTATAAGATTGAGGTAGTCGATTCATGACATTTGCTTTGGGGCAACGCTGGATAAGCGATACGGAGAGCGATTTAGGTTTAGGTACCGTTGTAGCAATGGACGCTCGAACAGTGACAGTAATGTTTGCAGCATCAGAAGAGAATCGTGTCTATGCACGCACTGATGCTCCCGTAACCCGAGTAACGTTTAATGTTGGCGATGTCATCGAATGCCAAGAAGGTTGGTCTCTATCTGTCGAAGAAGTTATCGAAGATAAGGGGCTACTGACTTATTTGGGCACTCGTGAAGACACTCAAGAGACAGAGGTGACTCTGCGTGAAATATTCTTAAGCAACCAGATCCGCTTTAACAAACCACAAGATAAGCTGTACGCAGGTCAAATCGACCGTATGGATAACTTCGTACTGCGTTACCGTGCGTTAAGCAATCAATACCAGCAACATAAGAGCCCGATGCGTGGCTTGTGTGGTATGCGCGCTGGTTTGATTCCTCATCAGTTGTACATTGCTCATGAAGTGGGTCGTCGTCACGCTCCGCGCGTTTTACTAGCTGATGAAGTGGGTCTAGGTAAAACCATTGAAGCAGGCATGATCATTCACCAACAGGTGTTGTCTGGCCGTGCTGAACGCATTCTGATTGTGGTACCTGAAACTCTGCAACACCAATGGTTAGTAGAGATGATGCGCCGTTTCAACCTGCACTTCTCTATCTTTGACGAAGAGCGTTGTATTGAAGCCTTCGCGGAGTCAGATAACCCATTTGATACACAGCAATACGTTCTGTGTTCTTTAGATTTCCTACGTAAGAGCCGTAAGCGCTACGAGCAAGCACTTGAAGGTGAGTGGGATTTGTTGGTTGTCGATGAAGCGCACCACCTTGAGTGGAGCCAAGACAAACCGAGCCGCGAATATCAAGTGGTTGAAGGATTAGCTGAAAATACTTCTGGTGTACTGCTACTGACAGCAACCCCTGAACAGCTGGGTCGTGAGAGTCACTTTGCACGTCTGCGTCTGCTTGACCCTGATCGCTTTTACGATTACGAAGCTTTCGTTGAAGAAGAGGACCAATATGCCCCTGTTGCTGATGCAGTAACGGCATTGTTCTCTGGCGTGAAGCTTGAAAACAGCGCAAAGAACCAGATCACAGAGCTTCTGTCTGAGCAAGATGTTGAGCCTCTGTTCCGTGTGATTGAAGGTGATAGCAGCGAAGAAGAGCAAGCCTTAGCTCGCCAAGAACTTATTGATAACCTTATGGATCGCCATGGTACTGGCCGTGTTCTTTTCAGAAACACGCGTGCTGCAATCAAAGGCTTCCCTAAGCGTAATGTAAACCTACTGCCGATGGACATTCCAACGCAGTACACAACCTCGATGCGTGTATCGGGCATGATCGGTGGCAAGATGGCACCAGAAGCTCGAGCGATGAAGATGTTGTACCCAGAAGAGATCTTCCAAGAGTTTGAAGGTGAAGACTCAAGCTGGTGGCAGTTCGATTCACGTGTGAACTGGTTGATTGAAAAGATTCAAGACAAGCGCAGCGAGAAAATCCTAGTGATCGCCTCTCGTGCGAGTACTGCTTTGCAATTAGAGCAAGCACTGCGTGAGCGTGAAGGTGTGCGTGCAACCGTATTCCATGAAGGCATGTCGATTTTAGAGCGTGATAAAGCTGCGGCTTACTTTGCTCAAGAAGAAGGCGGTGCTCAGGTTCTTATCTGTAGTGAAATCGGTTCTGAAGGTCGTAACTTCCAATTTGCTAACCAGTTAGTGATGTTCGACTTACCGTTCAACCCAGACTTGCTTGAGCAACGTATTGGTCGTTTGGACCGTATCGGTCAGCTGCGTGATATCGACATTCACGTTCCTTACCTAAAAGGCACATCGCAAGCGATTCTAGCGCGTTGGTTCGATGAAGGTCTGAACGCATTTGCAGAGACGTGCCCTACAGGTCGCACGGTTTACGACAAGTACTCTGATGTTCTTATTGAGATGTTGGCTTCTGGTAACACCGAACAACTTGATGAAGTGATTGAAGAATCAGCCAAGTTAAATCAAAGCCTAAAATCAGATCTAGAAAAAGGCCGCGATCGCCTATTAGAAATGCACTCAAATGGCGGCGAAAAAGCGCATGAGATTGCAGAAAAGATCGCGTCGACTGACGGTGATACTAACCTAGTGTCTTTTGCACTGAGTCTGTTCGATACCATTGGTTTGAACCAAGACGATAAGGGTGAAAATGCGCTAGTTGTGACGCCATCTGAGCACATGATGGTTCCAAGCTACCCAGGCCTACCTTATGAAGGTGCAACCATCACGTTTGATCGTGAAACTGCGCTGTCTCGTGAAGACATGAACTTCATTAGCTGGGAACACCCAATGATTCAGGGCGGTATTGATCTGCTATTGAGCGAAGGTGTGGGTGCGTCTGCGGTATCTCTACTGAAGAACAAAGCGTTACCTGTTGGTACAATTCTACTTGAGTTGGTTTACCTTGTTGATGCACAAGCGCCAAAGCGCAGCGGTATCAGCCAGTTCTTACCTAAGACGCCGATTCGTTTGATGATGGATGGTCGTGGTAACGATTTATCTGCTCAGGTTGAGTTCGATAGCTTTAACCGTCAGCTAAGTCCTGTGAACCGTCACTTGGCAAGCAAGTTGGTGAATTCAGTACAGGGTGAAATTCACAAGCTAATTGAAGCCGGTGAGACGCATGTACTGCCGAAGGTTGAAGAAGTTCGTCAGCAAGCCCAGAAAGATATGCAAACCAACTTGAACGGTGAGCTAGAACGTCTACAAGCGCTTAAAGCGGTCAATCCTAACATTCGTGATGAAGAGCTAGAGGTTATCGAAGCTCAAATCAATGAACTGACCGGTTACATCAGCAAAGCTCAGGTTCAGCTAGATTCACTACGTTTGATTGTGGTTTCTCACAACTAAGCCAAGAACTCGAATATCGCTAGCTTTACGCTTTAACGAAATAAGGCCTTCATCACGAAGGCCTTATTTGTATCTGTAGCTTGGTTAACCGTTTGGTTAATAGTTCGTTTAAGAGTTTGGCTAATAATTTGGATAGCTGATTACATCAACCATTTCCACCAAACGAATAGAGCTAAGAAACCAAACAAGTAAGTAAGACCAGCTATCGATAACCATTTTAGTTTTGGACCAATCGCAAGCGCTTCCGGAAGCTTAGCTTTGTTTACCAAGATGAAGTTAAGTAGGGCGAAGAATGGCGTAGTTACAAACGCAAGTACCATCGCAAAATCGAGCATTGGCATCAGTGCTGCGCTGAAGAACATCACAATTGCCAATGCCGCGATAGAAACAATGATGCTCCAGCCTTGCAGCATTCTTGGGCTCGATTCTTTTTTCAATAACAGGCGCTGTGATTCTGCAAGCACACGTGAATAGCCATCGATAACGGTAATGGTACTGCCAAAAATACAGAAGAAGGCGACGATTGCGATCAGTGGACGAGACCATTCACCAATGGTAGAGGCGTAAATACCGACCAACTGATGAGTGAAGCCAACGCCAGAGCGAGACAATTCAACTCCTGAGCCGTGAAGTACCAGAGCACCTAAAGCAACGAATACCAGTGCAAGTAGTGCTGTACCAATATAGCCTACATTGAAATCGAACAGTGCTGATTGAGCGGTCACGTCTTGTTTCTCTTTTTGGCTTTTTAGCCACATAGAAGTGATGTTTGAGATCTCGATAGGCGCAGGCATCCAACCCATAGTCACCACGATAAATCCGATAGCAGCCAATGACCAAGGTGATGGTGGCACAAAAGCGGCATCAGGTTCGACTGGAGAGCCAATAGCAATCGCAACAGCGGCTAGAGTGGTGATGGTCAGGACAGCCATGATCGCTTTAGATAGCGTATCGAGAGCACGATAATGACCTGCAAAAAGAATGATCAAACAGGTCGCTAAAACGATCATGCATAAGGTGCTGGTGGCTAAATCAAAAGGAATAAAGTAGCTAAGTAGGCTTGCACTGAATAACAGCAAGGCTGCGGTATTCACGACTGCGGAAATAGCACTCAGTATCGAAAAGATCACAAGGTATGGGCGGCCTAGGTTAGAGTAACCTTCCACCAAGCTTTGACCCGTTCCTAGTGTGTATTGGATACCGGCTCTGAAGAATGGGTATTTGAAGATATTAACGAGGATAATGAGCGCGGCAAGCTGCCAACCATAAATCGCACCAGCCTTGGTTGAGGCGACTAAGTGAGAGCCACCAACAGCTGCTGCGGCCATCATAATACCTGGGCCAAGAGACTTAATTAAACTTGATAGGGGAGCTGAGGTTGGTGTTTTTTCTGTGGTGGCTTTAACCGTACTTTCCATCATTTTTCCTTTGATGCTGACTTCTTATAATCCGTTACCCTATCAATACCATGTCTTGTAAGGTCGTCAACTTTTATGTACGGAAATGTTGAAAATTGTATTTATTAATAAACGAATTAACCGTAAATTATTTATTAACCAGTAATTAAGAGGCTTTAATGGCGTTAGAACAGTACACACCACCGCGTGAACCGTGGATTGATATTGTTTATCAAGATGACGATATTCTTGTGGTGAACAAGCCTGCAGGCCTGCTTTCGGTGCCAGGGAGATTGCCAGAGCATTACGACAGTATGTGGAGTCGGTTGGTTGTCGAATTTGCGGAGATTCAGGTGGTGCATCGACTGGACATGTCGACATCGGGCTTGATGCTGCTCGCTAAACACAAACAAGCTGAGCGTCATTTGAAGAAGCAATTTCAATATCGACTGACACACAAACTCTATTACGCCCGAGTATGGGGTTCAGTAGAAGAAGTAGAAGGTTTGATTGATCTGCCGCTCATTTGTGATTGGCCAAATCGACCAAGACAAAAGGTGTGCTTCGAGGATGGCAAGTCATCACAGACTCGCTATGTGGTGGAGCAGCAAGAGCCTCAAACGACATTATTGAAATTGCTGCCGATCACTGGTCGCTCTCATCAGTTGCGTGTTCATTGTATGGCGATAGGGGCTCCAATTGTTGGCGACGAGTTTTATGCCACGCCAGAGGCGTTTGAGTATAGCGATAGGTTAGCTTTGCACGCGTGCGAACTGAGTTTTTATCATCCGGCTAATAATCAGCTCTTCAAAGCCTTCGTGCCATGTAATTTTTATCCTCAAGCATTGCCACAAATAGAACAGCACTTTGAAATTGCGCCTGAGCTTCCAGACTACAGCAAGCTAAAAGCTTAGAATGGTTAAATCAATACCAATACAAGGACGTACAATGCGGAAGTTGAAAGTGGTCTTTCTTGACAGAGCCACCATCCCATCTCAAATTCATTTAAAACCTATCAGCTTTGAACATCAGTGGGTTGAGTATGATTTTACTTCGCCGGAGCAAGTGTCTGAACGAATTGAAGGCGCTGATGTGGTTATTACCAATAAGGTGGTGCTCAACGAATCGAATTTAGCTCAAGCACAACAGCTTAAGCTAATAGCCGTTTCAGCAACGGGTGTGAATAATGTCGATGTTGGCTACTGTAAGAGTAACAATATCGCAGTGACAAACGTGCAAGGTTACGCGACTCAATCGGTACCTGAGCATGTTATCGCGATGCTATTTGCGTTAAAGCGTAATCTCGTTGGTTACCATCAAGACATCGAAGCCGGCGAGTGGCAAAAGGATCAGCAATTCTGCTTCTTTACTCATCCGATTCAAGATGTTGCAGGCAGTACATTAGGCTTAATCGGTAGTGGTGGCTTAGGACGAGCAACGGCGGCATTGGCTAAAGCGATTGGTATGAATGTTATCTTTGCTGAGCGTAAAGGGGCTGACTCTTGTCGAGAAGGGTATCTGCCTTTTGATACGGTGTTACAACAAGCAGATGCAATCAGCTTACATTGTCCATTGACCAAAGCGACTCGAGACCTGATTTCAGAGCGAGAGCTAGCAATGATGAAACCAAATGCGGTGTTAGTTAATGCTGGCCGCGGTGGACTCGTGGATGAACAAGCCTTAGTTGAAGCTTTGAAAAATCAAGAGATTGCGGGCGCGGGTATGGATGTGTTCACACAAGAACCGGCTGACAACTCGAATCCATTACTGGCTAACAGTCATTTGCCAAATTTACTGTTAACGCCACATGTGGCGTGGGGCAGTGATAGCTCAATTCAAAAGCTGTCTGATATCTTAATCGATAACATTGATGCCTTTGCTTCAGGTAAGCCGCAGAATCTCGTCAGTTAATTCACAGTAAGCGGTTATACGCTCAGCTTCAGACATAAAAAAGGTTGGCTTTGAGCCAACCTTTTTAGATGTTTTGTTTGTAGTTCGACTTAGCTTATCTGCCAGAAGCCATTAGCCATTAGCCTTGAGGTTTGATGACCAATACATTGATTGGTGAATTCTGTACGACTTTACTCGCCACTGAACCCAGTACCACTTTGTCGATTTTCGAGCGCTTATGACTAGGCATCACAATCAGGTCTGCCCCAAGCTTTTCTGCGTAATCTAGAATCGTTGTGTAGGTTTTACCTTCTGCAACGTGAACCTTATAAACTACTTCATCGTCGATGTACTTGTCTGCAAACTCTTTCAGCTGATTTTTCACATCGAGCTTCATTTGGTTTGCTGCATCTTTCGGGAAGTAAGACGCAACCATCGACATGTGAATGCCCGGCAATACGTTCAAGATGTGGATTTCAGCATTACTGTGCTTTGCGTGCCATACCGCTAATTCAACAGCTTTGTCAGAAAAGCCTTTGTCGTTAAGATCAACAGGAACAAGGATTTGTTTATACATGTGTTTTTCTCTTTTTTATCAGCGCTTAGTATTGACCAAGCGCTGTGATTATCCTTTCCATGTAATAAAGCCAAATAGAGTTGAGCACTACTTGGCTCTATCCATTACGCGCTAATCTCATCCTTACGAGCACGCCTTCTTTGGTTCATCGCTAAGCCAATTAGAATCAGTAGGGATGGTAAGAATACCCACTCTTTCATTGGTCTTTCTGCGTCTTGGATAACTGATTTAATTTCCCAATCAAAGTCAATGCCAGCCGCTTCTGCTGGGCTACCGAACTCAACCATGTCGACAATCATCTTGCCTTCAGATTTCGTCAGCATTAAGCCCATTGAAGCAATGCGGTCTTCACTTGTTGTCGCAGAATCTTCAAATGGAAGGCGAACCGTCTTCTCAGAATAGTCACCTTCTAAGTTTTCGCCACCCACTCTTAACTCAAGAGATTGTCCCACAGATAGACCTTCTGTGATTTGAGCGATCTCAACTCCAGGTGAAAGAACTTTCTCTGGATAAATCATGTCCCACCAGAAGCCAGGGCGGAAGAAAGAGAAAGTTAGAACCAATAATAGGATCGTTTCCCACCATTTGTTCTTGGTAAACCACCAACCTTGCGTTGCAGCGGCAAAGATAAGTACCGCAGTTACAGAAGAGAAAATAGTGAGGAATAGATGCCACCAAGAATCAATGCCCATCAACAGTAGTTGGGTATTGAAGATGAACATGAATGGCAAGATCGCGGTCCGAATATCGTAGGTAAAGCCTTGAATACCAGTACGGATCGGGTCTGATTTTGCAATCGCGGCGGCCGCAAAGGCTGCCAAGCCAACTGGAGGCGTATCATCGGCTAAGATACCGAAGTAGAACACGAACAAGTGAACCGCAATCAGAGGGATGATCAGGCCATGCGCCGCGCCTAAGGTAACAATTACCGGAGCCATCAGCGTTGATACAACGATGTAGTTCGCCGTTGTTGGTAAGCCCATACCTAAGATTAAGCTGATTACCGCAGTGAACAGCAGCATAAGAATGATGCTACCGCCTGAGATGAACTCAACGAAGTCCGTCATTACCAAGCCGATACCCGTCAGAGTCACTACGCCGACAACCGTACCCGCTGCAGCTGTTGCTACACCGATACCGATCATGTTGCGCGCGCCTGAAACCAAGCTCTCTAATAGATCAACGAAACCGGCTTTAGTTTGCTCTGCAAGATCGTCCGATTTGTTCATCAGAGTCATCAAAGGACGCTGTGTGATCAAAATGAAGATCATGAATACCGTTGCCCAGAAGGCAGAAAGACCTGGAGAGAATCGCTCTACAGTCAGACACCAAACAAGCACCACGATAGGCAATAGGAAATGTAAACCAGACTTAATGGTTGGGCCTGGATCGGGTACTTCTGTTAGCTCGGCATCGATGTCCATGCCACCTTCAGCGGCATATTTTGCTGATACTCGAACCAAGGCTACATAAGAGATCAATAGAGCAACGGTAACAATAGGTGTCGCTGCATCGCCAAAGACATCTTTCGTCCAGCCGACACCGTAGTAAACCGCAGCACTGATGACACAAAGACCTAAAATGGTACCAGTGAAAGACAGTAGGCTTTGTACGATAGTTGGTGTGTGACGACGAGGTAGGCCTGTCATACCCGCTTTACATGCTTCTAAGTGAACAATGTAAATCAGGGCGATGTAAGAGATAAGAGCAGGCAATAGCGCCGCTTTAATCACTTCTACATACGAGATACCCACATATTCAACCATCAAGAATGCAGCAGCACCCATGATTGGTGGGGTTAACTGACCATTGGTTGAAGCGGCTACTTCTACAGCACCGGCTTTTTCACCTGAGAATCCGACTCTTTTCATGAGAGGGATCGTGAAAGTACCCGTGGTTACCACGTTAGCGATAGATGAACCAGACACAAGACCGGATAGGCCAGATGCAACAACGGCTGCTTTCGCTGGACCACCTTTCATGTGGCCAAGTAAAGAGAACGCTACCTTGATGAAGTAAGCACCTGCGCCTGCGCGTTCTAGCATTGCACCAAACAGTACAAACAAGAATACGAATGACGTAGAGACGCCAAGAGCAACACCGAATACACCTTCAGTTGTTAGCCACAGATGCGACATTGCCTTGTTCAGGCTTGCACCTTTATGGGCGATAACGTCTGGCATGTGTGGACCGCCAAAGGTGTAAAGTAGGAATACTGCAGCCACAACCATAAGAGGTGGACCTAAAGCGCGTCGTGTTGCTTCAAGCAGTAGAACCATACCAAATACAGCAGCAACAATATCGAATGTTGTTGGTGCGCCTGAACGTTCAGCGAGTTGAGTATAGAAAATATAGATATACGAAGCTGAAAAGCTACCAACCAGCGCTAATATCCAATCGACCGCAGGAATTCTATCCCGAGGTGAATTTTTCATGGCTGGGTAAGCGGTAAAGGCTAGGAAGATGGCAAACGTAAGATGAATTGCTCGAGCTTCAGTGTCGTTTAAAATCGCGAAGTTAAAAATGAACGGCAGCGGAGATGCATACCAAAGTTGGAACAGTGACCAACATAGAGGCACAAACCATAAAATACGGCCTTGGATACCGCGAGGGCTACGCGCACCAGTGTCTGATTGTGCCACCATTTCTTGCACATCTGGAGACGGTGATGTTGTCTGCGTCATGTACTTTATCCTTATTATTGATGGTCTGCCTTTCTTACGAACAACGAGACGTTATTTATTTCCTATCTAGTGTAGCGAATGGATAGGGAAATGCGTTTTTTGTTCGTCTCTGTCTTAGGCTTGATACGAAGGTAAGTTCGCCAAATTGGAGAAACTTAAAGGTTTGTCTCTTTTCACTTGGGTTATTTTTATAAAACGTGAAAAGCCAATAAGGAGGACATGCCTCCTTATTGGTAGAGCAGGCTTAAAGTAGAATTACTTTAGAAGGCCTACTTCTTTGTAGTATTTTACTGCGCCAGGGTGAAGAGGGATTGAGATACCCGCTTTAACCATGTCTTCTTTCTTCAGGTTTGCAAATGCTGGGTGCAGGCGTTTGAATGTAGCGAAGTTTTCAAATACCGCTTTAGCAACGTTGTATGCGACTTCATCAGAAACGTCAGACGTTGTTACCATAGTTGCTGCAACACCGAAGCTGTTTACGTCAGCATCTGTACCACGGTACATGCCAGCTGGAACTGTGCTGTATGCATAGTATGGGTTTTCAGCTACGATCTTGTCGATCTGTGGACCAGTTGCTGAAACTAGTTTTGCATCACAAGAAGTCGTTGCTTCTTTGATTGATCCGTTCGGGTGACCAACCATGTAGATGAATGCATCAATCTTGTTGTCACAAAGTGCTTGTGAACGCTCAGAACCTTTAAGTTCAGAAGCAAGCTTGAAGCTATCGTTAGTCCAACCCATAGCGTCCATTACAACACCCATCGTTGCACGGTCACCAGAGCCTGGGTTCCCAATGTTTACACGCTTACCTGCTAGGTCAGACACATTGTTGATACCAGCATCGGTACGAGCGATGATGTTGAACGGTTCTGTATGTAAAGAGAACATAGCGCGAAGTTTTTTGTATTCGCCCTGATCTTTGAATTTACTTGTACCGTTGTAGCCGTGGTATTGCCAGTCCGATTGAACAACACCGAAATCTAGTTCACCAGCACGGATGGTGTTAACGTTGTAGATCGAACCACCAGTAGATTCTACAGAACAACGAATGTTGTGGTCTTTGCGGCCTTTGTTCACAAGCTTACAAATAGCACCACCAGTTGGGTAGTAAACACCCGTTACTGAACCTGTACCAATTGTGATGAACTCTTGAGCGTTAACTGCGCCAGCGCCCATTACAGCAGCTGCAATAGCCCCAACTTTAATAAGTTTGGTAAATGCCATGAATTTCCCTTCCTTTATTCATTATTAACCCTGAAACAAGTGTAGTCGTTTCTGGAGTTTCCTATTTGGAAACGGCACCTTTTTCAATCCATGTGATGAAAAAGTGGCTGAATAATATCAAAAATTGGCAGAAAATTACTCAAATGTTAAAAGATATAGCTAAAAAATCTAACAAATGACGGTTAGATCTTGTGTTTGATTTGCTACTGAGTTTTTTAAAATCAATGGTTTAGTGGTGTTTGAGGAGGGGGAGATAGATATTCTAGGATGTGATTTGGATCACGAAGCGAATCGGTGTTCGTGATCCATTAATCAGGTTTATGGTTATGAAACTGTGACCAATTATCCTGCGTATTCAAACAGTTCGCACACAGAATCAAACAATTGCTTCGTGGTAACTGACAAGGTTGGCGTGATGAAGATAGTATCATCGCCTGCAACGACACCTAGTATACCTTCCGACTTACCTAATGAGTCCAATAAACGAGCAATAAGCTGCGCCGCACCTGGGCCGGTGTGTATCACCACCAATGCATTGTTGTGGTCGATATCTAATACTAATTCTCTCAGAGAGCTAGAAACTGTCGGAACACCAAGTTCAGCAGGAAGACAGTAAACCATCTCCATTTTTGCATTACGAGTTCGAACTGCACCAAACTTAGTTAACATACGCGAAACTTTAGATTGGTTGATACTTTCAAAACCTTCATGTTTGAGGGCATCGACAATCTCGCCTTGCGAACCAAAACGTTCTTCTTTTAGTAATGATTTAAAAGCACGAACTAAGTTGTCTTGTTTTTCTGTATTGCGCATATGTCATTCTTATTCATTAACAAAGATGTTTGCATATTCTCGCATACATATTCAATTTTAGCTAAAATATCACGGCAATTTGTTAGTCATATCACTGTAAAAATTTAATAGAATAATGTGTTATTAGTGTCGACTTATTTTGTTATTTCAGTCGATTATCGCCATAATGCGAACTTGCTGTGTAGCACGGTTTTATTGACTTGCGCGAAGTCGCAAAGCTGGCGTTAATTGATTGTAATCACTTTGTGATTAATATATTTTTTTAACGATAATTTAGCTTTTTAGCCTTAATTTAGCTCAAGAACTACCCTACCAAGAATTTATAAGAGAAAGCTCTCAAGGAGAATAACAATGAAAGTAGCTGTTATTGGTGCCGCTGGTGGCATCGGTCAAGCCCTAGCCCTACTACTAAAGAACCGCCTGCCTGCTGGTTCAGATCTTGCACTTTACGACATCGCTCCGGTAACTCCGGGTGTTGCTGCCGATCTTAGCCATATCCCAACACCTGTTTCGATCAAAGGTTACGCGGGTGAAGATCCAACACCAGCACTAGAAGGTGCGGATGTTGTGCTTATTTCTGCGGGTGTTGCTCGTAAGCCTGGTATGGATCGTGCGGATCTTTTCAATGTGAACGCTGGCATTGTTAAGTCTCTTGCAGAGAAAATCGCAGTTACTTGTCCTACTGCTTGTGTTGGTATCATCACTAACCCAGTAAATACAACAGTACCAATCGCTGCTGAAGTACTTAAGAAAGCGGGCGTTTACGACAAGCGTCGTTTATTCGGTATTACTACTCTTGATGTTATTCGTTCTGAAACGTTTGTTGCTGAGCTGAAAGATAAAGATCCAAGCGACATCCGTGTTCCTGTTATCGGCGGTCACTCAGGTGTAACGATCCTTCCTCTACTTTCTCAAGTTGAAGGCGTAGAGTTTACTGATGAAGAAATCGCAGCGCTAACAACTCGTATCCAAAATGCGGGTACTGAAGTAGTAGAAGCTAAAGCTGGCGGCGGCAGTGCAACACTATCGATGGGTCAAGCGGCTTGTCGCTTCGGTCTTGCTCTAGTGAAAGCGCTTCAAGGCGAAGAGAACGTAATTGAATGTGCATACGTTGAAGGTGAAGGCGAGCACGCACCATTCTTCGCACAACCAGTTAAACTTGGCAAAGAGGGCGCAGAAGCGATCCTTAGCTACGGTGAACTGAGCGACTTCGAACGTAATGCTTTAGATAGCATGCTTGAAACGCTAAATGGCGATATTGAGATCGGTGTTGAATTCGCTAAATAAGCGGGACACCATTTAACTCAGCCAAAAGATAGTTAATAAGAGCCGATCATTATGATCGGCTTTTTTGATCCTAAAATTCAAGTTGCTCGTATCTGTCTATATAACCAAGGTCGAGGTAAAGTTTATGGCTACTGTTGAAAAGGGTATGAATGTCCACTATTTGGGGCGCTTAGGAAAAATATTGGTCATTGATGAGCAAGAGCAGTACGCCTTGGTAGAGACTTACAATGGGCATGAGCAATACGCAGTGCCAATGGAAGAACTTGAAGAAATTGAAGTACAACTGCCGCTGTCATTAGAAGCGAGCCGATATTGAATTTGATTATCTTACAAATATTTGTTCAAAACTAAAAAAGAGCCCTGAGGCCCTTTTTTGTTATTTATATAGAAGCTAGAAGCGAGTTGTCTATTAACCTGCTTACTTGCTACGTTTAACAGCTAAGTGTGCGAGCGTGGTTAGCGCTTGCTTATATTCTGAATCAGGAAGTACAGAAAGCTCAGCAATCGCTTTATCTGCTTCTTCATAGGCTTTATTTGTTGTGTACTCTAACGAGCCTGTCTCTTTCATCACAGCCATAATGTCGTCGAGACGCTCCATACCATTGGCTTTTTCAATCGCTTCTCGAATCATGCTGGTTTGTTCAGGAGAACCATTGTGCATTGCGTAAAGTAGAGGCAGTGTTGGTTTGCCTTCGGCTAGATCGTCACCAACGTTCTTACCCATCTCTTTACCATCAGCAGTGTAATCCATCACATCATCAATCAATTGGAATGCAGTGCCTAGGTATTTACCGTAGTTTTGCATAGCCGTTTCGATTTCAGGTGATGATTCGCTAAGAATTGCACCGATTTGCGTTGCAGCTTCAAACAAGCGAGCGGTCTTCGAGTAGATGACCTGCATGTAACTTTCTTCTGTGGTGTCCGGGTTATTACAGTTCATTAATTGTTGAACTTCACCCTCGGCAATCACGTTAACTGCTTCACTCATTAACTCAAGGATCTTTAAGGATCCTAGCGTTGTCATCATCTGGAACGAGCGAGTGTAGATAAAGTCACCCACCAAAACGCTAGCGGCATTACCAAAAGCTGCGTTGGCTGTCGCTTTACCGCGTCTCATGTCCGACTCGTCGACGACATCATCATGGAGAAGGGTAGCTGTGTGAATAAACTCGATAAAAGCTGCAGAGGTGATATGAGCTTCACCTTGATAACCAAGAGCACGAGCAGATAAAAGAGCAAGCAAAGGACGTAGGCGTTTGCCACCACCGCTAACGATATAAAAACCAAGCTGGTTGATTAAACTTACGTCAGAATTAAGTTGGGCTTGAATTGTTTCATTCACTTTTGCCATATCATTGGCAGTAAGCGTTTGGATAGCTTTAAAATCCATTGTTCATCCGGCTGAAGTTAGACCCTGTAAGGCTTATACGTTGTATTTAATTGTTGAATAATACACTAAAAAACGTTGATTAATACATCACTTAAAGGCATCATTGCCGCACTTTTCTTTGGCG
Source organism: Vibrio sp. L5-1 (assembly GCF_021728315.1). NCBI lineage: Bacteria > Pseudomonadati > Pseudomonadota > Gammaproteobacteria > Vibrionales > Vibrionaceae > Vibrio > Vibrio sp. L5-1. The sequence goes on along the minus strand of NZ_JAKKCQ010000007.1, from coordinate 151,510 downwards.
AACATGTTTTCGCCAATATTTTAAAAATATGGCTTGTCATAGCGGCATGATTCCCGTAGAATCTGCGCCCTATTGATTAGTTTAGCGCACACCCGAGTTGTAGAATTAACAACCATAGGCTGTGCGGAAAAAGCGGAGTAAAATATGTACGCTGTTTTCCAATCTGGTGGCAAACAACACCGAGTAAGCGAAGGTCAAACACTTCGTTTAGAGAAATTAGACGTTGAAACTGGTGCAACTGTAGAATTTGATAAAGTTCTTCTTGTTGCTAACGGCGAAGAAATCGCTGTTGGTGCACCTCTTGTTGAAGGTGGCAAAGTTACTGCAGAAGTAGTACAACACGGTCGTGGCGATAAAGTAAAAATCGTTAAGTTCCGTCGTCGTAAGCACTCGCGTAAGCAAGCTGGTCACCGTCAGTGGTTCACAGAAGTGAAAATCACTGGCATTAACGCTTAAGTATTAGGAGAGTTTAACAATGGCACATAAAAAAGCTGGCGGTTCTACTAATAACGGCCGCGATTCAGAAAGCAAACGTCTTGGTGTTAAGCGTTTTGGTGGTGAATCTGTTCTTGCAGGTAACATCATCGTTCGTCAACGTGGTACTAAGTTCCACGCTGGCACAAACGTTGGCATCGGTAAAGACCATACTCTTTTCGCTCTTACTGAAGGTAAAGTGAAATTTGCAGTAAAAGGTCCTAAAAACCGTAAGTTTGTAAGCATCGAAGCTGAGTAATTTAATCTTTTATTAGATTATTTATACTAGCTTTCAAGCTGAATTCAAAAGCCCTGCCGATTCGGCAGGGTTTTTTATTTATAGCGAGAATAAAAAAGTAGACGCTCTTGTTTTGGTTTTGAGAAGCCGTTTTATTTTTGAGAAACAGTTTGGTTTTATTAAGAAGCCGTTTGTTTTTTAAGATACAGAAAGCAAAGAACCTCTCCTTATTTGTTCCTTGGTTGCAGATCGATCTAGATCTTAGGTGATCGATCTAAACACGGATCTGCTAGAATTTATATCATTCCTTGATGAGTGGTAACGCAACGTAAGTGCGGAGTTAAAAAATGAAATTCGTTGATGAAGCATCAGTAAAAATAGAAGCCGGTGATGGCGGTAATGGTACAGTAAGCTTTTGGCGCGAAAAATTCGTCGCTAAAGGTGGTCCTGATGGCGGTGATGGCGGTGATGGTGGTGATGTTTACATTCAAGCGGATGAAAACTTAAACACACTGATCGATTACCGTTTCCAACGTTTTTACAATGCTGAGCGTGGCGAAAATGGCCGCGGTGGTAACTGTACTGGTAAACGAGGTAAAGATATGACAATGAAAGTACCAGTAGGTACTCGCGCTGTTGATATCCACACTAATGAAATCGTTGCTGAAGTTGCTGAGCATGGCAAGAAAGTCATGGTTGGTAAAGGTGGTTGGCACGGTCTTGGTAACACGCGTTTTAAGTCGTCTGTTAACCGCGCTCCTCGTCAAAAGACAATGGGTACTAAAGGTGAAGTTCGCGAACTACGTTTAGAGCTTCTTTTGCTAGCGGATGTTGGTATGCTTGGCTTGCCAAACGCTGGTAAATCTACGTTTATTCGCTCAGTATCTGCTGCAAAACCAAAAGTGGCTGATTACCCGTTTACGACGCTAATTCCTAGCTTAGGTGTGGTAAGTGTTGTCCCTGAGAAGAGTTTCGTCGTTGCCGATATCCCTGGCTTGATCGAAGGCGCAGCTGATGGCGCTGGTCTTGGTATTCGTTTCTTGAAGCACCTTGAGCGTTGTCGTGTTCTTCTGCATATGATCGATATTTTGCCGATCGATGGTTCTGATCCTATTCAGAATGCACTGACGATCATCGATGAGCTTGAGCAATACAGTGAGAAAGTTGCGCAGAAACCTCGTTGGTTAGTGTTCAATAAAGTTGACCTAATGCCTGAAGAAGAAGCTGACGAAAAGATTCAAGAAATCGTCGAAGCTTTGGGTTGGGAAGGCGAGTACTTCAAGATCTCTGCTGTAAACAAGATTGGTACCAAAGATCTTTGCTTTAAACTGGGTGAGTTCATGGAGAACTTACCTCGTGAAGTTGAAGCAATTGAAGAAGAAGAAAAAGTTAACTTTATGTGGGATGACTACCATAAAGATGCGATGGCCGGTAAGAATGTCGTTACTGAAGATGACGACGACTGGGATGATTGGGATGACGAAGAAGATGACGGTCATGTTATCTATGTTCGTGATTAATAATCCTCGTAGTTTCTTATAAGCACTTTGGTCGCTTTTTCTAAGATACGCTGATAGTTTTATTAAACCGCAATGAAAATTGCGGTTTTTTTGTATCTAAATCATGACGTCTTGCTGTTTTTTATGCAAAATTTATCTTCAGATAATTAACGCCTATGGGAAGGAAATCATGGCATCAAAACAAAGAGCGATCTCAAGGTTAGTCGCTCAATCAGGACAAATGTTATTAGCTCATGGCGCCGAGAGCACATTGGTCGGTGACATAATGCGCCGTATCGGTATTGCTTGTGGGGTGAATGAGGTTGAAGTTGCACTGTCAGCCAATGCATTGGTTGTGACAACAGTAATGGATGATCATTGCATAACGACGACTCGAAGTTGCGCTGATCGTGGCATTAATATGCAGGTGATAACCGAGATTCAACGTGTGTGTATCATGATGGAGAAAGGGATTCTTGATTATGATTTAGCTTATAAGAAGATCCAGGGGATCAGTCCTGAACGCTACAACCGTTGGTTAGTTGTCGTAATGATAGGGCTATCGTGTGCTTCTTTTAGCCGTCTTGCTGGCGGAGATTGGCATGTCTTTATGATGACGTTTATAGCTTCGGCTTGCGGTATGATCGTGAGACAAGAGATCGGTCATCGCCATTTCAATCCGTTATTAAATTTCGCTATTACCGCTTTTGTCACCACCACCATTTCAGCTCAGGCAGTGCTCTACAATATTGGTGGTCAACCCACTATCGTGATGGCTTCGTCAGTATTGATGCTAGTGCCCGGTTTTCCTTTGATTAACTCCGTAGCAGATATGCTTAAAGGCCACATTAATATGGGGCTCGCACGCTTCACCATGGCCAGTTTATTAACGTTGGCTACAAGCTTAGGTATTGTCGCAGCGATGAGCCTATCTGACGTATGGGGGTGGGTAAACTAATGACTATTTTTGAACTTTTTGTTGGGTTACTCAACGACATGTTTTTTGCTGCGATTCCTGCGGTTGGTTTTGCATTGGTGTTTAACGTCCCGCAACGAGCATTAATTTATTGTGCGCTGGGAGGTTCCATTGGCCACGGTAGTCGTTATTTGATGATGCACTTTGGCGTTCCGATCGAATGGGCGACGTTCTTTGCTGCTACATTGGTAGGTATGATAGGGGTGCATTGGTCGCATAAATTGTTAGCACACCCGAAAGTATTTACGGTTGCAGCATTGATTCCGATGGTCCCTGGCGTGTTTGCCTTTAAGGCGATGATTGCTATGGTTGAGATTAACCGAGCCGGATACAACCCAGAACTATTGGCATTGTTGATGGAGAACTTTTTGAAATCGATGTTCATTATCGCAGGGCTTGCGGTTGGCTTAGCTGTGCCTGGGCTGTTATTCTACCGTCGTAGACCTATCGTCTAGCTTCAACTTCATTTTCAAGTAAGGACAGGACTTTCGATTTATGATCATCAGCATGATAGCGGCAATGGCGAACAACCGTGTAATTGGTAAAGACAATAAGATGCCTTGGCATCTACCTGCAGATTTCGCATGGTTTAAACGCTCAACCATGGGCAAACCTGTCGTCATGGGACGTAAGACTTATGATTCAATTGGACGTCCTTTACCGGGGAGGCTGAACGTTGTAATCAGCCGTGACGAGAGTTTAGAAATCGAAGGCGTAACGACGGTAACTTCGATTGAAAAAGCACTAGAGCTGGTTAGTGATGTTGATGAAGTGATGATCATCGGTGGCGGTTCTATCTATGAAAGCTGCTTACCTAAAGCGAACAAATTATACCTGACTTATATCGATTTTGATGTGGATGGCGACACGCAATTCCCTGATTGGGGCGAAGATTGGAAGTTAAGCTTTAGCGAGGCCTATCAAGCTGATGAGAAAAATAAACACAACATGGAGTTTGTGGTTCTCGAACGTTAAGCTCAGAAATTAGAAACACTTGCGTTGCTTTACTAGTAGCGCAAGCTTCTCTATCTCTATCTCTATCTCTATCTCTATCTCTATCTCTATCTCTATCTCTATAGCGCTTCTTGAGTGAAGAACTGTTTGTCTTCCCAGCGAAGTACCGTCAACTGACCACCCCAAACGCATCCTGTATCTAAACCAATCACATCTCTTCCTGAGTAACCTTCTAGCGCAGCCCAGTGTCCAAAAATAACTGTTTTATCCAGCTTTATACGTTGTGGTAGGTCAAACCAAGGCACTAACGGCTCAGTGGTAATTTCGCTTGGCGGAAGTTTACAGGCCATATCGAGTCGACCATCAGTAAAACAGAATCGCATTCTAGTCAGGCTGTTGATCGCATAGCGATTGCGCTCAATCCCTTCTAAATTTTGACACCATGAGTCAGGCGTGTTGCTGTACATGTTTTCGATAAGCCATTGCCACTTATCGGATTTTAATAAGGCAGTTATCTCTCGATTTTCAATCCGTGTTCGCTCTAGATCCCATAGAGGTGAGATACCAGCATGAGACATTACGAACTCTGGATGTTCTTGAATCAAAGGCTGTTGTCTTAACCATTCGAGCAGCTGTTCTCGGTCTTCTGCATCAAGAATGGGTTGAGTATTGTCTTTTGCTTTAGCTGGAAATAGCCCTAAGGAAACCGCAAGTAGATGCAAGTCATGGTTGCCTAATACAACCTTAGCAGCGTTACCTAGGCTACGAATAAAGCGTAGCGTCTCCAATGATTTAGGACCACGGGCGACTAAATCACCAGCAACCCATAAGGTATCTTGCTGCTTATCAAAATTGACGGTTTTAAGCAGTAATTGAAGTTCGTCGAAGCACCCTTGGATGTCTCCGACAATATAATTCGACACAATAATTTCCTGTAGATACGGATGTACGGCTAATTAAGAATATTAGGGATCGCGAGTCTGAATGGATCAACTTCAGTTATGAAGTCGATGCCTTTGTTATCAGTCATCACATAATGACCTTGCATAACACCCACAGGAGTTTCGATGACGGTACCACTGGTGTAAGTGTATTCGTCGTTGGCTTCAATCACGGGTTGTTGCCCAACCACACCATCACCTTCTATGGTGAGTTGTTTGCCGTTGGAGTCGGTAATCAGCCAGCGGCGAGACATTAGTTGAACCGTTGTTTTACTGAGATTTTTGATGGTAATAATGTAGGCGAAGACGTAGCGGTTCTTCGTTGGTTCAGATTGTTCCTCTATGTATTTAGAGTGAACCTGACATTTGATACAAGGCGTAGATATATCCATATTCGCACCTTTTGTTGTTGATATACTTTAAAGTATTACATAAAAAACAGGCTCCTCACCGAAGTGTAGGAGCCTTTTAGAATTATTTGTCAGCGCTGTGAGTGTCGTACAACCAGTTTGCCATGTCGACAAACTGCTCGAGCGTTAAATTCTCAGGACGCATGCCTGGGTTAACACCCAACTCTTCAAGTACTTCCTTGTCGATTAGGCTCTTGTAGCAGTTACGAACCGTTTTACGACGCTGGTTAAAGCCTTCACGACATACACGATCTAACCATTTCAGATCTTTTGCCGGGTAAGGTAGCACTTCGTATGGCTGTAGGCGTACTACTGCAGAATCTACTTTCGGTGGCGGAACGAAGGCCGTTGGTGGCACTTCTAGCACAGGCGTCACTTTACAGTAGTATTGAGCCATTACCGTAAGACGACCATAAGCTTTAGTACCTGGGCCGGCCGCTAATCGGTTAACCACTTCTTTTTGAAGCATGAAGTGCATGTCTTGCACGTCTTTATGGAACTCAAAAAGGTGGAACATCAATGGTGTCGAGATGTTGTATGGCAAGTTACCGAAAATACGTAGCTTGTTGTTTGGCTTAACAAGTTGTTCGAAATCGAACTTCATTGCATCGCCTTCATAGATCGTTAGCTTATCAGCCAGATCGGGATGGTTGCGAAGACGTTCAGCCAGGTCTCTATCCAATTCGATAACGGTAAATTTATCGACAAGCTTACCCACTGGCTCAGTAATTGCGCCTAGACCAGGACCGATCTCTACCAAGTTTTGACCTGGTAGTGGGTTAATGCTCGATACGATGCCATCAATAATGTATGGATCGTTAAGGAAGTTTTGACCAAAACGTTTACGCGCTTTGTGCCCTAAGTGGACATCATTTCTCATTGCTTTTTCTCTACTAATTCAATGGCGTGCGTGAGCGCTGTTCTAAAGCTCCCTGTATCGGCTTGGCCTTTCCCTGCCAAGTCTAAGGCGGTACCGTGGTCGACTGATGTGCGAATAAACGGTAAGCCAAGCGTGATGTTCACTGAGCGACCAAACCCTTTGTATTTCAATACCGGGAGTACTTGGTCGTGATACATACCTAAAACAGCATCTGCATCTTGCAAATATTTTTCATTAAAGATGGTATCTGCTGGCAATGGGCCAACTAAATTGATGCCATCTTTTTGGCGAATTTTTTCTAGCGTCGGGGTGATGGTTTCTATCTCTTCACGTCCCAAGCAACCATCTTCACCTGCATGTGGATTCAAGCCACACACGTAGATAGTTGGTTTCTCAATAGCAAATTTTTCAACCAAATCTTTATTCAGAATTGCAATAATTTGCTCTAATCTGTCTTCGGTCACTGCTTGAGATACATAAGCTAGTGGGATGTGCGTTGTTACTAGCGCAACACGCAGCCCTTCTGTTGCCAACATCATCACCACCAGTGGTGTATTGGACTTCTCTGCAAAGAACTCGGTATGGCCGCTAAAAGCAACGCCAGCTCGGTTAATTACACCCTTGTGAACAGGGCCGGTGACAATAGCATCAAATTCATCATTCATACAGCCAATTGCGGCGGTTTCTAAAGTATTTAATACGTAATGACCGTTCGCTTCATTGAGTTGGCCAGCTACGGCAGTTTCAGCAAGTGGAACATGTTTCACAACCAATGTTCCAGAGCGTTGAGGTTGCTTGGGCGCGGTTGAATCGTAATCCAACAGCTCCACCTCGATCCCTAACATTTGAGCTCGCTCTGCTAGTAGGGTTTTGTCCGCACACACCACGAGCTGATGTGGCCAGCTTTCTTGGGATAAGGCGAGAGTTAAATCTGGCCCAATTCCCGCAGGTTCACCTGCCGTAATGACAAGGCGTTTAGTTGTCATCTTGGTCATCCTCAACCATTTCAACAAAAGCACTCGCTCTTACTTCTTGTAGCCAAGCGCCAGCTTCTTCGTTGAACTTACGGTTAAATAGAATTTGGTATGCTTTATTTTTCAAAGCTGAGTCTGTACGGTCTACTTCTCTGCGATCAAGCACTTCAACAATATGCCAACCATGCACGGTTTTGAATGGCGCACTGATTTTACCTTCAGGTAGTGTTTCTACTTGGTGCTTGAATTCAGGTACATACAAATCCGGTGTTTGGTAGCCTAGTTCACCATCTTGCACTGCAGAGCCTGGATCTTGGCTGTATTGCTGCGCAAGTTCACCAAAGCTCGCTTCACCCGCGTTAACACGACGCGTGATTTCCTCTAATTGCTCCTTGGCTCCGTCGTCACTTAAGATGACGGTCGGTTTAATTAGGATATGACGAGCATTAACTTCCGTCACCGCTACCGTTTCCAAGCCTTTCACATCTTCAATTTTCAGAATATGGAAACCAACGCCGCTTCGGAAAGGACCGATGATGCTGCCTTTATTCTGCATTTTGATTTGGTCTGCAAAAATGGTAGGCATCTCTTCTTTACGCATCCAACCCCAGTCACCACCTTGTAGTGCTTTAGGGCCTTTTGAATAAGTATAAGCCATGGTGCTGAAATCTTTGCCTGAGTTAAGTTCCTCAACCACTTCTTTAGCTTGAGCTTCTAGCTCTTCTTTGGTTTGGTCATCATTAAAGCGAAGTTGGATGTGTCCGATTTTGTATTGAACAGTCGCGTTAGTCTCTTGCGCCAAGATATCCGCAAGGTTATCGACTTCAGCTGGAAGAATGTTGATACGACGACGCACTAAGGCGTTACGCGCTTCACTGGCCGCAATCTCTTTTCTGACTTGTTCGCGAAATGCATTGTAACTAAGGCCTTCTTCAGCAACCGATGCTGTTAATTGTTCTACAGTCTGGTTGTTGTCTTTCGCGATGCCTTCGATTGCTTGATCAAGTCGAGCATCATCAATACGAACGCCAATACGTTCCGCTTCTTGTGTTTGAATGGTATCGATGATCAGCTTTTCAAGCACTTGCTCATTGAGCACGTCTTGCGATGGTAGTGTTTGGCCGCTTTTCTTAGCATTTGCGCGCAGCGTCTTCATTGAAGCATCGATGTCACTTTGTAAGATCACGCCTTCGTTAACGATAACTTTTACGCTGTCGAGCTCAACCGGTGCTGCATAGCTCGTTGATACAGTGCAAGCTGCTGCTATAGCGATTAATGTGTGTTTCCACAATGTCATGTGTAATCCTTTATATTTACGGATGTTTTATCAGTAAAGAAAATTAGTTGTTTAAGAAGAACGGGCGGCCATAGCTCAATGAGTTGTCTGAACTGCTCTCCCCAACAGCGCCTGAATCAGAGCCTAGGTTAGTACCAAAGCCAATAATACCGAAATTCACGCCAAAGTTGTTTTCATATTCAGGTGTGACATTTGGATCGCTAATGTTATTTGTCAATTGGTTACTATAAGTAAAGCCGATGTACCAACAATCCGATTTATAGTTTAAGCGAGCTAACCATTCTAGGTCTTCTTGTGTGGTTAAGTCATAGAAATATTGAGCGCTTGCATTCCACTTCCGCGAAATCTGGTAAGCACCAAGCAAGCCCGCTTGCGAGATACCATCTCTAGTTATTGAGCCAACATTGATACTTTTGCCAACATTATCGACAATATATTCTTCTGTAACGTAGCGGTAGTTAGTTTGTAGATAACCTCCAGCAAAACGATATTCTATGGTGCTGTTGGCTAGCTGCATTGCTGATGCGTCTATATCATACTGTACACCACCGTGGTAAAACAGGTAGTCATCGTAGTTGAAGTCGACTTCTACAGCCCATGATGAGTAATTAGATTTATCGTTTGGATCTGTGCCTTCAGGTGTTCGTTTAGTATCTTTATCTATATAAAAAATTTGACCAAAAGATACATTTAAGCGTTCCCGGTATTCATCATCAAAGAACCGAGAAGATGCACCGTAGCTAATTTGGTTGGCTGCTGCAATGAAATCAACGCCACTGTATTTACGGCTTCGAAATAGTCCGTAGTAATCCGTTTGCAGCAATGTTGTGTCGTACAGAGCTATGTTAGATTGATCTTCTTCTGGTACGTAAAGGTACTGAACTTGGGGTTCGAGTGTTTGCGTGTAGCCCCCAATTATCGTCGTATCTCTCTCTAGAACGATACCTGCGTGGCTTCTGAACTCAGGGATAACCCGGCTTACTGATTCTTCTAAATCTTTGTATTCGTCACTTGTTGTATCAACGCCATCTAGATCTTGCTGATAATAAGTACCAAGCAGCCGAGCTTCTGTTGTCCAAGTGCCCCAAGTATTGCCTACAGGGATAGTGATACCAGGTTCAACGTGGACACGAGTTGCAGATGGTTTGCCCGAGGCATCAGTATCGAACAACGACACATGACTAATGAGGTCGAAATCTAGGTAATCCATGACCTCCGGAGCATAGTAGTTGTACTCAAGCTGTGGCATTAAACGATAAGGCAAATTATTTGTTGTATCGGTGAGGACTTGGAAATCCCTTACAAGTACAGAAGCATCCCAGTTTTGAGAACGGTACGTTGCTTTACCTTCTTGAAGTAGTTGTCCATCTTCACGGTTACCGATTCCTGAGCTCATATCCGTAAAGTAGTCAATATCACTGACTTTAGAGTAATCAATTTCGAACAACCAAGATTGTTGAAATATTCCTGAATGTTCTAGTTGGAAACCCCAACGATCGCCTTCCTCTGTGTATTTTTGATCGTCTGGTAAATATTCAGACTCGATACTACCTGAACCGAAATCGCTCAAGTATCTGAATTTACTGTTTAGCTGAGTGCCTCGTTCTTGCATGTACTTGAAGGTGGTTTCTAAATCGTAGTCTGGCGCCAAGTTCCAATAAACAGGGATTTCAGCTTCAAAGCCATCACTAGAACCGTATGACACGGTTGGATACAAGAAACCGGTTTTACGTGTGTCACCGATAGGTACCGTTAAGTAGGGTAAGTAAAAGACGGGAACACTTTGGATTTCAAAACGTGGATTATAAAAGGTGGCTTGTTCTTCATCTTGGTCGACACTGATGCTTGATGCTCTTAGGCGCCAAGCGTTGTCGCCAATAGGACAAGAGGTAATTGAGCCATCTTCTATTTCGTAAACCGCTTTACCTGTTTTTGCGACATAAACCGCATCACCGCGACCTGGTTCGCAAAGAAATTCGTAGTCGGTATTTTCTAGCGTCATTTCATCGGTAGTCAGATTGTTGGTTGCTCTGTCTGACACTGATTTTATTTGACCATCACTAAAGTTTACGTTGCCTTCAGCTACAACGATATTTTCTTGTTGGTGTAGGGTCACATTATCAGCAAGGATGGTCTTGTTCCCTTGCGTAACTCTTACGTCACCCGAATAGATTGCCTTGTCACCATTGATAGCTTCTAAGCGATCTGACTCAACATGAGCGGGTAGCTGTGTCTCGTTTTCTGCAGCGGGCTCGATCAAGCATTGATCTATAGAGGGCATTTCCTGCACACTACTATCGGTGATTGTTTCAGCTTGAGTTGTCGACACGTATAATGCCGTACTTATAGACGCGGCTAACAAGGTGCGGGAAAAAGATTGCATGAAGTTGAACTATCCTGTGTCACTAGATGAAGGGTTGATCTAGTATCAATCCAATTAATAAAGCATTTTCCTTATGATAAAGGAAATATTAGCATTCAGCATCATCAGACAGCGTTACTCAGATAAAATTCATAGATAGAGAACACATAATGCAAATATTTGGCAAAATTTTGGGCGCGTTTTTTGGCTTTTTATTTGGAGGGCCGCTCGGTTTAGTTTTTGGTCTGTTTTTAGGGCATCAATTTGATAAGGCTCGACGTTTAAGCCAATCGGGCTTCAATAGCTCTGGTTTTGGCCGAGGTCCAAGCCAAGCTGAAAGACAAAACGAGTTTTTCAAATCTGCTTTTGCAGTTATGGGACACGTTGCTAAAGCGAAGGGGCAGGTTACACCAGAAGAGATTCAGCTCGCTTCTACAATGATGGAGCGTATGAACCTGCATGGTGAACAACGTAAAGCGGCTCAAGATGCTTTCCGCGATGGCAAAGAGAGTGACTTTCCATTAAGTGATGTACTTGAGCGTGTGAAAATCTCATCGGGTGGTCGTTTTGATCTTCTGCAGTTTTTTCTTGAGCTACAAGTATCTGCAGCATTTGCCGATGGGAGCTTGCACCCAAGTGAGCGTCAGGTTTTGCATAAGATAGCGCAAGGTCTTGGGTTTTCTGCGGAACAGCTAGAGCGCCGTTTGCAGATGCAAGAAGCAGCATTTCGTTTTCAACAGCAAGGTGGAAGCTTTGGTGGGCATCAAGGTCACGGACAGTCATCGGGGTGGCAACAAGCTTCACAGCAAAACCAGTTGGCAGATGCTTTTAAGGTGTTAGGAGTGAGTGAAAGTGCCGATGGTAAAGAGGTGAAGAAAGCCTACCGTAAGCTGATGAATGAACACCACCCTGATAAGTTGATGGCGAAGGGCTTACCACCAGAAATGATGAATGTCGCGAAAGAAAAGTCGCAAGAAATTCAAAATGCTTATGACTTGATAAAGAAGGTCAAAGGTTTTAAGTAATCGAACACTAAACCGAGTAATAACAAAATTACTCGGTTTTTTATTAAAGGGAATTATATGACGGTAACGTATCAGAATGTTCTAGAGTTTTGGTTCGATGAATTGACGCCTAAAGATTGGTTTACTGGCGGTGGAGAGATCGATACTTTGATTGAGTCTCGTTTTGCTAAACTGCACAAAGCCGCTATCCAAGGTGAGCTATTTGAATGGCGACAAAATGCAGAAGGGCGCTTGGCTGAAATTATCGTGCTTGACCAGTTTTCTCGGAATCTTGGTAGAAATAGTCCAGATGCGTTTACTGCAGATCCTATGGCGTTGGTTCTAGCTCAAGAAGCGGTAGCGGGTGGCTTTGATCACCAACTCAATCAACAACAGAAAAGCTTCCTGTATATGCCTTATATGCACAGTGAATCTTTGCTGATGCATGAACAAGCGGTGCTGCTTTTTTCTCAGACAGGGCTAGAGAATAACCTTGATTTTGAGTTTAAGCACAAGGTGATCATTGAGCGTTTTGGTCGTTACCCACACCGCAATGAAGTACTAGGTCGAACTTCGACTCCTGAGGAAATTGAGTTCTTACAGCAACCAGACTCAAGCTTTTAATTGTGGAGATACGGTCAAAGAATTGAGAAGAGGCTAGTGGTTAATAAAACCTCTAGCCTCTTTTTTTGTTTAGCTTTAGTGATTAACTCTCGCGTTAAAACTAGTTTGCTTGGTTAAGCGACCAATCATAGTCATAACTGATTTTTTCAGTGTTCGTCACCGGCTTTGTTCGATACTGGTCTAAGTGTTGAATGAGTTGTTTCTCTGTACCAAAATCCACAGCAAACCAATCGTAAATCGATGATAGTTGTAGTTTATTGTTTTCAATTAACACGCCCTTATCACTATTTACAAAATCATTAGCAGCTTGTTCTAACAAGGCTCCAGTGTTGTCAGAGGTAAAAGCTTCAGGCTGCAAATTAGGACAACCTAAACTCGCACAGTTCACTGCATAATGCGTGCGCGGATCTTGCCAAATCGGTCTTAAAATTCGATGCTCAATATCATTGAGTGTTAGTGACTTCCCGTTAACGATTACCACATCATCTCCCCATGGCCCAAAACTAAACAGTCCGCCGAGCTTGGTGATGGATTTTATTGGGTAAGCATCGAGAATTAGATCGACAGTCACGGCGTTATATAGATTAACCCAGTAGGCATATTGTTCCGCTTTTGAGTAGTCGAGTGGATTCAACTGCTCTAGCCTCTTGATGTATTGCTTGAGCTTTGTCTTATCTACAGTGCTCACAGCTTGATAGCGAACTAGGGTGTTTTGCCCTTGTTTAACTAAGTAGCTATCGATAAATTGCTGCCAGTCTTGATGAGATACCTGTTCTTGGTTGGTTTCATTGCTTTGGTTCCAGTATGGCCAAAGATCAGGTTTAGGCGCAGACCAAGCTAAGGTTGAGAAAAGTAGGCTGACAATAAAAAGTAGTTGTTTCATGGCATTCTCCTGATGACTGACTACTAAGACCTTATGCTTTACGATTTTCTTTCATAGCTCTTCAGTTAAATAATAGAGCAGAGCTTAATAAGCACATTAAGTTAAGCTAAAAGCTCAGCCAAATAAAAAAGGTTGGCACTAGGCCAACCTTTTTTATGAACACAAAACTATGTGACTCTACTTCAAGACTTCTTTATTTCAGGAAGCTAGGAATCTTAGCTTCAAATTCTGAAATCTTATCTGCGTGTTGAAGCGTTAGGCCGATGTTATCTAGGCCATTCAGCAAGCAGTGACGACGGAACTCATCAATTTCAAACGAGTATTCTTTTCCATTGGCAGTGACTTTTAGTGCTTCAAGATCAACTGTAATTTCTGCGCCTTCGTTTGCTTCAACGAACTGGAAGATTTCATCAACTTCCTGCTCTGTAAGACGAACAGGAACCATCTGGTTATTGATCGAGTTACCGTAGAAAATGTCTGCAAAGCTTGGCGCGATCATCACTTGAATACCGTAATCTGCAAGCGCCCAAGGTGCGTGCTCACGAGATGAACCACAACCAAAGTTTTCACGAGCTAGCAGGATAGAAGCACCTTTATAGCGGGGTGCGTTCATTACAAACTCAGGGTTTGGCTGCTGGCCTGCATCATCTAGGAAGCGCCAATCGTGGAATAAGTGCTTACCAAAACCGATACGGTTCACTTTCTGTAGAAACTGCTTTGGAATGATCGCATCAGTATCGATGTTGGCCGTATCTAGAGGAACGACTAATCCGGTGTGTTGTTGAAAACCTGACATGTTAAATCCTCTAATTAAAGTTCACGAATATCGACAAAGTGACCAGCGATTGCTGCTGCTGCTGCCATTGCTGGGCTAACTAGGTGCGTACGACCATCACGGCCTTGGCGACCTTCAAAGTTACGGTTTGATGTAGAAGCACAGCGTTCTTGTGGACCTAGACGGTCATTGTTCATTGCAAGACACATAGAGCAGCCTGGTAGGCGCCATTCAAAACCTGCTTCGATGAAGATCTTATCTAGGCCTTCTGCTTCAGCTTGCGCTTTTACTTGCTCAGAGCCTGGAACGATCAATGCTTGAACATGTTTCGCTACTTGGCGGCCTTTTGCTACGGCAGCAGCTGCACGCATGTCTTCGATACGAGAGTTAGTACAAGAACCCACGAAGACTTTATCGACGTTGTAATCCGATAGCGATTTACCCGCTTCAAGACCCATGTAAGCCAAAGCTTTTTCTGCAGATGCCTTTTCAACAGGGTCTGCGAAGCTTTCTGGTGCAGGGATTGGTGTGTCTACTGAGATCACCTGGCCTGGGTTAGTACCCCAAGTGACTTGTGGTTTGATGTCAGCCGCTTCTAGCGTTACAACAGCATCGAACTCTGCATCAGCATCGGTTTTCAATGTGTTCCAGTATTCAATAGCGGCTTCTAAGTCTTCGCCTTGTGGAGAGAACTTACGACCTTTGATGTATTCGTAAGTGGTTGCATCTGGAGCAATTAGACCCGCTTTAGCGCCAAGCTCGATCGCCATGTTACATACCGTCATACGACCTTCCATTGTAAGGTCAGTAATTGCTTCACCGCAGAATTCAACCACATAGCCTGTACCGCCAGCGGCTGTTGTCTTGCCGATGATAGCTAGTACGATATCTTTTGCAGTAATGCCTTCAGCGACTTTGCCTTTTACTTCGATTTTCATGGTTTTAGCGCGAGCTTGTTTTAGCGTTTGAGTTGCTAGAACGTGCTCAACTTCTGAAGTACCGATACCGAATGCTAATGAACCAAATGCACCGTGTGTTGCTGTGTGTGAGTCACCACATACGATGGTCATGCCCGGCAGAGTAATACCTAGCTCAGGGCCCATTACGTGAACAATACCTTGGTATTTGTGGTTTAAGTCGTAAAGCGTGACACCAAACTCTTCACAGTTTTTCGATAGCGTTTCCATTTGGATACGAGCCATCTCACCAGAAGCGTTGATGTCTTTCGTTTGTGTCGATACGTTGTGATCCATGGTTGCAAAAGTTTTGCCTACTTGGCGAACTTTACGACCTTTTTCACGCAGGCCATCAAAGGCTTGTGGCGACGTTACTTCGTGGACTAAGTGGCGATCGATATAAAGAATTGGCGTTTCGCCTTTTGCTGCAACTGCAACGTGAGCGTCATAAACTTTTTCGTATAAGGTTTTTGCTTGCTGGTTTGTCGACATAGCTTTTCTTCCTTGGGAGCATCAGTCCCAGTGTTTGTTTCTAGCCAAGTCATACTGTTTAAGCTGACTTGGCTTGATATTATTCTTATGTACTTACTTCTAATCTAAGCATCTAGCTTATGAAGCTAAGATGTACTCAGCGATCTTGTCACCCATTTCAGAGGTAGTCAGCGCTTGGTTTTTGCCTGCAAGGTCAGCGGTTAGCTCGCCTGCAGAAAGTGCTTTAGACACCGCTGTTTCGATATCTTGAGCTGCGGCTTCTTCACCTAGGCTGTAACGAAGCATTAGCGCCGCAGAAAGAATTTGCGCTACTGGGTTCGCGATGTTCTTGCCTGCGATATCTGGCGCGCTGCCACCTGCAGGTTCGTATAGGCCGAAGTTGCTTTCGTTCAAGCTTGCAGAAGGAAGCATGCCCATAGAGCCGGTGATCATTGCACACTCATCAGAGATGATGTCACCGAAGATGTTCGAACAAAGCATCACGTCAAACTGAGATGGGTCTTTGATTAGCTGCATGGTCGCGTTGTCGATGTACATGTGGCTCAATTTCACATCTGGGTAGTCTTTCGCGACTTCTTCAACCACTTCACGCCATAGAATAGAGCTTTGTAGAACGTTCGCTTTATCGATTGAGTAAACGTTTTTGTTACGTAGACGAGCAGATTCAAACGCAATCTTTGCAATACGTTCGATTTCGTAACGGTGGTAAACCTCAGTATCAAAGGCTTTTTCAGTTGCGCCTTCGCCTTCACGACCTTTAGGTTGGCCGAAGTAGATACCGCCTGTTAGTTCACGAACAACAACGATGTCGAAACCATTACCTGAAATATCAGCACGTAAAGGAGAGAAAGACTCTAAACCCTTGTGGATTTGCGCTGGACGTAGGTTACAGAACAGTTGGAAATGCTTACGCAGAGGAAGTAGGGCACCACGCTCTGGTTGATCGTTTGGTGGAAGGTGTTCCCATTTAGGACCACCAACTGAGCCAAAAAGTACCGCGTCAGATTCTTCACAGCCCGTGACCGTCGCTTCTGGAAGTGGACAGCCGTGATTATCAATTGCAATACCACCAACATCATACTCTTCGCGAGAAAAGCTAATTGCGTGCTTCTTTTCAATCGCGTCTAGCACTTTGTGTGCTTGTTGCATTACTTCTGGGCCAATGCCATCACCAGGTAGTACGGCAATTTTGTATGATTTATCTGTCATGTTAATCCTTTAATTCTTGTTACTGAGCGGTTTGGCTCGTTTTAAATTTTGTCCCTAAAGCCAACAACATCGGCTCTAGGGCTCTGTTATTGGGGTCTTAAACTGTCGCGAATTTTTGCTGCTTCATTTCAGCAATAGTGTCTGCGCGTTGAATGCTATTGATAACGTGTAGCAACGCTTGACCAGAAGCTTCAACGATATCCGTTGAAACGCCCGTACCGTGGTACTTACGGCCTTTATAGTTAGCAATGATGTCAGCTTGACCTAAGCCATCTTCGCCTTCACCTTTCGCAGTAAGGTCGAATTTATCCAACGCGATTTCGTAGCCTGTTAAGCGGTAAATACATTGGTATAAAGCATCAACAGGACCGTTGCCGACAGCCGCTTCGCATTTCTCTTCATCACCACATTGCAGCTTGATGCTGGTGGTAGACATAACACTACCAGATTGTACGCTTAGGTAGTTAAGTTTATAGAAGTCATCTTCATCACGTAGATTCGCGAAGTGCATTAATGCTTCTAGGTCGTAATCGAAGACTTGTCCTTTACGGTCAGCAAGCTTCAAGAAGTCTTCGTACAATGAATCTAGGTTGTACTCATTATCTTTATAACCCATTGCGTCCATGTGGCTCTTAACTGCCGCACGGCCACTACGGCTTGTTAGATTCAATGCTTTGTTTTTCAAGCCAATAGACTCAGGCGTCATGATCTCGTAAGTGTTCTTGTTCTTAAGCATGCCATCTTGGTGAATACCTGAAGAGTGGCTAAATGCATTCGCACCGACGATAGCTTTATTGTCTTGAATTGGCATGTGGCAAAGTTGGCTCACTAGCTTGCTGGTACGGTGAATCTCTTTATGATCCAAACCAGTATGAACACCTAACAACTCTTGGCGAGTTTTGATGATCATTGCGATTTCTTCTAGAGAACAGTTACCCGCACGTTCTCCAATACCATTGATTGTGCCTTCAATTTGGCGAGCGCCCGCTTGCACAGCAGCAATTGAGTTCGCAACCGACATACCTAAGTCATCGTGACAGTGAACAGAGATGATCGCTTGATCGATGTTGGGTACGCGATCGAATAGCGTTTTGATAATGCCACCAAACTCATTCGGTACTGTGTAGCCAACGGTGTCTGGAATGTTGATGGTTTTCGCGCCCGCGTTAATCGCGGCTTCAACCATGCGACATAGGTTATCAATAGGGGTACGACCGGCATCCTCACAAGAGAACTCCACATCGTCAGTGTAGTTACGCGCATGTTTGACGGCTTTCACTGCCATCTCGACAACATCGTCGTAGCTGCGGCGTAATTTGTCTTGTACGTGAACCGTCGATGTAGAGATGAAGGTGTGAATACGGAACTGGTCAGCAACTTTAAGCGCTTCTGCAGCGGCGTCTATATCTTTCGCTACGGCACGAGAAAGTGCACAAATACGGCTGTCTTTGATGTGTTTAGCGATGGTTTGTACAGACTCAAAATCACCTGGCGAAGAGATAGGGAAGCCAGCTTCGATAACATCGACACCCAGTCTCTCAAGAGCATAAGCGATCTGTAACTTCTCTTTTACCGTAAGGCTTGCAGCCAATGCTTGCTCGCCGTCACGTAAGGTAGTATCAAAAATTATTACTTGATCGTTCATGGGTGCTTCCTTATATCGATAATGAATCGATTGCTATCCAAATTATTATTAAGAATGATGTTCTTTTAAAAGTGCCAGTTACAAAAAAACCCGCTCAGTGCGGGTTTTAATATTTGTGTAGTTCTTGACCCACAACTTACCCGCGCGATTGGTTCACGATAAGGAGAAGTTTCAGCAGTAGAGAAGAAGAAAAAATCATTACACAAATATCCGTAAATAAACTGTTAACACCATATTTACCGTAATTTATTCTGAGCGTCAAACAAGAAAATCCAATATCAGCGTACATTGGCAGTGTTTTGGTTTGGTTTGTGCTGTTTTTTATCTACTCTTTGGCTAAATCGACTGATTGGTGGTTTTGTATTGGCGGGTTAGTTTATCGTTTGGCTGATGTGTAGGTTAAAACTTTGTAGTAAATCTTTTTGATGGAACGATTCACCAAAAAAATTATAAGTGTGACCCAATTAATTAATCACTTGATTAAATAGTGAGTAATTAATCTTCTACTGTTACGTCTGTTTATCTCTATAATTAATCGGATGATTAATTATAGAGATGGATTTTTGCCATGACGGCACGAAAAGCGGGGCGGCCTCAGCAGAACTTAGATGTTCGACAGTTATTGATTGAGCATGCTCGCGATCTGTTTGTTGTTCAGCCATACGACAAGGTCTCGACACGCCTGATCGCCGAGCGTGCGGGTGTGAACATTGCGATGATCCGTTATTACTTTGGCAGTAAGGCTGGGTTATTTGAGGCGATGCTACGTGAAACCCTACGACCGATGCAGCTACAAATGCAGAAGTTAGTTGAAGAGAGCAGTCATGAAAACTTTCTCGATTTAATGCGGACTTACTACAAAGAGATGGTCAAGGTGCCCAAGTTTCCTCGCTTGATTGCCCAAGTGATGAATATGCCTCCCTCGGAAGTGCAAAGAGAGTTGCTCGAAAAGGTTTTCCTCGATGTGGCGAAGCCAGCCCAAGATGTCATTTTTGAAAAGTTGGTGGCACAAGGTGTCTTGAGAAAAGAGATGGATCCCAAGCTCTGCCGCGTGTCGTATATAAGCTTGATGGTATTTCCATTCATTGCACCGCCCCCTCTATTAGCAATCCATGGTATTGAGATTAATGAAGAATTTCTTAACCGTTTAATCGAACACAACATTCAATTGATGACAGAAGGTTTTATAAACACGCCTAGCCCTTCTTCCGTGCAGGACCAAAGATAATGAAAATAAATAAAAAACTACTCTTCTTTCCGGCACTTGCGGTTGGTGTCATTGGCCTTGTGGTTGCGATTAACTTGAAGCCGGATCTTCCAACCAAGCCTGCGGGTGATAGAGCTCGCTTAGTTGACACAGTAAGCCTAGAGCAACAACTGATAGCACCGTTAGCGGTTGGTTTTGGCAAAGTGGTGCCGAAAGTCGAATGGAAAGCGATTGCCGAGGTGACAGGACAGATCGTTTATCGCCATCCGGATCTTGAGAAAGGTCAGGTGATCCCTGCGGGAACGGTCGTGCTCAAGGTTGATCCATTGGATTACGAATTGAAGGTGATACAAGCAGAGGCCGATCTTAAATCAAGCCAAACCTCATTAGCGAAATTGAATCAAGAAGAAGACAACCTGAATCAGACTCTTAAGATCGAAAAGAATCGCTTAGTGATCAGCAACAAAGAGCTACAACGTAAACAAGATCTGCGTAAGAAAGGGCTGACTTCTCAATCGGATGTCGACCTGCAACAGCAAAGTGCACTGTCTCAACAGAAGCTAGTGTTGGATATCGCGAACCAAATCGCTTTAATGCCTGATGAAAAACGTGTTGCGGAAGCGGTGATTAAGGTCAACGTGTCTAAAGTGAAAGAGGCGCAGCGCTCTCTCGATAAGACCACCATCATTTTGCCAAGAGCGATGCGAATTGCTCAGGTTGATATCGAACAAAACCAAGTGGTTAACCTTCAGCAAGAGATGTTTGTTGCTCACGGAATTAATGTCATGGAAGTGGAGGCGCAACTTTCTATTCACGATATGCAAACTTTAGCCTCGAGCTTTAATCAATTCCCTCGCGATGCTGCAGGAATCCCTAATCCTTATGAAGCGCCAATCAAAGCGACGATTCAACTTAACAGCGGCAACCTGAACCTTAGTTGGCCTGCGAAGGTGGCAAGAATCAGTGAGACGGTTGATGAAAACCAAGCGACAGCAGGGATTATTCTCGAGATCGCTCAAGACTATTCACAACTGCAGCCAAGCAATGCGACCCCGTTGGTCAACGGCATGTTTGTAAAAGCTGAGATTGAAGGTGTCGCGAATCTAAGTTGGGTGGTTCCAGAGCGAGCATTGCACGGTGACAAGGTTTACCTGATGGATGACAATCAGCGCTTGCAAGTGGTGAATGTTGAAGTGCTTTATCGCAGAGATAACCAAGTGGTTGTGAGTGGCGAGCTACAAACGGGAGATAAATTGGTTCTTAATGACGTCCTACCAGCTATCGAAGGCATGTTACTGAAAGAATCGAACTCTGAAGAGGTTAAGCTTGAATCTGATACTCAGGAGAGTGCGTCATGATCAAGTTCTTTTCTAGGCACCCAACAGCGGCAAACTTGTTGATGCTTGGGTTATTGATCATGGGTATCAGCTCATTATCAACCATCAAGCGTGAAACCTTCCCCGCTTATGATCCGCCTTATATTATGGCTGCCATCGTTTATCCCGGTGCATCACCACAAGAAGTGGAAGAAAGCTTGTGTGTACGAATGGAAGATGCCGTCGATGGCCTAGCTAACATTGAAGAGACTCAGTGTGAAGCCATCGAAGGTAGCGCACGTCTAATCCTGAAGTTGAATGAGAAAGCGGATATCGGCCGAATGCTGGTGGACGTACAAACTCAAATCAATTCGATCAATGACTTTCCAAGCGAGATTGAATCTCCGGTTGTTCAAGAGCTGGATTGGAATGAACCGGTTGTTGATATCGCGATTACAGCCGAAACCTCATGGCCAGAGCTTAAGGCCTACGCTGAAGACCTCAAACGTATCATGAAGCTTGATTATGATGTTTCACTGGTCGATGTTAGCGGCTTCTCTGATCATCAATACCGTGTGGAACTGGATACCCAAGCCATTCGCCAGTTAGGTTTGAGCGTCGGCGATATCGCAGACCAGATTGGCCGTCAGAATGTAAAACTGCCAAGCGGTAACGTTGAAACACCAGACAAGAATTTTTTGATTCGTTTTGATGAAAGACGAATTACACCGGTTGAGCTGGAAAGCATCGTGGTTGGCTCTGCGCCCAATGGCTCTGTGATCCGTTTGAGGGACATTGCAAAAATAACCGACCGCTTTGAGCTTGACGAACAGAAGGTGTTGTTTGATGGCAAGCCATCGGCTCTGTTGAAAATCAGTAAAAACAAAGAAGATGATGCGCTACGAATCAAAGAGAACGTGACGCGTTTCGTTGAAGATCAGAGCGCGATTGCCCCTGATGGCGTGACGCTACAAATGACCAACGATCTCTCCTCTGTGCTGTGGGATCGCCTTACCATGATGGTTCGCAATGGCTGGCAAGGTATTGTGCTGGTATTTGCCACCATGTGGCTGTTCTTCAGCTTACGCTATTCATTCTGGGTTGCAGCTGGCTTACCTGTTGCCTTCCTTGGTGGCTTGTTCTTAATGGCGAACTTAGGTTTGTCGATTAACATTATGTCGCTGGTCGGACTGTTGATGGCGATTGGTATCATGATGGATGACGCCATCGTGATTGCCGAATCGATAGCCTCCCATTTAGATCGGGGGCAAAACGTTGATGATGCGGTGTACAACGGCGTTAAGAAAGTGCTTCCCGGAGTCTTATCTTCTTTCTTAACTACGGTGTGTATTTTCGGTAGCTTGTTGTTCCTCGATGGAGAGATGGGTGCGGTGCTTAAGGCTGTTCCTCAAGTATTGATATTAGTGCTCTCGTTGAGCTTGATTGAAGCCTTCCTGATTCTACCTAATCACTTGTCTCATTCATTACACAAAGAAAAGAATGACAAGCCAGCGCTGCGCTTCAAAGTGGTGTTGCTTGAAAAATTTGAGAACTTCCGCAATACAACTTTGATGAACATGGTCGAGAAGGTCGTGACGTTCCGCTATGCCTTTATGGGCGGAGTGCTGACACTGTTGTTACTTTCTATTGCCTTGATTGCGGGTGGTGCTGTTAAGTTCCAACCCTTCCCCGAATTGGATGGAGACATCGCTGAAGCGCGTATCATTCTTCCGCCGGGTGCGTCATTGTCTCAAACCGAGAGAGTCGTCGATAAAATAGTCGCGTCTGCTGAACGTTTGAACGTGCAGTGGAGTGAAGAGGTCGAAGAGGGCAATGAGTTGGTGGAACACATCACCAGCCAATTCAATGCTAATGCTGATGCCAGTGAGTCAGGCCCACATTTAGCCACTGTGCGTTTAGACTTACGCGGTGCAGAGAGCCGTAACACGGTTATCGATGATTTCATCAATGCATGGCGCGAAGATATCGGTGAGCTGGCGGATCCTATTTCATTAGTGTTCAAGCAGCCAACCATGGGGCCGGGTGGTCGTGCTATCGAGATCCGTGCCAAGCATGATGATCTGGCTGAATTGAAGTCTGCTTCTCTGGAGATTCAGGAGTACCTCAATCAGTTTGACGGGGTGCATGGTGTGCTTGATGACATGCGCATGGGTAAAGAAGAGATCTTAGTCAAGCTGCGTCCTGGAGCCGAAACCTACAATGTGAATGGGCAGATGATTGCTTCTCAGTTGCGTGCTGCATTCTTCGGGCAAACGGCGGATGAGATTCAAATCGGTGTTGAGAACATCTCGATTGAGGTGCGTCTTGATAAGGAACAAGCGGGCGACATACAGCAGCTGGCTAATTTCCCGATCATTACCGCCGACGGCAGTCAGATCCCGTTAGCAACGTTGGCGACATTAGATTTCCAACGTAACTACGTGCGAATTCAGCGTATTGATGGGCTGAGAACCATCAGCATCTTTGGTGATATTGATAATAAGAAGGCGAGCTCGTCGGCGATTTTGGCTCAGTTCCAAAAAGATGAAGCAGCCAAGCTTATTCAGAAGTACCCAGGCTTGCGCTTTGATTTCGAAGGGGAAGCTAAAGATGCGGCTAAGACTGGAGCCTCGATGGGCAAAGGCTTCTTGCTCGGCTTATTCGGCGTGTTTGCGATTCTTAGCTATCAGTTCCGAAGCTACTTAGAGCCTGTGGTCGTGATGTTAGCCATTCCACTCGCCTTTATTGGGGTGGTCGTTGGGCACTGGATACTTGGGCACTCTTTGAGTATGCCAAGCATGATGGGCTTTGTGTCGCTTGCCGGGATTGTGGTTAATGATTCCATCTTGTTAGTCCAGTACATTCGTCACCATGTCGATGAGGGAGATAGCGTGCATGACTCGGTGGTGAAAGCCAGTCGCGAGCGTTTCCGAGCGGTATTTTTGACCTCAATGACGACCGCAGCTGGTTTGCTCCCGCTGTTGACGGAAACCAGCTTGCAGGCTCAGGTTATCCAGCCATTGGTCATTTCGATTGTGTTTGGCATATTTGCCTCGACCTTACTGGTGTTGTTTATGATCCCTGCGGCCTACGCGATACTGGCGGACTTTGGTTTGGTGAAAAAGCATGAGCCATTAGCGCTATAACCTTTAGCGCTATTATCATTAGCGAACGCTATAACCATTAACACGATAGAAGTAGCGTTTGCTTGCTCATATACAGAAGTAAAAACATAGAAGAATAAAGCGGCCTTGGGTCGCTTTATTTTTATCGGCAGTTTCTAGGCCTCATCAGCTTGCTTAGCGAAAGCGGTCAATTCGCCTCAAAATTCATTTTAGTTCATTCAAAACGTCACTTAACTGTCATTTCAGGGGCATAACTTGAGCCTTAACTGAATAAGGATTGTTAAGGAGATTGTATGCGTACTATCGAACCTATTGTCCGCTGGGATGTGGCATTTTCTGTTTTTTGTTTAAAGAACCGTTATAGCGGACAACAGGCGACACTCAGTAAGGCGGTGTCTCATACTGGAGATGGACACCTTTACGTTTTGATTGCTTTGGTTGCACTACTGGCTGACAGTAACACTGGCCGAGATTTTCTCTTGGTGGGCTTAACTGCCTTTGCAATCGAGTTACCTATTTACTGGTTTGCCAAAAATACCCTCAAGCGTCGCAGACCAGCTGAATTCTCTTCATTGCTTTATTCCCATATTGTGCCATCTGATAAATACAGCCTGCCTTCTGGGCATTCCGCTGCGGCTTTTGTTATGGCGACCTTAATCGGACATTTCTATCCGAGCTTATATCTCTTTAGCCTGATTTGGGCTGCAGCGATTGCTGGCTCTCGAATCCTACTTGGTGTGCACTTTTTAACGGACGTACTGATTGGCGCAGCCTTGGGCATCGCTTGTACTAGCCTTGCTATCAGTTTCATCCTGTAATCATTTTTTTTGCAACAACCACTGCCGAGCTTAAGTGGCAAACATAAAGGAACATGCATGAAAATTTTATATGGCGTCCAAGGCACAGGGAATGGGCACATCGCTCGAGCGAGGGCAATGGCTGTGGCTTTTCGTCAGCAAAATATCGATGTCGACTTTCTGTTCTCTGGGCGAGACGAGAGCAAGTACTTCTCGATGGAAGCGTTTGGTAATTATCAGACCCGCAGCGGCTTAACTTTTTACAGCGAGCAGGGGCAGGTTAAATACGGCAAGACATTCATCAAGAACAACATCTGGCGATTTCTCAGTGAGATTAATCAGATCGATTTGACGCCTTATGACTTAGTGTTGAATGACTTTGAACCTGTGACTGCATGGGCAGCTAAGAGGCAAGGTGTGCCATGCATTGGCATAAGCCACCAGAATGCGTTCCGCTACGATGTACCCAAAGAAGGGGGCAACTGGATTGAACATTCGGTGATTCAACATTTCGCCCCAACTGAGCATTCGATTGGTTTGCATTGGTATCACTTTGAACAACCAATACTGCCGCCTATCGTTCACACGCTGGCTGGTGATCAACAAACCAAAACAGCACAAGACTTTACGTTGGTCTATTTGCCGTTTGAGGATCTTGAGTCGATCTCGGATCTGTTGATGAAGTTTATTTCGCACAACTTTGTCTGTTATCACCCGAATGTCATTGAGCACCGTCGAGTCGAAAATATTGAGTTCAAACCACTGAGTCATACCGGCTTCCAATTCGACCTCAATCAATGCTCTGGTGTAGTGGCTAATGGCGGTTTTGAATTGCCATCGGAAGCCCTAACCTTGGGTAAGAAATTGCTTCTCAAACCTCTTGAGGGGCAGTTCGAACAACAGAGTAATGTTGCGACGCTTGAAGCGCTCGGATTGGCTCAAACCATGAGCTTTTTAGACGCGGCTACCTTGCGTGGTTGGCTCGGTGAAAAGCAGGCCGAAGTGGTTACTTATCCCGACGTGGCAAGTGCACTTGTTGAGTGGGTGTTAGCGGGCAATTGGTCCAACCAAGATGACTTAAGAAAGCAACTTTGGGACAAGGTAGATTTTCCTAGTTATGCATCGCTCACTTAACTCATAAGTGTTATTTCTGAATCAACCAGCCAAACAATTCATGAGTTCAATAAATTGTAACAAATGTAACCAAACGATAGAACAGCTAAATAAGTCGAAATGAAACTCATAAGTGATGCATTTTATGTTTTTTTATAACTCTATAAATAATTGATTTTTAGATGTTATTTAATCATTAAGGTAAAATAAAATTATTCTTTATCAATCTTGTTGGTAGCTCGAGATTTATTGGTTAATAGTAATGGTAATCCGAAAAACATCGGTCTGATAAATATAAGAATTAGTGGTTATCTATTCCTATACCATTACCAATTTAACGCTGTCGAACCGACAAGAGGCAACTTGAATGTTAGAGAAAAAAGACGCAATGAGTGCTATTGCAAGCTACAGAATGGAAAGCACACTTCGTGGAGTCGACTTAAATCTTTTGACTGTATTTGATGCAGTTATGCAAGAGCAAAACATTACACGTGCAGCTCATAATCTGGGTATGTCTCAGCCTGCTGTAAGTAACGCTGTTGCTCGTCTAAAAGTGATGTTTAACGACGAACTATTCATGCGTCAAGGTCGTGGTATTCAGCCGACTCAACGTGCTCGTCAGTTGTTTGGTCCAATCCGCCAAGCACTACAGCTAGTACGCAATGAACTGCCAAGTTCTGTGTTCTCTCCAGAGTCGTCTTCTCGTCTGTTCAAACTTGCGATTTGTAGCCCTTGTGACATGCGTTTTGCACCTAAGATTATGTCGACAATCAACGACCAAGCACCTAGCGTTAAACTGCACATGGATGCAGAATTCGATCGTCAACTTTCTGAGCGTATGCGCTACCAAGAAATCGACTTCGTTATTGATTACGCTCGTTTTGATGAGCAGGGCTTTTCAAGCACTGAGATCTTCCAAGACGAATTAGTTGTTGTTGCTTCTGCTTCTCACCCACGTATCAACGGTGAAGTTTCAGCGGCAGAGCTGCTTAACGAAAAGCACGCAAAATTGTCTCGCATTCACGGTCAACGTAGCTTCTCTGAGCAAGCTTACCGTGACCTAGATTGCACGCCTTTCTACGAAGGTACGAGCTTGAGCAACGTTCTTTACGTTGTTGGTCAATCTGAATTAGTGACGATTGCACCTCGTTGGATGGTAGAACATGCAGCAAATAAAGAGCAGCTTCAGATTCTAGATTTCCCATTCGATAATGCGGCAATTTCTGGCTTCCTAAGCTGGCACGAATCAAGCGAAAAGGACAAAGGACACATTTGGTTACGAGATCAGTTAATGATGATCTGTGGCGAAGTAGTGGCGCTTAACTAAGCACTAATCCCTATGATTTATAAGCCCTAAGCTGGGAGTCTGGCTTAGGGCTTTTTTGTACCTGCTATTTTTGTTGATAGAAAACTTAGCGTGAGACGTACTATTACTTATAACTTTGAGCTTCATCAGTTGCCTTTTCCATGATCAGAGGTACACTTGTGCGCTCAAAAAAGCTTACAGGTGTAAGCCAAAGGTAAAGAGATGGCCAATTTAGATTTTCATATCGTAAAAAGACTTCGTGACCAAATTGCCCAAGGTGGCAACCGTACAGCTTTGAAGCATAAAGTCGACAATGTATGGCAAGGTATTAGCTGGGAACAGTTTGGACAACAGATCGATACGCTTTCGTTAGCACTGTTGGCTCACGGACTGAGAGTTCAGGATAAGATAGGCATCTTTTCGAACAATATGCCTCAGTGGACTGTGGCAGATTTTGCATCTTTACAAGCGCGTCTTGTAACGGTACCAATCTACCCAACCAACACAGCGGCGCAGTCTTCTTACATTATCCAAAATGCAGATGTGAAGATCTTATTCGTTGGCGAGCAAGCTCAATTTGATGCGGCGGTTAGCCTTTTTGAAGAGTGTGAACAGCTAGAAGTTGTTGTGGCGATGTCTGCTGATATCGACACTCAAGAACATAGTTTTGCTGTTTCATGGCAGGACTTCATGGCTCGTGGTGTTGAAGCTCAACAAGCGGAACTTGACGTTCGCTTAGCTGATGCAAACATGGATGACTTACTGACCCTTATCTATACCTCTGGCACGACAGGCCAACCAAAAGGTGTGATGCTTGATTACACTAATATTGGCTATCAATTGAAAGGTCACGATGAACGTCTTAGCTTAACTAAAGATGACGTATCACTGTGTTTCTTACCTTTATCACACGTATTTGAGCGCGCTTGGACTTTCTATGCCCTTTATAAAGGTGCAACCAACTGTTACCTGCAAGACACGATGCAAGTACGCGATGCTCTAAGCGATGTAAAACCGACAGTAATGTGTGCAGTTCCCCGTTTCTACGAGAAGATTTTCTCAGCGATTCACGAGAAGGTATCTAAAGCACCGTTTATCCGTAAAGTGCTGTTTACTTGGGCGGTTAATATGGGAGCGAAGCTTTCTGTTTGTCACCAAGAAGGTCGTACTCCATCATTCATGCTGAAGAAGAGCCATGCGCTTGCCGATAAGCTTGTGTTATCTAAACTGCGAGCTCTGTTAGGCGGAAACATTAACTTTATGCCATGTGGTGGTGCGAAGCTTGATGAAACCATTGGTCGCTTCTTCCACGCGATTGGTATCAACGTAAAACTTGGCTACGGCATGACAGAAACCACGGCAACAGTATCGTGCTGGGATGACCGCTGTTTTAACCCTGATTCGATTGGTATGTCGATGCCGGGTGCTGAAGTCAAAATTGGTGCGAAGGACGAGATTCTTGTTCGTGGTCCAATGGTGATGCGTGGCTACTACAAGATGCCCGAAGAGACCGCTAAGACATTTGACGAGCACGGTTTCCTAAAGACTGGTGATGCGGGACATTTTGATGAAAATGGTAACCTGTTCATTACTGATCGTATTAAAGAATTGATGAAGACCTCTGGCGGTAAGTATATTGCACCGCAAGTGGTTGAAGGCGCGATTGGTAAAGATCACTTTATCGAACAGATTGCCGTTATCGCTGATACGCGCAAATTCGTTTCTGCGTTGATCGTTCCTTGTTATGACTCGCTAGAAGAGTATGCCAAAGAGCTGAATATCAAGTATCACGACCGTGTTGAGCTTGTTAAACATCACCAGATTGTCGAGATGCTAGAGAAGCGCGTGAATGACTTACAGAAAGAGTTGGCTAAGTTTGAGCAAGTGAAGAAATTCAAGTTGCTGCCAAAAGCATTTTCTATGGATGATGGCGAACTGACACCTACTCAAAAATTGCGTCGTAAAGTTATCAACGATAAGTATCAAGACGAAATCGAAGAAATGTACAATGAAAAGCCTAAAGATAAGTAGTTTTCTGCTTAGATAAATTTTCAGTTGTTTAAAAATCCCCCTACGAATGTGATTGCATTTTTAGGGGGATTTTTTATGCCTGCTGACACAGCACAATGTGCGAAAGCGCACACCAATAAGGGCGTAATTAATCGATAAACCGTGATTCATTTGAATATTAAGCTCTTTTTTTTAGGTGTTAATTGGTTTTTAAATCTAACTATTGGGTTTGGTTTGGGTTTTATTTAATGCTTTCAGCTAATAGTTGGTTTTTTGACGTAATTATCGGATAACAGGTGTTAGACCAGATGATAATAAAGCGTTAAAGTTGTTTCGTATTACTGTTTGTTGTTATCACGACAGACAGCCATAGCCGAAAAAGTGGAAGTATTTCGAATTAGGCTACGAATAAGCCCTAGACTATGAAAAACCAGCCCAACATGTTCACCAAATATGGTTGGAAACTGGTGAGGAGAGCAATATGACAACAAAACCTGAAACAGCCATGTCATCCGGCGCTGAAATGTTATCCGGCGCTGAGATGGTGGTGCAGTCTCTAATTGAAGAGGGTGTAGAACAAATTTTTGGTTACCCAGGTGGTTCTGTACTTGATATCTATGATGCGCTGCATGCTAAAACTGCTGAAATTAAACACGTATTAGTACGACACGAACAAGCCGCTACCCATATGGCAGATGGCTATACTCGTTCTACCGGTAAGCCGGGCGTAGTACTTGTGTGTTCTGGTCCAGGTGCGACCAATACCGTTACTGGTATTGCCACAGCCTACATGGACTCAATTCCAATGATAGTTATTTCTGGTAACGTACCAAATAGCTTAATTGGTAATGACGCCTTCCAAGAGTGTGACATCGTGGGTGTATCCCGTCCGATTGTTAAACACAGCTTCCTCGTTAAGAAAGCGGAAGATATCCCTGAAGTCGTTAAAAAAGCATTCTATATTTCAACGACAGGACGTCCTGGTCCTGTGGTTATTGATCTGCCAAAAGACATCTTAAACCCACAAATCAAGCTTCCTTATGAATACCCAAAAACGATCAAAATGCGTTCATATAACCCAACGGTTACGGGTCATAAAGGTCAGATCAAAAAGGCGCTAAAAGCCCTTCTTGAAGCGAAGAAACCGGTACTTTATGTCGGTGGTGGTGCGGTTATTTCTGAGGCAGATAAGCCGCTGTTAAAATTAGCAGAGGCACTGAATTTACCTGTGGTAAGCACCCTAATGGGGCTTGGCGCTTTCCCTGGTACCCATAAAAACTCTTTGGGTATGTTGGGCATGCATGGTTTGTATGAAGCCAATATGGCGATGCACAATGCGGACTTGATCTTTGGTATTGGCGTACGTTTCGATGATCGAACCACCAATAACCTAGATAAGTACTGCCCTGATGCGAAGATCATGCACATTGATATCGATCCATCTTCTATCTCTAAGAACGTTAAAGTGGATCTACCGATTGTAGGTTCCGCGGAAAAAGTACTAGAGAGCATGGTTAACCTGCTTATTGAGCAAGGTGGAACTAACGATGCAGAAGCGATGGAAAGCTGGTGGAGTGAAATTAAACAGTGGCAAGAGCGTGACTGCTTAGCGTATGACAAAACGTCTGGTCGTATTAAACCGCAACAAGTTATTGAAACACTTCATAAAGTAACCAATGGCGATGCCTATGTTGCTTCTGATGTAGGTCAACACCAAATGTTTGCTGCTTTGTACTACCCGTTTGACAAGCCACGCCGTTGGATTAACTCTGGTGGTCTAGGCACAATGGGCTTTGGCCTACCTGCTGGTATGGGCGTTAAGTTTGCGAAACCTGATGAAGAAGTTGTGATTGTTACTGGTGACGGCAGTATTCAAATGAATATCCAAGAGCTGTCGACTGCGCTGCAATACAATATTCCCGTTAAGATTATTAACCTTAACAACCGTTTCTTAGGCATGGTAAAACAGTGGCAAGACATTGTTTATCAAGGTCGTTACTCTAATTCATATATGGACTCTGTTCCTGATTTTGCTGCGATTGCCGAGGCTTATGGCCACGTTGGCATGCGTATTTCATCTCCGGATGAACTGGAATCAGGTTTGGAAAAAGCACTGGCGATGAAAGACCGTTTGGTATTTGTCGATATCAGTGTGGATGACACCGAGCACGTATACCCAATGCAGATCAAAGGCGAGGGTATGGATAACATGTGGCTAAGCAAAACGGAGAGAACATAATATGAGACACATCCTTTCACTATTAATGGAAAACCAACCAGGTGCACTTTCTCGAGTGGTTGGCTTGTTTTCTCAGCGTGGCTACAACATCGAGTCTTTGAATGTATCTCCTACGGATGATCCAACGCTTTCTCGTCTGAACGTCACCACTAACTCGAGCGAAATGCAGCTTGAGCAGATCCAAAAACAGCTACACAAGTTAATCGACGTACTTAAGGTACAAGAAGTGTCTGAGCTTGAGCATATCGAGCGTGAACTTTTGATGGTAAAAGTACGCGCTAGCGGCTTTGCTCGTGCTGAAGTGAAACGCACAGCGGATATCTTTCGTGGCCAAATCGTTGATGTGACGGCTTCGCAATATACGGTTCAAATGGCTGGCACTAGCGAGAAGCTGGATGCTTTCATTCAGGCATTGTCTGAAGTAACGGAAGTACTTGAAGTGGCTCGAAGTGGGGTTGTTGGCATCGCACGTGGTGAACGAGCGTTGAAAGCCTAAACAAGAAGTATTTAAAAAATAGTTTAAAAGCCGCTTTTTTAAGCGGCTTTTATTTTGTTAATTTCCTAGAGTGCTATAATCTTGCGCTCTCTTTTTCTTCCTGAGCTAGTAATGCGAAATAAAAAATCAATAATTACATTACTAATCATCTCAATCACACTCTGTTCAGCTGTCGCTCTATATTACTTGCAGCGATATAAAGAAGTGAAGCAGCAGAGTTTTGACTACTCGGCCAAGCAAGCCGTCCATCAATTGGTGTACGCCAAGCGAGACTACGATCTTCTTAAGACTCAATTAGTTTCCGTAATGGGCCTGTTGAGCCACAGTCAAAGCTTGGTTAACTTTGCCTCTTCTCCCTCTGACCAAACCAAAGATCTACTTGAAGAGGTTTGGCAGTCTGTACTTGTTAATCAGAAATGGTATACACAGATCCACCTGCTAGATATCTCGGGTAAAGAGCTGGTTCGTGTGAACTACTCCGCTGATTCAGGCCACATAACGGTACCGCAACAGCTTCAAGATAAATCTGACTCGAGCTACTTTCAATACGCCCAAAAACTAGAAGCTGAACAAATTGGCGGCTGGGGCATTGAGCTTGAAATGGAACATGGTGAGATCACCTTCCCTTATATGCCGGTAATTCGTGTCTTTACCCCTGTAGAAACACCTGAGAAAAGAGTGGGCTACCTTGTTATTAATCTCGACGTATGGGGTTTATCGTCGCGTCTTAGTTTTTCACCTGATAATGATCTTAGAGCAGAAGTTCTTAATGAAGCGGGTTATTACATAGCGAGTAACCATAGCGGTAAGCTGTTTGGCGATTCTATTCCAGAAAGAAAAGGCTACAACCTGAAAAACATCGCACCACAGGCATGGGAAGCGATCTCTAATGATCAGGTGGGGCACGTTTTTGAAGATGGCAACTTGTTTGCGTTTAACACGGTGATGCTCGCGAATAATCAAAAGGTCCATTTACTGATTCAACTTAATCAGAAACAACTGATGGATCGAGCTGAACCGAGCTTAAGTGACCTCTCTCAAGAAGAAGTGTTTGTGTTGCTAACGGTACTGGTCTTTGCGTTTCCGTTTGCTTATTTAGTGACTCATTACCGACGTCGAAGTCTAGAAAGTAAGTTGGCACGCGCCGCATTGAGCGGCATGTCGGCCGTCATGATCTCTGATAAGCAGCATCGTACTATGATGATCAACAACGAGTTTGAGAACATGACGGGGTACAGCAAAACTCAAGTTATCGGAAAGAACGCATTGCAGCTATTGCTTGAGAATACCGACCAAGAGCTCTCAAGTTCTGATATCTGGAGTCATTTAGAGCAAGAAGAAGTCTGGGAAGGTGAAGTAGAGTGTAAGAACAAACTGCGTATTCCTTTCACCGCGATCATGAGAGTCCAGGCGGTTAAAAATAACTCTGGAAAGGTCAGCTATTATATTACTTCCTTAGTCGATATTTCTGTTAGGAAGGAGCTTGAGGTGCGTTTGAGGATCTTAAGTGAACGAGATTCTTTGAGTAACCTTTGGAACCGCCGCAAGTTCGAAGAGCAGCTCGCGTATTATTCTCGCTTGGTCGAGCGTTACCCTAATGAAGCGACCACTTGCTTAGCTTTAGTCGATATTGATAACTTCAAACGAATCAATGACGAACTGGGCCACGATGAAGGCGACCGGGTGATTGCAAGTGTTGCAAGGCTTCTACAAGACAGCCTACGCAATACTGATTTTGTTGCTCGCGTAGGGGGTGAGGAGTTTGCATTACTGATGCCACACACCTCACTGCCGGAAGCGAAACGTGTGTTGGATCGATTACGAATAGAAATAGAGCTATCCTCAGGGACTAAAGTGACGGTGAGTGTCGGTTTCACTGATTTGACAAGCAACAGCACTCGCTCATACAAATGTGCCGATGTTGGGCTCTACGAATCTAAATCGTCTGGGCGCAATACCGTCTCTATGTGCCCTAGTCATGCTGATGTCGCTTAATCTTTCATTACTCGATTAGTTTTTAATATTTCACTTGGCTTTCAACAGACTTAGCCCTTAAAAAGATTTACGTTTTAAGTGACTAACCACTTTCCTATCAAGCCATCTTTCTCGCTTCGTATCTTTTAAAGCTAGCCTTCAGCAGTTCCTTTCAACATCTATAATAGGAATCTCACTTTTGAGGCGACCTATGTCACAAGTCTTATGTAGTTAGACTAAAGTCTAATGCTGATGAAAATTTGAGCTAAAATAAACAATAAGTAAACTACCTTGCTTCAGGTTGCGTCGTGTTAAGCGAACCAATAAACAGAGTGTTTACCCGATATAAAAGGGATGACACCGTTAACTTAATTCAGCTGGTTAGCTCGCCTTATCAATGGCTTGAGAGATAGCAGTAGAATTAGGTTAGCTGTAGCAAGAGTTTGGGGATCATACTGTCTGGTTAAAAGAGGCGTGGTATGTTTGTCGATTTTTTAGTGAGGTTAACCATAGGCACATTGGTCATTCTTGGCTTTCAACTGAGTGCACTGTATTTTTTACCTATGGTTGTACTGCTCAATACTCATCACAAAGAGTTTTTTGGGTGGTAGTTCAGTCGTGATACTGGAAACAAAAAACGGAGCCGTTGGCTCCGTTTTTATTTGGTTAGAATCTATCTTGGCGTTATGCCGCTTCGATAACTTCTTCAATTCGTTTCATTGAACCTAGTAAATGTTGATCAAGTAACTCTGTTGCTTGTTCTGCATTCTTAGAGAGTACTAGCTTCATGATCATTTCGTGCTCATCAATATTGAACAGATCATCAGATGCTGTTTCAGCTGACATTGCTAAGAAGCGGTAACGTTTAACTTGGTTAATAAGTTCATCAAAGAACTTAAACATGTTCTCTGAATCAGCACCTTCAAGCAACGCGACATGGAATTGTTGGTGGCGTTCTTCCCATTCAACAGAATCAAATTCTTCTTCTACGTTCTGAAGGCGTGATAGTTTGTGGTAAGAGGTCAACACTTCTAATTCCCAGCTTTCATCACCAGCTGAGATCGCTTTTTTAAGCAGAACGGAAGAGACCAGTCGAAGGCTTTCGTATAGGTCATTGAGTTCTTTCTTTGATACCGGAGATACCCAGCAGCCTTTCTGTGGCTCTAGCTTTACGTATTTACTCCAAGATAACTGCACTAAGGCTTCACGAATTGGAGATGCGCCTACGTTGTATCGTGCTTTTAGATCAGCAACAACGAGTTTTTGGCCAGGGGTTAACTCACCATTGAGAATATCTTGGCGAATCATCTTTGATACTTTGTCTGTGAGCGTAGGACTAGACATTACAAACCTCATGCATATTTGATTCTAGTCTGCTAATCCGTCTCTTAGAAAGAGCCCATGGAAGTTAACAGTACGTGATTCTACTGTGATTGATAATACAGCGTACTGAAAAGTTAGGCAAGATTTGTTTCATAAAAAAAGAGGGCCGAAGCCCTCTTTTATATTTTATGCGTATCGGTTCATTCTTATAGAACGTGAACAGATGCCGTGTTTGTAGTACCAGAAGCTACTAGAGCGCCAGAAACCATTACTACGATATCGCCTTTGTTACCTAGGCCAGATTGTAGAGCGATTTCTTTACCGTTGATGTAGAACGTGTCTGTGTTCTCGATAGAGTCAACAAGAACTGGTTTAACACCTTTAGTAAGAACTAGCTGTGCAGCTGTTTTTTCGTTAGTTGTTAGAGCAAGGATGTTTGCAGTTGGGAAGTACTTACGTACTGAACGTGCAGACTTACCGCCTTCAGTTGCAACAACGATTAGAGGAGCCGCTAGCTTCTCTGCTGTGTCTACCGCACCTTTACATACTGCTTCAGTAATGCGTAGGCGTGGGCTGTCTAGACGAGAACCTAGCTCAGCTTTAAGAGCTGAATCAGTGCGGTTCGCGATTTGAGCCATGATAGTTACAGCTTCAACTGGGTACTTACCTTTAGCAGTTTCACCAGAAAGCATTACTGCATCAGTACCATCCATGATTGCGTTCGCAACGTCACCCGCTTCAGCACGAGTTGGACGTGGGTTGCTGATCATAGAGTCAAGCATTTGAGTTGCAGTGATAACCATCTTACGTGCGCGGTTACACTTCTCGATCATCATCTTCTGAGCGAAGATTACTTCTTCAGCTGGGATTTCAACACCTAGGTCACCACGAGCAACCATGATGCCGTCAGAAGCTTCAAGGATTGAATCGAAGTTATCTACACCTTCTTGGTTTTCAATCTTAGAAATGATGTGGATGTTCTCGCCGCCGTTAGCGTTTAGAAGCTCACGGATTTCTTTAACGTCGTCTTCTTTACGGATGAAAGAAGCAGCTACGAAATCAACGCCTTGCTCACAACCAAACTTAAGGTCAGCTTTGTCTTTCTCAGAAAGAGCTGGAAGTTGAACAGAAACGCCAGGAAGGTTAACACCTTTGTTTTCGCCTAGAGCACCGTTGTTAAGAACTTTACACTTAACTTCAGTTTCTGTTGTTGCGATAACTTCCATTTCGATTAGGCCGTCATCAACAAGGATAGTGTTACCAGCAGTTAGGTCTTTAGCGAAACCTAGGTAAGTTACTGCTACTACGTCTTTGTTACCAACAACTGTTGCGTCAGTTGTGAAAGTGAACTCTTGACCAGCTACTAGATCTACGTCGTTACCATCTTCAAGTTTGATAGTACGGATTTCTGGACCTTTAGTATCTAGAAGGATAGCAAGTTGCTCACCTTTTTTTTCCATTACTGTACGGAAGTTCGCGATACGAGTGCCGTGTTCTGCGAAGTCACCGTGAGAGAAGTTAAGACGCATAACGTTCATGCCAGCATCTACTAGTTCAGTTAGCTTCTCTACAGATTCAGTTTTAGGGCCAATCGTACATACGATTTTGGTCTTTTTCATGGAAGGTACTCTCCGGTAAGTATTGTTACAATTTGAAATTTATTTAAGGTCTGAAGATTGGTCCGCTACATCAACATTTTGTGCCTGTTGTGTAAAAGCGCGGGACTTCCAATATGTCCTTCAGAGTTGTAAGTCTTTCATCAATTTTAGTCATTTTATGACCAAAAGATTTTGATTCAATATCGGTTTTATGTGACTTACCCCACTATATAAGAGGTAAGTTGCAAAAAAATAACAGTCAGTTTTGTAATTTTTTTTCTTTTCGGGTGCGGATTCTACCACCTAATCAGTTCAATATCACTGCTTAACAATTGTCTTAGGACAAGGTTTTATCGCTATTTATTAATTTTTTGGATCAAAATAAATGGACTAAATAGTTTCGTTGTAACTATAATATGTTTCAAATCGAAACTTACTGGCCTTTTTTAAATGTCGAAACGAAACACCCAGCTCAGAAGACATGCTATTTCTAACCTCGTTAATGAAAAGGGGGAGGTTAGTGTTGATGAACTATCCGCTAAATTCGAAACCTCAGAGGTCACGATTAGAAAGGACTTAGCGTCTTTAGAGAAAAACGGTCAGCTTTTGCGCCGTTATGGTGGTGCGATTTCATTACCGAAAGAGGTTGTGAACGAAGAACTGGGTCCACAAGTTTCGACTCGAAAGATTTCATTAGCGAAAGCCGCTGCAGATCTAATTCGCGACCATAATCGCATTGTGATCGATAGCGGTAGCACGACAGGAGCGCTAATTCAGCAGCTCAATAGCAAACGTGGTTTGGTTGTAATGACCAACTCGTTGCATGTTGCTAATGCACTTAATGAGTTGGAAAGCGAACCAACACTGCTAATGACCGGCGGCACTTGGGATACCCATTCGGATTCTTTTCAAGGCAAAGTCGCAGAATCAGTACTTCGAGCTTACGATTTTGATCAACTATTTATCGGGGCTGATGGTATCGACCTTGATAGAGGCACAACTACGTTCAATGAATTGGTTGGCCTAAGTAAAGTAATGGCTGAAGTGTCACGAGAAGTGATCGTGATGGTTGAGTCGGAAAAGGTGGGACGAAAGATCCCGAACTTAGAGCTGGCATGGGAACACATTGACATCTTAATTACCGATACAGATTTAGGCGAAGAATCCAAAGTAAGTATCGAATCACATGATGTTCGAGTGATCCTGACCGATCCAGCGTAAAAACAAATTTAAGTATTATGCATTTACCTTCCTATAATTGATCTTAATAAAGATCTGGCCTTTGCTTGCTGCCAATAGGAATAAAACGAAATTGATGGAGTGAAACTATGTGTGGAATTGTTGGTGCAGTAGCACAGCGTGATGTAGCCGAAATTTTAGTAGAAGGCCTTCGCCGCCTAGAATATCGTGGCTACGATTCAGCGGGTGTCGCTGTAGTTGATAGCGAATCTAACCTAACTCGTGTACGCCGCCTTGGTAAAGTACAAGAGCTAGCAGACGCAGTCGATCAACAACATGTTATTGGCGGTACTGGTATCGCTCATACACGTTGGGCGACACACGGTGAGCCTTCTGAAGCAAACGCACACCCACACATGTCGGGCGATATTGCCGTTGTACACAATGGCATTATCGAAAACCACGAAGCACTGCGCGCTCTGCTGCAAGAGCGTGGCTACGTGTTTACTTCACAAACAGATACCGAAGTTATCGCTCATCTTGTTGAGTGGGAACTTCGTACGTCAGCTTCTTTGGTTGAAGCTCTGCAAAAAACAGCAAAGCAATTAGACGGTGCATACGGCACTGTGGCGGTTGATCGTAAAGATCCTAGCCGTATCGTTGTTGCTCGTTCTGGTAGCCCAATCGTTATCGGTTTTGGTGTCGGTGAGAATTTCCTAGCCTCTGACCAACTTGCACTGTTAAGCGTAACTCGTCGCTTCATGTACTTAGAAGAAGGTGATGTTGCTGAGGTGACTCGTCGTGATGTAACAGTATTTGATGTGGCGGGCGAGCGTGTTGAGCGTGAAATCGTTGAATCAAACGCAGAACACGATGCCGGTGACAAAGGTCAATACCGTCACTTTATGCAGAAAGAGATCTTTGAGCAGCCAACAGCGCTGATCAACACAATGGAAGGCCGTATTTCTGACACTTCAGTTATCACTAACGCGATTGGTGTTAAAGCGGAAGAGATTCTAAGCAAGGTTGAACACGTGCAGATCATCGCATGTGGTACGTCTTACAACTCAGGCATGGCAGCTCGTTACTGGTTTGAATCTCTAGCAGGCGTAAGCTGTGACGTAGAGATTGCTTCTGAATTCCGTTACCGTGATTTCGTTGTTCGTCCGAATAGCCTATTGGTGACTCTGTCTCAGTCTGGTGAAACGGCTGATACGCTTGCTGCACTTCGTCTTGCAAAAGAGAAGGGTTACATGTCAGCAATGACTATCTGTAACGTTGCAGGTTCTTCGCTAGTTCGTGAATCTGATTTTGCCTTTATGACTCGCGCAGGAACAGAGATCGGCGTAGCTTCAACTAAAGCCTTCACAACACAGCTAGCGGCAATGCTGATGATGGTAACTTCAATTGGTCGTCTACAAGGTCGCATCAATGAAGAGAAAGAAGCAGAGATCGTTCAAGCACTGCATCAACTGCCTGCTGATATCGAGAAAGCATTAGCGTTTGATAAAGAGATCGAAGCGCTAGCACCTGATTTTGCTGATAAGCATCACACACTGTTCTTGGGTCGTGGTGAGTTCTACCCAATCGCGATGGAAGCGTCTCTGAAACTGAAAGAGATCTCTTACATCCACGCAGAAGCATACGCGGCTGGTGAGCTTAAGCACGGTCCTTTGGCTCTTATCGATGCAGATATGCCTGTAGTCGTTATTGCACCAAGCAACGACTTATTAGAGAAGCTGAAATCAAACGTTGAAGAAGTACGTGCTCGTGGCGGTCTACTTTACGTATTCGCAGATGAAGATGCAGGCTTTGAAAGCGATGAGAACATGAAGATCATCAAGATGCCTCACGTAAGTGAAGTAACAGCACCTATCTACTACACAGTACCGATGCAGCTGTTGTCTTACCACGTAGCACTAATCAAAGGTACCGATGTTGACCAACCTCGTAACCTAGCGAAAGCGGTTACGGTTGAATAATCGTTAGCTTGTCTAAGAAAATTAGATAATAAGAAGCCCATCCTGTGATGGGCTTTTTTGTGTCTGTTAGCTAACGATCAGCGTTAGATCTAGCTTTAGCGGCATTAAGCATTAAGCATTAAGCATTAAGTGCTTGCTCTAGGTCAGCCAAGATATCGTCAATGTGTTCAATACCGACCGACAGACGAATCATCTCTGGTGACACACCTGCTTGCTTTTGTTCCGCTTCGCTTAATTGACGGTGTGTTGTAGAAGCAGGATGACAAGCGAGAGATTTTGCATCGCCAATGTTCACCAAGCGTTTGAAGATTTGCAGCGCATCATAGAAACGAACACCGGCTTCATAACCATCTTTCAAGCCAAAAGATAAAATGGCAGACGGCTTACCTTGCATGTATTTCTCAGCCAATGGGTAGAACTCAGAGGTTGGTAACCCCGCGTAGCTTACCCAACTCACGTTCTCATGTTGCTTAAGGTATTCTGCTACTTTCAGTGCATTCTCGGTGTGTCGCTCCATACGTAGCGACAACGTTTCTAGACCCTGCATCAACATGAAGGCATTCATGGGTGACAGTGCTGCGCCTGTATTACGTAATGGAACGGTTCGAGCGCGGCCAATAAATGCGGCTTCGCCAAAGGCTTCGGTATAAACCACACCGTGGTAAGAAGGTTCTGGTTGATTAAAGACCGGGAAGCGATCTTTGTGCTCTGCCCATGGGAATTTGCCTGAATCGACAATAACACCACCCAACGTCGTTCCGTGACCACCAACGTATTTGGTTAGCGAGTGCACCACAATATCGGCACCAAAATCGATAGGTTTACACAACACTGGTGTCGCCACCGTGTTATCGACAATCACAGGTACACCTTGTGCGTGAGCAAGCTCAGCAACACGTTCTAAGTCGATAATATTGCCTGCTGGGTTACCGATACTTTCACAATAAACCGCCTTGGTCTTTTCATCGATCAGTGCCGCTAAGCTTTCTGGTTTATCGTCTTTAGCAAAGCGAACTTCGATCCCTTGGTTTGGTAGCATATGAGCAAATAGGGTGTAAGTACCGCCGTAAAGCTGAGGTGTTGAAACGATGTTGTCACCGATTTGTGCCAACGTTTGAATCGCGTAGTTGATCGCCGCGCTGCCCGCACTCACCACTAAGCCTGCAATACCACCTTCTAAGGCCGCCATGCGCTTTTCTAGTACATCATTGGTTGGGTTCATTATACGAGTGTAGATATTACCTGGTACCGCAAGGTTAAACAGGTCGGCGCCGTGTTGTGCGTCATCGAATTCGTAAGCAACGGTTTGGTAAATAGGAGTCGCAACCGATTTGGTTGTTGGATCAGTGTCGTAGCCGAAGTGAATCGAGAGCGTTTCGTCTTTCATGAGTCTTCCCTGAACTATTGAATGATTTGTGTACTCTCATATTGCCGATTTTTTTATAAAAGAAAAGTATGTTTAGTCACATAGAAGAAATTGGACGAATGGGACAGAGCGTTGAGCTAGAAGATAAAGGACTAGAAAAGCAAAAAGCCAGAGCAGCGTGAACTGTTCTGGCTTTTCTAATTTGGTGGCCCCTCCCAGATTTGAACTGGGGACCGAACGATTATGAGTCGTGCGCTCTAACCACTGAGCTAAGGGGCCGTAGGGCATAGATTATAGGGGAACCAATCAATGGTGTCTAGACACTATGAGGGGCAATTCCGCTTACATCTTAGCCACTTAAATCACGTAGGCACAAAAAAGGTGAGCCAACGCTCACCTTTTTTATTTTATGCTTAAAAGCTAACCACACTAAAGCGTGTAATTACTCGTCTAGGAAGCTACGCAGAGTTTCTGAGCGGCTTGGGTGACGAAGTTTACGCAGTGCTTTTGCTTCGATCTGACGGATACGTTCACGAGTTACGTCGAACTGCTTACCAACCTCTTCAAGAGTGTGGTCAGTGTTCATGTCGATACCGAAACGCATACGCAGTACTTTCGCTTCACGAGGAGTTAGGCCTGCAAGAACGTCTTTAGTTGCGCCGCGTAGGCTGGTTGCCGTTGCAGAGTCTAAAGGCAGTTCTAGCGTTGTATCCTCGATGAAATCACCTAGGTGCGAATCTTCGTCATCACCGATTGGTGTCTCCATT
The DNA here is from genome assembly GCF_021728315.1 of Vibrio sp. L5-1. Taxonomy (NCBI): domain Bacteria; kingdom Pseudomonadati; phylum Pseudomonadota; class Gammaproteobacteria; order Vibrionales; family Vibrionaceae; genus Vibrio; species Vibrio sp. L5-1. The sequence continues at coordinate 109,119 of NZ_JAKKCQ010000007.1, read as the reverse complement.
GAGATAGGCTCTTTAGCGATTTTCAGTACTTTGCGGATCTTGTCTTCAGGCATTTGCATGCGCTCAGCCAACTCTTCCGGAAGCGGTTCACGACCCATCTCTTGTAGCATTTGACGAGAGATACGGTTTAGTTTGTTGATCGTTTCGATCATGTGAACAGGAATACGGATAGTACGAGCTTGGTCGGCAATCGAACGAGTGATTGCTTGACGGATCCACCAAGTAGCGTAAGTAGAGAATTTGTAACCACGACGGTATTCAAACTTATCTACCGCTTTCATCAGACCGATGTTACCTTCTTGGATCAGATCCAGGAATTGTAGGCCACGGTTTGTGTACTTCTTAGCAATCGAGATTACTAGACGTAAGTTCGCTTCAACCATCTCTTTCTTCGCACGACGAGCTTTCGCTTCACCGATAGACATACGACGGCTGATATCTTTGATGCTTTGAACAGTAAGAGACGTTTCACGTTCGATGATATCCAGCTTTTGGATAGAGCGACGGATGTCGTGTTCGTTACGTTTGATCTTTTCTGCGTATGGCTTGTCTGAAGCAAGAACTTCGTCCAACCATGCTTCGCTAGATTCATTGCCAGTAAATAGAGCAATGAAAGATTTCTTCGGCATTTTGCCGTACTCAACCGTTTGACGCATGATTAGGCGTTCTTGAGTACGTACGCGATCCATTGAAGTACGCAGTTCGTTTACTAGGTAATCAAACTGTTTTGGCGTCAGACGGAATTCTTTGAATACGTCTTGCATCATTGTTGTTGCAAGCGTTGCTTTCGGGCTTTCGTGGCCGTATTCATTGATTGCTAGTTGACGGTTTTGGTAGCTAGTGCGAAGCGCTGTGAATTTCTCAAGAGCAAGCTCAGGATCAATACCTGTATCTTCCTCTTCTTCTTCCTCGTCGTCTTCTGCTTCTTCTTTGTCTTCGTCTTCTAGATCAGTTTTAGCGAGCTCTGAACCGATGTGAGTCGCCGTTGGCGCAGCTGTGCCATCGTCGTCTGGGTCAACAAAGCCATTGATTAGATCTGTTAAGCGAATCTCTTCAGCGAGTACGCGGTCAAACTGTTCCAAGATGTATGGAATCGTGCCTGGGTACTCAGCAACAGATAATTGAACGGTATTGATACCATCTTCAATACGCTTCGCAATGTCGATTTCGCCTTCACGAGTCAGTAGTTCAACTGTACCCATTTCACGCATGTACATACGAACTGGGTCAGTTGTACGGCCAATCTCGCTTTCTACGCTTGAAAGCGCAGCAGCAGCAGCTTCAGCTGCATCTTCATCTATATTGGCATCGTCATCATTAAGAGCTAGATCATCAGCGTCAGGTGCAGTTTCTACTACCTTGATACCCATGTCATTGATCATTTGAATGATGTCTTCTACCTGTTCAGAATCCACGATTTCTGCAGGTAGGTGGTCGTTTACTTCGGCGTAGGTCAGATAGCCTTGTTCCTTGCCTTTAATAACAAGTAATTTTAGCTGTGACTGCGGATTTTGATCCATAGATGATATCCAACTTCAGGTCTGGTGAAGGACGTTGCATTCTCAAATGCAAACCAATTATGTTAACAAATTTATTAAATGCTGACTAATCAAACAGGGTTACGCTTTTAGATCTAGCATTAAAGCTAGTAGCTCCCTTTTTTCTTCGGCTGATAAACCGACACTTCTTGCTTTGGCCTGCAGGTTTTCAATTTGTTTTTCAACGCACTGGGCAAGGATATTGTCCAATGAGTCTAAAAATATGTCTTCTTGATTGTCTTCGTCGAGGGGGATTTCCCAGCTCGCGAGACGAGACAGAAGTGCCTCATGTTTGTTCTCTCGCCAATGTTCTAATAATTGGCCTGTGCTGATATGGGGGTTCACTCGGCAGATATCAAGTACTTCGACGAATAAACTTAGTCCAGGCAGCTGTAAGCCTTTGACACTTGATAAATCCGGTACCATATCAGCATAGCTCGGATTTTGGATAAGCAAAGCGATAACTTCACGCATTGGAGTGCGCTTGAGCTCTTTATGCGGTTGAGGTGTCGGGTTCTTTGTGTGAACGCGAGCACGCCTCAATTGGTTATCAAATCCAGTTCGCTCATCGAGCAATTTTTCGAGCAGTTCTTGGAAGTAACTGTCAGGAATTTTACTAATCAAGGCGCTGGCATGTGCACGCAGTGCCGATTTTCCTTCTGTTGTTCCTAAATTCAGCTTGTGTATTTCAATCAGGTTATCGAACAAATAGGTCGAAAGCGGCGTCGCATTGTGGACGAGCTGTTCGAAAGCAGCCTGACCGTGTTCTCTAATATAGCTGTCTGGGTCTTCACCGTCTGGCAAGAACAGAAACTTGAGTGTGTTACCTGTTTTCAGGTATTCAAGCGCATTTTCTAGTGCGCGCCACGCGGCCTCTTTACCTGCTCTATCACCATCGTAACAACAAACCACAGTATTGGTCTGGCGGAACAACATCTGAACGTGGTCACCGGTTGTTGAGGTACCCAGTGATGCCACTGAGTAATCGACACCGTATTGCGCTAGTGCGACAACATCCATATAACCTTCAACCACAAGTACTTGAGGCGGTTCACGGTATGCTTGTAACACTTCATAAAGGCCGTAAAGCTCTTTACCTTTATGGAAGATCGGCGTTTCTGGCGAGTTTAGATACTTTGGTGTGCCGTCTTCTAAAACACGACCACCAAACCCGATTACTCGGCCTCGACGGTCACGAATCGGGAACATCACGCGTCCACGGAATCGATCGTATCGGTTGCCTTTATCGTTTTCTATCAACATGCCGCCAGTAACGAGCATGTCTTGAGCTTCTTTTTGTTGGCCAAAGTTCTTACGAACCAAGTCCCATTCATCAGCGACGTAGCCAATCCCAAACTTCTGTACGATTTCACCAGAAAGGCCGCGATTTTTTAGGTAATCAATCGCAGGCTTGTTCGCTGAGATTTTTAGCTGAGAGCGGTAAAAATTACTGATGCCGCCCATCAAATCGTAGAGGTTACGTTTTTGTTCGCTGTTGGCTCTTGGCGCCGTGGATATTTCACCGCTGCGCTGTTCCCTAGGAACATCAAGCCCTAAAAATGAGGCCAGCTCTTCAATCGCTTCAACAAAATCGAGACGTTCGAACTCCATAATGAAGTCGATAGCATTGCCATGTACGCCACAACCAAAGCAGTGATAAAACTGTTTTTCTTGGCTTACGCTGAAAGAAGGGGTCTTTTCGTTGTGAAATGGGCAACAAGCACCATAGTTTTTGCCTTTTTTCTTAAGTTTCACGCGTGCGTCCACAATATCGACAATGTCGAGACGCGCTAGGAGATCATCGATGAAACTACGCGGGATGTGTCCTGCCATAAAACCTTAGAAAAATGCACTAACTGAGAGTGTGGATAATAATAGTTTGAATAGGTTACAGATACAAACAAGCCGTGCGTTCCGAAGGATTGCACGGCTTGTTGCAATTTGATTTGGGATTAAGCGAGTTTAGAACGAACTAAACCACTAACTTTACCCATATCTGCACGCCCTTGAATTTGTGGTTTCAAGATAGCCATTACTTTACCCATGTCTTGCATGCCCGCAGGTTGAGCTTCCGCGATTGCGCTATCAAGTAGTGCAATAACTTCTTCTTCAGTTAGCGGTTGAGGCATAAAGCCTTCAAGTACCGTAATTTCTGCTTTTTCCACGTCAGCAAGATCTTGACGATTTGCCGATTCATATTGAGCAACAGAATCGCGACGTTGCTTAACCATTTTAACTAATATAGCAATAATGTCGTCGTCGTTCAGAGTGATCCGTTCGTCAACTTCACGTTGCTTAATTGCTGAAAGAGCTAAGCGGATAGTGCCAAGGCGCGGTTTGTCCTTGGCTTTCATCGCTAATTTTTGCTCTTCTTTGAGTTGTTCAATAAGAGCCATAACTCAGTCCTTATGGATTAAGTTATTAGTACAGACGAACGCGACGTGCGTTTTCGCGAGCTAGCTTTTTAGCGTGACGCTTTTGAGCTGCTGCTTTAGCGCGTTTGCGAACTGTAGTTGGCTTTTCGTAATGCTCACGACGACGCACTTCAGAAAGGATACCTGCTTTTTCACAAGAGCGCTTGAAACGACGTAGTGCAACGTCGAACGGTTCGTTTTCACGTACTTTAACTATTGGCATATGCCTTTCACCTCAGGGGTTATTCATTATCGCTGGTTACTCAGTACCAAATCAGAGAAGTTACCCATCGAGCTAACTCTCTATTCGCGTTTGGCCATTAACCAGCTTGATCAAAAATGGTGCGGAATTTTAATCCGATCACAGTGGCTTTGTAAAGCACTTTGTCGATTATAGTCTGTACAATATTTGTTTGAAGAGCTTAGGCAGGGTAATATTGCGCTAATTTCCCATTTTAGACGAAAGCGTGCCGAGAAAATTATGCGCATTATTGGTATTGAAACCTCTTGTGATGAAACAGGAATCGCAATTTATGATGATGAGCAAGGGCTGCTTTCTCATCAGTTATACAGCCAAGTAAAACTGCACGCCGATTACGGTGGTGTGGTACCTGAGCTAGCGTCGCGTGACCACGTAAAAAAAACCATTCCACTGATTAAAGCGGCATTGGCAGAAGCGAACCTAACGTCGAAAGACATTGATGGCGTGGCTTACACTGCTGGCCCTGGTTTGGTTGGTGCATTGCTTGTGGGTGCAACGATTGGTCGCAGTATTGCTTATGCGTGGGGCGTGCCTGCTGTGCCAGTGCACCATATGGAAGGTCACCTTCTTGCGCCAATGCTAGAAGACAATCCTCCACCATTCCCATTTGTTGCTCTGCTGGTTTCTGGCGGTCATACCATGATGGTCGAAGTAAAAGGCATTGGTGAATACCGAATCCTTGGTGAATCGATTGATGATGCGGCGGGTGAAGCGTTTGATAAAACCGCGAAGCTGATGGGCTTAGATTACCCGGGTGGCCCGCTGTTATCTCGACTCGCAGAAAAAGGTACACAAGGTCGTTTCAAGTTTCCACGTCCAATGACCGATCGCCCAGGGCTAGATATGAGCTTTTCTGGTTTGAAAACGTTCGCGGCAAATACCATTCGCGCTAATGACAATGATGACCAAACTCGTGCTGATATTGCTTACGCGTTCCAAGAAGCCGTTTGTGCGACCTTGGTAATAAAATGTAAGCGTGCTTTGGTAGAGACGGGCATGAAACGTATCGTGATTGCTGGCGGTGTTAGTGCCAACAAACAGCTACGTATTGAGCTTGAAGCGCTGGCGAAGAAAATCGGTGGTGAGGTTTACTACCCACGCACTGAGTTCTGTACTGATAATGGTGCGATGATTGCTTACGCGGGTATGCAACGCCTTAAAAATGGTGAAACGGCTGATTTGTCTGTTCATGCCACGCCGCGTTGGCCAATTGACCAACTAGAGCCAATTGCTTAACCAGTAGCAATCGTTCAACGAGAAACCGTCGATCAACAAGAAACAGTCGATCAACAAAAGCTAAGCGCAGAATAAACCAGTGTGTTTCGATAAACGGTCGCCTTGTGCGGCCGTTTTTATATCCTAGCTTACCGACTATATGTCGATAAATAATTGCTAATTGAGATTAGGGAAGAACAATGAACAAGTTTACAGTAGACAATCAGTCGATGGCGTACCTAGATGAAGGTCAAGGCCCTGTTGTTGTGTTAGGTCACAGCTACCTTTGGGATAGTGCAATGTGGAAACCGCAGATCGATGCATTAAAAACTCAGTATCGCTGTATTGTTCCAGAGCTTTGGTCTCATGGTGAGTCTCAAGCTGCACCAGCTTCGATGCGTAACTTGAAAGATTACGCTCAGCACGTTTTGGCTCTGCTTGATCATTTAGAGATCGAAGAATTCTCTGTGGTTGGCTTATCGGTTGGCGGTATGTGGGGTACTGAGTTGGCGGAGTTAGCTCCTGCACGAATCAAGTCATTGGTACTTATGGATACTTTTGTTGGTCTGGAACCAGAAGTGGCTCACACTAAATACTTCAGCATGTTAGACACCATCACCCAAACAAAGATGGTGCCTCAACCGATTGTAGAAGCGGTTGTTCCATTGTTTTTTGCTAATGATGCTCAGACAAACACGCCAGCTTTAGTGGAAGGCTTTACTAAGCAGCTCTCAGTACTTAAGGGTGAGCAAGCTGAAGAAGTCGCACGAATTGGTCGAATGGTGTTTGGTCGCCGAGATATGATTGAAGCGGTAGAGAACTTTGCATTGCCTGTTTTGATTGCCGTTGGGCAAGAGGATAAGCCGCGCCCGGCATTGGAGTCATACCTAATGCATGATTGCATTACCGGAAGTGAATTGGTGGTGATTCCTGGGGCGGGTCATATTAGTTCGCTAGAGCAACCAGAGTTTGTTAACTCTATGCTGAAGACGTTTTTAGATAAACATCTGCTGTAAGCTCTTAAATACTGAATATTGCTGATCGGCTTAGACTTGTGTCGATTTGAATTTATCTCGGTTTAAAAATGATTCGGCTTAGACACGACAGTTTAAGCCGATTTTTTTTGCCCGAGTTTTGGTTCGCTGCCATCGAGTAGGCGACGGATATTCTGGTGGTGACGCAGCACAATTAAGCAACACAACATGGCTACAGGCAGTGTGTATTGGGGTTTGACTAACCAAGCGTAGAACGGCGCAAGTAATACAGTAACCAGAGCCGCTAAAGAAGAATAACGAAACAAAAACGCCACGACTAACCATGTCGCCATGATCATGCCTGTTAAATCGAATCCAATTGGGGCAATGGCTCCGAGTGCGGTGGCAACGCCTTTTCCGCCTTTGAAGTGGAAGAATATTGGGTACATATGACCAAGGCACGCTGCAATGGCGACTACGCCTAAAATGATCGAGTCGATATTGAGGTAGTAGCCAAGCCAGACTGGAATGGTGCCTTTAAGCATGTCACAAAGTAGAACGGCTGCAGCGGCACCTTTGCCGCCCAAGCGGAGTACATTCGTTGCCCCTGGATTGTTGGAGCCTACCGTTCTTGGATCAGGAAGTCTTAAGACTCGGCATATCAAGACCGCACTCGAAATTGAACCTAGTAAATAGGCTGCAATGATCATGATAAGTGCCAAAGGGGTCATGTTTTTCCTTAAACGGTTATTAAGCCTAACGATGGGAAAATAATGCTCAATCCAAGAGTAATTGATATCATATCCGGAATTACACGAATAATACGTTTTTTTCCCCAATATGGGTATCCGACCTCTAAAAGGACAAGTCATGGCACTGGATAAAGTTTTCATTGAACAGCTAGAAGTAATTACAACGATCGGTGTTTACGATTGGGAACAAGAGATTAAACAAAAACTTGTGCTTGATATTGAAATGGCTCATGACAATCGCCCTGCGGGAAAAAGTGACGATGTAGTCGATGCTTTGGACTATTCGACAGTGAGCACTGCGGTATTAGACCATATTGCTAATGGTCGCTTCCTATTGGTTGAACGTGTAGCAGAAGAAGTCGCTGAATTGATCATGACTCAGTTCTCAGTACCTTGGATTAAGATCCGTTTGGCTAAACCTGGCGCAGTGCCACAAGCGAAAGCTGTGGGTGTGATCATCGAACGAGGTCAAGCATGACAATAGCCTATGTTGGTGTTGGCACGAACATAGACCGCGACAAGCATGCAAGGGTGGCATGGACAGAGCTTCAATCGTTAGGGACTAACCTTAAATGCTCTAAAATCTATCACTGTGAGCCTGTGGGGTTTAAAAGCCACCCGTTTTATAACTTTGTGATAGAACTCGACACATCACTTTCATTGACTGAATTTTCACAGCAACTGCGTAAAATTGAGTTTAAATGGGGTCGTTCTCAAGATGCACATAAACTTGAAGACCGAAAGCTCGATCTTGATATTGTGTTGTTTGGAGAGGTGATTTCTGTGAGCGAACCAGAATTACCACGCAGTGATATCTATAAATATCCTTTTGTAACACAACCACTTTATGATCTCTGTCCTGCGAGAGTGATCCCGCAAGACGGACGAACCGTCGGTGAAATATGGCAGAAGATGCAGCAATTAGACTCGCTCTCTGTCGTAGACATAAAACTATAATTTTTAAGGTAAGTAATGAGTTATTTTGAAGCGTTTTTGTTGGCGTTGGTACAAGGCTTTACTGAATTTCTACCTATTTCCAGCTCTGCACACCTAATTCTTCCTTCTGCTGTTTTAGGTTGGGAAGATCAAGGTTTGGCTTTTGATGTCGCAGTCCATGTCGGTACTCTGGCTGCTGTGGTTATTTATTTCCGCAAAGAAGTGGTCTCTCTTTTGAGCGCGTTCTTTGGTTCGGTATTTAAAGGCGATCGTAGTAAAGAAGCTAAGTTAGCGTGGATGATCATTCTCGCGACGATTCCAGCGTGTATTTTTGGCTTGCTGATGAAAGATATTGTCGAGCTTTACTTACGCAGTGCATGGGTGATTGCCACGACCACTATCGTGTTTGGTCTGTTGTTATGGTGGGTAGATAAGAACTCAAGTCTACGTGATGATGAATACCAAGCGGGTTGGAAAAAAGCGTTGTTTATTGGTCTTGCTCAAGCAATGGCGATTATTCCAGGTACGTCTCGTTCGGGCGCGACGATTACTGCGGCGCTTTACCTTGGTTTCACACGTGAAGCCGCGGCTCGATTCTCTTTCCTGATGTCTATCCCAATCATCACTCTGGCGGGTGGTTACTTAGGTTTGAAGTTAGTGACCAGTGGTGACCCTATCCATGTTGGCACCTTGCTAACGGGTATCGTGGTTTCTTTCATCAGTGCTTATATCTGTATTCACTTCTTCTTGAAGCTGATCTCACGTATGGGTATGACACCGTTTGTTATCTACCGCCTGATTCTAGGTTTTGGTCTATTTGCTTTCTTGATGATGCAGTAGCATTTGCCTTACGTAGACAAATGTTTCGTCCTACAGATTGAAACGGAAAAACCCGCCTAGTCGCGGGTTTTTTAATGCATGGTAATCAGCGTTATAAAGCTTATTGATCAGCAAGTTCTGATAGGGCGTTTTCAATTGCGACAGCTCTACGCTTTTCTTGTTCTTCTCGAATATCTTTGCCTTGAAAACCATCAGCAATTATCGCTTTGACTTCGACTTGAAGCGCCGCTTGGTAAGCCACTTCAAAACGTGCTTTTTGAGGGTAAGGCTGAGCTTCTAACCCTTTACGGCCAGCGTGATCAGCTTGGCAGCAAAGCAGTATGTCGTTGAGTCTGTCTGGTTTACGCCAAACATCAAACTTGTTCAGAACCTTGAGAAAGGTGGTTGGCTTGAGCTCGCCTGCACGGTGGATATTAGAATGTTGCTCGCAAACTAACAGTGCGAGATCTCTGAATTCATTGGGCACTCTGACTCTTTCACACAGCTTCTTAATGATTTTTAAACCTGTATGGCAATGCATTTTGTGGCTTGGCCACTCGCTTTCTGGCGTGACGCCTTTACCTAAATCATGTACTTGAGCGGCAAAACGCACGGGTAATGATGAGCTTAATCGCGCAGCTTGTTGAGCAACCATCAGAGTGTGGATGCCCGTGTCGATCTCAGGGTGCCATTTTTCAGGTTGAGGTACACCAAACAGCGCGTCAATTTCAGGCAACACAACAGCCAATGCACCACACTCTTTCAGTACAGAAAGGAACACTTCAGGATGCGGAGTGCTAAGGGATTTATGCCACTCTTGCCAAACTCGCTCTGCCGTAAGATGTGCCAGTTCACCGGATTGAACGATTTCGCTCATCATCAGCATAGTTTCTGGTGCAACCGTGAAGTTAAGGTGATGAAGCTTCGCAGCAAAGCGAGCCACACGCAGCACACGCAGAGGATCTTCAACAAAAGCGTCTGAGACGTGTCTTAAAACTCGATCAGACAGATCTTTCTGTCCATGGTAAGGATCGTAAAGCTGGCCTTTGTCATCTTGAGCGATCGCGTTGATCGTTAAATCTCGGCGCATCAAGTCTTCTTCCAAACTCACGTCTGGAGCAAAGTAACATTCGAAGCCTGTGTAACCAGAACCTGACTTTCTCTCGGTACGAGCCAGTGCATGCTCTTCTTTGGTCTTTGGGTGTAAAAATACGGGGAAGTCTTTGCCCACTGCAGTAAAGCCAAGGTTTTCCATCTCTTGAGGGGTACTCCCTACCACGACCCAATCTCTATCATAGCTATCAATGTTGAGCAGCTTATCGCGCACTGCTCCACCGACTAGGTAGCGTTGTAGCCCATTCTCTTTTGGTAGGCTATCGTATATTTGCAACTTATCACCTCGAAATGTTTTATCACTGCTGGACTTTACTGCAAGCAATGGTACTTTCCATTAATCGTAATTATAGGGCAGCACATGTATAAGGAATATTTTGGCTTCGTTGAGATGCCATTTTCGATTGTACCAAATTCTCGCTACTTGTTTTTAAGTCAGCGCCATCAAGAAGCGATGCAGAACCTACAAGCCGGTTTAGGCGAAGGTGGGGGCTTTGCGATGCTTACTGGTGAAGTCGGTACAGGAAAAACAACGGTCGCCAAAGCGATGTTGTCATCACTCGATAATCAGACTCAAGCTGGCCTTATACTTAACCCTACGTTTTCGAATACGGATTTACTGGAAGCTATCTGTGATGAGTTTGAGGTTGAGTACCCTGAACAAGCATCGTTGAAACAGCTGAGTCAGGCCATTCATCATTTCCTGCTCGATAGTCATGCTGAAGGCATTCAAACCTTATTGGTAATTGACGAGGCCCAACATCTCGCAGCCGATGTGTTGGAGCAGCTACGCCTTCTAACCAATCTAGAAACCGACAGTCGCAAGCTGTTAAAAGTACTGTTGGTCGGCCAGCCGGAATTACAACAGCACTTACAAACCACTCAATTACGTCAGCTAGCACAGCGCATTACAGGTCGCTATCACTTACTGCCTCTTAATACTGAAGAGACAGGCAAGTACATCGCGTTTCGTTTAGAAACGGCGGGTGGCGAGCAGATGCTGTTTTCGAATCGTTCAATCAAGTTGATCGCCCAATATACTCATGGTATTCCAAGGCTCATTAACTTGGTGTGTGACAAAGCCCTGCAATTGGCTTTTCATGATGGTGAGCCATTACCGAACAATGAAACGGTTAACCGAGCGTGTCAGCAAGTTATGTCGTTTCAGGCCGATGTGTATCATGTCGAAAAGCCTCGAGCTTCTCACGTAGTACCCAAGTTATTCCAATACGCTGGGATTGCTACATTAAGTGTCGGCCTCGCAATGGCGACCTTTAATTTTGCTCCAAGCTATATCAATTCATGGCAGTCGGCTGAGACTTCAAGTGAAATGAAAACAGAAGTGTCTGCACAGACTCAGCGCTCTTTGGTGGCGAATGAACCTCAGTTGGTTGCTGAGCCAAAACCTTCCAAGTTTGCTTTACCACAAGATATTCAACAGCACTTGATGCAGGGAACCAATCGTTCTCTCGCTATTAAGGACTTGTATACGCTCTGGGGATATCAGTCTTCACTGCGTGATGGCTTGTGCTTAAGTGAGCCGCAAAGTGTATTTGTGTGCGAGCAACAACAGTCAAATTTGGATACATTGTTAGATCTTGGCGTACCCGTGGTCCTTAATCTGAATATCGTTCAAGAGCCAGTGTTTGCTGTGCTTTATGGTGCGTCTGAGGAGTCTGTCGAGCTCCTCGTTAACGAAAAGCTTTTGGTGATGCCTAAGCGTACCTTAAAGAAAATCTGGCAAGGTGATTATGTCGCGATTTGGAAACAGCCACTCAGAGAGACGCTCAAAGAGGGTTATCAAGGTGAGGCGATTGCACTACTTGATCTGCTATTGTCTGAAGTTTTGGGTGAAGACGTATCGGGCAGTGATGTATTTGACTATGAGTTAAAAATGAAAATTGAAGCGTTTCAAATGTGGCAAGGCATGTCAGTCGATGGCATTGCAGGAAAACGCACGCTGGCAAGATTACAAAGATTGGCTCAACTCGACTCGCCTAAGTTGATGTCACTCGATGGAGGCGCAAGTTAATGTCACGCATTATGCATGAGCTTAATCAGTCGTCTGCTAAGCAGCCGCCTCTTAACCAAGCGTCTCTTAAACAATCATCTTTTAATAGCCCCAGCTTCAAAGGCTACCAAAATCATCATGTGCCAAGTTCTGTTAAAGGGATTAGCAATAAACGAGGCTCATCGTTAGCCATGGGGCTACTCCTTATCTTGGTGCCTTCTTTGTTGGTGGGTGGTGTTCTGGCTTATCAATCGTATAACCAACAAAAAAATTCGGCTAGCCAAGCTACCTATGTAGCTCTACCTGAATCAAAATCTCAATCAGACCTTGAGCCTCAAATCGTTGATGCTGATATAGCCAATGTGGATGCTGTGTCAGTGGATGCAGAAGATGAAGTATTATTCGCAGTTCGCCCAGCACCAGTAAGCCAACCTTTGAAAGCACTGCCACGCCAAGAGGTGTATGCGCAGATTGGCTCTGAAAGTACGAATGTCGCTGGTGGGGCTATTGTGCCTGTGGCTAGTTCAGAGAGTCGTGCGCGAACATCAGAAGAGTCAGAGTTATCACTAGCTCAGCAAGAGGTTCAGCAAGGTGTAAGCAATGAGAATACGGCTCTGCAATCGGACAGTGATTTACTGCAAGGGCTAGATCTCAGTGAGTTACCCCCCGATTTGGCCTTAAAGCTTGAATCAATGATGGGTGAGCAACAAAGCGCACCTGAGCCAATGGACTCACGTCCAGCAGGGCAGGTAGGGTCTCAGGTCATAGAGTTAGAGTCTCACAGCAATAGTTTATCTGGGGTATTACCTAAGCTAGACCTGCAAACTCACATGTATTCGAGTAGTGAAACCAAGCGTTGGGTAAAAGTGAATGGCCAAGAAGTGGCGCAAGGAGATTGGATTGGACAAGACATTCAATTACTGGAGATTAAGCCACAATCAGTGATTATCGAGTTCAATCAACAGAAAATAGAAATCCCCGCTCTGTACGAGTGGAAAGGCTAAAAGTTAGATAGCCCCAAAGGCCTAGAGAACAGACAAATAAAAAGGAGCACCGAGGTGCTCCTTTTTGATATTCGATACTGAATTTACCCTGTTTAGCGCAAGATAAGCCAAACAGGTAAAGTGATCAGCTTACGACCAGCCGTTTGGTGACTTTCTGCGACGAGGTATAATGTGTGGCAGGACAAGGCCAAGAAGTAGACCAATACCAGCAACACCACCACCATACATAAAGTATTTCAGTAGTAGATCATCTTTTTGAGTGTCTAGCTTAGCGCGTAGCTCACGGTTCTCTGTTTGAGAACTCGTAAGTTGTTGGCTAATCTCGCTGTAGTTTTGCTCAAGTTCAGAAATTTGCTTGTTACGAGAGTCTAGAGAGCTCGCTAGGCCAGCTTTTTCGCTGTCAGCACTTTGACGAGCATTCGCTAGCTTGCCTTTAACTTCAGTCAGCTCTTTCTCTAGCTTAGGCATACGCAGAGCCATGCTTTCTTGAGTGCTTACAAACTTACTTTCTACCCAGCCTTTACGGCCGCGGCTGTCTTGAACCTGGGTGTAACCCGTGCTCTTGTTAGTTTGTAGGTAAGTAATCTTTTCACCAGCATCAACACTACCGATGATACGGAATGTGTTGTTTGGGCCAGAATGCATATAAGTAAATAGTTTGTCAGCAATATAACGGTCTTGTGCAAAGGCAGCTGGAGCCGCAAGCATTGCGAGCAAAACTAAGCTAATCAGTTTTTTCACAGTAAATCCCTTAACGATTCAAATTGGGTAGGCGTATGAGTCAGCCTCAATGAGCAAATAATATTTAGTTTCTTTATGCGGTGCAACAAAGAAGGGAGGCAAAGCCTCCCTTTCTGTGCGTTTGAGTCAATAATGACATGGTATTTACATATCATTACCGAAGCTCACCGTTTTCTGACGCTAATATTTACTAACGCCAGGGCTATTACATAGTAAACATAGCCTGAATTGCGTAGAAGAACACAACAGCAAGTAGAGCACCTGCAGGTAGCGTTACAATCCACGAAGCAACGATGTTACGCACAACGCCTAGGTTGAGTGCTGCGATACCACGAGCAAAACCGACACCTAAAACCGCACCAACCAATGTTTGCGTGGTTGAAATCGGAAGGCCAGTACCAGAAGCAAGTACAACCGTACATGCCGTTGCTAGTTGAGCGGCAAAGCCACGGCTAGGTGTTAGTTCTGTAATACCAGTACCCACGGTTGCCATTACTTTATGACCCATGGTAGCAAGACCAACAACGATACCAATACCACCTAGTGGAAGAATCCACCATGCGATAGTGCTCTTACCTGAGATTTCACCCATGTGCTCAACCGTTGAAACAACAGCAGACAGTGGACCAATCGCATTCGCAACGTCATTTGAACCGTGTGCGAATGCCATCGCACAAGCGGTGATAACCATTAGTACGCTGAAGATACCTTCAACGCCAGCAAAGCCATGGTCTTCTTCGCGATTAGCAAATTTCTTTTGAATGTATAAGTAACCGCCAACCATGACTAGAGCAGAAACACCAGCTGCCCATAACCAGGCTTCAGTACCGGTTAGGTGAAGGCCAACGTGCTTAAGACCTTTCTTGATTGTTACAAGTGCAATGACCATGGTAGTAATGAACATGTACACAGGCACAAAACGCTTAGCGTTAAACAACGGATTTTCTGTATCGAATATCAGTCGTTGGGCACTGACAAAAATAAGATAGGCGAAGATGCCGGAAATCAACGGTGTGACAATCCAACTACCCACAATACCTTGAACGCTGTTCCAGTCTACAGCTTCTGTACCTACAGACACACAAGCGAAACCGATGATTGCACCGATGATTGAGTGAGTCGTTGATACTGGCCAGCCCATGTATGATGCTAGAAGCAACCATGTACCAGCAGCCAGTAGCGCCGACATCATGCCGTACACAAGTACATCAGGTTGATGAGCGAATAGAGACGTTTCGATAACACCTTTACGGATCGTGTCTGTTACTTCGCCGCCCGCAAGATAAGCACCTGCGAATTCAAAGATCATTGCGATAATGATCGCTTGTTTTACGGTTAGAGCTTTAGAGCCTACTGAAGTGCCCATTGCATTCGCAACGTCATTTGCACCAATACCAATAGCCATCAAGAAACCGAAAGCTGCTGCAACAATAATCAGGACAGTGCCGTAGTTAGCAAGGATATCCATCGTAATACCTAGTTGTTTGATAACAAGCGGAACAAATTTAGACGCAAAAAACCGCTCAGCGAGAGGAATACTCAGCGCATAAGTGGTTTGGTTAAAAAATGCTCTTCGTTATATAGTTAGCGTATGATTTAAGATCGAGAAAGCATTACTTCAAGACGAGCGCCTACACGCTGTGCTTGATCTGCAATACCACCAACCCATTCAAGAATTTTGTATAAGAACATGATGTCAACTGGATTCATATCGTCTTCAATCGCCATTAATTGTTGGCGTAATTCGATCTGCATCGCGTCCGTGTCATCTTCAATTACATCTAACTGATGAATCATTTCAGCAACGAGTGTTACTTCACGGCCCTTAAAGCCAGTCTCAAGTAATTCGTCTAATTCATTGATTACGTTTTGTGCTTGGTTCGCTGCATCTAGACAACGTTTAACGTAAGCGATGAAGTTTTCTTGCATTGGAGCAGGAATGACAAGTTGACGACCATATACACGGCCAGCAATGTCTTTCGCTAGGTTTGCGAGTTTGTCTTGTTGAGTTAATAGCTCCAACATATCGGTGCGATCAACTGGCATAAACAAACCACGAGGAAGTTTAAGGCGAATTTCACGTTTTAGTACGTCAGCTTCTTTCTCAAGGTGAGAAATTTGAGCTCGAATTTCTGATGCTTTCTCCCAGTCACCCTTTGAAGAAACTTCAAAGAAATTAACTAGGTGAGAACAACATTCGTTCACGCATACTACGTGACGCTGCAAAGGTTTAATTGGGGACTTTGCAAATAACCCCATAATTGTATTTACTGGCATGGTCATCCAACCTAATAAATAATAACCTTAAAACAACATACACCATATTCATGGTGAAATGTTAAGCGATGGCTACAAAGTCGCGCATGTTAACCTAATCAATGTCTCATTAAAACTGTTTTAGATCATCATAAGGGCGATATTTCTGACTTGCTGAGTTTTCAAATTGGCAATATCCTGTCCCTATCTTCACAGAAAGGTATAACTATGGAAACCGAGATAGAACTGAAGTTTTTTGTTTCTCCTGATTTTTCAGAGACTTTACGCAATAAAATTGCTGAAACTAAAGTACTTCAGCACAGTTGTCGCGAGCTAGGTAACATCTACTTTGACACCCCTGACAACTGGCTACGTAAGCACGATATTGGCTTTCGTATTCGACGTTTTGATGACGTATTTGTACAAACCGTAAAGACGGCTGGTCGTGTGGTTGCTGGTCTGCATCAAAGGCCTGAATACAATGCAGAACACGATAGCAATGAACCTAAGCTAGCCCTACATCCAGAGGATATCTGGCCAGCGGGTAAAGACATCGAAACGTTGCAAGCTGAGCTGACTCCTCTGTTCTCTACCAACTTCACTCGTGAGCAGTGGTTGATTGGTATGCCAGATGGCAGCCAGGTTGAGGTTGCGTTCGACCAAGGCTTCGTTGAGTCAGGCGATCTGCAAGAACCGATTTGCGAAGTCGAATTGGAACTTAAATCGGGTCAAACGGATGCTCTATTTACATTGTCTCGTCAATTCTGCGAACAAGGTGGCATGCGTTTGGGGAATCTCAGCAAAGCTGCTAAAGGTTACCGCCTTGCTCAAGGTTATCAAGGAGATGAAGTCACTCCTTTGACCTTAGTTGATACTGACAAAAGTGATACTGTTGAATCGTGTTTCATTCAATCTTTAGAGCATGCTCTCGCTCATTGGCACTCTCACGAGCAGATTTTTACTGAGCGTCAATCGATTGAAGCGTTACATGAGATAAGCCATTCGTTAAGTTTTATTCGTCAAACCTTCACTATCTATGGTGATATTGTTCCAAGACGCGCGAGTGCTATTTTACGCCAAGAACTGAAGTGGCTTGAGCAAGAACTTGATTGGCTAAAAAGTTATGACCACTTCGAAGATTTGCTCGAAGATAAAGGCCACGTGCTGCGTAAGCTAGATGCACGTAAGTTCTTGGTCGCTGAGCTTAAAGAGATGCAAGAGCAACTGCCAGATCGTGAAGACCTGCTGACCTTGTTGAGTTCTGCTCGATACACCGGGTTATTATTAGATCTTAGCCGTTGGATCTTGTCTCGTGGCTGGCAACCTTTCTTAGATGAAAAAGCACGTGAGCAAATGGCTCGTGGTATCGAATGGTTTTCCGTGCAGCAACTCGATCGTACATGGGCCGATTTGATGGAAGCTTTCCCGCCAGAGCGAGTGATGACCAGCCAAGCGTATATTGATCAGCAATACCGTTTGATGCGTAATTTGTATTCTGGCGTTGGTTTCGCGAGTTTGTATAATGACGATGAACGAAACAGCTTCCGCTTGCCATGGGCCGATATGGTGCAAGGCATTGATGACTTGCTGGCACTCAAAACATTGGAGCCTTTGACTGAGAAGTTGGAAGGCGATGAGAAAGTTCAGCTAGAGCGTTGGTTGGCTCGCCAAGAAGTGTCTATTCTGCATGCGATGGAGCAGACACGACAAATCAGCGTTGAGGTTGAGCCATACTGGCAAGACTAAACTCAATACCGATATCAGTATAAGTATGAATTTGAAAATAGGGCTTCGGCCCTATTTTTTTGTTTGTTGCTCGAGCTTTTCTAGTCGCTCTAGTATTTTTTGTTGTTGCTCTATGATCTTTTCAAGATGCTTCTCTTTGTTTTCTGCTCGTTGATTCTCATGGTGAGTGGGGGAGGTGATCAGAGAAGTAATCAAGCCTGAAATCATACCAAAAACACCCACACCGCAAATGATCACCAGAGAGGCGACTAATTTCCCTGAGTTCGTCACGGGGTAATGATCGCCGTACCCTACGGTACTGATGGTAACGAAAGCCCACCACAAAGCATCTTGGCCAGTGGTAATGTTGGCATTGGGATCTTTGTGTTCTAACAGCAGGATTGTTCCTGCTCCTATGGTTAGGAGAATAACCAGCAGCAGAATAATTGAGGCGAGGGTAGTTTCTTTGCGATTACGAAACAGCTCTCTAAAAACACGTTTACCCGAGCGGAGCACAAGAATGACACGCAGGATCTGAAAAATGCGAGCGAAACGAAGTGGTTCGATCATTGGGATACTTGCTAAGAAATCGATCCAGTGTACTTTTAGATATTCTTTCTTATTTTGTGATCTCAATAGATCAATCGTGAGCTGAAAAAGAAAAACACTACAGATTATAAAATCGAGGCCGATAAGAACTTGTTTTGATTCTTTATCAATCGGTGCAAACAATAAGCCTGAGATCACAAATAACGCTAAGAAAGAGAGAATCAGTGATAATAAGCTCATCGGCTTGGTTGTGTCTTTGATACTATTTAACATTCATACGAGGCTCAAAATAAATCGCGAACTTTGACTGAAATAGCCACCTCGCGGATATAGAAGCCATCAATATATAAGAATTAATGGAGAACTGACAATGACTAAACTGTCATTCAAGCCGTGGGAAAGGATAATCTCTGACGTTCGTCTCGTTCCAAAAATGGTCATGCTGATGATATTCAGCACTATCTTGATCATTTCGAAGCAGTTATGGGACGCAAGTACGTTTTACGATTCATTACTTGCTGTAACCAATAATGCGCAAGTTGCGCAGCAGCATTATGAGACTTACCTAGTTCAAGTGGCTTGGCAAACAGCCTTGATGATCATTGTGTTTGTGGTTCTTCTATTAGCGGCGGCGCGCGTTATGCTTCGCCAAACTCAGTACCTTAATGACGCCATTAAAACCATGGCCGATAAGAATCTATCAGTGCCGATTGAAATGGACTGTAAAGATGAATACGGCGATGTGGCACGCGAGCTTGAAAAAACTCGCGTCCAACTGAACGACATGATCAAAACTCAAGTGGCTTCTTCTGACGAGCTATTCGCTCTGACAGAAGTGATGACCATTAGCATGTCAGAAACCAAAGATTCGGCTCAAGAAGAGTTCAACGAGATCGATCAGCTAGCGACAGCTATGAGTGAGATGACGTCTACCGTGCAAACTGTCGCTGAGCATGCGCAAAGTGCTTCTTCATTGACTGAACAGGCATCAGGCCAAGCATTGACCGGTCAGAAGTTCGTTCAAGGCTCAGTTTCTAAGATGAGTGAGTTATCTTCAGATATCGCAGCATCTGCAGCAGCGGTAAACCAAGTAGAAGAGCGCGTTGACTCAATTGGTAGCGTTGTGGGTACTATCCAAGGTATTTCAGAACAAACGAACCTGTTAGCACTGAACGCAGCGATTGAAGCCGCGCGTGCAGGTGAAGCGGGACGTGGTTTTGCGGTTGTTGCCGATGAGGTTCGTAACCTTGCGCAGCGTACTCAACAAGCGACAGTAGAAATTCAAGATATGATCAGTCACCTACAAAGCAGCGCTAACTCTGCCGTAGAGCTGATGGAGAAGAGTGTTGTAGAAGCGGCTGAAGGCGTTGATCTGGTAACCAATGCTGGTTCAGAGCTAGATGGCATCGTAAGCCAAGTCAACCAAATCAATGATATGAACTTCCAGATAGCGACCGCTGCAGGCCAACAGAGCAGTGTTGCTGAAGAGATGAGTGTTAACCTAACGAATGTTCGTGAGCTTGTTGAAGCGTCTGTAGTGGTCGTTGGTGAACTGTTAGAGACTTCTCAGCTCATGGAAACCAACGCGCAAGAACTGGACGGTAAGATTAAACAATTTAAGGTTTAATCATGGGGTCTTGGCTTTTATTCCTCAGAGGTACTTCTAGTATTCGATAGCTAGGAAAGACCCGATTCGATAAGTTAACCGATAAAACGCCCACATTGCTAATGTGGGCGTTTTTTATTGGCGTAACTTTGGTATAACTTATCCTTAGATATTAAAACAGGTTCTCAAAGCTCGTTGTTAAACTTGCCTGTTAAAACTATTTACTAAAGAACAGAACCAATTGTTCGGCGCGCAGCTTACACAAGGAAGAAACATGCCATTGCCTTCTCAACTCACCACGCATTCCCAGTCTGCTTTTGAGCAATTATTAGAGCATCAAAGTGAAGCCATCAATGCTTGGCCAGAGCCAATGATTAAAGATCTTAAACGTGTACTCGGTTTAAGTTGTTTTGTTGCTGATTGCTTACAGCGTGATACGGTTTTATCCAACTCTCTACCTGATATGCTGGCATGTGAAGAGCGTGCTGAAGGGTATCGTCAGCGATTAGCCGAGTTACTTTCAGGTTGTGCCGATGAAATGAGTGGCCAGCGTGTGCTGCGTCAATTCCGTAATCGAGAAATGACCTACATTGCTTGGCGTGATTTTTTGGGCGAGTGGGATCTAGAGCAGAGCTTAAGCCATCTATCGATGTTGGCAGAGGCGATGATCTTCGAGACCTATCAGTGGCAGTACGATATTTGCTGTAAAGAGTGGGGCACACCTTGTAATGATCAGGGTGAAGCGCAGCCGATGTTGATCATCGGTATGGGCAAGCTCGGTGGCGGTGAGCTTAATTTCTCTTCTGATATCGATCTGATTTTTACTTACCCTGAAAATGGTGAAACCCAAGGGGCACGACGAAGTATCGCCAACGCCCAATTTTTCACGCGTTTAGGGCAACGGATTATCAAGGCGCTTGATCAGCAAACCTTTGATGGATTCTGTTATCGAGTAGACATGCGTCTGCGTCCATTCGGTGAGAGTGGTCCACTGGTCATGAGTTACGCTGCGCTAGAAGATTACTATCAAGAACAAGGCCGAGATTGGGAACGCTACGCGATGGTTAAGGCACGAGTGATGGGTAGTGAAATGTACCCTGAATATCAAGAGCTTCGCCAGATGCTGCGCCCGTTTGTGTTTCGTCGTTATATCGATTTCAGTGCCATTCAATCTCTGCGTCGAATGAAGTCGATGATCAGCAGTGAAGTTCGCCGTCGTGGCCTCTCCAATAACATCAAGCTTGGTTCTGGTGGTATTCGTGAAGTTGAATTTATTGCGCAAGTTTTTCAATTGATTCGTGGTGGGCGCGAGCCTAGTCTGCGTGGTCGAGGGTTACTAGAAACGTTAAGTGCTATTGAGTCTCTCAATTTATTAGAGACCAAAGAAGTCGGTCATTTACGTGAGGCCTACCTGTTTTTACGTCGCCTTGAAAACTTATTGCAAGCGATGTCTGACAAGCAAACTCAAACCTTACCAGATGGTGAGATCGAGCAACTTCAGCTCGCTGTCGCAATGCAATTTTCTGATTGGGATAGTTTGATTACGGCAACTCGTGTTCATATGGCGAATGTACATACTGTGTTCGAAGATCTGATTGGTGTCGATGAAGATGACGCCAATCCAATCGCGAGTCACTTTAGTGAACTGTGGGATATGGCCCATAAACAAGACGTGATTGAGCAGGTTCTTGAGCATGACATCGCGATTGCTAACCCGCTGGAAGCGGCGAAAACCATTATCCAGTTTAAAGCGGATTTAGCGAAGAAAACCCTTGGACCACGTGGGCGAGAGGTTTTAAATCGCTTGATGCCTAAAGTGTTCCAGGCGTTGTACACCGCCAAGGATGCCGAGTTTGGTTTGTCTCGAGTGTTGCACCTTCTCCATAAAATAGTCACGCGTACCACTTACCTTGAGCTATTGGATGAGCACCCAGCCGCGTTAACTCAGTTAGTTCGTTTATGTACTGCGAGCCCGATGATTTCGGAGCAGCTTGGCCGTTATCCAATTCTATTAGATGAACTTATTGACCCTCAACAACTCTATAATCCAGTACCTTTAGAGTCTTACAAGACTGAGCTGAGAGATTACCTAGCTCGAATTCCTGAAGATGATATGGAGCAACAGATGGAAGGTCTGCGTCAGTTTAAGCAGACTTGTATCCTGAGAATTGCTGCCGCGGATATTGCGGGCGCATTACCTGTTATGAAGGTCAGTGATCACCTGACCTATTTAGCCGAAGCGATTGTTGAGGCGGGTATTAACCAAGCTTGGTTACAAGTATCGGCCAAGTTTGGTGAACCGACTCATGTCAAAGATCGTGAAGGCCGCGGCTTTGCGGTTGTTGGTTATGGCAAAGTTGGCGGCTGGGAGCTGGGCTATAACTCCGATCTCGATATTGTGTTCATGCACGATTGCCCGGTACACATCTATACTGACGGTAAGAAAGAGATTGATGGACGCCAGTTTTATTTAAGGTTGGCACAACGAATTATTCATATTTTCTCAACGAGAACCGCTTCAGGTATTTTGTATGAGGTCGATACTCGTCTACGCCCTTCTGGTGCCTCTGGTCTATTGGTTAGTCCAACGGATGCCTTTGACGAGTATCAGCACAATGATGCGTGGACTTGGGAGCACCAAGCTCTAACTCGCGCTCGCATGATTTACGGCGATGACTTATTGGCTTCGGCATTCAACAAAACTCGCCATGAGGTCCTGTGCTTGGCTCGTGATGAGGCAACACTCAAAAAGTCCGTTGTGGATATGCGTGAAAAAATGCGCGGTCATTTAGGCGGTAAAAAAGCCGATCGATTCATGTTGAAACAAGATGCGGGCGGTATTACTGATATTGAGTTTTTGGCGCAATACTTAGTGCTGAGATACAGCAACGAAAAACCTAAGCTCACCCGTTGGTGTGACAATGTACGAATCTTTGAAAGCCTGTTGTCACAGGGGATTATGGACGAGCAGCAAGGCATGGCATTAACCAACGTCTATACGACGTTAAGAGATGAAATCCATCACCGTAATCTACTCAACCTTGATGCGGATGTGGCGATTGAGAAGTTTGAGATGGAAAGAGAACATGTTGTTCAAGCATGGAAGCAGTGGATGGAAGCTTAACCCTAGTTATGGCTTGTATGACACAGCCCTTATTTCGGTAAGCGTTTGCTAATTTTTCTATGGTTTAGCCTCTGTAATCAGTGTGCTAGACTCTAGCCAGATTTGATTTTTGGAGATCAATAATGAAACCAATTCTACCTGACTACAGCCAATCAGGTGTTCTTATTGTCGGTGATGTAATGCTTGATCGTTACTGGTATGGTCCAACTGGCCGTATTTCACCAGAAGCACCTGTACCCGTTGTGAAAGTAGAAAATAACGAGGAGCGCCCTGGTGGTGCTGCCAACGTAGCAATGAATATTGCTTCTCTTGGTGGTCATGCTCATGTCGTTGGTTTAACTGGTAAAGATGAACCCGCTGAGGTGTTAAAAAACACCTTAGGAGCGCTCAATGTTAAGTGCGACTTTGTTGAGTTGGACGATTACCCAACTATCACTAAACTGCGAGTAATGAGCCGAGGTCAACAGCTGATCCGTCTTGATTTTGAAGACAAATTCGAGAACACGGATCCTGAGTTAGTTCTGTCTCGCATGGAACAAGCGCTTCCTAATGTACGTTCGGTGATCCTATCTGATTACGCAAAAGGTGCCTTGGAGCATGTGCAAAGTTTTATTCAAAAAGCACGCGCAGCAAAGGTTCCGGTATTTATCGATCCGAAAGGTGCTGATTTAGAGCGATACCGTGGTGCAACTTTGCTTACGCCAAATATGGCTGAGTTCGAGCTGGTTGCAGGTAAGGTCAAATCAGAAGAAGATCTTATCGAGAAAGGCATCGCCTTGATCGAAAAATACGACTTTGAAGCTTTGTTAGTGACTCGCAGCGAGCATGGTATGACGCTACTTCGTAAAGATCAGGCGCCATTCCACTTGCCGACTCAAGCGAAAGAAGTGTATGACGTGACAGGCGCGGGTGATACGGTGATCTCGGTACTCGCGGCTTCTGTTGCTGCTGGTAAGCCACTGGATGAAGCGTGTGCATTAGCGAACGCTGCTGCAGGTGTGGTAGTTGGCAAACTTGGTACATCGACGTTGTCTACGATTGAATTAGCGGAAGCGATTCATGGTAGCCAAGACACTGACTACGGCGTGATCTCTGAAGCGGCACTGGTTGAAGCGGTGAAGCGTGCTCGTGCGAAAGGCGAGACAGTGGTTATGACCAATGGCTGCTTTGATATTCTGCATGCCGGCCATGTTTCTTACATGAACCACGCGGCTGAGCTGGGTGATCGTTTGATCGTTGCAGTGAATACCGATGAATCAGTCAAACGTTTGAAAGGTCCAGGTCGCCCTGTGAACCCAACTGATCGTCGTATGGCGGTATTGGCTGGCTTAGGCGCTGTTGATTGGGTGGTTCCGTTTTCTGAAGATACACCTCAACGTTTGATCTCTGAGGTTCTACCAAGCATTCTAGTGAAAGGTGGTGATTACAAACCTGAAGAGATTGCTGGTGGTGAAGAAGTGATCGCGGCTGGTGGTGAAGTGAAAGTACTTAACTTTGAAGATGGTTGCTCTACGACTGAAATCATTAAAGCGATTAAAGGTGGTCGAGGCTAACTTTTAGCCTTCTCGTTTTCTAGTCTCAAGGCTTAACCTTTGAGTTAGGCTGAGAATTAGCTTTCAATAGATAATAAAAATGCCGCTCAATGAGCGGCATTTTTGTAACGGTAACTGAGTAATTAAGAATTACTTACTTGCTACTTTTAGACCTGCGTTTACATCAACGATGTCTTGTTCGCTTAGCGTACCGACGGCTTGACGAAGCTGAAGCACACTTAGGATGTAGTTGTAACGAGCATCTGAAAGGTTTTTGTTCGCATCGTATAGACGACGAGTCGAATCTAGTACGTCAACGATAGTACGAGTACCGACATCAAAACCTGCTTCTGTTGCTTCTAGAGCAGACTGAGCAGAGACAACAGACTGTTCGTAAGCGCGTAGAGCGCCGATCGAAGCTGTGATGTTGTTATTGAATGCACGAACGTCTTTTACAACGCTACGATAAGTGGCTTCTAGATCTTCACTTGCTGCAACGTAGTTGTATTCAGCCTGTTTAGTCAAAGAAGTTGTATTACCACCCGTATATAGAGGTACAACTAAGTTCAAACCTAGGTTTAGGTTATCTTGGTCGTAATTATTTGAGCTATTTGATTGATCCGCAAGAGAGTAACTACCATCTAACGTCAAGCTTGGTAGGTGACCAGAACTTGCTAGTGTGATGTTATCTTTCGCTACATCTTGAGAAATACGAGATGCTAAAAGGCTCAGGTTCTTTTGCTCTGCTTGTTCAACAAGTGCTGCTGCAGATTCAGAAGATTTGCTTGCTGAGAAACGATCAGTGTCTAGGATGCTTAGGTTAGAGTGTTCCTGACCTGTAATCTCACGTAGACCTTCGTAGTTATTAATCAGAGTGTTCTCTGCTAAAACTTCATCAGCTAAAACGCCATCGTACTGAGCTTGCGCATCATGTACATCGGTGATTGCTGAAAGACCTACTTCAAAGCGCTGCTTTGTTTGTTCTAGTTGACGAGCAACAGCGGCTTTTTCTGCACGAACAAATTCTAGGTTATCTTGAGCTCGAAGTACTTCAAAGTATGCCGTTGCTACACGTAGGATCAAAGCTTGTTGCTCTGCCGCGTACGCTGAATCAGATTGGCGAGCAGTTTTCTCTGCCGTATCTAGCGTGATCCATGAAGAGCGTTGGTAGAGCTCTTGAGAAAAGTAAATCCCAGCTCCCCATTGGTTATTGTCATTGTTTTTATCGCTTAAATCACCACGGTTGATATCGTAGTTAGCTCTTAAATCAATTTGTGGTAGCAAATCACTACGGCTTGACGTTACTGCTTCAAAAGCGGCATCGCGCTGCGCTGCGGAACGAAGAAGTTGTGGATCGTTCTGTTTTGCTTGGTCGTAAACTTCAGCTAGCGTATCAGCAAAAGCTGATGAACTCAGGCTGCCGATTGCTGCACTGATAAATAGTGGAAGCAGTTTTTTCATTTTCCTATTCCTGCCTTTAATGGAATTTTCTTCAAAAGAGTTTAACCCAGTTTGGTGGTAATTTACTCGAAACTTTGCACTTTTTTACATTTAACTATCCACTTGTGCAATATTTATTTTTTAAAACTTAACTTTAATTATAAATTTTATATAAAAAGTTGAACCTTATCCTTGGTAGTTAACTCGGACAATGAGTAAACTATAAAGATCACTTAGTGAGGTACCAAATGCAACAGTATGACAATCAACGACATGAGTTTACTCCTCAAGATGTGGAAATAGT
The DNA here is from genome assembly GCF_021728315.1 of Vibrio sp. L5-1. Lineage (NCBI taxonomy): Bacteria > Pseudomonadati > Pseudomonadota > Gammaproteobacteria > Vibrionales > Vibrionaceae > Vibrio > Vibrio sp. L5-1. Next base: position 82,804 of record NZ_JAKKCQ010000007.1, on the reverse strand, counting down.
CTCAAAAGAGACGCTGTTTCGTGGTTTTTTCAAAATGGTTAAATACACATTTAAACATAAGCTGTTTGAGGGGGGCTGGAGCCAACCAATAGAGCGCGAGATGTTTGAACGTGGACATGCTGCCGCTTTGTTACCTTATGATCCTATTCGTGATGAAGTGGTGATCGTTGAACAGATCCGTGTTGGTGCTCTAGAGCATGAGAACCCATGGCAATACGAAATTGTTGCTGGGATTATTGATACCGATGAATCACCACAAGATGTCGCCCGACGTGAAGCGATGGAAGAAGCGGGCGTTGAAGTCGGATCTGTATTGCCTATCACTTCGTATTACCCTTCATCTGGCGGTTGTTCAGAAAAGCTCGACGTATTTGTTGGCTGTGTTGATGCAACGACAGCCAAAGGGGTACACGGATTGGACTACGAAGGTGAGGACATTCGTGTACAAGTTATGAGTCGCGAAGCGGCTTATCAGTTGGTAAAAGACGGTGTGTTTGAAAATGGTGCCACGATCATTGCGCTACAGTGGCTACAATTGAACTACCAAGAATTACAGTCAGAGTGGATAGATTAACGTCATGCCAGATATAGCAGTCAAAAAACCGTATCACGTTGATCTTGCTGAATTGATGCGAGTTTACGAGACTAACTATGCCAAACTTAACGCTCTGTTACCGGTTGGGCATGAGGTTGGTGACGTTCGCTGTTACCAAGCCGTTAATATGGTGTATCAATTGACAGTGAATGAGGTCACAAAATACACCACTTTAATAGATATATGTCAGAGTGACGCGATGCCAGTGTTTCCTTTGCCAAAAATGTCTGTCAGGCTATATCACGACGCTCGAGTTGCAGAAGTGTGCGCTAGCGGGGATTTTTCGCGAGTCAAAGCGAAATATGACTACCCCAACACTAAGCTTTTGCAAAAGGACGAGAAATTTCAATTGAATAAATTTCTTGGGGAATGGTTAACGTTTTGTTTAAAAACGGGTATCAGCCGAACCCCAATTGCCTTTTAATTGAACCTACTTAAACAACACTTTTAAAGTCTAAACAGTAACGTATCTGGATTTGTTATTTTGGAATTATCACACACTTCAAAATTTGATGAGAGCACTATTAAGCTTGTGCAGCTAACGGACACGCATTTATTTGCGCCGAGCAATGGCAGCTTATTAAGCATCAACACTCAAGATAGCTTTCGTGCTGTAGTCGATGGTATTGTTAGTCAGGGCTTTGACTATCAAGCGGTTCTAGCAACTGGTGATATCTCTCAAGATCACAGTGCTGAGTCGTACCAGAAATTTGAGTCAGGGATAAAGCCTTTGGAAAAGCCATGTTACTGGCTACCCGGGAACCATGACTTCAAGCCTAATATGGGCAGTGTTTTACCATCACCACAAATACAGTGTGTTGAGCATGTCTTGCTAGGCGATAACTGGCAGATGGTTATGCTGGACTCGCAAGTGGTGGGTGTACCTCACGGGCGCCTTAGTGATCAACAGATTGACCTACTAGAACAAAAGCTGACTGAATTCCCTGAGCGTAACACCTTGGTTTTGCTGCACCACCACCCTTTACTGGTCGGTAGTGCGTGGCTTGATCAACATAACCTGAAAGATGCTGAGCAGTTTTGGGATGTGGTTCAACAGCACACCAATGTGAAAGCGGTACTTTGTGGTCACGTTCATCAAGATATGAATCGCAATCATCATGGTGTACAAGTCATGGCAACTCCATCGACTTGTGTTCAATTCAAACCAAACTCGAACGACTTTGCGGTTGATACTTTATCTCCAGGCTGGCGAGAGATTGAATTGCACCAAGATGGAACGGTAACTACGCAGGTTCGCCGCTTGCCTAATGGGCAGTTCTCGCCAGACTTTGATGCAGGTGGTTACTAATATGCCGGACCTTAATCAGCAAACCGCTAAGCCATCGCTGCTTCTTTATATTCACGGTTTTAACAGTTCATCACGTTCTCACAAAGCGAATGTGATGGCGGATTACTGTGTGGAGCATCGCGCTGATATTAAAGTCGTAACGCCTCAACTACCGAGCTTCCCTCAGCAAGCAGCTCTGCATTTACAGCAGCTGGTGGAGCAATATAAAGATCAATATCAGATCGCGTTAGTCGGTAGCTCGTTGGGTGGCTATCTTTCAACATGGTTAAATAGCCACTATGGTTTCAAGGCGGTGGTTGTAAATCCAGCCGTGAAGCCGTATGAGCTTCTGGCTGATTATTTAGGTGAGCAAGTAAACCCATACACAGATGAACGATATGTACTGGAAACAAAGCATATCGATGAACTGAAGGCGTTAGAGGTTCCGGCTATCGCTAAGCCGAGTGACTTCTGGTTACTTCAGCAAACGGAAGACGAAGTTCTGGATTACCGACAAGCGGTAGAGAAGTACCAAGGTGCGACACAGACAGTAGAAGAGGGCGGGGATCATAGCTTTGTTGATTTTGAACGTTACCCACAACAAATCGTCACTTTTCTAAACCTCTAATCTGTTTCATCAACAGAGTGATTTTCTCTTGTTTGCCTGTTATTTCATCTATCAATGGTGAAATATCATAGTTTGATGTCTTAGTTTTTGAACTAGCTTGACATCATTACTCAGCTTCCAGACTATATTCCCCAATACTTCGCTCGTTCGCTCTACTATGAAGGTTCATAGTAATGATTCTGCTTTAGTGAAACTAGAGCCAGCGAACAGACGCAAACTTTTTGAGTAAACTCCGTATTATGACTGAACAATATAATGCAAAAGACCTCGAGGTACTTGAAGGTCTCGATCCCGTGCGACACCGCCCGGGAATGTATACAGAGACAGAAAGACCAAACCACCTTGCCCAAGAAGTCATTGATAACTCGGTCGATGAAGCACTAGCGGGACACGCTAAGAAAATTAAAGTTGTGCTTCATGCTGACCAATCGTTAGAAGTTACCGATGATGGCCGTGGTATGCCGGTTGATATCCACCCTGAAAAAGGCATCTCGGGTGTTGAGCTGATTTTAACTAAGCTCCACTCAGGCGGTAAATTCTCAAACAACAACTATAAGTTTTCAGGTGGTTTGCACGGGGTAGGTATCTCGGTGGTAAACGCGCTGTCAAAACGTGTTGAAGTAACGGTTCGCCGTGACGGTCAGGTACATGAAATCGCCCTTGAGGGTGGTCATGCCGTAACTGACCTTACGGTTACGGGCACTTGTGGTCACCGCAATACCGGTACTACCGTGCATTTCTGGCCAGATCCAAAATACTTCGATAGCTCTAAGTTCTCTGTTTTACGCCTTATTAATAACTTGCGAGCTAAAGCCGTACTTTGCCCTGGTTTAGAAATCACCTTTATCGACAAGGTTGGTGGTGAAGAGCATAAATGGTTCTATGAAGATGGTCTAAAAGACTACCTTGCTGAAGGTGTGAAAGGTTATACCTTATTGCCTGAAGAACCTTATGTTGGCGAATTCGTTGCTGAAACGGAAATGGCGAACTGGGCGATCATTTGGCAGCCTGAAGGCGGTGATATGATCACCGAGAGTTACGTGAACTTAGTACCAACTAAGCAAGGTGGTACGCACGTAAACGGTCTTCGCCAAGGTCTGCTTGATGCGATGCGTGAGTTCTGTGAATTCCGTAACCTGTTGCCTCGTGGCGTTAAGCTAACGGGTGATGACATCTTTGACCGTTGTTCTTACGTTCTATCGGTGAAGATGCAAGATCCACAATTTGCAGGTCAAACAAAAGAGCGCTTATCTTCTCGTCAAACTGCTGCGTTTGTTTCTGGTGTAGTGAAGGATGCTTTCAGCTTGTGGCTGAATGAAAAGCCTCAGCTAGCAGAATTACTTGCAGAAGCTTGTATTGCTAACGCACATCGTCGTATGCGCGCAAGCAAAAAGGTTGTACGTAAAAAGATTGCTTCTGGTCCAGCACTGCCGGGTAAGCTAACCGACTGTTCGGTTCAAGATTTAAGCCGTACCGAAATCTTCTTCGTGGAAGGGGACTCGGCAGGTGGTTCTGCTAAACAAGCACGTGATCGTGAGTTCCAAGCGGTTATGCCACTTCGCGGTAAGATCCTAAATACGTGGGAAGTGTCAGCAGACCAAGTATTGGCTTCACAAGAAGTACATGATATTTCAGTTGCTCTGGGTATCGACCCAGATAACGATGATTTGTCGGGCCTGCGTTACGGTAAGATCTGTATCCTTGCCGATGCGGACTCGGATGGTCTTCATATCGCGACACTGCTATGTGCACTATTTACTCGCCATTTCCATGCTTTGGTTGAAGCGGGTCATATCTATGTGGCAATGCCTCCTCTGTATCGTATCGATTGCGGTAAAGAAGTGTTCTACGCACTCGATGACTCAGAGAAAGATGGGGTACTTGAGCGACTATCGCAGAAGAAAGCCAAAATCAACGTGCAACGATTTAAAGGTCTGGGTGAAATGAACCCACTTCAGTTACGTGAAACCACTATGGATCCAAATACTCGTCGCCTTGTTCAATTAACGATTGATGACAACGACGCGACCAACGAGATGATGGACATGCTGCTTGGTAAGAAACGTGCAGATGATCGCCGTACATGGCTACAGACTAACGGTGATATGGCCGAGGTATAATGGATGTCTAACGAAATTACATATGATGGCGTTGAACAGTTGCCAATGCGCAAGTTCACCGAAGATGCCTATTTAAATTACTCAATGTACGTGATCATGGATCGTGCATTGCCGTATATCGGTGATGGCTTGAAGCCAGTACAGCGTCGTATTATCTATGCGATGTCTGAGCTAGGCCTATCCGCGGCATCGAAATATAAAAAATCAGCTCGTACCGTTGGTGACGTTCTAGGTAAGTACCACCCACACGGTGACTCTGCTTGTTACGAAGCGATGGTACTGATGGCGCAACCCTTCTCTTACCGCTACCCATTGGTGGATGGTCAAGGTAACTGGGGTGCACCGGATGACCCGAAATCGTTCGCTGCGATGCGTTATACCGAAGCAAAACTGTCAAAGTTTGCGGAAGTTCTGCTCGGTGAATTAGGTCAGGGAACCGTTGATTGGCAACCCAACTTTGATGGCACGATGAAAGAGCCTCAGATGTTGCCTGCACGCCTTCCTCATATCTTGCTTAACGGCATCACAGGTATTGCGGTTGGTATGGCGACCGACATCCCGCCTCACAATGTACGTGAAGTGGCGAACGCGGCGATTCATTTGATTGATACGCCGAAAGCTGAACTTCCAGATGTGATGGGTTTCATTCAAGGCCCAGATTACCCGACAGAAGCTGAAATTATTTCGCCTAAGTCGGACATCGAAAAGATCTACCGTACAGGCCGTGGCAGCATCAAGATGCGCGCGGTGTGGCACAAGGAAGGCTCTGATATTGTTATCACGTCTTTACCTCATCAAGTGTCAGGTGCGAAGTTACTTGAGCAAATCGCTAACCAGATGCGAGCTAAGAAGCTGCCTATGGTTGACGATCTGCGTGATGAATCTGATCACGAGAACCCAACGCGTATCGTCGTAGTTCCTCGCTCGAACCGTATCGACTGTGACCAACTGATGAGTCACCTATTCGCTTCGACTGATCTCGAGAAAAACTTCCGCGTTAACTTGAACATGATTGGCTTAGACAATCGCCCTCAAGTGAAAGGCTTAGTTCAAATCCTGAAAGAGTGGATTGAGTTCCGTCGTACAACGGTTCGCCGTCGTTTGCAGTACCGTTTAGATAAAGTACTGGCACGTTTGCACATCTTAGAAGGCTTACTTGCCGCTTATCTAAATATTGATGAAGTGATTGAAATCATTAGAACAGAAGATGAACCATGTCCTGTTTTGATGAACCGTTTCAACATTTCTGAAATTCAAGCCAATGCGATTCTCGATATTAAACTTCGTAACTTAGCTAAGTTAGAAGAATTTAAAATTCGAGCTGAGCAAGAAGAGCTTGAAGCTGAACGTGAAAAGCTTGAAAAACTACTAGGTTCAGAGCGTCGCTTGAATACGCTGATCAAAAAAGAAATCCAAGCAGATGCAGATAAATATGGCGATGATCGCCGCTCACCGTTGATTGAACGTGCTGAAGCAAAAGCGCTAACAGAACGTGACTTAGTTCCAAGCGAACCAATTACGGTTGTGCTTTCTGAGAAAGGTTGGATTCGTCATGCTAAAGGGCATGAAGTTGACGCTGAAGGCTTGAACTACAAATCAGGTGATAAATTCTTAGCAAGCACTAAGGGTAAGAGTAACCAACAAGCGGTGTTCCTCGGCAGTGATGGCCGAAGCTACTCCCTTGAATCTCACTCACTGCCATCGGCGCGAAGCCAAGGTGAGCCAATTACAGGTCGCTTGAACGTCAGCCCTGGTACGTCTATTCGCCAAGTGGTGATGGGAGAGAATGAACAGCTGTGGTTAGTCGGTTCTGATGCGGGTTATGGTTTTGTTTGTAAAGGTAGTGATTTACTGTCTAAGAATAAGAGCGGTAAAGCGTTAGTTAACTTGCCTCAAGCTTCAGAAGTGATGTTGCCAAGCCCGATTGCTGACTTGGACACTAACCAGATTCTGGCGATTACTAACCAAGGTCGTATGTTGTTGTTCCCGATTAAAGACCTACCTCAGTTGAGCAAAGGTAAGGGTAACAAGATCATCAATATTCCTTCTGCGAAAGCAAAAGAGCGTGAAGAGTTTGTCTCGCATCTAATGGCTATCCCTGAGAATGCAACGCTGACTATCTACGCGGGTAAACGCAAGCTTGGCTTGAAACCTGCGGATCTTGAAAACTTCCGTGGTGAACGTGGTCGTCGTGGTGGTTTACTGCCTAGAGGGTTGCAGCGAGTTACTCGCATTGATATCGATGAGCCAAGTGAATCATAGGCGACTATGTTAGTTTGATGCCATGATCGGATAAAAGAAAACCCAGCCTGAGAGCTGGGTTTTTTGTATTTGTATTTTACAGTTTGAGTTCAAGTCACCGCGTTATATGGAACTATAAATATATAATTACAGGCGAGTATCTTCAGCAATCGTAACCTCAAGAGTTTTACTCTCTCCTTGGCGCAATATGCCAACATCAATGACAGTGCCTGGTCGCAAATCAGTAACGATGTCCATCACGCTTTGTCGACCGTTAATTTGGGTGTTGTTGATGCTGACAATGATGTCTTGTGCTTCAAAGCCTGCATCCGCAGCAGGGCCGTTAGGATCAATACCCAGTACGACAATGCCGCCAATGTTCTTGTTTCCAAGCAAGCGCGACGTTACTGAATTGATATCTTGCCCGTCAATACCAATATATCCACGAATCACACGACCATCTGCGATGATCTTCTCCATGATTTTATTAGCAAGTGGGTAGGGGATAGCAAACGAAATACCGTAGGTTTCCATATCGGTTGCTTGTTGGAAAGAAGCCGTATTAATGCCGACCAGTTCGCCTTGTGAGTTGACGAGTGCACCACCAGAGTTACCTTCATTGATTGCCGCGTCTGTCTGGATAAAGGCTTGATGACCATCGGCACTAATTGAAGAGCGACCGGTCGCCGAAATAATACCAAAGGTTGTGGTTTGGCCTAGATTGTATGGGTTACCGATAGCCAGTACTACGTCGCCTACGTTTGCTTTGTAATCTTGGTTCAGTGGAATCACAGGTAAGTTGTCACCGCTGACTCTGAGTATCGCGATATCGGTGCGCTTGTCTGAACCGACAAGCTGCGCTGCGGCTACTCGTCCGTCTTGAAGTGCCACGACGATTTGGTCAGCTTGAGCAACAACGTGGAAGTTGGTAATGATGTAGCCTTTTTCGCTGACAATGACTCCGGACCCCAAGCCTTGAGTCAGCAGCTTGTTACGATCGCTTTCTGCGTATTTACGGCTATAAATATTTACCACAGCAGGTGCCGCTCGGCGTACCGCTTGGTTAAATGAAATCTGAAGAGAGGCGATATTATCCACTTTAGGGATAGTGACGTCTGAAACAATGCCTGATCTTAAGCTCGGAAATGCGAGAAGAATAAGCGCCGCTGAAACAAGTCCAAGGGAAATAGAACGAAATAGAAAGGACAGCATGTTTCCCTCTTCAACAAGTAAGGTATGGAGCATCCGTCAATGGATGACTGACTTGATTACGAGTGAAGCATAGCATTTTGATTGATCTAAAGAAAAGGGAGACTGAGTAAGTTTAAAGCAAACTTACTGAGCCTCCCTGTAATTGCGCTGACGTATGACTATCGAATAACTAGATAGATAGTCCTGTCGCCTCTTTGGATATTAAGCGCCAACACGCCAGGTTGTTTTTCAAGAATCTTTCTAAATTCAGCAAGGTTCTTAACGGATTGGCGGTTTACCCCGATGATGATGTCATCTTTAAGGAGTTGATAGGCTTCTGCTGGCGAACCTTGAGCGACACTTGATACCTTGACGCCTGTCGTTGAGTCGCTGTCGGTTGTGTTGGTGAGCTCTGCACCGGCAAGTCCTTCATGGAGCTTTTCAGCTTGTGTCTTACTATTGGTGGATTCACCCAGAGTTACATCAAAGGTCTTATTCTTTCCGTCACGAACGACACCAAGTTCGATCTGTTTACCTGCGCCGAGGGTTGCGACTTTGGCTCTTAACTCGCTAAAAGTATCAATGCGCTTACCATTTATAGAGACAATGACATCGCCCGCTTTCAGTCCGGCTTTGTCCGCAGCACTGTCGGGTACAATTTGGCTAACAAAAGCACCTTTGCTGGACTCATAACCAAGCGCTTCCGCCAATTCAGAGGTCACCTCTCCGCCTTGAACACCCAGCATACCGCGTTTTACTTCACCGAAATCGAGAATTTGTTCTGTCAGGTTTTTCATCATATTGGATGGGATTGCAAAGCCGATACCGACATTGCCTCCGTTAGGGCCAAGGATAGCCGTGTTGATACCAATCAGCTCACCGTTGAGATTCACTAACGCACCTCCAGAGTTACCACTGTTGATAGCTGCATCGGTTTGAATGAAGTTTTCAAAGTTCTCTAGATTTAGGCCGCTACGACCGAGAGCAGAAACGATCCCGGATGTCACGGTTTGACCGAGTCCAAATGGGTTGCCGATAGCGACACTGAAATCACCGACTCTTAACTTGTCGGAGTCTGCAACTTTTATCTGGGTAAGGTTCTTGGCTGTTTCGAGTTTTAATAGCGCGATATCCGACATCTGGTCGCCGCCGATGAGCTCGGCATCGTACTCTCGACCATCATGAAGTTTTACTTTGATATCGTCGGCACCATTGATGACATGGTAATTGGTAACAATATGGCCTTTCTTGGCATCAATGATCACACCAGAACCTAGCCCGCGGAATGGGCGTTCTCGTGTTTGTTCTGGACCAAAAAAGAATTGAAATTGTTCAGGGATTTGCTGACGTTGTACCTGTTTGCCTTCTACGGCAATACTAACCACAGCGGGGGTCACTTGTTCAAGCATAGGTGCAAGGCTTGGTAATTGTTCATTACCCACACTTAATGGCAGTGCGGCCGTTGCTTGAATGGGGGTGATGATTGAACTTAAGCTTAAAGTCAGTACCGATAAAGCAAGCAAAGGTTTTTTCATCATAAACTCCTCTCTAGTTTAGGTCTTAACCCTCTTATACGTTTAATAAGTATGAGAAGTTTCAAATGACCTGAGTGAAAGTTATGACTCAAAAACCTTTGTAAAGTTCACAGAAGTGTTAAATGTTTACGATGCTTTTGCTGTTACAACATCGGGAGCATCCATGATTTCTTTCTTCTGCTCTGTAAATAAACCCGTTGCGCCATTAGCGTAATCTTTCGGTTGTTCTTCAAGTGTCGCCTCTTTAACTGAAGGCTTGTCTTGTGATTTGTCCGAATGGGCTGCGGCTGTTTTCACAAATGGATTATCTTGCTCTGGCAAATTAGGGATCAGCTCTGAGCTTGTTTTTTCCATGTGTTGGTACAGTTTTGTGTAGTCCTTACCTAAGGTGTCCAACATTTCTGCTGATTTCGCAAAGTGGTCAGCTAGCTCTTGTCGCTGCTGTTCAAGGGCAAACTTTGCGCTATCTAATTCTTTCTGTACGTTCTTTTGTTTTTTGTATTCAGGTGTCATGAGACGAGAAACAGCGACCCCTAAAATAACTCCGACTAGTAAACCGGCAACGGCATACATCCAAGGCATAACAGCTCCTTATTATTGTTTTTTAACATGTTTGTTACTGCTTAGTTACACGTGATACGGCTCCATGGTACTATGAGAAAGCCGCAGTATAAAGAGAAATGCGTGTGCGCTAGTTAGCAGTTTGATGCTGCATTTTTCACCGCATAGCGACATATCTCGTACTGTTTGGGCTCATTTTTATTTGCTGTCTGATATTGCTTTCATTGTGGAAATGTCGTCATGAATCCCATTAAAAAATACGAACAAGATATAAAAGAACATGGATTTCAAAGAGATCCAGCACAAGAGCAAGCCGTTAAATCTTTAGATGAACTCTTTCATCAATTCCAAGATTACATGAATACGCCTATTCCTCAACTGACTCGATTCCAGAAATTAATGGGCAAAAAGCCAGAACTGCCAGAGCCACCAAAAGGCCTCTATTTTTGGGGTGGCGTCGGGCGCGGTAAAACGTACTTAATGGATACGTTCTACGATGCCTTACCGACCACAAAAAAAATGCGTGTTCATTTTCACCGCTTTATGTATCGAGTCCATGATGAGCTAAGGGCGCTAGGTAATGTTAGCGACCCGTTGCCTTTAGTCGCAGATAAGTTGAAAGAAGAAGCGGATATTATCTGTTTTGATGAATTCTTTGTTTCAGACATCACGGATGCCATGATCTTAGGCACTTTGTTCCAAGAGTTATTCGCTCGCAACGTTATCTTAGTCGCGACCTCTAATATTCCACCTGCGGATTTGTATCGTAATGGGTTGCAGCGAGCTCGCTTCTTACCCGCTATTAAGCTTATTCAAGGCAATTGCCATATTCTTAATGTCGATAGCGGAATCGATTATCGTCTTCGTACGTTAGAACAGGCTGAGATCTATCATTACCCGCTGGATAGCCAAGCGAACATCAACCTCGAAACATATTACGCGCAGCTCGTTGGTGAAGATAAAGAGAAACTCAAACAGATTGAGGTCAATCACCGTCAACTTGATGTAGTCGAAGCAAGCGATGGTGTATTACACGGCACGTTTGCTCAGCTTTGTCAGTCGGCTCGCAGCCAGAATGACTATATTGAACTGTCTAGGGTTTATCACACGGTTCTGCTGGCTGATGTGTTGCAAATGGGCGCGACTTCAGATGACGCAGCAAGACGCTTTATTGCTTTAGTTGATGAGTTCTATGAGCGTAACGTGAAATTGATTATTTCAGCGGAAGTGGAGCTAGAAAAGCTGTATACCCATGGTCAGTTAGAATTTGAGTTTAAACGTTGTCAGTCGCGTTTAATCGAAATGCAGAGCCATGAATATTTGGCAAAAGAACACTTAAGTTAGCTTTGATTATCTCGAATAAGAAAGAGAATTAAAAAAATCGTGATTTTGTTCAAAAAGAGGTGATTTTTTCTTCGCTCTTCTCTATAATCCTGCGACCTACCGTTACTGCGGGCCTCTAGCGATGAGTAAAATCACGTTATGCCAAGAGTTTTCCAACACTCGAAGGGGTGATGATGGTAACTCTTAGACAGTGGGAATACGCGAGTATTCCTTAAGTGTAAATTTTTTAAATAGGTAATTATTAGCATGAAAACTTTCGTTGCTAAACCAGAAACTGTAAAACGCGACTGGTATGTTGTAGACGCTGAAGGCAAAACTCTTGGCCGTCTAGCAAGTGAAATCGCTTCTCGCCTACGCGGCAAGCACAAAGCAGAATACACTCCTCACGTAGACACTGGTGATTACATCATCGTTGTTAACGCTGAGAAAGTAGCTGTGACTGGTAACAAAGCTAAGGGTAAGGTTTACTACCGTCACTCTGAGTTCCCAGGTGGTCTTAAGACTATCACTTTTGAAAAGCTAATTGCTAAGAAACCAGAAATGGTTCTTGAACTAGCAGTTAAAGGTATGCTTCCACGTGGTCCTCTAGGCCGCGCGATGTACCGTAAGCTTAAAGTATACGCTGGTACTGAGCACAACCATGTTGCTCAACAACCACAAGTACTAGACATCTAATTGGGGATTAAGACAATGGCAGAGAATCAATACTACGGCACTGGTCGTCGCAAAAGCTCAGCAGCTCGTGTTTTCATCAAACCAGGCTCTGGTGAGATCGTAATCAACAAGCGTAGCCTTGATGTTTACTTCGGTCGTCCAACTTCTCGTATGGTTGTTAAACAACCTCTTGAGCTAGTTGAACTAACTGAGAAACTTGACCTTTACATCACTGTTTCTGGTGGTGGTATTTCAGGTCAAGCTGGCGCAATCCGCCACGGTATCACTCGTGCTCTTATGGAATACGATGAAACTCTACGTCCTGCTCTACGTGCAGCTGGCTATGTTACGCGTGACGCTCGTTGCGTTGAACGTAAGAAAGTTGGTCTACGTAAAGCACGTCGTAAACCTCAATTCTCTAAGCGTTAATTTTTCCTTACCGAAAAATACACGCGACCAGTTTTATTACTGGAATTGTGGTTCAAAGCTCGGCTATATGCCGGGCTTTTTGTCTTTCTGGCTCCCGCTAAACGCTTCCCCCTCCTCGTTTTATTCCTAAATTCTTATATTTTGAAAGCTTTTGTAACCCAATGTGCGCTTTGCCTCATGATTGTTACAAAAAGGTAGCTTTATCTTGTCAAAAAGTAGGGTTTTATTTATCATTTGCCGTCAATAAATAGAACTAAATACATATTTTGTTAGCCATGCTCTTTAATCGGAATTATTTCAATCCATAAGGAGCAAATGGGAGAATGTTTGGATGAGCAACGCGCCTTTAAATAACGGTCGCAGGCGTTTCTTAACCGCAACAACAGCCGTTGTTGGTGGTTTGGGAGCAGCTGCTGTAGCCGTGCCTTTTATTAAATCATGGAACCCGAGTGCCAAAGCGAAAGCTGCGGGCGCGCCGGTGGAAGTGGAAGTCAGTAAGTTAGAACCGGGACAAATGGTTCGTGTCGAGTGGCAAGGTAAACCTGTATGGGTTGTACGCCGTGCTGAGTCGGTACTAGAGAACCTAAAAGCGATCGGTGGTCAACTTCGTGACCCTCAATCTGAAACTGAACAACAACCAGACTACGCACAGAACGAGTTTCGTTCAATTAAGCCGGAGTTCTTCATTGCTGTTGGTTTCTGTACGCACTTAGGTTGTTCTCCAACTTACCTGCCAGATTCTTTTGCAGAACAAGTTCAGGGCGTTAAGTCTGGTTTCTTCTGTCCTTGTCATGGTTCAAAGTTTGATATGGCAGGTCGAGTATTCCAAGGCGTACCAGCCCCATTGAACCTTGTAGTGCCAAAGCATATGTATTTGAGTGACACTAAGATCATGATCGGTGTGGACGAGGGAGACGCATAATGCAAGGATTGCTTGATTGGGTAGAAAAACGTCTACCCGCAATGAATGCTTATAAAAAGCATTTATCTGAATACCCAATGCCTAAGAACTTTAACTTTTGGTACCTTTTCGGTTCTTTGGCAATGTTGGTACTGGTTAACCAAATCCTTACAGGTATTTGGCTAACAATGAACTACGTTCCGTCTGGTGATGGCGCATTTGCATCTGTTGAATACATCATGCGTGATGTGGAATACGGCTGGTTACTGCGTTACATGCACTCGACAGGTGCTTCGGCATTCTTCGTGGTTATCTACCTGCATATGTTCCGTGGTCTAATCTACGGTTCTTACCAAAAGCCTCGTGAGCTACTTTGGCTCTTCGGTATGTTGATCTTCTTAGTGCTTATGGCTGAGGCTTTCATGGGTTACTTACTACCATGGGGTCAAATGTCTTACTGGGGTGCTCAGGTAATCATTTCTCTGTTTGGGGCGATTCCTGTTATTGGTGATGACCTAACGCTTTGGATCCGTGGTGATTACATCATCTCAGGTGCAACGCTGAACCGTTTCTTCGCACTGCACGTTATTGCTCTACCAATTGTACTTCTGCTGCTTATCGTACTTCACGTACTAGCACTGCACGAAGTGGGTTCGAATAACCCAGACGGTATCGAGACTAAGCTTCCTAAAGGCACTATGGGCGACGACTACAAAACTCAGTTCCCATTCCACAAGGATTACACTAAGAAATACGACATCATTGACTCTGTTCCTTTCCACCCATACGGGACGGTGAAAGATATGGTCGGTGTTGCTGGTTTCCTATTCTTGTTCTGTTACGTGCTGTTCTTTAACCCAGAGATGGGTGGGTACTTCCTTGAGCCGCCTAACTTTGAAGCTGCTAACCCACTGAAAACACCTGAGCATATTGCTCCAGTTTGGTACTTCACGCCGTTCTACGCTGTACTTCGTGCTGTTCCTGATAAGCTGATAGGTGTAGTTGCAATGGGTGCATCTATTGTTGTGCTATTCCTACTGCCATGGTTCGACCGTTGTAAAGTGCGTTCTTACCGTTACCGTAGCAAACTGCATTTGATTAACATCATCCAATTCACAATAAGCTTTATTGCGCTTGGTGTACTTGGTGCGCTTCCAGCAACGCCAACGTATACGCTACTGGCTCAGATCTTTAGCTTAGGTTATTTCATGTTCTTCGTTCTACTGTGGTTCTACAGTAAAAATGAAGCAACGAAACCATTACCAGAAAGGGTGACATTCAAATGAAAAAGTGGATTGTAATTTTATTTGCTATGTTGCCGTCACTGGCGATGGCAGCGGGTGCAAGCGTACCATTAGACAAAGCAAACAATGATTTAACAGATAAAGCCTCATTGCAAAATGGCGCTAAGATGTTCATGAACTACTGTTTTGCTTGTCACTCAACGCAGTACCAGCGTTATGAACGTGTTGCGAATGATTTAGAGATCCCTGTAGATCTAATGAAGGAAAACCTGATTTTCGACCCTGAAGCGAAAATCGGTAGCTTGATGGTTAATGCTATGCCCTCTGATCAAGCGGCAAGTTGGTTTGGTGCTCCGCCGCCAGATCTAACTTTGGTTGCTCGTGTTCGTGGCGCAGATTGGCTATACACGTACCTTCGTACCTTCTATGAAGACCCATCTCGTCCGTTTGGCGTGAACAACATTGTTTTCCCAAGTGTCGGTATGCCGCACGTTCTTGAAGAGCTGCAAGGTATTCCAACACCAATCTACGATACTCATATGGTAGATGGCGAGGAAGTGACTACTGTTGTTGGCACTGAAACTGACGGTTCTGGTGAATTAAGTGCTGGTGAATACGACGAAGCAGTTCGTGACCTTGTTAACTTTTTGGTTTACTCGGGCGACCCAGTTCAACTTGAGCGTCATGCAATGGGTTGGTGGGTAATGGCCTTCTTAGTAATCTTCACTATCATCGTGATTTTGCTGAAGAAAGAGTATTGGCGTGATGTGCACTAATTATGCTATAATACCGTGCTAATTCCCAAATTATGTTAATGTTCAATGGAGGCTTTAGGCCTCCATTGTTTTTATTTAAAGTGTACTGGAGGGCTCCATGGCTGTAGCTGCCAATAAACGTTCTGTAATGACTCTTTTCTCAAGTGCTTCTGATATGTATAGCCATCAGGTGCGCATTGTTCTTGCTGAAAAAGGCGTAAGTGTTGAAGTTGAGTTGGTTGATGAAAAAAATCTACCAGCAGAGCTTGTTGAACTGAACCCGTACAAATCAGTACCTACTCTTATTGATCGTGAGCTTGCTTTATATGACTCAAAGATCATTATGGAGTACTTAGATGAGCGTTTCCCTCATCCACCGTTGATGCCTGTATACCCGGTTGCTCGTGGTAATAGTCGTCTAATGATGTACCGCATTGAGCGTAACTGGTATTCAGTTGCAGAGAAGATCGTTAAAGGCAACGCTGAAGAGTCTGAAGCAGCTCGCGTTAAACTGCGCAACGACCTACTGACTCTTGCTCCTATCTTCGCTGAGTATGAATACTTCATGAGCGAAGAATTTAGCCTAATTGATTGTTACCTAGCTCCGCTACTATGGCGTTTACCTGAGCTTGGTATCGAATTAATTGGCCCTGGTTCTAAAGAGCTTAAGATTTACATGAACCGCGTATTCGAACGTGATTCATTCCTAGCTTCTCTAACTGAAGCTGAGCGTGAGATGCGACTCGTTCGCTAAGCGTTTATGGATATTTCAAATATGACTCCACGCCGACCATATATGCTTCGTGCATTTTATGAATGGCTGGTTGATAACGAATTAACTCCACACCTTGTTGTTGAAGCAACATTACCGGGTGTAAGAGTTCCAGAAGAGTTTGTTCAAGATGGTCAGATCATTCTGAACATCGCGCCTCGTGCGGTTGGACAACTTGAACTGGGTAACGAAGCTGTGACGTTTAGTGCTCGCTTTAGTGGTCGTCCACACTCTGTGATCGTGCCGCTTTACGCAGTACAAGCGATTTATGCTCGTGAGAATGGTGCTGGTACCATGTTTGAACCTGAAGAGGCTTACATGGAATCTTTTGAAGAAGGGATTGAAGAAAGTCCTTTTGAAGAACAAGAGAAAGGCCCATCTTTGAGCGTAGCAACGGCAGACGTAGATGCTGAAGAGCCTGACTCAGATCCTGAGCCTCCTCGTCCAGCAAAAGGTCGCCCAAGCCTTCGTGTTATCAAATAACGTTAGCTAAATAACGACTCAAATAAAAAAGCAGCGACTCGTCGCTGCTTTTTCTTTTCTGCTAAATAGCATTTAATTGGTTGGCTTAAGGCTAGTTAACGGCCGTCTCTTCTTCGCCATATTCAAACGCTCGAATCACCTGCTTTACGCCTGAAACATTACGCGCAACTTCTGTCGCGATATCAGCATGCTCTCGAGAGACTAACCCAAGTAAAAACACCTCTGAATCTTCAGTGATGACTTTAACCTTGATACCGTTGAGATCAGCGTTTGCTAGAAGGGCTGACTTCACCTTGGTAGTAATCCAGCTGTCATTACTAATGGCACTGATGGTCAATGGCTCTTTTACTCGCACCTGATTATGGATGCTTTCTACACCTGCCACTTCTTTGGCTTGGTTTTCAAACGCGCGACGCTCTGAGTCAGTGGTTGCTTGCCCCATCAATACAACCGAACCTCGGTAAGAGCTCGCTGTGATACGAACGTTGCCACGATATGGCTGCTTGTTGGTGATGGCTGCGACTTCAAATTCGATATTGTTATCGTTCCAGATTTGTTTGGTGGTTCGTGTGTCAGTGACTAAGTTCGCTGTGGTTGCAGCACCAGCAATGAAAATGCCAGCACAACCAGACAGGGACAGTGTAAGTAGCGAAACACTAATCAGCTTAAACAGCCTCATAGAGGTTAATGATTTCATTGTGATGCTCCGTATATCACTCTTCGTGAGCAGGGAAGAGTACTTGATCGATTAGGTCACATAGGCAATGCAGTGTCACCATGTGTACTTCATGAATGCGTGCTGTACGGTGTGAAGGGATACGAATTTCTACATCGTGTTCGCCAAGTAAGCCTGCCATCTCACCACCATCTTTACCCGTAAAGGCGATGATCGTCATGTCACGTGTTACCGCTGCTTCCATCGCTTTGATGATGTTTTTGCTGTTACCGCTAGTAGAGATAGCCAGTAAAATATCGCCAGTTTGACCAAACGCACGTACCTGCTTAGAGAAGATCTCTTCGTAGTGATAGTCGTTGGCTACTGCCGTTAGCGTGGTGTTGTCTGCTGTGAGAGCCATTGCTGGGAGGCTAGGGCGCTCTGTTTCAAAGCGATTAAGTAGGCACGATACAAATTGCTGAGCATTCGACGCCGAACCACCATTACCACAACAAAGAATTTTGTTTCCGTTAAGCAAGGTCGCAACCATTGCTTGAGCGGCATGCGTGATTGCGTCTGGCAGTGCTTCTGCAGCCGCAATTTGGATCTGAATACTTTCTGTAAAACTTTCTTTAATGCTGTCTAGCATGTTTATCCTTGGGTAATCGCGTTTTGAATCCAGTCGATATTGTCATTCGGCCCTTCTATGGCAACGATATCAAACCTGAAATCTGTAGAGTGCACCGACAAGCCTTGCTGCATAAGCCAAACATTGGCTGTTTTGAGCAGCTTCTGTGACTTCTTTGCTGTCACCATTTCGGCGGCATGTCCGTAGCGGGTTTGCTTGCGGTATTTTACCTCAGCAAACACAACCGTGTTGTTATGGCGCATTATAAGATCAATCTCGCCACATTTAGCTATGAAGTTTTCTTGAATTAACGATAATCCGTGGCCAACTAAAAAATTTTTAGCCACGGTCTCGTATTTATCACCCACTTGTTTGTGGGTGATTGTTGGTTTGGACAGGAACTTTCGGCTAAAAAGCCCCATGCTCTGCCCAGCTGATTTCACGTTGAACAACACAGTTGTTGTCGATGGTTAACACGCCGGTTTCACCTGGAATGCTGTAACCCTGTACGGCTTTCATCTGTGGCAATGCATCCATAAGGTAGTAGGCATCCATCCCCAGTGCTTGCAGACGTTTTTGGCCGTTTGAATGTGCAGGCCATAGGTCGTTTAGCTCTTTGTTAAGTTCGTTCTTGCTCTCAACCAATAGTGGGATGTCACTGTAGAACACACCCGTTAGATCTTCGTACTGCTTGTCACCGCTGTTGCTGCGTGAGTTTGAGAACAAGGCTGGTTGGTCAGCATCTGGATTAATCGCGACTTCAATGAAAGGCTTAATCAACGTAAGCTCTGAGTTCTTCGCCACAATGTAAACAGAGTCGATATCACGACGGCTGCGCGGTTCAGTTTCTAGGTCTAGGTTAAGTAGCCCGTCCATTTGAGCGATACGTTGTTGGCTCTCTTGTAAGCCGAATACCTGATTCACGTTGCGCTGAAGTTGGCGCTTGTCAGAGAATAAGGTAATCGCGACTTCGTTGTTGCTGTATTTTTTCCACTCTTTCTCAAACGCTTGCTTAACGCGGTCACCTAAACGCCCTTTTGGCGCAAGAATAAGCGGGTACTTGTAGCCTTGAGCAAAAAGGTGTTTCGCTGCCTGAGCGACTTCTTGCTCTGGCGATAGAGCGAGATAGCAAATATTGGTATCAGGTTCTAGCTGCGTCGGAATATTTAGAGCTAAAGCTGGAATCGAATTTTCGTGGTTTTTCTGCGCTTGCTGAAGCTTGGTAATATTGCTCTTAATCAGCGGGCCAACGATGAAATCTACCTTGTTCTCTTCCAGTGTCGCTTTAATTTCAGCAGCACTTTGTACGTTGGTGTCCATAACCGTTAGCGTTGCGTTTTCTTCGCGCTCTTTGTCATTCATCATCGCAAAGATGAAACCATCACGCACAAGCTGTGCTTGCTTGCCGTACTTCCCCGTGAGCGGCAGTAATAGCGCAGTGCTGGTTGGTTTGCTGATCTCTAGCGCCAATATGTCAGTGATCGCCTGAGGTGTGTAGGTTGCTGCAGGATGACGAGGGTTCTCAGCCAGCCAATCAGACAGGGTTTTCTGTAGGTCTGGAAGGTTAGAGTTCAGCGTCTTCATATAAATAGCCAGTTGTAACCAACCTGCTAGAACGTCTTCTGTCGGAGAAGTCTTAAGTTCTAGAATCTCATATTGAGAGTAGCTATTCAGGTTCTGCCAAATACGGTCGGCAGTTATCTGTTGGCTTTCGTCATCAGCGTCTACGTATTCTGAATAAAGGACTAACTCACGGCTTGCTTCGAAATACTCGTTTTGCATTTCAGAAATGTTAGCGCGTAGCTCGTGATAATCTTTCCACTGCTCGTTCGGAAGCTTCCACCAAGGCTGAAAGTTCAGCTGGCTGTACGCTTGCTGTGGTTGCGAGTTATTCACCAGCAGTTGAGCGCGAGCTAATTGCCATTCTGCTTGTTGAATTTCACTCAGCTCTTGTTTGGCTAAGCGCTTGATAAGCAGAGTCGCTTGATCGGTTTTTCCAGCTTGCACAGAAGCCTTAAGTGCCATGATTAACCAGTCGTTTTGTAGACTTCCTTTGCTACTATCCGCCTGCATCATGTAACTTTCAGTTGATTGCGCTGGATCTAGTGTAATATCAACACGCGTTGGTGCTTGAGGACCTGAAGAACAAGCCGCCAATGTAATTGCTAATGCAATTGGAGTTAGTAAGCGTGGTACACTGAGTCTCTTATGGTTCATCGTTGCCATGAGTTCTTTAAATTCCGTATAAATTTGTATCTATATTAATCGTTGAAGTGATGGTAAACAAATGACAGATAACAAAACCTTGCTCACAGAGAGCCCAACTCTCTACATTGTGCCAACCCCAATCGGAAATTTGGGAGATATCACTCAAAGAGCAATTGAAATTTTATCAAGTGTCGATGTTATTGCAGCCGAAGACACACGCCACACGGGTAAGCTGCTTGCTCACTTCAATATATCAACCAGAACGTTCGCTTTACATGATCATAATGAACAAACTAAAGCACAAGTTCTAGTCGAAAGGTTATTAGAAGGTCAGTCTATCGCATTAGTCTCTGATGCGGGTACTCCTTTAATCAGTGATCCAGGTTACCATCTTGTCTCACAATGTCGTCAAGCGGGTGTGAGAGTTGTGCCACTTCCTGGTGCTTGTGCTGTGATTACCGCACTAAGTGCGTCAGGTTTACCGTCGGATCGTTTCAGCTTTGAAGGCTTCTTGCCACCAAAGAGTAAGGGGCGCAAAGATAAGTTCTTAGAGATTGCAAAAGCAGAGCGCACATGTATTTTCTACGAATCACCGCACCGTATTACGGATTCTCTGCAGGACATGCTAGAGATCTTAGGACCAGACCGTGAGGTCGTGTTGGCTCGTGAGCTAACCAAGACATTTGAAACCATTCAAGGTTTACCATTAGGTGAGTTGATTGAATGGATAGAAGAAGACTCGAACCGCAAACGTGGTGAGATGGTGTTGCTGATCCATGGTCACCGTGAAGAGGCGAGCACCGATCTGCCAGACGAAGCAACTCGCACCCTTGGTATTCTAACCAAAGAGTTACCCCTTAAAAAAGCGGCGGCGATGACAGCAGAAATCTACAATCTGAAAAAGAACGCTTTATACAAATGGGGCTTAGAGCATCTAGACAACTAGATACCTCTTTATAGAGTAGATATCTATTTATAGACTAGATAACCTTTATTGAAAAAGCTTCTGAGGAATAATGGTATTACCGTTATTCCTCTTTTTTTGTCTAGATTGTGTAAAAATCATGCATTCGATTAGAGGTTTGCAGCATATTTGTGATCTCGCTAGACACTGCTCACTAATCTCTATACAATCCGCCCTCGGAGTTGAACGGGTAATCGCTGCTTTGCTGATGTCCTTCGGGAGACTGACGTTGAGGTCCTTCGGGAAACTGACGTTGAAGTCCTTCGGGAGACTGGTAGAGGGGAGGAACGTCCGGGCTCCATAGAGCAGGGTGCCAGATAACGTCTGGGGGGCGCGAGCCCACGACAAGTGCAGCAGAGAGAAGACCGCCGATGGCCTCATTTCTTCGGAAGAGGCACAGGTAAGGCTGAAAGGGTGCGGTAAGAGCGCACCGTGCGGCTGGCAACAGTTCGTAGCAAGGTAAACTCCACCCGGAGCAAGATCAAATAGGCCCTCGCATTGCGCTGCTCGCGTATGGGGGCGGGTAGATTGCTTGAGCCTGTGAGCGATTGCAGGCCTAGACGAATGGTTACCGCCGCGCAAGCGGAACAGAACCCGGCGTATGTGTCAACTCCACCTATATAAAGAACCCATCATTACTTAACAGTAGTGATGGGTTTTTTGCTTTATATTGACGTAAATTATTTAGATTTCCTTAGAATCCTTCACCCTGATATAAGCTTGGGTCAAAAATTCCCAAAGCCTATACACAATATGGTGGAGATACAGCGCGAAATCAGTACACTAAAACGTTAATAGAACAAATTATTGCCTAACTAACGGCTCAATCCACTCACTGAGAAGACTATGACAGAAGCATTCAAACATATTTCAGTATTGCTTAACGAATCTATTGACGGACTTGCGATCAAACCTGACGGTACCTACATCGATGGTACTTTTGGCCGTGGTGGTCACAGCCGTACAATCCTGTCTAAACTGGGCGAGAATGGACGACTCTTTAGTATCGACCGCGATCCACAAGCGATTGCAGAAGCTCAGAAGATTGATGACCCTCGTTTTACGATTATTCACGGCCCATTCTCAGGTATGGCTGAATATGCAGAGCGTTATGACTTAGTCGGTCAAGTGGATGGTGTTTTACTGGATTTAGGTGTTTCTTCACCACAGCTAGATGATGCTGAGCGTGGCTTTAGCTTCATGAAAGATGGGCCGCTAGACATGCGTATGGATCCAACAACGGGTATTCCGGTTTCTCAGTGGCTAGTTGATGCGGATCTTGATGACATTACATGGGTTATTCGTGAGTTCGGTGAAGACAAACACGCTCGTCGTATCGCGAAAGGCATCATCGCTTATCAAGAGAATGAAGAGAACGAACCGCTAACGCGTACTGGTCAACTGGCTAAGCTTATCTCTGACGTCGCTCCAAAGAGCTTCAAAGAGAAAAAGCACCCAGCGACACGTGCTTTCCAAGCATTCCGTATCTACATCAACAGCGAACTTGAAGAGATCGATACCGCACTGAAAGGCGCAGCAAGCATTCTTGCTCCTCAAGGTCGTATTTCTGTTATCAGTTTTCACTCTCTTGAAGACCGTATGGTTAAGCGTTTCATCCGTAAAGAGAGCCAAGGACCACAAGTTCCTCACGGTTTGCCATTAACAGAAGATCAAATTAAAGCTTTAGGCAGTGCCGATCTAAAACCAGTAGGTAAAGCGATTAAGCCTTCTAAAGATGAAGTGGATGAGAATACTCGTTCGCGTAGCTCAGTACTACGAATCGCAGAAAAGCTATAGTCAATGAAGACCTCCAAGCCTAACTTAGCCAAGATAATATTTTTTGATTTGATCTCCGTGGGCAAGGTTCCATTGGTACTTCTTATCTGTATCTTTGCGAGTGCGATGGGGGTCGTTCTTACAACACATAATTCACGTCAGGCGATCACGAAAAAAGACATGGCATTAGTGGAACGAGAACAGCTTGATGATGAGTGGCGAAATTTAATGCTTGAAGAGACGGCTTTGGCTGAACATAGCCGCGTTCAAGCATCGGCAAAACGAGAGCTAGACATGAAACGTCCAGACTCTGACAAAGAAGTTGTGATCACACTGAAATGACCGGTAAAAAGGAAAAAGCACCCGCCAAACCCGTTAAGAAATCAACGAAAGAGCGAGTGAAGAGCGAAAAGGATTCGGATCCAATTCTTATTAAATGGCGTTTCAACGTCGTTATTGCTTTCGTGTTTCTTGCCTTTGCTGCACTCGTTGGTCGTGTGGCTTACATCCAAATTATTGAACCAGATAACTTAATCCGTCAGGGCGATCTTCGCTCGGTACGTGTTAAGGCTATTCCTTCCGCCCGCGGCATTATCTCAGACCGCAATGGCGAACCGCTTGCTGTGAGTGTTCCAGTTGAGGCGGTATGGGCCGACCCGAAAACGATTTTCGATAAAAATGGCATGGCCCAGATTGATCGTTGGTATGCGTTAGCTGATGTACTTGGCTTAGAACGACAATCGATGATCGACAAGATCTCTAGCAACAAATCCCGCCGATTTGTTTACCTACAAAGACAAGTTAGCCCAGCGATGGCTAAGTATATTCGTGAACTAAAGCTGGTGGGTGTTGGCCTGAAAGCGGAATCTCGACGTTACTACCCCGCAGGCGAAGTCAGTGCACACCTTATCGGTGTGACCGGCATTGACGGGCATGGATTAGAAGGCGTTGAACGCAGCTATGACAAATGGCTCACGGGTGAAGCGGGTAAGCGGACGATTCGTAAAGATCGCTATGGACGCGTTGTTGAAAACATTGCTTTAGAAGAGCGTGAAGAAGGCAAACCACTCGAATTAACGATTGATCAACGATTACAAGCCATTGCTTATCGCGCTATTAAGCAAGCCGTGGCCGATCACAAGGCGACTTCAGGCTCTGCGGTACTACTCGATGTAAAAACGGGTGCCGTGTTAGCCATGGTTAATGCCCCTTCTTATAATCCGAACAATCGTGCTGATTTACAAAGCTTCAAAATGCGTAACCGCGTTCTGACCGATGCTATGGAACCTGGCTCGACCGTGAAACCTTTTGTGGTTTTGGCGGCGCTAGAGAACGGCACTGCAGACCCAGATATTGTGATTGATACTGGCAATGGCATTATGCAGATCGGTGGTAGTCGCGTACGAGATTCTTCTAAAGTTGGCAAGGCTGACTTAGCGCTGATCCTCAAGAAGTCGAGTAACATCGGCGTAGCGAAATTGGCACTTAATATGCCACTTGAAGCTTTGCTTGGTATGTACAGTTCAGTTGGTCTAGGCGAGATGTCTGGGCTCAATTTGGTTGGTGAAACGAGCGGTATTTTCCCGAATCGCCGTCGTTGGTCAAAGTTTGAAATTGCGACCTTAGCGTTCGGTTATGGCTTGTCTGTTACGCCGATGCAGTTGGCACATGCCTATGCGACGTTAGCTAACAAAGGTTTGTATGAGCCGATTCATATTATTAAGAGTAACGACCAAGATTTTTCTAAGCAAATCATCAAGCGCGAGAACGCTGAACTGGTTTTGAATATGCTAGAAGGGGTGACTCAAAAAGGCGGTACGGCGACAAGAGCTGCCGTTCCGGGTTACCGCGTTGCAGCCAAAACGGGTACATCACGTAAGGCTGAAGCGGGCGGCTACAGTGATGAATACATCGCGGTTACCGCAGGCTTTGCTCCAGTTAGTGATCCAAGAGTAGCATTGGTTGTTGTGGTCAATGAGCCTCAAGGAGACCTTTACTATGGTGGTTCAGTCGCAGCCCCCGTCTTTTCTGAAATCATGAAGGGCGCACTGCAAATAATGAACGTCCCTGCTGATGAAAATAAGTTTCAAGAATAGAGTTAATCAGGATTCAATATGAGTAATAGCCTCACGCTGTCATCTTTACTTTCTCCTTGGGGAGACTTTGGTTCACCTGAACTGGAGTCGATTGCTGTTGAGCAATTGGAGCTAGATAGCCGAGCCATCAAGGAAGGTGATATTTTTGTTGCCGTAGTCGGACATGCTGTTGATGGCCGTCGTTTTATCGACAAAGCGGTCGCACTGGGAACTCATGCTGTTATTGCACAGGCCGATGCTGAAAAGCCTCATGGTCTGATTGAATGGTTGGATACTGTCCCTGTTATTTACATTAACAACCTTAACTTGGTGCTATCTGAGTTAGCTGGTCGTGTTTACTCGTCTCAAGCGACTAAGTTGATTGGTGTTACCGGCACCAATGGCAAAACCACCATCACCCAATTGATTGCTCAATGGCTTGATCTCGTCGGGCAACGTTCTGCGGTAATGGGCACGACAGGTAATGGTTTCTTAGACAAATTAAAAACCGCAGCGAATACCACAGGCAGTGCCATCGAAATACAGCGTACGCTGAGTGAATTAGCTGCAGAAAAAGCGGTGTATACCGCAATGGAAATATCTTCTCATGGTTTGGTGCAAGGTCGAGTAAAGGCTTTGGACTTTGAGGCTGGTGTATTTACTAACTTGAGTCGTGATCATCTTGATTACCATGGCACGATGGAAGAGTACGCTCTGGCTAAGAAGAGCTTGTTTACTCAACACAAATGTAAGCACGTAGTGATCAATGTGGATGACGAAGTGGGTAAAGCTTGGATGCCGGACTTATCCAATGCCATTGCAGTCTCACTGTTACCGCTAACGGGCTATCAACAGTCGGTGTGGGCATCTGATGTCGCTTATGCAGAAACCGGTATCAAGCTCTCTTTCGATGGTAGTTGGGGACAAGGGAAGCTTTCTGTTCCACTGATTGGTCAGTTCAACGCATCAAACGTACTGGTTGCTTTTGCTACTTTGCTTTCTTTGGGTATCGAAAAGCAAATCTTGGTCGACACTGCGCCTCAGCTTCAACCTGTGATTGGCCGTATGGAGCTTTTCCAAACTCCGAACAAGGCAAAAGTGGTTGTCGATTACGCTCATACGCCCGATGCGTTAGAGAAAGCATTGGCAGCACTGCGCGTGCATTGCTCCGGTAAACTTTGGGCAATCTTTGGTTGTGGTGGAGATCGCGACACTGGTAAGCGCCCAATGATGTCTGCGACCGCAGAGCAGTTCGCCGATAAAATCATTATTTCAGATGATAACCCTCGTAGCGAAGAACCGGCACTGATTGTCAAAGACATGCTTGGTGGCTTAAGTAAACCTGAAGCTGCGTTTGTCGAACACGATCGCTATCAAGCCGTTAAGTTTGCGCTTGAGCAGGCAGGCAGCGATGACATTATTCTTCTGGCTGGTAAAGGCCATGAGGATTACCAAGTATTGAAAGATAAAACGGTACATTACTCAGACCGAGAGTCTGCGCTTCAACTTTTAGGTATTTCATAATGATTGATGTATCACTTGAGCAAATCTGCTCCGTGGTCAGTGGTGAGCTGATCAAAGCGGGCAACTCGAACAATAACGTAATCAATGCAGTTTCAACGGATACTCGTACCGTTGAAGAAGGCGCCTTGTTTGTCGCTATCGTTGGAGAGCGTTTCGACGCGCATGACTTTTGCCATCAAGCCGTTGAGGCAAACGCGAGCGCGTTGTTAGTCGAACGAAAACTTGACCTAAATATTACTCAAGTTGTTGTCGAAGACACTAAACTTGCTTTAGGTGAACTAAGTGCTTGGATTCACAAACAATGTGACGTGCCAACGATGGCGATTACAGGCAGCTGTGGCAAAACGACCGTTAAAGAGATGGTGGCGAGCATTTTACAGCAGCGTGGCAAGGTGCTGTTTACGGCGGGTAACTTCAATAATGATATTGGTGTGCCTTTGACCTTGTTACGCAGTGAACCCAATGATGACTATGCAGTGATCGAATTAGGCGCTAACCATATTGGTGAAATTGCCTACACCACTCAGCTAGTGAAGCCACAAGTTGCCTTAGTTAATAATGTAGCCGCGGCTCATTTAGAAGGCTTTGGTTCGATTGATGGTGTGAAGCAAGCGAAAGGTGAAATTTTTCAGGGGCTTGCTGCTGGTGATACTGCTATTGTTAATTTAGAGAGCAACGGTGGTGACTTTTGGAATGAAGTACTTGCGGATAAAACGGTTCTGACATTTTCTGAAAGTAACCATGAAGCTGATTATTTTGCTGAAAATATCGAAATCAACGACCAAGGCGAAGCTTGCTTTGATATGCAAACGCCACTAGGTGTTACAGCTGTTGAACTTGGTATTATTGGTCAGCATAACGTGGCGAACGCGTTGGCAGCTGCAGCGTTGAGCATCCAATTTGGTGCAACGCTTGATGAAATAAAAAGTGGTTTAGCGAATCTTATCTCGGTTAAAGGGCGAGTTGAGGTTCAACAATTAAGTCAGAATATCAAGCTGATAGATGACAGTTATAATGCCAGCGTACCCGCGATGAAGGCGGCAGCCAAACTGCTGTCGAGCTTCAAAGGTCAACGTTGGTTGATTTTAGGTAATATGGCTGAATTAGGCGACGAAAGTCTTGCACTTCACCGTCAAGTCGGTGAATATGCTGCCCCATTCGCTTTTGAGCATGTACTCACTTACGGTGATGATACCAAGGTGATTAGTGAGGTCTGTAACGGTACCCACTTTGCAACGCATCAAGCGATGATCGCGCACATAGAGCAGCACTTACGCTTGCCAGAAAACGCGTCACATACCTTGTTGGTAAAAGGCGCGAATAGTGCAGGAATGAGTAAAATAGCCGCTGCTTTAAAGGAGAACTTTTCATGATAATTTGGCTTGCAGAGCTACTACAGCCACACCTTTCTTTTTTCCGTTTGTTCGAATACCTATCGTTTCGTGCAATCGCGAGTATTTTGACGGCGTTATGCCTGTCGCTGTGGATGGGACCTCGTTTAATTGAGCGTCTGCAAATGCTACAAATTGGCCAAGTTGTTCGTAATGACGGCCCTGAATCTCACTTTAGCAAACGTGGTACACCAACCATGGGTGGCGTGATGATCCTAGCTGCCATTATTATTACAGTATTAATGTGGTCTGATCTTTCTAACCCTTACGTTTGGGCGGTATTAGTGGTACTTGCTGGTTATGGCGCGGTCGGTTTTGTTGATGACTACCGTAAAGTGGTTCGTAAAAACACCGATGGCTTGATTGCTCGCTGGAAGTACTTCTGGCAATCTGCGATTGCATTGGTTGTGGCATTTGCTCTGTATGCTCACGGGCACGATACTGCAGCAACTCAATTAGTGGTTCCTTTCTTTAAAGATGTGATGCCACAGCTTGGTTTATTGTACATCGTACTGACTTATTTTGTTATTGTGGGTACCAGTAACGCGGTAAACCTAACAGACGGCCTAGATGGTTTGGCAATTATGCCAACGGTGATGGTTGCTGCTGGTTTTGCTGTAATTGCATGGGCAACAGGTAATGTTAACTTTGCAGCATATCTACACATTCCATACATCCCATACACTTCTGAGCTTGTGGTTGTATGTACTGCTATCGTCGGTGCCGGACTTGGCTTCCTATGGTTCAACACTTACCCAGCGCAAGTATTCATGGGCGATGTTGGCTCACTAGCGCTTGGTGGTGCACTGGGTGTGATCGCGGTGTTAGTTCGCCAAGAGTTGGTACTGGTTATCATGGGCGGTGTGTTTGTAATGGAGACCTTGTCAGTTATTCTGCAGGTGGGCTCTTACAAATTGCGTGGTCAGCGTATTTTCCGCATGGCTCCGATTCACCACCACTATGAACTGAAAGGTTGGCCAGAGCCGCGCGTAATCGTGCGCTTTTGGATCATCTCAATGGTATTAGTACTGGTTGGCCTAGCGACACTGAAAGTTCGTTAATCTTATGTGAGCCTCTGATTAGAGGCTCTTTAAAACTATTAAGAGCATCTTGTTTAAATGGAACGTTGGCAAAATATTCAAAATGTAGTGGTTGTGGGGCTCGGTATTACCGGGCTCTCTGTCGTTAAACATCTCGTAAAATATCAGCCTCATACTCATGTGAAGGTGATTGATACTCGAGAGCTACCACCAGGAAAGGAATCTTTACCTGAATCGGTAGAACTGCATTCTGGAAGTTGGAATAGCCAATGGTTAGCGGAAGCTGATTTGGTGATTGCTAACCCAGGTATCGCCTTAGCGACGCCTGAAATACAAGATGTTATTCAAGCGGGAACTCCGGTTGTTGGCGATATTGAACTGTTTGGCTGGGCGGTAGACAAACCTGTTGTGGCTATCACAGGTTCCAATGGCAAGAGCACAGTGACCGATCTAACGGGTGTACTTGCAAAGGCTGCTGGTCTTAACGTTGGTGTTGGTGGCAACATCGGTATTCCTGCCTTAGACCTTCTTGAGCTTGATGCTGATTTATATGTCCTTGAGCTTTCAAGCTTTCAGCTAGAGACAACATCCAGTCTAAACCTTGCAGCGGCGGCCTTTTTGAACTTGTCAGAAGATCATATGGATCGCTATCAAGGCATGGCCGATTACCGTGACGCCAAATTAAGAATTTTTAACAACGCTCAGTACGCGATTGTAAACCGCGAAGACAAAGAGACTTATCCAGATCACGAGATGCAGGTAGTGACATTTGGTCTCGATGACCAAGAGTTTGGTGTGGCAACAATTGATGGCACTGAATGGCTAATCGATAACGCTAAGCCAGTACTTCCTACCCAAGATTTGACATTGGTTGGACGTCACAATGTGGCAAATGCGCTAGTCTCGCTAGCACTGCTTAAACAAGTCGGTATTGATTACAGCAAAAGCCTTGAAGCTCTGAAGGCCTACAACGGTTTAACGCATCGTTGCCAAGTGGTGGCTGATAAGCGTTCTATTAAGTGGGTTAACGACTCGAAAGCAACCAACGTAGCCAGTACATTAGCGGCTCTGTCGGGGTTAGAGTACCAAGGTACTTTGTATCTTCTGGTTGGTGGTGTAGGTAAGGGCGCTGATTTTAGTGAGCTTGAACCTGTGTTGTCACAGCTAGAGCGTGTTCAACTGTGTTGCTTCGGTGAAGATGCCGCGCAATTTATGCCATTGCACCCATCGGCTAAGACGTTTGATACCATGCGTGACATTATCGAGAGTGTCTCGAAGCAGTTAGTTACCGGTGATATGGTGATGTTGTCTCCAGCGTGTGCGAGCTTCGATCAATTTAATAACTTCATGGCGAGAGGTGATGCGTTCACTGACCTTGCCCATGAGTATGCCTAACGTGTTGAAGGACTAACATTCAGTGCAAAGAGTGAAAGAGATTAATCAATCCATTTGGCAATGGCTAAACCGTGCCACACCAGAGGCGCTCTACGATCGTCAGTTGGTATGGATTGCTCTTGGACTGATGCTGACCGGATTGGTGATGGTAACGTCTGCTTCGTTCCCAATCAGTGCTCGTTTAACCGATCAGCCGTTTCACTTTATGTTCCGTCATGCCATTTTCCTTGTGTTGGCGTTAATTGTATCCAGCGTCATATTGCAAATTCCAATGAAACGTTGGTTTCAATACAGTATGTACTTATTGGGTTTATCCTTTTTTTTGCTGGTCGTGGTATTGGCTGTCGGTAAGTCAGTTAATGGTGCATCACGCTGGATCCCTCTTGGATTATTTAACTTACAACCCGCTGAAGTCGCTAAGTTGTCGCTGTTTATCTTTATGGCGGGTTATTTAGTTCGTAAACAAGACGAAGTGAGAAAAACCTTCTTCGGTGGCTTTGGTAAACCGATCATGGTATTCGGTGCTTTTGCTGTGTTACTACTTGGCCAGCCCGATTTAGGTACAGTAGTTGTAATGCTGGTGACCTTGTTCGGAATGTTATTTATCGCAGGAGCCAAGCTTTCACAGTTTATTGCCTTGATGGTGGCGGGTATTGCCGCAGTCGTCGGCTTGATTGTTATTGAGCCCTATCGTGTTCGACGTGTTACCTCATTTTGGGAACCGTGGAATGACCCGTTTGGCAGTGGCTACCAGTTAACTCAATCGCTAATGGCATTTGGTCGTGGTGATTGGATGGGGCAAGGCCTTGGAAACTCGGTTCAGAAGTTAGAATATTTACCAGAAGCACATACCGATTTTGTTTTTGCGGTATTGGCTGAAGAGTTGGGTTTTGTTGGCGTGACCTTAGTGCTGATCCTTATTTTTAGTTTGGTGCTTAAAGCCATTTTAATTGGCAAAAAAGCCTTCGAGAGCGACCAGTTATTCAGTGGTTATCTTGCCTTTGGTATTGGTATTTGGTTTGCTTTTCAGACGCTTGTTAACGTAGGTGCTGCATCGGGTATTGTTCCGACCAAAGGTCTAACCCTGCCGCTTATCAGTTACGGTGGTTCAAGCCTTATCGTGATGTCAGTTGCGGTTTCTATGCTGCTGCGTATCGATCACGAATGCCGAATGCAACAAAAAGAACAAGCCGACAATCAAAACGAATTAGTAGAATAAGAATCTAACGTGATGAAACAAAACAAAAAACTTTTAGTGATGGCTGGTGGAACTGGCGGTCACGTTTTCCCAGGGTTAGCGGTGGCGAAAAAGCTTCAGCAACAAGGTTGGGAAATTCGCTGGTTAGGAACCGCAGACAGAATGGAAGCGGATTTAGTGCCAAAGCATGGTATTGAGATCGACTTCATCAAGGTGAAAGGCCTGCGTGGTCAAGGCATTAGCAAGTTAATTAAAGCGCCATTCCAGATTATTAATGCCATACTTCAAGCAAGACAGCACATCAAAGTATGGCAGCCAGATGTGGTGCTTGGAATGGGTGGTTACGTGAGTGGCCCCGGTGGCATTGCGGCATGGCTATCCGGTATTCCCGTGGTTCTTCATGAACAAAATGCCGTGGCGGGTTTAACCAACCAATGGCTATCTAAAATTGCGAAAAAGGTATTCCAAGCCTTTCCTGGTGCTTTCCCTGCCGCAGAAGTTGTGGGGAATCCAGTACGAGAAGATGTTGTTGGCTTAGCTGAACCCGAGCAACGCATGGCAGAGCGTGACGGCGATATTCGAATCCTAGTTATGGGTGGCAGCCAAGGTGCTAAAATTCTTAACGATACTCTGCCTGTAACATTGGCTCAGTTAGGCGCTGGTTTTACTGTGATGCACCAAGCCGGTAAAAACAATCAACAGCAAGTGATTGAACAATACAAATCACATTCTGTAGATAATGTTCAAGTGACTGAATTTATTGATGATGTGGCGCAAGCTTATGAGTGGGCAGATCTATTAGTGTGTCGCTCAGGTGCATTAACTGTATCAGAAGTGTCTGCAGCCGGTGTGGGTTCTATCTTCGTTCCGTTTATGCATAAAGACAGACAGCAAGCGTTGAATGCCGATCACCTAGTTGAATGTGGCGCAGCGTTAATGATTGAACAGCCTCAATTGACGGCTGATAAGCTAGCGAACACGATTGCTCAGCTTGATAGAAATGAATTAAAAATGATGGCAACAAAAGCTCGTCAAGCAGCCAAGCTTGATGCTGATGTGACCGTCGCTGAAGCGATTAAAGCTTTAGCAAAATAATGAGATTGAATTGATGACGATTGAACATACCCAAGACTTAGCGCAAATCCGTGCAATGGTGCCAGAGATGCGCCGTGTTAAATCTATCCACTTCATCGGTATTGGTGGCGCAGGAATGAGCGGGATTGCTGAAGTCTTGCTTAATGAAGGCTACCAGATCACGGGTTCTGATATTGCTCAAAACCCAGTGACCGATCGTTTAGTTAGCAAGGGTGCTACCGTTTACATCGGCCACCAAGCAAGTAACGTTGCTGATGCAAGTGTGGTGGTGGTTTCAACCGCTATCAACGAAGAAAACCCAGAGATTATTGCTGCTCGTGAAGCGCGTACACCTATCGTTCGTCGTGCAGAAATGCTGGCTGAGCTGATGCGTTTTCGTCATGGCATTGCTGTGGCAGGTACGCACGGTAAAACCACGACGACCGCGCTAGTGACACAAATATATTCGGAAGCGGGTTTAGATCCAACTTTCGTAAACGGTGGTTTGGTAAAAAGTGTGGGTACCAATGCTCGCCTAGGTTCGAGTCGTATTCTTATCGCTGAAGCCGATGAAAGTGACGCGTCATTCTTACACCTGCAACCAATGGTTAGTATTGTGACTAACATTGAAGCGGATCATATGGATACCTACGGCGGCGATTTTGAAACGCTAAAGCAGACGTTTATTGATTTCTTACACAATCTGCCATTCTACGGTCAGGCTGTGATGTGTGTGGATGATCCGGTAGTACGTGAGCTTATTCCTCAGGTTAGCCGTCAAGTGATTACCTACGGCTTCTCAGAAGACGCTGATATCCGCATTGAAAACTATGTACAACAAGGTCAGCAAGGCAAGTTTACGGTTGTTCGCAAAGGTAAAGCCAATCTAGATATTACGTTGAACATTCCCGGTCGCCATAACGCACTGAACGCATCAGCGGCGATTGCGGTTGCGACGGAAGATGACATCAGCGATGAAGCGATTCTAAAAGCGATGGCTGGAACGGAAGGCACTGGCCGTCGTTTCGATCACCTTGGTGAATATGAAACGGGTAAGGGTGTTGCAATGCTGGTCGATGATTACGGCCATCACCCAACCGAAGTTGATGTCACCATTCAAGCTGCACGAAGTGGTTGGACTGATAAACGTCTTGTGATGATCTTCCAACCGCATCGTTATAGCCGCACTCGCGATCTGTATGATGACTTCGCGAACGTTCTTGAGCAGGTTGATGTGCTTATTCTGTTAGATGTTTATTCTGCAGGTGAGAAACCTATTGCAGGGGCTGACGGACGCTCGTTAAGTCGAACTATTCGTGGGCGTGGTAAGATTGATCCCATCTTTGTTGCT
The DNA here is from genome assembly GCF_021728315.1 of Vibrio sp. L5-1. Classification (NCBI taxonomy): domain Bacteria; kingdom Pseudomonadati; phylum Pseudomonadota; class Gammaproteobacteria; order Vibrionales; family Vibrionaceae; genus Vibrio; species Vibrio sp. L5-1. The sequence goes on along the minus strand of NZ_JAKKCQ010000007.1, from coordinate 48,784 downwards.
GATATCAACACGCTGCCGTCGGTTTTAGCCAACGTTATTCAAGGCGGAGACCTTGTTTTAACACAGGGTGCTGGTGATGTTGGTCGTGTAGCGAAGCAACTTGAATCGCTACAATTAGACATTAATAAGATGCAAAACGCGTAACAGAATACTGTATACAGACTGTGGTTGATCGCTCACTTCTTACGATTGACCTAAAATTGACCAAAAATCTTATTATCAACGTTTGATAGTTTGATTTTGCTCAGTATAATTCATAGGTTAAAGTAAGTGCTTTTACCTCTATTACGAAGATAGGGAATAGAATTGCGAACCAACGACAGGGAATGCGGGCTTTGGTAGAAAGTACTTTTAGCGAAAACCGCCACCTATTCAGTTTACCATCGCTAAAGAAACACGCTGTAGGCGGGTCTTTTTTTGTCATGGTACTGCTATTCATTGGATTTCTTTTCTATACCACACTGACTTGGATGTGGGACGATCAGCGATTGCCTCTCTCCAAAATAGTACTTCAAGGCGACTTAACTTACGTAACTGCTGGTGATGTTCAACATGCCTTTGGTGAGCTAGAGCATATTGGAACGTTCATGTCGCAAGACATCGGTGTGTTGCAAGACAGTTTAGAAGCGTTACCTTGGGTTTCAGTGGTGTCAATTCGTAAGCAGTGGCCAGACACAATAAAAGTATTTTTGACTGAGTATCATGCAGCAGCAATCTGGAACGGTAACATGCTGTTGAATGATAATGGTCAGGTGTTTAATGGTGATATCGGTCTTTTGAAGGGCGATAGAGTCAAGCTTTACGGCCCAGACGGCACCAGCCAAAAAGTGATAGAAAAGTGGCGACAAATAACTCCTTTGATTAACAATCTAGGGTTAACCGTTACCTCGCTCGTTCTCAATGAGCGTCGCGCTTGGCAAATAATCCTAGATAACGGTATCCGTTTAGAACTAGGTAAAGATTCTTTAGATGAGCGTGTTGAACGCTTCATTTCGCTTTACAACGAACTTGGTAGTAAAGCGAATCAAGTGAGCTACATCGACCTCAGGTATGATACGGGAGCCGCTGTAGGCTGGTTTCCAGAGCAAGAGTTAGAAGAGAGCACAGATGACTAAGACCGCAGATGACAACATAATCGTTGGTCTTGATATAGGCACTGCGACCATATCAGCTCTAGTTGGTGAAATATTGCCTGATGGTCAAATCAATATCATTGGTTCAGGGCAAAGCCCATCCAGAGGTATGGATAAAGGTGGTGTAAACGACCTAGAGTCGGTAGTGAAGTCAGTTCAGCGAGCCATTGATCAAGCAGAGTTGATGGCGGAATGCCAAATCAGCAATGTGTTTATCTCGCTATCGGGCAAACATATCGCAAGCCGAATTGAAAAAGGCATGGGCACTATTTCTGATGAAGAGGTGTCTCAAGACGATATGGATCGAGCGATCCATACCGCGAAATCAATTAAAATAGGTGATGAGCAGAGAATTCTGCACGTGATTCCACAAGAATTTACCATCGATTATCAAGAGGGGATCAAGAATCCACTTGGTTTATCTGGTGTTCGAATGGAAGTCAGTGTTCATCTAATTTCTTGCCACAGCGACATGGCGAGAAACATTATTAAAGCTGTTGAACGATGTGGTCTCACTGTAGAACAAATCGTGTTTTCAGGACTTGCCTCAAGCAATGCGGTAATTACTGACGACGAGAGAGAGCTTGGAGTATGTGTTGTTGATATTGGTGCTGGTACGATGGATATTTCCATTTGGACTGGCGGCGCATTGCGACACACAGAAGTCTTTTCCTACGCAGGAAATGCAGTAACCAGTGATATTGCCTTCGCTTTCGGCACGCCAGTGAGCGATGCTGAAGAGATAAAAGTAAACCACGGTTGCGCTCTGAGTGAACTCGTAAGCAAGGATGATTCTGTTAACGTCCCTAGTGTAGGTGGCCGTCCATCGAGAAGTTTGCAAAGACAAACTTTGTCGGAAGTGATTGAACCACGTTACACTGAACTTATGGGTCTCGTTAACCAAACTATTGATACGGTTCAATTACAGCTACGAGATGAAGGTATTAAACACCACCTTGCAGCTGGCGTCGTTCTCACTGGTGGAGCGGCACAAATTGACGGATTGGTAGAGTGTGCGGAACGTGTTTTCCGCAATCAAGTTCGAGTTGGTAAGCCGTTAGAAGTTAGCGGCTTAACTGACTATGTTAAAGAGCCGTATCATTCTACGGCGGTTGGTTTACTTCATTACGCAAGAGATTGTCAGATAAGTGATGAGGGTGATTACAGCGAACCTAAGCGTTCAGCACCTTCTATGTCAGGCTTGTTTGGTAAATTGCGTAATTGGATACAAAAAGAGTTTTAACCTGAGTTGCAGGAAAAAACGGAGATAACACATGTTTGAACCGATGATGGAAATGTCTGACGATGCAGTAATTAAAGTCGTTGGAGTTGGTGGCGGTGGCGGTAATGCTGTTGAGCACATGGTACGTGAATCGATCGAAGGCGTAGAGTTCATCAGTGTTAATACTGATGCACAAGCCCTTCGTAAAACGAGCGTGAGCAGCGTGATCCAAATTGGTGGTGATATCACTAAAGGTTTGGGCGCTGGTGCAAATCCACAAGTAGGCCGTGATGCAGCTCTCGAAGATCGAGAAAGAATTAAAGAAGTTCTAACTGGCGCCGATATGGTATTTATCGCAGCTGGTATGGGCGGTGGTACAGGTACAGGTGCTGCTCCAGTTATTGCTGAAGTTGCGAAAGAGCTGGGTGTGCTAACGGTTGCTGTTGTAACTAAGCCATTTAGCTTTGAAGGCAAAAAGCGTTTAGCGTTTGCTGAGCAAGGTATCGAAGAGCTTTCTAAACATGTGGATTCTTTAATTACGATTCCAAATGAAAAGCTACTTAAAGTACTTGGCCGTGGCGTAACACTGCTAGAAGCTTTCGCAAGTGCAAATGATGTACTTAAAAACGCTGTACAAGGTATCGCTGAGCTAATTACTCGCCCTGGTATGATTAACGTCGATTTCGCGGATGTTCGCACTGTGATGTCGGAAATGGGTCATGCAATGATGGGTAGCGGTATCGCAAAAGGTGAAGACCGTGCTGAAGAAGCTGCTGAAACGGCAATTTCTAGCCCATTACTAGAAGACATCGACCTAGCTGGCGCGCGTGGCGTTCTTGTGAACATCACTGCAGGCCTAGATATGCGTTTAGATGAATTCGAGACTGTGGGTAATACAGTTAAGGCATTCGCTTCTGATAACGCAACGGTTGTTATTGGTACCTCTCTAGACCCTGATATGACGGATGAAATCCGTGTAACTGTTGTTGCAACAGGTATCGGCACAGAGAAAAAACCAGACATTACTCTAGTTGCTGGTGGTAAAGCAAAAGTAGCGCCAACGCCTCAACCTCAAGTTGCTGTTCAAACAGCAGCAAAAGTGGAAGAGAAAGTGGCACAACCATTGCAGGAAAAAACTGAGGTAAAACCTCAAGTTAAACCACAGCCAACAACGTCACCTGTTTCTTCGGGTACAGGCGCTAGCCAGAGTGCAGCACCTAAAGCTGAGAAAGAGAGCGGATATTTAGATATTCCAGCATTTTTACGACGTCAGGCTGATTAACAAATACCCAAAATTTGACTATCGTCGAATTAATGGTAAAATTCGCGGTTGGTAAATACTGACCGTGATTTGTAGCACTGATAACGAGGCAAGCAGATGATCAGACAACGTACTCTGAAAGAAATTGTGAAAACAACTGGTGTGGGTCTCCACTCTGGTCGTAAAGTCACACTTACTCTTCGCCCGGCAGCTGCAAATACAGGTATTGTTTATCGTCGTACAGATGTCAATCCACCTGTAGATTTCCCAGCTGATCCAGCATCAGTTCGTGACACTATGTTATGTACTGCTCTTGTTAATGACGAAGGCATACGTATCTCTACAGTGGAACACCTTAACGCAGCTCTAGCTGGAATGGGTATCGACAACATTATTGTTGAAGTCGATGCTCCAGAAATTCCAATTATGGATGGTAGCGCAAGCCCATTCGTATACTTGCTACAGCAAGCGGGTGTAGAAACACTGAATGCAGCGAAACGTTTTATTCGAATCAAAAAGCCTATCCGTTTTGAAGATGGCGATAAGTGGGCAGAGTTTGTTCCATTTAACGGCTTCCGTATGGACTTTGAGATCGACTTTAACCACCCTGCAATTGAATCCGATGAGCAACGTTTGTTGTTTGATTTCTCATCACAAGGTTTTGTGAAGCAGATTTCTCGCGCTCGTACTTTCGGTTTCATGCGCGATATTGAGTACCTTCAGTCTCAAAACCTAGTACTTGGCGGTAGCTTTGATAATGCTATCGTACTGGACGAATACCGAATTCTTAATGAAGAAGGCCTTCGTTTCGACAATGAGTTTGTAACTCATAAAGTATTGGATGCGATTGGTGACCTTTACATGTGTGGACACGCTATTATTGGTGAGTTCCGTGCATACAAATCAGGTCACGGCCTAAATAACCAACTTTTACGTGCAGTTCTTGCTGACGCAGAAGCTTGGGAGTGGGCAACATTCGAAGAAGAAGCTGGCTCTCCAGTTGCTTTCGCAGAACCGGGTATGGTTCTAGCGTAATTGTTGTTTACAACAATATAAGATTTCAAAAACCAGGCCATTGGCCTGGTTTTTTTGTATCTATTTTCCAGATACAGTGTCGTTAACCTCCGGAAATTGCTGGCTAATGGGCTGCTGTCTGCTTAATCCATCAGCAATTAGAAAGAAAAGTTCCAAGCACATCAAACAAATGGTGTTCTAAATGGTCGTTAGTGTGAAAATTACTTACACTAAAGGGCATTAATTTTAACTCAAGCCTTGAAAACTCTACTCTCAAGTACAATATCAAAGATACTAGATTTATCTCAGTATCCTTGGTTAGTAACTGAAGACTAGTTCATAGCTAGTAGAGACTGACGGCATTTAAAATAGATCGCGGACGATCTGAGAACGAAGAGATTCCAAGCACATGATTACTAAGCTGCTGACAAAGGTAATTGGCAGTCGCAATGACAGAACACTGCGCCGCCTTAGAAAAATTGTAAAAGAAATTAATAACTACGAACCAACGTTTGAAGCACTTTCTGATGAAGAGCTAAAAGCAAAAACGGTTGAGTTTCGTGAGCGCTTAGATAAAGGTGAATCGTTAGATCAACTTCTACCTGAAGCTTTCGCTACGGTACGTGAAGCGTCTAAGCGTGTTTACGGCATGCGTCACTTTGACGTGCAAATGATTGGTGGCATGGTTCTAAATGCTGGCCAAATTGCAGAGATGCGTACTGGTGAAGGTAAGACACTTACCGCAACCCTACCAGCTTATCTAAACGCGCTACCAAGCAAAGGTGTTCACGTAATAACGGTGAACGATTACCTAGCGAAGCGTGATGCGGAAACAAACCGTCCATTATTTGAATTCCTTGGCATGACTGTTGGCGTGAATGTGGCAAACATGGCTCCGCCAGAGAAAAAAGAAGCGTACCAAGCTGACATCCTATACGGAACAAACAACGAGTTTGGTTTTGATTACCTTCGTGACAACATGGCTTTCCGTGCTGAAGACCGAGTTCAACGTGAGCGCTTCTTCGCTGTAGTCGATGAGGTTGACTCAATCTTAATTGATGAAGCTCGTACTCCGTTAATTATCTCTGGCCCAGCTGAAGATAGTTCTGACCTTTATACGCGCATTAACACTCTAATTCCTTCTCTAGAGCGTCAAGATAAAGAAGATTCAGAAGAGTACCGTGGTGAAGGTCACTACACCATGGACGAAAAATCAAAACAGGTTCACCTGACTGAAAACGGTCAAGAATTTGTAGAAGAACTAATGGTCAAAAACGGCTTGATGGAAGAGGGTGACACACTTTACTCTCCAACCAATATCAGCCTATTGCACCATGTGAATGCTGCGCTTCGTGCACACGTATTGTTTGAGAAAAACGTCGACTACATCGTTACTGAAGAAGGCGAAGTGGTTATCGTTGATGAACATACTGGTCGTACTATGCCAGGTCGTCGTTGGTCTGAAGGTTTACACCAAGCTGTTGAAGCTAAAGAAGGTGTGAAGATTCAAAATGAAAACCAAACGCTAGCATCGATTACATTCCAGAACTTCTTCCGATTGTACGAAAAACTGTCAGGCATGACAGGTACTGCTGATACTGAAGCTTTCGAATTCCAGTCTATCTACGGCCTAGAAACGGTGGTTATCCCAACCAACAAGCCTATGGTTCGTAACGATATGCCAGATGTGGTTTATCGTACTGAAGAAGACAAGTTCAATGCGATCATTGAAGACATCAAAGACCGTGTTGCGGCTGGTCAGCCATCACTGGTTGGTACGGTTTCTATCGAGAAATCTGAACTGCTGTCTAACGCACTGAAAAAAGCAAAAATTAAGCACAACGTACTAAATGCTAAGTTCCACGAGATGGAAGCTGAGATCGTTGCGCAAGCTGGTATGCCGAGTGCGGTAACTATCGCAACTAACATGGCAGGTCGTGGTACCGATATCGTGTTAGGTGGTAGCTGGCAGGCACAAATTGAGAAGCTAGATAATCCAACGAAAGAGCAGATCGACAAGATCAAAGCTGACTGGAGAGTTGTCCACGATACAGTTCTTGAGTCAGGTGGTCTGCACATCATTGGTACTGAGCGTCATGAATCTCGCCGTATCGATAACCAGCTACGTGGTCGTTCTGGTCGTCAAGGTGATGCAGGTTCTTCTCGTTTCTACCTATCAATGGAAGATTCTCTGCTACGTATCTTTACGTCTGATCGTATGGCTGGTCTTATCCAAAGTGGTATGGACGAAGGCGAAGCGATTGAATCTAAGATGTTATCTCGCTCAATTGAAAAAGCTCAACGTAAAGTGGAAGGTCGTAACTTCGACATCCGTAAGCAGCTTCTTGAGTACGATGATGTAGCCAATGACCAACGTAAGGTTGTTTATGAGCTACGTGATGAACTGATGAGTTCTGATGACATCAGCGAGATGATCGAACACAACCGTGAAGATGTACTTGCGTCAGTCATTGATGAATACATCGCTCCTCAATCTCTTGAAGACATGTGGGATATCGCGGGTCTGCAAGATCGTCTGAAGAATGACTTCGACCTAGACTTTGATATTCAAGGTTGGTTAGACGAAGACGACAAGCTTTATGAAGAAGCATTGCGTGAGCGTATTCTTGGTATGGCGGTAGATTCGTACAAACAGAAAGAAGAAGTGGTTGGTGCTCAAGTACTGCGTAACTTCGAGAAGTCTGTGATGCTACAAACGCTAGACGGTCTTTGGAAAGAGCACTTGGCTGCGATGGATCACCTTCGTCAAGGTATCCACTTGCGTGGTTATGCTCAGAAGAACCCGAAACAAGAGTACAAGCGCGAGTCGTTTGAACTGTTTGAAGGCCTACTAGATGTACTGAAAACAGACGTTGTGACCATCCTTTCTAAAGTTCGCGTTCAGCAACAAGAAGAAGTTGAAAAGATGGAAGCTCAGCGTCAAGCTCAAGCTGAACAAGCGGCGCGTCGTGCACAGGCACAACACGCAACGGCTGAAAACCAGCTAGGCGGCGATGAAACTGATGCAGTATCTCCACAAACGGTAGTACGCGATGAGCGTAAAGTGGGTCGTAACGAACCATGCCCATGTGGAAGTGGTAAAAAGTATAAGCAGTGTCACGGCAAAATTGACTAAGTTTGGTGAATCGTCGCTGTAACGGATGATTGCAGTGTCGGACGTGCTCACTTACTAACGGTATTCACTTACTAACGTAAGCTCCGCGCCTCCTCCTTGCACTCACCACGTTACAACTTAGCTTCATAAAAACTTACTGCTATTAAAAAGAGTCGCTTAGGCGGCTCTTTTTGTATGTAAATTTCATGACTTATCTTTTTGTCGAAAGGAAAGTCGTCATTCCCTATAGCGAGGAACGAGCGCAGTAGGGAATCTTGTTTGATAGTTTGGCTTAAGGTTGTTGTATGAGCTTCCCAACTCAGTCGTTACTCCTCTGGAGAATGACGTATTCAGGGGCAGCTTGAGCGAAGCGTTTTATTAAGGAACATCATCATATGAAAAGAATCCATATTGTCGCGGGCATTATCTTCAACCAAGATAAATCACAGGTCTTTATCACTAAACGCCCAGACGACAAGCACAAAGGCGGTTTCTGGGAATTCCCTGGTGGTAAAGTAGAAGCGGGCGAAACCATTGAGCAAGCGATGGCTCGTGAACTTGATGAAGAGATTGGCATCAAGGTGACAGAGCAGTCTCTGTTTGAGCACCTTGAATTTGATTACAGTGACAAGTCGCTTAAGTTTGATTTCATTCTTGTGACTGATTTCGAGCAACAGCCTTATGGTAAAGAAGGGCAACAAGGTGAATGGGTCGATCTTGAATCATTGAGCCAATACGCATTCCCTGAAGCGAATTTGCCCATTTTAGAGCGAGTAATAAAAGAGTTTTCGTAATTGCTAGCCTGAGTTTGAGATTGTTGTTAGTTTAAAGAGATTAATCGAATGAACGTTGCTGCGACAGATGAGCAGTGACGGTAACCAAAACAATGGAGATATTCGCAGTGGTAAGAATTGCAATTGCAGGAGCAGCTGGCCGTATGGGTCGTAACTTGGTGAAAGCCGCTCACCAAAATTCAGAAGCAAGCGTTGGCGCTGGTTCAGAGCGCCCAGAGTCATCTTTGGTCGGTGTTGATGTTGGCGAGTTATGCGGTGAAGGCCGTTTTGATGTAGCTCTAGTCGATGACCTTTCGAAAGCGATTGAAGAGTTTGACGTGATCGTCGACTTTACCGCACCTGTGAGCACATTAGCGAATATTGAACTTTGTAAACGTCACGGAAAGAAGCTAATTATCGGTACGACAGGTTTCTCTGAAGAAGAGAAACAGGTCATCGATGCAGCATCAAAAGAGATGTCTATTGTAATGGCACCAAACTACAGCGTTGGTGTGAACCTAGTATTTAAGCTGCTAGAAAAGGCCGCTAAAGTGATGGGCGATTACTGTGATGTTGAAATCGTAGAGGCTCACCACCGTCATAAAGTCGATGCGCCTTCTGGTACTGCGATTGGCATGGGCGAAGCGATAGCCGGAGCGATGGGCAACGAGCTAAACGATGTCGCTGTATGGTCGCGCGAAGGCATTACGGGTGAGCGTACAAAAGATGAGATCGGTTTTGCGACCATTCGTGCCGGTGACATCATTGGTGAGCATACCGCTATGTTTGCTGATATTGGCGAGCGCGTTGAAATTACCCATAAAGCAACGGATAGAATGACCTTTGCCAATGGTGCGATCAAGGCGGCTGTTTGGCTAAATGACAAGCCAGCAGGCTTTTATACCATGACGGATGTCCTTGGTTTGAATGACCTTTAAATAGATATTTATGCGCTGGCAATTGCCGGCGCTTTCTTTATTTGGTGGCTTTTCCTTAATAATCTCTCTTCTACGATCTTCCTTCTACTTTCTTTTTATCGCCATTTTTTCTCTATTTTTGTGCTATTTATGCGGTCTTTAGTGTGTTTTTTGTTTTAGGTCTTTAAATTACTATGTTTTCTCTTGGTATTTATCGATTGCGTTTTGTTGCTGATATTTTTGGCACTCTATGGTTAGCTAAAATGACGGGTTAAAATTAGAAAATCGTAATATTCCTATTAATAGAGTATAAAAGTTGAACTTTTGAAGCTTTGATGGGGGAAATTGAATTAGTTCTTACAAATGTTTAATTTCTTTCTCGTTAAATGTTGACACGTATCACGCAGATCACTAGAATATCGCCAATTTGTCTAATTTCCATAAACACGCAGTTTTTGGTGTTACAGGAAGGTAGATTTGCAAATTAAATCAATTTTAATGCATTTTTATTTCTGGAGGTTGTCTTGAAGAAGTCAGCACTACTCGTCCTAGAAGATGGGACAGTATTTCACGGTGAAGCCATTGGCGCTGTAGGTTCTGCAGTTGGTGAAGTCGTTTTTAATACCTCGATGACGGGGTACCAAGAAATCCTCACTGATCCTTCCTATTCTCAACAAATCGTTACCCTTACTTACCCTCACATTGGCAATACCGGAACCAATTCCGAAGACGAAGAATCTTCTTCAATCCATGCTCAAGGCCTTGTGATTCGCGATCTCCCTCTAATCGCTTCTAACTTCCGTAATGAACAATCCCTTTCTGATTACCTTAAGTCGCAAAACGTTGTTGGTATCGCTGATATCGATACTCGTAAGCTGACGCGTATTCTTCGTGAAAAAGGCGCACAGAACGGTTGTATCGTAGCGGGTAACAATTTAGATGAAGCTTTGGCTCTAGCTAAAGCAAAAGAATTCCCTGGCCTGAAAGGTATGGACCTTGCGAAAGAAGTTACAACAAAAGAAGCGTATCAATGGAAACAAGGTTCGTGGACGCTTACGGGTGGACTTCCTGAAGCGAAAGCAGACTCTGAATTGCCATACCACGTTGTTGCTTATGACTTCGGTGCAAAACGAAACATCTTACGAATGCTTGTTGACCGCGGCTGCCGCCTAACGGTTGTTCCTGCTGAAACTTCAGCAGAAGAAGTACTCGCTCTGAACCCAGACGGTGTTTTCCTTTCAAATGGCCCTGGTGACCCAGAACCATGTACTTACGCAATTGAAGCAACAAAAGTGTTCCTAGAAAAAGGTTTACCAATCTTTGGTATCTGTCTAGGTCACCAGATTCTTGCTCTTGCGTCAGGCGCTAAGACAGTGAAGATGAAGTTTGGTCACCACGGTGCAAACCACCCGGTTAAAGATTTAGATCGTGATGTTGTGATGATTACTTCACAAAACCATGGCTTTGCTGCTGACGAAGATACGCTTCCAGAGACATTACGAGCGACTCATAAGTCTCTATTTGATGGTTCTCTACAAGGTATCCACCGTACAGATAAGCCAGCATTTAGCTTCCAAGGTCACCCAGAAGCAAGCCCAGGTCCAGAAGATGCGGCACCGCTATTCGACCACTTCATTGAATTAATTAACCAGTCTGTTGCAAATAAACAAGACAAAGCGTAATCCGGAGTAGTAGATAATGCCAAAACGTACTGACATTAAAAGTGTTCTAATTCTAGGTGCTGGTCCGATTGTTATCGGTCAAGCATGTGAGTTTGATTACTCTGGTGCTCAAGCTTGTAAAGCACTTCGCGAAGAAGGTTACCGAGTTATTCTTGTAAACTCGAACCCAGCGACAATCATGACTGACCCAGACATGGCTGATGCGACTTACATCGAACCTATCCAATGGGAAGTGGTTCGTAACATCATCGCTAAAGAGAAGCCAGATGCAGTTCTACCTACAATGGGCGGCCAAACTGCACTTAACTGTGCGTTAGATTTAGAAAAATACGGCGTACTTGAAGAGTTCGGCGTAGAGATGATTGGCGCAACTGCTGACGCTATCGATAAAGCTGAAGACCGCTCTCGTTTTGATAAAGCAATGAAATCGATTGGTCTTGAGTGCCCAACGGCTGATACAGCGAAAACGATGGAAGAAGCTTACAAAGTTCAAGAAATGGTTGGTTTCCCTTGTATCATTCGTCCATCGTTTACGATGGGTGGTACAGGCGGTGGTATCGCTTATAACAAAGAAGAATTTGAAGAAATCTGTCGTCGTGGTTTGGACCTATCTCCAACCAACGAACTTCTTATCGATGAATCACTTATCGGTTGGAAAGAGTACGAAATGGAAGTGGTTCGCGACAAGAACGACAACTGTATCATCGTATGTGCGATTGAAAACTTTGACCCAATGGGTATTCACACTGGTGACTCGATCACAGTGGCTCCGGCTCAAACGCTAACAGACAAAGAATACCAACTAATGCGTAACGCATCTCTAGCAGTACTGCGTGAGATTGGTGTTGAAACAGGTGGTTCAAACGTACAGTTTGGTATCAACCCGAAAGATGGCCGTATGGTTATCATCGAGATGAATCCACGTGTATCTCGTTCTTCTGCACTTGCTTCTAAAGCAACAGGTTTCCCAATCGCTAAGATTGCAGCGAAACTGGCTGTTGGCTTTACGCTAGACGAGCTAATGAATGACATCACTGGCGGCGCAACGCCAGCATCATTCGAACCAACAATCGACTACGTAGTAACTAAGATTCCTCGTTTTAACTTCGAGAAGTTTGCAGGTGCTAACGACCGTCTAACGACTCAAATGAAGTCGGTTGGTGAAGTTATGGCTATCGGCCGTAACCAACAAGAATCTCTACAGAAAGCACTTCGCGGTCTAGAAGTTGGCGCAACTGGTTTCGACGAAATGGTCGACCTAGACGCACCTGATGCTCTAACGACGATTCGTCATGAGCTTAAAGAAGCTGGTTCTGACCGTATTTGGTACATCGCAGACGCTTTCCGTGCTGGTATGTCAGTTGATGGTGTATTCAACCTAACGCAAATTGACCGCTGGTTCCTAGTTCAAATCGAAGACATCGTAAAACTAGAGCAAGAACTTAAAGCGAAAGGCTTTGCTGGTCTGAATAAAGACGAGCTAATGAAGCTTAAGCGTAAAGGTTTTGCTGATGCTCGCCTGTCTAAGATTCTAGGTGTGGCTGAAAGTGAAATTCGTCGCCTACGTGACCAATACGATATTCACCCAGTCTACAAGCGCGTAGATACGTGTGCGGCTGAGTTCTCTTCTGATACGGCTTACATGTACTCATCTTACGATGACGAATGTGAATCGAACCCAACAGACAAAGAGAAAATCATGATCTTAGGCGGCGGTCCAAACCGTATCGGCCAAGGTATTGAATTCGATTACTGTTGTGTACACGCATCTTTAGCACTACGTGAAGATGGCTACGAAACAATCATGGTTAACTGTAACCCTGAGACAGTTTCGACTGACTACGATACGTCTGACCGTCTGTATTTTGAACCAGTAACTCTGGAAGACGTACTAGCAATCGTTCGTGTTGAGAAGCCAAAAGGCGTTATCGTTCAGTACGGTGGCCAAACACCACTGAAACTGGCTCGTGAGCTTGAAGCTGCTGGCGTACCAATCATTGGTACTAGCCCAGACGCAATCGACCGTGCAGAAGACCGTGAGCGTTTCCAAGTTGCTGTTGACCGTCTTGGTCTTCTACAACCAGAAAACGCGACAGTAACAACAATGGAGCAAGCGGTAGAGAAATCTCGCGAAATCGGCTTCCCATTGGTTGTTCGTCCTTCTTATGTTCTTGGTGGTCGTGCGATGGAAATCGTATACGACGAGCAAGACTTACGTCGCTACTTCAACGAAGCAGTAAGTGTTTCAAACGAATCTCCAGTACTGCTTGATAGCTTCCTAGATGATGCAATTGAAGTCGACGTTGATGCGATTTGTGACGGTGAGCGCGTTGTTATTGCGGGTATCATGGAGCATATCGAACAAGCGGGTGTTCACTCAGGTGACTCAGCATGTTCTCTTCCTGCTTACACGCTAAGCCAAGAAATCCAAGACGTAATGCGTGAGCAAGTTGAAAAGCTAGCGTTCGAGTTGGGTGTTCGTGGTCTAATGAATACGCAGTTTGCTGTTAAGAACAACGAAGTGTACCTAATCGAGGTTAACCCTCGTGCAGCACGTACAGTACCGTTCGTATCGAAAGCAACAGGCGCAGCAGTCGCTAAGATTGCAGCTCGTGTTATGGCGGGTCAATCGCTAGAGTCTCAAGGCTTTACGAAAGAAATCATCCCACCATACTACTCAGTGAAAGAAGTTGTTCTTCCGTTCAACAAATTCCCTGGTGTTGACCCACTATTAGGCCCAGAAATGCGCTCTACTGGTGAAGTTATGGGTGTTGGTGCAACGTTTGCTGAAGCATACTCTAAAGCTGAATTGGGTTGTGGCAACATCTACCCAGAAGGCGGCCGTGCACTTCTTTCTGTTCGCGAAGGCGACAAAGAGCGTGTTGTTGACCTAGCATCTAAGCTATCTAAGCTTGGCTACCAGCTAGACGCAACACACGGTACTGCAGTTATCCTTGGCGAAGCGGGTATCAACCCACGTCTAGTAAACAAGGTACACGAAGGTCGTCCTCATATTCTTGACCGTATCAAGAACAATGAGTACACGTACATCGTGAACACTGCGGCTGGCCGTCAAGCGATTGAAGATTCTAAAGTTCTTCGTCGTGGCGCATTGGCTGAGAAAGTGAACTACACGACGACGCTAAATGCTGCATTTGCGACTTGTATGGCGCACACTGCAGACGCGAAAACGTCAGTAACTTCAGTTCAAGAACTGCACGCACAGGTTAAAGCTTCTCTAGCTTAATTGACTAACGTGTATCGCTGTTAAGCGGATATAAATGCTCAAAGCCCACTCTTCGGAGTGGGCTTTTTTATGCCTGTCATCTGGTGAAAATCTGGTAATGGCTAAATGATGAAAATTTGGAATAGGTTACAATCTTGTGTTTCGTTGTTGATTGTTTGCTCACGGTGGTAAGTTGTCGCTACACGAAAATTTAAGGCGTTGGGTATATGGAAATCACTCTAGAAATATTGGCTATCTTGTTTGTAGTTGCAACGGCGGCAGGCTTTATTGATGCAATGGCTGGCGGCGGTGGATTATTGACTCTACCAGCATTGCTAGCGGCTGGAGTACCACCAACGCAGGCACTGGCAACCAACAAACTTCAAAGTTCTTTTGGCAGCTTCTCCGCTAGTTGGTATTTCGTACGCAATGGTATCGTGAACATAAAAGAAATGCGTCTTGCCATTCTCTGTACCTTTATCGGTTCTGCGATTGGTGCTGAGTTAGTGCAGCATATTGATGCGAGCTTATTGACGAGCATGATCCCCTTACTGCTTATCGCCATCTCTCTCTATTTCCTATTAGCACCCCAAACTAGAGCGTCTGAAGGTAAGCAAAAGATGTCTGAAGCCGTGTTTGCTTTGTGTATTGGTGGCGGTGTTGGTTTCTATGATGGCTTCTTTGGCCCAGGAACGGGTTCTATTTTCACCGTCTGTTTTGTCGCTATCGGCCATTTCTCTTTAGTGGACGCAACGGCACGTACTAAGGTTCTTAATTTCACTTCGAATATCGCAGCTTTAATCTTCTTTATTTTGGCTGGTTTGCCAATTTGGGAATTAGGCTTAGTGATGGCGGTTGGTGGCTTTATGGGCGCTCAGCTTGGCGCTAAAGTCGTGGTGACAAAAGGGCAGAAATGGATTCGCCCCCTTGTGATCGTGATGTCTATGTTAATGGCGTCTAAACTGCTTTGGGAACAGCATCAACAATGGATTCTATCAGTATTTTAACTCGTGGAGACTGATAGCTGTTCGGCCTTACACAGATATGAATCGGTCGAATCAATCCCTTCAATTCGGCAAAACTAAACAGGTATTGAGGCTCAATATTGAGTGTTTTTACGATAGATAGCGGGATCAACGCTGGCCCTGTCCCACCCAGTGCTAACTGGGCTGCTGCGGTGTAGGCATCCATCTCCATCAAGGGTTTGATGCCGAACTTTTCAAGCACAGATAACTGATATGAGTTTGCCGGATTGGTCATGTCGTTAGTGATGACCATTGGAGGAAGCTCCGTTAACGGCGACTTACTCACTATGTAAAAAGGCTCATCAAACAGGTGGAATGTCATCAACCCATGATGCGGTGGCAGTAAACCAGCACACAACCCTAAGGTCGCTTTGCCAGATTGTACTCGCTCTATGATTCTTGGGGTATGGTTCGTGGTAATAGTGATGTATTTATCTTGCTGGATAAATTGGCCCATCATCTCACCTAGATAACCCGCGATCAGCGACTTAGAGCTATCTAAAGTGATGAGAGTGGTATCTTCCAACTCTTGCTGTTCATAAATAAGACCACGAAGCTCATTGAATGCAGGGCCGATACTCTCGATTAATGCAATCGCATCTGGCGTCAGTTTGATCTGTCGACCACTCGGTTCTATGAGTTTTTTGCCTAACTTCTTCTCTAAATTAGCAATCCGTTTGCTGACCGCTGATTGGCTGATATAAAGCAAACTGCCGGTGCGGCTCATGGTTTTTGCTTTACTTAAAACCAATAGAGTTTCGATTCCTTCGAGTAGCATTGAGTTATATTCATGAAAGTTGGGAATGATTAAACCAAGTTACCTCAAACGCCATTCATTCTCTAGTCTGAGCACATAGATATCAGACAAGCTAGGGGTTTTGACGCTAGCTCGTTAATTAGGAAATTAGCTCGTTAGGTTTTCTTAACTAGACTCGCGATGCGTTGGCCAAAATAGAAAGCGGTTTTAAGATCATTACTATTGATGTGATTATCGGTGCTCTCAGCCGTCTGATCATCACTGGCGACCAAACCTATACTTGAACCTGTGCGATTCAAACCTAAATCATCAATATGCTTTGAGATATCAAGCCCGGCCCAAATCATGCCATGCTGACAAGCCAGAGTGAAAAAGCTCAGTAGGGTTTGCTGTTGTTCACCGTTAAGGCTACCACCAGTGGTAAAGCCTGCTGCGAGCTTAGTTCGCCACGCTTTCTTACAGTAGCTATCACTGCTCGCATCCATGAAGCTCTTAAATTGAGCGGCTGGTGAGCCCATGTAGGTTGGCGCGCCAAAGATAATCGCATCACAATTGTCTAATGCGCTGAGCTTATCGTCATTGTCATATCTTCCTTCGACTATTTCAGAAGAGAGCACCTCGATGAGCAGTGCTGAGTTAGATTGTTGAGTGTTAATGCCTTCAGCGATTGTCTCTGCGACTTGCTTAGTCGCTCCATTCTTAGAGAAGAAAACAATGCCCACTTTATTGATACTCATCTTGAACTCCCTTTTGCCAATGTTAGTAAACAAATAAGTTTATAAAGTTATTTGTTTATTAATATAGCCTGTGAACTGGATAAGTAAACAGGCTATATTACTAACCTAGTGATGAATGAGTTAATGAGCTAACTAGAGTGTTAGGAAAGGAGGGGATCTTTGAATAATGGAAATAGAGGGGATAAGTACTTTGAAAGCGAATTAAAAAAGGCTCCTTTGCGGAGCCTCTAAGTCATCGTTCTATCTATTTGATAGCGAAGGTAGGCAATGACAAGTGCCAGCGAATAGCGCCAAGCCTAATCAATAGTGTTGTGAACACACCGGCTAAAAATGCGGTTTCTGAATCGTGCCCCATGAGAATCGCCATGGTATGGAAAGCACCACCAATGATACAAGCCGTGGCGTAGACTTCACTTCTTAAGATCATTGGCACTTCACGGGCAAGCACGTCACGGATAATACCGCCACCGCAGCCTGTGATAACACCCATGATAATAGCCACTAATGCCGAGTCTTGATAATTCAGCGCTTTCTCAACACCAATGCCAACAAATACCGCTAAGCCGATCGCATCACATACTGGCAGGATCCACCAAGCCAGACGCTTTGGACGTCTTACTATAATCATGGTCAGCAAACAGGTGGTGATGATGACCCAAAGGTAGGTGGTATCGGTGATCCAAAACACGGGAGTTGCACCCAGTGCCATGTCACGAATCGTACCGCCGCCAATCGCGGTTACGCTACCTAAAACGGCGACACCAAAGGGATCCATCTTAAGACGGCCCGCGACAAATACGCCTGAGACAGCAAAAATGGCAGTGCCAAATAAATCGATAATATAAAGCAGCATGGAGTCCATGATACTGGTGCTCTTATAGTTAAAATTGTAGGGACAGGTCGGTGGCGAATTGTACGAAAAAACGCAGCAAATAGTTAGTGATTTTGCCTAGCTCTATCGAAGAAATCGCATACTTGTTGGATCGCTTTCAAAGTTCTTGTCGTCGGGCGATTAATCCAGTCAGAGTTGAGTGACCAAATCTGATTTTGAGCGACTGCCGGGATCTCATCTTCCCAAGTTTGCCACATGGTTCCATTCTCAATTGCATGCTGAGAAGTGAAGATCACTTGCGGTTTCCTTAATACAACTTGTTCAATACCAACTTGCGGATAAGGGGAAGCACTGTCTTCGAAAATATTCTGGCCGCCACAAAATTCAAACACCTCACTTGGCCAGTGCCCTTGAGCGACGGTGATGATCGGCTTCTCACTTAGCTGATAAAAGTAGTTTACGGGCTCAGCATCTTTATATTTTAGTCTCAATGCGTTGAGTTGTTCTTTGTATTGCTTGGCATTGTTTTTCCCAATACTCGGATCACTTGAGTATTGGCTGAGTTGTTCAATATTGGTCGCAATGCTGTCTAGGCTTTTAGTTTTCGAGTAGTAAATATTAAACCCAAATTGCTCTAGTTTCGCGAGTTCTCTGGGCGGGTTTCCCGCTGGCCACGCAAGAATCAAATCAGGTTGCAGTGCGATGATCTTCTCAACCTTGATGCCTTGATAGTTTGCCACTTTTTCAAGCTGGTCTGCTTGTGGTGGGTAATCACTCCGCTCACTTACCGCAACAAGGTTGTCACCTAAGCCAGCACTGTACGCGAGTTCAGTAGCATGAGGAGCAAGGCTGACCACCCGTTGAGCAGGTTGTACTTTTTCTGGAGTCAGTGATGTTTCTTCTGCAAATGATAAAGGTAGCCATAAGCTGGAAGACAAAAGAGTAAGGCTTGTAACAAGTGCTGAAGGTTTCACTCTAAATCCCTTGGTGAACAAATAGTAAGATTAGGCTTTGTAAAAATATCCAGATAGCGATGCGGCCAAATAATAGCTTCTGAACCTGCGATAAATGCAGGGCTGATGGGGCGATTCTGCCGCCTAATTTTGCACGAATGGCTTTGGTATTGTCGTAAATCGCAGGGCCGCCCAATGACAGCTCTAGCTTGTTACCTACAGCGGTGATTAACCATGCCGGGCCTGGTAGTGGCCAAGATGAGCTTTGGACCAACATCATTTTAAATGTGTGTGTGGCTTTATCACCACATACGATCATCAAAGCAAACAGACGCATCGGTATGAATTCTAGAATAGCGACTATCTTGATAGCCGTTGAGCCGAACGGAGAAAATTGCTTACGACTTGGCGACCAAGCTCGAGCTAACTCGACTACAAGGCGATACATTAAAGCCGCAATTCCACCACCAATGGCGTACCAGAATAAAACACATACCACATTGCGAGCGTAACCCATGATGATGGTTTCAGCAGCGGCTTTGCCAAGCCCAAGTGATGACAGTGATTCGGTTTGACGATTTACAACCGGAGCCAGTAACTGACGAGCAGCAGCTTTATCTTCTCGTCCAAGCGCTTTGATCAGCTGATTTGCTAGCTTTTCATTATTGCGCCAATCAATCGCCAGTAATAACAGCGCTAATTCAAACAGTTGAGATTGCCAAACCAGTGGTTGCAGTGCCAATAGAATAACCAGAGCCGGTACTACCATTAACCCCCAGGCTAAAGTGCCCGAGATTAAGCTTTGGGAATAATTTTGGTTGTTATTAACCTTGCTTGCTAAAAGCTCAGCAAACTTATGCCATAAGGTCGTGGGGTGTGCGGCATGGGGAATAGGTAAAATCAAATGAAAAAGCAGTGCTCCCCACATTACAAGGAGCACGCCATTTGCAAATACCTGATCAAACAGTGTTTGCATGTCTAGTCGCTTACTTTAGTAGGGCAACCATTTTGATAACCATTTCTGAAGAGCTTTGTGCTGCTAGTGGCAGGAACTCTTCGAAACTCATTGGTGATTCTTTGTCTGCAACGTCAGAGATTGCACGAACAACCACGAATGGTACTTGGAATTGGTGACAAGCTTGAGCGATAGCCGATGCTTCCATCTCTACAGCAACGACAGATGGGAAGTGCTTGCGGATGAACGCTTGGCGTTCTGCAGTGCATACAAACGCGTCGCCAGTACAGATAAGACCACGAACGGCGTGTTTGCCTTCCATTTGTGCGAGTGCTTGTTCTGCAACAGCCATCAGTTTGTCATCAGCTTTGAACGCTGCAGGTTGACCTGCCATTTGGCCGATTTCGTAACCGAAAGCCGTAACGTCTGCATCGTGGTGACGAACTTCAGTCGAGATAACCACATCGCCAAGGTTTAGCGTTGAATCAAAACCGCCAGCAGAGCCCGTGTTTAGTACTACGTCTGGCTGGTATTCGCTTAGTAGGATTGAAGTACCCACTGCAGCGGCTACTTTACCAATGCCTGATTGAAGCAAAACAACGTCAACACCATTTAGCTGACCAGAGAAAAAGGTACAACCGCCTTTATTAACTTCAGTAATGTCTGAAATTGCTGCCTTTAGGATCGCAACTTCTTGCTCCATTGCGCCAATGATGCCGATTTTCATGTGTAGTCTCTTAATAAATAATATTTAAACGGTAGAGCGAAATTGTAGCATGGATAAGAAGTGTCGAGCGACTGCCCAGAGGCACTTCTCATCCGAATAGCAGCGATTTATCTGCGTATTCTTTTATCTATTTGATCAGGCCTTCGCTTTTTAAGCTAGTGCGAAGTTGTTCAGCACGCTTTCGGTTTACGCCAAAATCAGAGTGACCAGTACGAGACTCTGAACGCACGATCAGTTTGCCATCAGTGATCTTAAGTTCTAAGTCATCGACAAAGCGCATGATGCGAGAAGTGCATTCAACACGCAGGTAATCTTCTGTTTTACTCGCGGTTTTCGATCCCGGTAAGGTTAGCGCAACCTGCTCAATGGCATCTAAGTTTGCTGAATCTGATAACTCAAACGCGGCCAATGTATGCTGTTCACGGTCATCTTGAGTTGATACGCAGTTTGGTTTGTCTCCACAAGGTGATGAAGTTCTGTCTTTCATGTCCGTGATTCCTTGGCTACAAGCGGTTAAGGTCAAAAGAGATAGAGAAAGGAGAGCGGCTTTTTTCATAGTGTTTCCTATGGCGTTGTTTTAATTGTAGTTATAGGTATTAGCTTGTTTGAGTTTGTTTTACGTATTTTCGTTATGCTTGTGATAAACGTATCTAATTCAAAAAAGGATCCATAACTGGATCCTTTTTTTATAGTAACGAACTGAGTAATAAAGGAAACCTTAGATTCGTCACACTTCTAGGTAATCCAATATTCCTTCCGCTGCTTTACGGCCTTCGTCGATAGCGGTCACGACTAAGTCAGATCCTCGAACCGCATCACCACCTGCAAAGATCTTACTGTTGGTGGTTTGGTATTGAAATTCTTGTTTACCGGGAGCCTTGATGCGACCCCATTGGTCGAGCTCTACACCAAATGGTTCTAGCCATTCCATCGCATGAGGTTGGAAACCAAATGCCATGATAACTGCGTCTGCTTCAAGAACATGCTCACTGCCTTCTACGGGTTCTGGGCGACGACGACCTGCGTCATCGGGTTCACCTAGCGCCGTTTTCACCACTTTTACGCCAGTCACATGGCCTGATGAATCGGTTTCCAGAGCTAATGGCTGAAGGTTGAACATGAACTTCACGCCTTCTTCTTTCGCATTCTTCACCTCGCGACGAGAGCCTGGCATGTTGGCTTCATCTCGGCGATAAGCACAAACAACGTTAGCTGCATGCTGGCGAATAGACGTTCGCACACAGTCCATCGCGGTATCACCGCCACCAAGCACAACCACTTTTTTGCCCTTCATGTCGATGAATGGTGCTGGGTTATCCAGCTCCATGACCTTGTAGGTATTGGAAACAAGGAAGGGTAGAGCATCATAAACGCCCGGTGCTTCTTCGTTGTCTAACCCAGCGCGCATGTTTTTATAAGTACCGACCCCTAAGAAAACAGCATCATAGTCATCGACAAGTTGTTGTAGTTGAACGTCTTTACCGACTTCGGTATTCATCTTAAATTCAACGCCCATCCCACTAAAGATACGGCGACGGTTTTCCATGATGCCTTTCTCGAGTTTGAACGATGGGATACCAAACGTTAGTAGGCCACCGATCTCCGGGTAGCGGTCAAATACCACGGCCTTCACACCGTTTCGAACTAAGATATCAGCTGCAGCAAGACCTGCGGGGCCAGCGCCAATGATCGCGACCTTTTTGTCGGTCCATTCAACGTGAGACATGTCTGGTTTCCAGCCCATCTCAAACGCTTTGTCATTGATGTATTTTTCAATGTTGCCGATGGTTACTGCGCCGAAATCGTCGTTGAGGGTACAAGAGCCTTCACATAGACGATCTTGAGGACAAACTCGGCCGCAAACCTCAGGCAAGCTGTTGGTTTGGTGGGACAGTTCAGCCGCTTCGATAATGCGTCCCTCATTGGCAAGTTTGAGCCATTGAGGGATGTAGTTATGGACTGGGCACTTCCATTCACAGTAGGGGTTACCACAGTCTAAACAGCGGTCGGCCTGTGCCTTAGCTTGTTGCTTCGTGAAAGGTTCGTAGATCTCTACAAACTCAATCTTACGTATCTTGATTGGTTTCTTCGCTGGGTCTACGCGATTCACATCAATAAATTGGTATACATTCTGGCTCATGATTGGCTCCTTCCAATTATTGCGCTTGAACACGAAGTTCAGCAGAGCTGCGGCTTTGGTGACCGAGCAAGGTGTTGAGATCCGCCGTCTTCGGCTTCACTAGGTAGAACTTTGGAATCCATTCATCAAAGTTCGCCAGAATAGCTTCAGCGTGTACTGAGCCAGTCTCTTCTAAGTGCTCCGCAATCAGGCCGCGTAGATGTTCTTGGTGGATAAATAGATCAGACAGAGAAAGTGCTTCGACCGATTCGTTGTTTACACGGCCTTGGAAGTCGTCATTCTTGTCCATCACATAAGCAAAACCACCTGTCATACCTGCGCCGAAGTTCACTCCGGTTGCGCCAAGAATGGCAACAATACCACCGGTCATGTATTCACAAGCATTGTCACCTGCACCTTCAATCACCGCAACGGTACCTGAGTTACGCACGCCAAATCGTTCGCCTGCAGTACCTGCTGCAAATAGCTTGCCTCCGGTCGCACCATACAAACAAGTGTTACCTATGATGGTCGCTTCGTTACAAACAAATGCAGTGCCTTGGTGAGGTTTGATAACCACCTTACCGCCCGCCATGCCTTTGCCGACATAGTCATTGGCATCACCCGTCAGATACAGCTCAACGCCGCCAGCGTTCCAAACCGCAAAGGATTGACCTGCTGTGCCATCGAGATACAACTTAATTGGTGACCCCGCCATACCTTGGTTCCCGTAACGTTTGGCAATTTCGCCAGAGATACGAGCGCCAATCGAGCGATCGGTGTTGATTACGTTGTAGTAAAGGCTGGTGGATTGACGTTTCTCAATCGCATCAATGGCATCATCAAGGATCTGTTGGTTGAGTTGCGCTTTATCAAATGGTGCGTTTGGCTCGGTCCAAAACAGTGGATGACCTTCAGTAGATACCGGAGCTTCCAATATCGATGAAAGATCCAACTTACTCTGCTTCGCCGTGAGACCTTGAACGGCTTCAAGCAAATCAGTACGGCCAATCAGGTCAGTAAGTTTTTCTACGCCAAGTTCTGCAAGGTACTGGCGAACTTCGTCGGCTAGGCCGGTAAAGTAGTTCACCACCATGTCTGGCAGGCCTTTGAAGTATTCACGGCGTAGTGTTTCATCTTGAGTCGCAACACCCGTTGCACAGTTGTTTAGGTGACAAATTCGTAAGAACTTACAACCCATCGCGACCATTGGCGCAGTACCAAAGCCAAAGCTTTCAGCACCGAGAATCGCACCTTTGATAACATCGAGTCCGGTTTTTAAACCACCATCGACTTGCAAGCGGATCTTATGGCGTAAGCCATTGGCCACCAGTGCTTGTTGAGTTTCCGCTAAGCCAAGCTCCCAAGGGCAACCTGCGTATTTTACCGAGGTCAATGGACTTGCCGCGGTACCACCGTCGTAGCCAGAAATAGTAATCAGGTCGGCATAGGCTTTCGCCACACCAGTAGCAATGGTGCCTACACCCGGTTCCGATACTAACTTCACTGAAACCAAGGCTTTAGGGTTCACTTGCTTAAGGTCGAAAATAAGCTGCGCCAGATCCTCGATAGAATAAATATCGTGGTGCGGAGGAGGGGAGATCAGTGTTACCCCTTGAACTGAGTATCTCAGTTTTGCGATTTCTGCGGTGACTTTATGCCCTGGCAGTTGGCCACCTTCGCCCGGCTTCGCACCTTGTGCGACTTTGATTTGCAAAACATCCGCATTGGTTAAGTAATGTGGCGTCACACCAAAACGACCGGAAGCTATCTGCTTGATTCGAGAGTTACGATCAGTACCAAAGCGTCGTGGATCTTCACCACCTTCACCAGAGTTGGAGTAGCCTCCTAATCGATTCATCGCCATGGCCAGTGCTTCATGAGCTTCAGGGCTTAAGGCACCAATCGACATCGCTGCAGAGTCGAAGCGCTTAAAGAGATCGCTACTCGGCTCGACTTGTTCTAGTGGCAGAGGTTGATCGGCTTTTTTGAGGCTCATTAAGTCGCGCAGCATAGCAGCAGGACGAGCATTAACTTGCTTCGCAAAAGATTGATAATCTGATGTTTCGCCTGTCTTTACGGCTGTTTGTAAGGTACTGACTACGTCTGGGTTGTAGGCGTGGTATTCACCGCCATGTACGTATTTGAGCAAGCCACCATGTTCCAGTGGTTTACGTTTAGTCCATGCTTTACGAGATAGGTTATAGATATCTTGTTGGAAGTCGCTAAAGCTAGCGCCTTGGATACGAGTCGTTACACCTCGGAAACACAAGTCAACGACATCGGTATGCAAACCGACCGCCTCAAATAACTGCGAGCAGCGATAAGAAGCAATCGTCGATATACCCATTTTCGACATGATCTTATACAGACCTTTGTTGATGCCGTTTTGGTAATTTTGCAATGCAGTGCGATAGTCTTTATTTAATGAACCGTCGTCCAACATTTTGCCCAATGCTTCATAAGCGAGATATGGATAAACTGCGGTTGCACCGAAGCCAAGCAGAACTGCAAATTGGTGCGGGTCACGTGCGGTTGCAGTCTCAACCACGATGTTAGCATCACAACGCAGGTTGTTGTCAGCAAGTCTGGTTTGCACCGCACCGACAGCCATCGCTGCTGGAACCGGGAGCTTGCCTTTCTCTAAGTGCTTGTCTGAAAGTACAATCAAAACAGCACCATTACGGACCTCTTGCACCGCACGATCACACAAGTCATTAATGGCTTGTTCGAGATCTTTATCAGCAGGATCATAGTGCATGCTAAGAATCGCGTGGCCATAGTGTTTTTGATTTAACTGCAGAAGTTGCTGCATGTCAGAGTAGACCAGTACGGGCGAATTAAATGTCACACGGTAGGCGTGACCGTCGGTTTCGCAGAACACGTTCATCTCTTGGCCGATACTGGTCGCCAAAGACATAACATGCTTTTCACGCAGTGGATCAATCGGTGGGTTGGTGACCTGTGCAAACATTTGACGGAAATAGTCAGTGACGAGACGCTCTTTCGAAGACAGTACAGCCATCGGCGTATCATCGCCCATCGAGCCTACTGCCTCTTGTCCCATATCACCAAGCACACGCAGTACTTGGTCCGACTCTTCGTTGCTCATCGCAAACTGTTTTTGGTAGGTCTTGAGCGTGTCATCGTCAAAGCTGCGCTTACCGACTTGCTCATCGGGCAGATCGGGAAACGGTGTGAGTTTGTGAACGTTCTTTTCCATCCACTCTTTATAAGGGTGGCGACCTTTAAGGTCATTGTCGATCTCGTTAGATTGCCACAGTTTACCGCGGCGCGTATCTATGACGAGTAGTTCACCCGGGCCGACACGCCCTTTCTCTGCCACTTCGTCTGGCGCGTAATTCCAGATGCCCACTTCAGAGGCCAGCGTGATCAGGTTGTCTTTGGTAATCACATAACGCGCAGGGCGTAAGCCGTTTCTATCTAGGTTACACGCAGCGTAACGACCATCAGAAAGGACGATACCTGCAGGGCCATCCCACGGTTCCATGTGCTTGGAGTTGAAGTCGTAGAATGCACGCAGATCGGGATCCATGTCTGGGTGGTTTTGCCAAGCGGGCGGCACGAGCATACGCATCGCTCGGAATACATCCATACCACCGGCAAGGAACAGGTCGAGCATGTTATCTAGGCTTGATGAATCTGAGCCTGTCTCATTCACAAAGGGTGCGGCCGTTTGTAAATCGGGCAGCAGTGGTGAAGAGAATTTATAGGCACGAGCTTTAGCCCACTGACGGTTACCTTCGATGGTATTGATCTCACCATTGTGCGCCAAATAGCGGAATGGCTGAGCCAGTGGCCAACGCGGCTGAGTATTGGTAGAGAAGCGCTGGTGGAACAGGCATATCGCCGATTCCATACGTAAGTCAGCAAGATCGAGGTAAAATCGCGGAAGATCGGCCGGCATACACAGACCTTTGTAAACCATGACTTGTGTCGAAAGGCTACAAATATAGAAATCTTTGTCTTCGGTGATCTGCTTTTCAATTCGACGACGAGCGATGTAAAGGCGTCGTTCAATATCGCGTTCACGCCACCCCGCAGGTGCTGAGATAAACACTTGCTGAATATTAGGAACGGAATCTTTGGCGATTGGGCCTAAAACATCGGTGTTGGTCGGCACGACACGCCAACCTGCAACGGTTAACGTTTCTTGAGCGAGTTCTTTATTGACGATGTCTTGCGCGGATTGCGCTTTGATTGGGTCTTGGCTGAAGAAAATCATGCCGACAGCGTATTGCTTGCCGAGCTTGAAGTTATTCTCTTCTGCAATAATTCTGAGATAAGAGTCTGGCTTCTGTAGCAATAAGCCACAGCCATCTCCTGTTTTACCATCCGCAGCAATACCACCACGGTGTGTCATGCGATCGAGGGCTGAAATAGCAGTTCGTACCAACTTATGACTCGGTTGGCCTTCCATTTGCGCTATTAAACCAAATCCACAGTTGTCTTTTTCAAGACTAGGATCATATAGAGCCATTGCAATTCTCCCTTTTGCTTCTCTGTCATCCAGACAGTAAATGACTAACTATTCATATACTTGTTATTTTTTATAAGCTTATAGTTTGTCTTTAGCTAGTTAAAACGTTATTGGTTGTGTTAACAAAACCGATTGGTTTTATTTTCACCAGCTTTACAACGTATAGCTAATTGTGTTTAAGGTCAAGTTCATGGTTAATTATCATGCGTAAACGCGATTAACCACGTAATAATCTAAAATAGTAGAATGATATCAAAGGGATATAAAAGGTAGATGTTAATGGGATTTAACATGTGCAACGAAGGGAATGTCGCAGGAGCCGTAAGGCAGATAGAAAAAAGGCTAGCATCGAGTGCTAGCCAAACATAAAAGTTAGGAAGGGTGTTGCTTTTCCTCTAGGCTAACGTCATCGACGTTAGCCCGAGAAATATTATGCGGAAAGCATGAGTGAATCAGCTTTCGCTTCTAAGTTTGAGTTACCCATTAAGAAGTCATCAATGGCAATTGCACATTCACGACCTTCATTAATACAACGTACAACCAGAGATTGGCCAGTACGCATATCACCAGCAGCGAAAACGCCTTTCTGGTTAGTCGCAAAACCTTCAGAAGCGACGTTACCGCGCTCGTCCAGTTTAATGTCTAGTTGAGCAAGCACGCCTGTTGGCTCTGGGTGTAAGAAGCCCATTGCAAGGAATGCCATGTCACATGGAATAACACGTTCAGAGTTCGCTACTTCATCAAAACCTGGACGTTCGCCTGGTTTTGCGTCTTGCCAAACGATGTCAGCGATACGTAGACCCGTTACTTGACCTTGATCGTCGCTAATGAACTCTTTGGTTAAGATGTTCCAATGACGTTCACAACCTTCTTCGTGAGAAGTGGTGGTTTTCATGATCATTGGGTATTGAGGCCAAGGCATATTTGCAGGGCGTTTCTCTGGTGGGATCGGCATGATCTCAACCTGAGTAATGCTTGCTGCTTTATGACGGTTTGATGTGCCTACACAGTCAGAGCCCGTATCACCACCACCGATAACCACAATGTGCTTATCTTTAGCGTGAAGCTCTTCTGTCTTAAGATCTAAGTCGTTTGCACGGCGATTATTTTGACCAAGGAATTCCATGGCAAAGTGAACGCCTTTCAGCTCACGACCTGGGATTGGCAAGTCACGTGGAACCGTAGAACCACCTGTTAGCAATACCACATCAAACTCTTGGCGTAGCTGTTGAGCATTAACATCAACACCGATGTGTTGGTTCACTTTAAACTCAACGCCAGCTTCAGCCATTAGGTTGATCTTACGATCAATCACGTCCATGCCCAGTTTGAAATCTGGGATACCGAAGCGAAGTAGACCACCCACTTTCTCGTCACGTTCAAATACCGTTACCGAGTGACCTGCACTGTTTAGCTGTTCAGCTGCGGCTAAGCCTGCTGGGCCTGAACCGATAACTGCGACAGTTTTCCCTGTGCGAGAGCGTGGTGTTTTAGGCTTTGCGTACCCTTCACGGTACGCAGTTTCTACAATCGTTTTCTCTATATTACAGATAGTGATTGGGTCTTGGTTGATGCCAAGAACACAGGCACTTTCACAAGGAGCAGGACAAACACGACCTGTAAACTCAGGGAAGTTATTGGTAGAGCTAAGAATGTTCCAAGCCTCTTCCCAGCTGTCGCGATAAACAGCGTCATTGAATTCTGGGATGATGTTACCAATCGGACAGCCGTTGTGACAGAAAGGTACGCCACAGTCCATACAACGAGATGCTTGAGTATTGATCTTTTCACCAAACTCTTCGTTAAGTACGAACTCTTTGTTGTCTTCAATTCGAACTGACGGGTCGAGCTTCTTTGGAAGCTCACGACCGTGTTCTAAAAATCCAGTAGGCTTACCCATTATACTGCCTCCACTTCTTCCGTTTGTGCCTGTTGTGCTTCAGCTTTACGCTTTTGAAGAACCGCTTTGTAGTCGCGTGGCATTACTTTAACTAGCGATGCAACACTTGCTTCAAAGTTGTCTAGGAAAGACTGAGCAACTTCACTTCCTGTGAATTCAACATGCTTAGTTAGCATATCTAGTAGAAGATCTTTATCTTCTTGTTCAATTGGATCTAGGTCTACAAGTTCTGCGTTGAGCTTAGTCTCGAAGTCACCTGCTTTATCCCAAACATAAGCGACACCGCCACTCATACCTGCAGCAAAGTTACGACCCGTTGAACCAAGGATAATTGCCGCGCCGCCAGTCATGTATTCACAACCGTGGTCACCAACACCCTCAACAACAACCTTCGCACCAGAGTTACGAACACAGAAACGTTCGCCAGCCATACCGCGAATGAAAGATTCACCAGAGGTTGCACCGTAGAAACATACGTTACCAACCACGATGTTATCTTCAGCAACGATAGTCGATCTTGCATCTGGGTACAGTACCAACGTACCGCCAGACAGACCTTTACCCCAGTAATCGTTCGCATCGCCTTCTACTTCGAACTTAACGCCTTTCGCAAGGAACGCACCGAAAGATTGACCTGCACTACCGTGGAACTTAACGTTCATTGGCTGTGGTAAACCTTGGTCTTTGTAAACCTTCGAGATTTCGTTCGACAGCATCGTGCCTGCTGAACGGTCCGTGTTGATGATAGGGAACTGAGCGGTAACCGCTTCACCTTTCTCAAGCGCTGGGATTGCAGCCTGAATCAACTTACGGTCTAGAACGTCTTCAAGATTATGATTCTGTGTTGTCTGGTTGTAGATACCATCTTCTGCACGAGCCTGCTCAATGTGCAGTACCGGTGTTAGATCTAGGTTCTTGTACTTCCAGTGACCGATGTCATCACGAACTTTAAGTTTGTGCGATTGACCTACCATCTCATCAATAGAGCGAAAGCCAAGTTCAGCCATTACTTCACGTAGACCTTCAGCCATGTATTGGAAGAACGTTACTACGTCTTCTACGCGGCCGTCGAAACGCTCACGAAGAGTTTTGTTTTGTGTTGCGATACCAACAGGACACGTATTCTTGTGACACTTACGCATCATGATACAGCCTTCAACAACTAGAGCAGCTGTTGCTACGCCCCATTCTTCAGCGCCAAGTAAGGTTGCGACTGCAAGGTCACGTGGTGTTTTCATCTGACCATCAGACTGAACAACGATACGGTTACGTAGGCCGTTTTTCAGTAGTGTTTGGTGCGTTTCCGCTAGACCCAGCTCCCAAGGCAGACCGGTGTGACGGATAGAAGACATCGGAGATGCACCCGTACCACCATCAAAACCTGCGATAAGTACCACGTCAGCTTTCGCTTTTGCTACACCTGATGCAATCGTACCTACGCCAGCTTCTGATACTAGCTTCACGTTGACACGGCCATTACGGTTCGCGTTTTTCAGATCGTAGATCAGCTGAGCCAAATCTTCGATTGAGTAGATATCGTGATGTGGCGGTGGAGAGATAAGACCTACGCCCGGAGTCGAGTGACGCGTTGCGCCGATCCAGTCATCAACCTTATCACCAGGTAGTTGACCACCTTCGCCAGGTTTCGCACCTTGAGCCATCTTGATTTGCAGCTCATCAGCGTTAGATAGGTAGTAAGACGTTACACCAAAGCGACCAGAAGCCACCTGTTTGATTGCTGAACGTTCCCAGTCGCCATTTTCTTTACGCTCGAAACGTGCTGGGTCTTCACCACCTTCACCTGAGTTCGACTTCGCGCCAATGCGGTTCATTGCAACAGCGAGTGTTGAGTGAGCCTCATGCGAGATTGAACCGAAGCTCATTGCGCCTGTTGCGAAACGCTTAAGGATTTTCTCAATAGGTTCTACTTCCGCTAGAGGAATAGAGCCTGCTGGGTTCTTGATGAAATCAAGTTGGCTACGTAGTGTTGCTGCGTTGTCGCCTTGAGCATCAACGGCGTTCGCGTACTTCTTGAATTGACCGTAATCTTTGTTACGCGTCGATTCTTGAAGTAGAGAAATGGTTTCTGGGTTGAATAAGTGCTTCTCACCACGTTGTTTCCACTGGTAAACACCGCCAACATCAAGAACTTGAGCTGGGATTTCACGAGCAGGGTAACCAACACGGTGACGAACTAATACTTCTCGTGCGATATCGTCGATCGTTAGACCTTGGATACGAGAAACAGTACCAGTGAAGTATTTTTCAACCACGGATTTGCTAACACCAAGTGCTTCAAAGATTTGAGCGCCGTGGTAAGACTGCAGCGTAGAGATGCCCATCTTCGAGAAAATCTTCAGTAGACCGCCGTTAACACCCTTACGGTAGTTATCGAATAACTCACGTGGATGAACGTTTGGATCTAGCTTCTTAGTACGTTGCAGTTCAACAATCGTTTCGATAACTAGGTATGGGTTAACTGCGTTTGCACCGTAACCAATTAAGGTTGCAAAGTGGTGTGTCTCACGAGCGTCGCCCGTTTCAACCACGATGTCACACTTAGCACGTAGCCCTTTACGGATTAGGTGGTGGTGAACCGCGCCAACCGCCAGCATTGCTGGGATAGCGGCATGGTTTGAGTTAACCGCACGGTCAGTCAGTAGAATGATAGAGTAACCATCAATAACCGCATCTTCCGCATATTGGCAGATACGTTTAAGTGCGCGCTCTAACTTACCTTGGTCTCCGTTCGCTTGGAATACGATATCCAGCGTCTTCGACTGAAGGTGCTCATTATCGATTGCACGCAGTTTTTCTAGCTCAGAGTTAGAAAGAACAGGAGACTCAAGTTCTACTTTTTGACAGTGTTCAGGTGTTTCAGCAAGTAGGTTCTGATCTTTACCTAGGTAAGTGTTCAGAGACATAACCATACGCTCACGAATCGGGTCGATCGGCGGGTTAGTTACTTGTGCAAACAGCTGTTTGAAGTAGTTTGAAAGGTGCTGCGATTGATGAGAAAGAATCGCGAGCGGCCAGTCAGCACCCATTGCAGAAAGTGGCTCGTAGCCTGTTTTTGCAAGAGGGAGAATGATTTCGTTTACTTCTTCAGAGCTCACACCAAACGATTGTTGTTTGTGTAGCAGTTTCTCTGGAGAAGGTTGGTTAAACTCGTTGCTCGCATCGGGTAGCTTTTTCAAGCTCAGAAGGTTCTCTTCAACCCATTTTTCGTAGGGTTGCGATTTAGCGATACCGTCTTTCACTTCTTCATCAGAAATGATGCGACCTTGTTCAAGGTCAGCAACGAAGATACGGCCAGGTTGCAAACGACCACGGTATTCAACGTTTTCTGGTGCGATTTCAACTACGCCAGATTCAGACGCCATTACTAGGAAGTCGTCTTTTGTCACTGTGTAGCGAGAAGGACGCAGACCGTTACGGTCAAGAGTTGCACCAACTTGAACACCATCGGTGAAACATACTGACGCTGGGCCATCCCATGGTTCCATTACGTTCGCGTGGTACTGGTAGAACGCACGACGAGTTGGATCCATATTTTTGTTTTCTTGCCATGCTTCCGGGATCATCATCATCAACGCATGTGGCAGAGTACGACCTGAAAGAACAAGTAGCTCAAGCGCCATATCGAAGTTTGATGAGTCTGAGCTACCTTCTTGACAGATAGGAAGCAGCATGTCGATTTCAGCTTGTGTAAACAGATCCGATTCTAGGATTGCTTCACGTGCTTTCATCCAGTTCAGGTTGCCGCGAACCGTATTGATTTCGCCATTATGCGCGATGTAACGGAAAGGCTGAGCTAGACGCCAACGAGGGAATGTATTGGTAGAAAAGCGAGAGTGTACCAGTGCTAGAGCTGTCACCATGGTTGGGTTTTGCAGATCTAGGAAGTACTGAGGAACTTGTTCAGTTGTTAGCTGACCTTTGTACACCAATGTCTTGTAAGACATAGAGTTGATGTAGAAGTCATCACCGATATTTGAAACGCTTTCTAGGCATACACGAACCGTGTAGTTACGTAGAACATACAGTTTACGCTCAAGCTCTTCTGGTGTGATACTAGGGCCGCCAGAAATAAATACGTGTTCAAATTGAGGTTCAGTGCTTAATGGGTCAGCACCAATCATTGAATTGTCAGTTGGAAGTTCACGGTAGCCGATAACTTCTAACTCAAGGCGTTGTGCATTGCGTTCTAGAATGTCACGACACTGTGCACGTTTGTATTCATCTTTAGGGAAAAGTACAACACCAACACCATATTTTTCAAAAGATGGCAGTTTAATTCCAAGCTTTACGGCTTCTTCTAGTAAGAATTCGTGCGGCTTCTGTAGCAGGATACCTGCACCATCACCAGAACACGGATCGCAGCCTTGGCCGCCACGGTGTTCCATACGTGCAAGCATATCGAGTGCTTGAGTTACTACATCATGAGATTTGCGATTCTTTAGATGCGCAACAAAACCGATACCACAAGCGTCATGCTCCAATTCAGGAGTATACAGACCCTGTGAGTTCTGCTCTTGATCTACCATAGATACATCCTTCCAGTTAAATCTAGGCGCAACTTATTTGTATTAAGTTAGCCTTGTCCTTTTATATTTATGGGTCTAAACCTGCCTATGCTGGCGGTTTGAATCCTTTCCGTATCTCGCAGGAAAAGTATTGCGAGAAAAACAATCCTTAGTGATATCCGTTTATTTTTAGCCACAAACTAGTGGTTTATATAGGTGGGATATGGGTATCACCGACTTATTGGCAAGTTTTAGGTGTAAGTAAATACTCAAAAATAGCCAATATGTGTAAGTATCCTACAATTTTGTCTAGGCGAATTGCAATGAAAGTTGGTCCATGTAGACCATTTTTTTCGTTTTATTTTGAATTTAATGTCTAACAAATGTGCAACATTAGGCAAATAGAGCCGATTTTTTGCATGTTTATTGATATTTGATAGGTTGCTCGCAAAAAGCCTTGCGTAAACTAATTGGTCGAATTTTGCAGGGATGTAATTTTTTTTCAGAAAAAGACTGAGATTCATTTTTATTTACTTGAGCGCTTTGAAAATATGCAATTACACGAGTTGGTTAATACTATCGGCCAAGACCTTCAACGTCGTTATGGCGAAAAGGTTCACAAGCTGACACTTCATGGTGGTTTTAGCTGCCCAAATCGAGACGGCACAATCGGTCGCGGTGGTTGCACTTTTTGCAATGTGGCGTCTTTTTCCGACGAACAAACTCAGATTCAAAGTATTGCCGATCAATTAAAAGACCGTGCGGGTGAGATTGCCCGTGCTAAGAAGTATCTTGCTTACTTTCAGGCATACACTAGCACTTATGCTGAAGTGCAGGTGCTCAAGAACATGTACGAAGAAGCCCTTAAAGCTCCGGGTGCCAATATTGTTGGCCTTTGCGTTGGTACAAGACCTGATTGCGTGCCTGATTCTGTATTGGAACTGCTGTCGGGTTACGTGAAACAAGGCTATGAGATTTGGCTAGAGCTCGGACTACAAACGGCCAATGATAAAACCCTCAAGCGAATTAACCGTGGCCACGATTTCGCGGTGTATGAAACGATCACTCGGCGCGCTCGTGCTTTGGGCATCAAGATATGTACCCACCTTATTGTCGGCCTGCCCAAAGAAACCAAAGCGGATAACCTTGAAACTTTAGATAAGGTATTAGCCGTTGGCACCGACGGTATTAAGCTGCACGGGCTCCATATAGTAGAGGGCAGTACCATGGCTAAGGCGTGGAAGGCCGGAAAGCTAGAAGCACCAAGCCTTGAGGAGTACATTGATATCGCGACTGAGGTGATTCAACGTACTCCAGCAAACGTGGTTTATCACCGAGTATCTTCTGCGGCGAGACGCCCAACGTTACTCTCTCCTTTGTGGTGTGAGAACCGTTGGTTAGCGATGACTGAGATTGGCCGTTCGCTTGATAAAACTGGCGCACAAGGCATCAAAACTGGCTCTGCATTCGAGTACACACTGCCCGTTTTAAACGCGGTCAATTGATAGAAAATGGTGACTGTCGGTAACAGCAGATAAAACCAACAAATAGTGGTAACATTTCCCTCACAGATTTTATGGTATAGATTGAGAGTAAATGGAACTGGTAATGACTTGGTTGTGGGACAGGGCGTATGGCTACGGTATTTATATCGTTGTTGTATTGCTGATTGCTCTCATCTGCTGGCATCTTTATTCACGTTATCAGTCGCATCTTGAAAAACTTCTACTCGCTACTCCATCGCCACTCTACTTTGTTGATGTTCGAAGTGGAGAGATCTTATATGCCAATCGCCAAGCTATGCAGCTGCTTGGTATTCGCCAAATTGGCGTTAACTTTCGATTTCCTACCGTTGAAAGCGAGAATAGCTTTCGTCATTACTTAACCAATCACATCAACTCTCGATCATTTGAGCAGGTCTCACTGTGGGCGCTGTCTGAATTTGAGTCCTTTAAGATCAATTTGGTTGGTCGCAGGATCCGTTTTAGAAGTAAGAAAGCGTGGATGATTCACGCATCACCGTATAAAAATACAGATGAAGAGGTGTCCCAAGAAGTTCGTGAGCTTAATGTCGCGCGTACCGCTTTGGATTCTTTATCTGAGCTGATCTATGTAAAAGATCAAAAGGGTGAGTTGGTGACGAGTAATCGCTCGTTTAAAAAGTTTTGGCATGGTCGCTCAGAAGAGGGCACTTTGAGTGTTTCTGGCGGGGCTTTAAAAGGTCGAGTCAGTGAACGTTCGTGGACAACGGATCAAGACGGTAAGGGTTGTTTGCTTGAAACCTATCAAAGTGTCTTGCTCTCGCAAGATGGATCAACCATAGGCACGCTCTCAATTAGCCATGATGTGACCGATTGGCACGACATGCAGCAAAAGCTGCGCGGCGAAATGGAAAAGCGAAAAGATACCGAAGTCGCGCTTGCCCAACGTGACACCATCCTCCAAAACATCTTGGAAGCGAGCCCTGACTCGATTGGTATCTTCAACGAAAATATGGTTTACCAAGCGTGTAATAAGCCATTTGTGGCAGCGCTGGGTATCTCGGAAGTGAGTGATTTGGTCGGTAAGCGCCTGCAAGATGTGGTGCCTAATAGTATGTATATGCGTATTTCAGACACCGACCACCAAGTGCTTCATCAAGGTAAGTCATTACGCTATATCGATAAGGTCGTCTCTAGTGATGGCGAATACACTTGGTATGATGTGGTGAAATCACCGTTTAGAGATCTGGCATCAAGCACTAATGGTGTGTTGATCATGGCGCGTGATATTACAGAACGTTACCTTGCGGAGCAGAAACTTGAAGAAGCTAACCTTGAGCTTGAGCGTCTTAGCTTTATGGATAGCTTGACTCAGGTTTCCAACCGCCGTCGCTTTGATGAGCAGCTTTCGACGCTGTGGCATTATCATGTGCGTGAGAAATTACCACTGACGATTATGCTGTGTGACATCGATTTCTTTAAAGGTTACAACGATTTTTACGGACATCAACAAGGTGATGATGCTCTGATCCAAGTCTCTCAGGCATTTAAGCAGGTGCTGAACCGTTCATCGGATTGTGTGGCTCGTTACGGCGGCGAAGAGTTCGGTTTTATTCTACCGAATACCACGGCTGAGGGTGCTCAGCTGGTGGCACAGCGTATCCATGATGGGATCCTTAAATTGGAACTGGCGCATGAGAAATCGAATGTCTCTGAATTCATCACGGTGAGTATTGGTATTATCTCTTACATTCCTACACCTGATGATGAAATGGATTCGGCGGTTGCCTTGGCTGACAGTGCGTTGTATCAAGCTAAATCCGATGGTCGAAACCGTTCGATGGTGCATCCTTCCTCAATTCGATAAGCGTATTTATCTCTTGCTGCACCTCTATTTATCCCACTTATCTGTTTTAAACAATATAACTGTAGCTCTCTTGCTGCGTGTGATGTAGCTAGCTTACCTCCTCTCTTTAAACAGGGTAGAATATTGCTAGTCTTATCGCATGGAGCGTTAAATGAAACCCATGAAAAATCTCGCTCAGTATTACGTGGATCTACTCGTAAAACTGGGGATTGTCCGCTTTTCTATCTTACTCGCCTTAGCGCTTGTAGCCCTCGCAGTTGTTGTGCAAGTGGGTATTACCCTCGCACTCAAAGGTAATGTTGATGATATCGACATTGTCCGTTCGGTTTTCTTCGGTTTAGTGATCACGCCTTGGGCGGTTTATTTCCTATCAGTGGTCGTAGACCAGCTGGAAGAGTCTCGTCAAAGGTTGGCGAAATTGGTCTCTAAGCTTGGTGACATGCGAGAGCGAGATCAAGAGCTCAACAATAAACTGCAACTCAATATCGAGAAGCTTAATCAAGAAATTGAAGAGCGTGAAAAAGCGGAAGAAGCGCGTGCAGAAGCAATGCACGATCTCGAAAATGAGGTGTTCCAGCGTGAGCGAACTCAGCTTGAACTCGCAGAGCGTACGGCACTGCTACGCTCGTTTATCGATGCCTCTCCTGATCTTATTTACTATCGCAATGAAGATGGTGTGTTCTCTGGTTGTAACCGTGCAGTTGAAGAGCTTACTGGCAAGACAGAAAAAGATCTCGTTGGCTTAACGCCTTGGGATGTTTATAGCAAAGAGATCGCTCAACAAGTTGTTGAAACTGACAAGAAAGTATTTGCTGACAACCAAGCGCTGACTTATGACCAATGGCTGGAATACCCTGATGGTCGTAAGAGCTACTTCGAACTGCGTAAGGTGCCTTTCTACAGTAAAGAAGGTCGTCACTTGGGCTTGGTCGGTTTTGGTCGTGATATTACCGAGCGTAAAGAGCACCAAGAGTCACTGGAGAAAGCCAGTCGCGATAAGACCACCTTTATCTCAACCATTAGCCACGAGTTAAGAACACCGCTCAATGGCATCATCGGCTTGAGTCGTATGTTGTTGGATAGCCAACTGACGACCGAGCAGCGCAAGCAGATGCAAACCATCAAGGTGAGCGCGGTGACATTGGGTAATATCTTTAACGATATTATCGATATGGATAAATTTGATCGTCGTAAACTTGAGTTATTCCCAACTCCGCTCAACTTTGAAGATTTCGTTGTTGAGATCGAGAGTATTTCTGCGTTAATGGCAGAGCAAAAAGGGTTAAGGTTTGATCTTGAAAGGTTATCGGATCTTCCTGCTGCGGTCGAAGTGGATGGTACTCGTCTTAGACAGGTGTTGTGGAACCTTGTTAGTAATGCCATGAAGTTCACCAAAGATGGTGGTGTGGTGATGACAGTCAGCGCTGAAGTTGATGGCGACTTTGCCAACATCACCATGGAAGTAGAAGACACCGGAATTGGTATTCCTGAAAGTGAAATTGAGAAGATCTTCGCGATGTACTACCAGGTGAAGTCGGGAACAGATAATCTACACGCTGTCGGTACCGGAATTGGTCTTGCCGTGTCTCAACAGCTGATCAATATGATGGATGGTCACATTGAAGTCACCAGTGAAGAGGGCTTTGGTAGTACCTTTACGGTTTCGATTCGAGTGCCTGTTAATCACGATACTCAGGCTCTGATCAAAACGCCAAGAAAGCAGTCCAATCTTAAGATCTTCATGGTCGAAGATATTGAGCTTAATATCACAGTAGCTCGCTCTCTACTTGAAAGCCTTGGTCATGAAGTGACAGTCGTAATGACGGGTAAAGAGGCGCAAATCGTTTTCAACCCGAAAGATTATGACTTGGTATTACTGGATATCCAGTTACCAGATATGACGGGCTTCGATATTGCTCAGTACTATCGAGAGAAATACAGCAAGCTGCCGCCTTTGGTGGCATTAACCGCAAACGTATTAAACAACAAGCAAGAATACTTCCAGAAAGGCATGGACGAAGCGATCAGTAAACCACTGTCGGTTCGTGCAATCCAGGATGTCATCAGCGATCTTATCGAGGATGCGCCAGAGGCTATTGAGAAAGCCAAGGGTATTGATACGGCAAAGGATGTTGGGAAAGTCACCAGTGTTGAAAAGGTAACAGGTGTTAAGAAAGTAATTGGTGTAGAGCAAGTAGTAGCGAGTAAGCCTGCTCTTTCAACGATTGATACCTCTTTGCTTGATATTGATATGCTAGAGTCTTATGTTGACATTGTCGGGTCGAAACCGGTTTTGGACAGCATCGTGATGTTTGAAGATATGATGCCGGAATATATGGAAATATTGAATTCCAACATGGTGGCGAAAGATCAAGACAGCATCGTTTCTGAAGCGCATAAGATTAAAGGTGCGGCAGGTTCAATTGGCCTGAAGCGCATACAGCAAGTTGCTCAGAAAGCTCAATCTCCAGATATGCCTGCGTGGTGGGAGAACATTTCAGATTGGGTTGATGAAATAAATAACGAATACCAGAATGACATTGAAGTCTTAAAGAGTTGGTTAAATCAAAGGTAGAAGAATAATGAAAAAATTAGCATTCGCCGCATGTGTCGTGGCATTAGCGGGTTGTTCTGCACCACAAGTAGAATGGCAGCAAGATAACCAAGTAGAAATATCTGCAGCGACAGTCACAATGAAAAGCAACCTGTGGCACAACAAGATGCCTACGATTGGAGAGGCTCAAGATAAGACTCTGCACGGTTCTATCTACCTAGAGTCTGACTCACAACTACCAGCAACGCTTGCGGTTGAGAGTGTGACGGTTAAACAGGGTGCGGATACCTTGTTGGTAACAGCTGACGATCTTGATTTAAGAACACACAGTGAAACTCAGTGGGAAGTCGCTTTTGTATGGCAGCTAGAGATCGATAGTGACAAGCCTGTTGATGTTGCGATTGAACTCAAAGACGGCGAAACCGTGAAGTGGCTGGTTGAGAAAGACGTTAAGGTTGATACGGTTTACTAAAACCTTAGCGATCAATGAACAATAAAAAAGGGAGAATGCGTTGGCATTCTCCCTTTTTAATCACTATTGATTACGCTTCGACTGTTAGAAGTACTATTGGTTTATAAGTACTATCAGTTTATAAGTG
Organism: Vibrio sp. L5-1; assembly: GCF_021728315.1. Lineage (NCBI taxonomy): Bacteria > Pseudomonadati > Pseudomonadota > Gammaproteobacteria > Vibrionales > Vibrionaceae > Vibrio > Vibrio sp. L5-1. Next base: position 8,908 of record NZ_JAKKCQ010000007.1, on the reverse strand, counting down.
CTAACGGTTTAGAAGTGCTATCGGTTTAGAACAGCTAACCGATGACAAGAACTAAACGGCCCGAAGCGCGAATCGAATTAGTCTTCTAGGTCACCACAAAAGCGGTAGCCTTCACCGTGAATCGTTGCGATGATTTCTGGCGTACCAGAAACAGACTCAAAGTGTTTACGAATACGACGGATTGTTACGTCTACAGTACGATCGTGTGGCTTAAGCTCACGGCCAGTCATCTTCTTAAGAAGGTCTGCACGTGTTTGGATCTTACCTGGGTTCTCACAGAAGTGAAGTAGAGCACGGAACTCTGAACGAGGTAGCTTGTAGCCTTCGCCATCTGGGCTAACCAGAGAACGACTGTTGATGTCTAGTACCCAACCATTGAACTCGTACTTCTCAACGCTACGCTTTTCTTCTTGAACAGAGCTTGTGCTCATTGAACGGTTAAGAAGGTTGCGTGCACGGATAGTCAGTTCACGAGGGTTGAAAGGCTTAGTGATGTAGTCATCAGCGCCGATCTCTAGGCCAAGGATCTTATCAACTTCATTATCACGACCCGTTAAGAACATAAGCGCTACATTTGCTTGCTCACGTAGTTCACGCGCAAGTAGTAGGCCATTCTTACCAGGAAGGTTGATGTCCATAATTACAAGGTTAACTTGGTTGTCAGATAGCACTTGGTGCATCTCTTCACCGTCGCTAGCCTCAAAAACAGCATATCCCTCTGCTTCAAAAATACTCTTTAGAGTGTTACGAGTTACTTGCTCATCTTCAACGATAAGAATCTGCGGGGTTTGCATTTGGCGGTACCTAAATTTGTGACGAAACTGTGCTAATAGAATAAATTCTAGGCAAAAACATAACATACAGGTAATGTATTTTTGATGATAACTTAAAGTTTTCAAAAAAACACTTACTTCCAGCTATCTGCCTTCCTTGAAGTATTGCCCAATAACGTAGATCCAGTACGCCTTTTAATCATTCTTTTAGTGATTGCAGAGGATTCTATAATGTTAACAGCATGCTAACAACGCGAGAATGTTAATTCCATTCACTTTGTTGATTTACATCAATTGCCGTATCGCAACAAACTTTAATAGTATGGCTACAACTTAACCAATGTTATGGTGATTATTTAGCAGCAAAACCAGAATGATTATTCGAGATAGTTCTTACATCTCGCCTGCTAAAGACCAGATTATGAACCAAGGAAGCTGAAAGCTGTCCTTAGAGTCTAGTAGATAAATATGCTCAATCAACTTTTATTCAGTAATAAATTGAGCATAGAATGATGAAAACAAAGGATTAATTTTAATAACATATAAAAGCATAGAGGCTCGCCTGACTTAATAGGTAACGCCTTACTCACGGAGGATATATGCACGATATAACACCCGACTTGTGTGATGAATTTGAGAGCAAAGTCACCCAACTGAACATGCCATTGCAGAACTTCGGTCAACGTGGTGCGTTCTGGGGGAAAATTGTAACAGTTCGTTGTTATCACGATAATTCCAAGGTTCGCGAGGTTTTAGAGACTGACGGCAGTGGCAAAGTGCTCGTCGTAGACGGTAATGGCTCGTGTCAGAAAGCACTGCTTGGTGATCAATTGGCGATTCTAGCTATAGAAAACGGTTGGGAAGGCGTGATTGTGAATGGTGCGGTTCGTGATGTAGCGATGATGGCGCAGATGGATCTTGGTATTCAAGCGCTTGGGGCATCACCATTTAAAACCGAGAAGCACGGTGTTGGGCAAGTTAATGTCACGCTCACGGTACACAATCAACTGATTCAGCCTGGTGACTATATATATGCTGATTGGAATGGTGTGCTAATTTCAACGGAATTGTTGATTGAATCTTAACGGGCTTATCAATCACGAAATGAGATAGATTAGAAACGAAATCCTAATCCCACTTCAACACCTTGCTGCCACTCTTCATAATCAAGGGTGGCATGCAAATCTAGATTGTCGGTCAGTTGTACTCGGCTTGAAACCTCAGCGGCGACCGACTTTTCACTGTCCTCGGTTTCATCTTTATAAGTGTGTAGAGAACTGTTGAAAGAGACTCTCTCTGAGAATTGATAGCTGACACCACTCAATAATCCACTCTCATATTTTAGTGAATCACTATTAATACGTGTACCGACATAAAGATCTACATCAGCAAACAGACTATAAGAATAGCCACTATCGACTTTCCAAGTGTCAAAGCTTTCACTCGATGCATTTTGTGTTGAGATAAAAAACTTATGGGCAGAACGATCGATTTGACTGGGTAGCAAAGGCAAATTGTTTAACAGAGGTAGGCTGTTCGCTGAACAAACAACAGGCATAGCAAAGGCTAAAAGAATAAGTAATCTCTTCACTTCCCACTCCTGATGTCATTATTATTGTTCTTCGAACGTTATCGTTCAATTAAAGCACAAGATCTGTACGTTCGCTGCACAATCGATATAGCATTTTGTTATGGCTATATATGCAATGGGTTAACTTTGTTGTTCTGATATCAAACCCAATCTTTGAATTGTAGGCTTATAGCCGCTGTTTTATCCTTGAAATGGCGGTTTGCTCTGAAAAATGGTGTGAATGTAAAAAAAAATCAACTTTTCATTGACGTGTAGTGCTAAAAATTGATACACGTAGAGTAAAGCACAAGCAGAGAATTTGATATGCAGCACGTAAGCCACCTAGTAATGACCACCACCATTATTATTACCGACATTCACATTGTTGGGGCAGGCTGCTAAGTAACGGATTTTAAAAAAAAGGCCTGTATCCAACAAGATACAGGCCTTTTTTTGTACCATTTTTATGACTTATGGAGAAAGGGATGCGCGTTTTAAAGTTTGGAGGTTCATCATTAGCTGATGCAGATCGTTTTTTACGAGCAGCAGATATCATCGCTAATAATGCCCAGCAAGAAGAGCTAGCCGTTGTACTATCGGCTCCAGGAAAAACAACCAATAAGCTGGTTGCTGTAATTGAAGCAGCACTAAAAAATGGTGAAGCAGACGTACAGATCACCGAGATCGAATCATCATTCGCTGCATTGTTTGCAGAGATTCAAGCTGTATTGCCGTCAGTCGATGGCTCTGCATTTCAAGAGCAGGTCGATACCTCTCTTGCTCAACTTAAGCAGTTCGTGAATGGTATTAACCTACTGGGTATGTGTCCAAATCACGTAAATGCTCGCATCATCAGTAAAGGTGAGCGAATTTCAATCCAGTTGATGAAAGCGGTACTTGAAGCGAAAGGTCAACCGGCAAGCCTGATTGACCCAGTTCAATACCTATACGCTAAAGGTGACCACCTTGAAGCGATGGTCGATGTGGATGTTTCAACTCAGAACTTCCGTCAATCACCGCTTCCAGAAGGTCACGTAAACATCATGCCGGGCTTTACGGCTGGTAATGAAAAAGGTGAGTTAGTAACGCTTGGTCGCAATGGCTCTGATTATTCAGCAGCGGTTCTAGCGGCATGTCTACGCGCTGATTGTTGTGAGATCTGGACAGATGTCGATGGTGTTTACAACTGTGACCCGCGTTTAGTGGATGATGCTCGTCTTCTTAAATCGCTAAGCTATCAAGAAGCGATGGAGCTTTCTTACTTCGGCGCTTCGGTTCTACACCCGAAGACTATCGCTCCTATCGCGCAATTCCATATTCCTTGCCTAATCAAAAACAGCTTCAACCCACAGGGTGCAGGTACTTTGATCGGCCAAGACACTGGCGAAGATAACCTAGCAATCAAAGGCATCACTACGCTAAGTGACCTAACGATGGTTAACGTATCAGGCCCAGGTATGAAGGGCATGGTAGGTATGGCGAGTCGTGTATTCGGCGCAATGTCTTCTGCCGGCGTTTCTATCGTCCTTATTACTCAATCTTCTTCAGAGTACAGCATCAGCTTCTGTATTGAATCGGCTGACAAAGTGAAAGCGAAGCAAGTGCTGTCAGACGCGTTTGAACTTGAACTTAAAGATGGCCTATTAGAGCCTGTTGAGTTCATGGATGATGTTGCGATTGTGACGCTGGTGGGTGACGGTATGCGTACTTCACGTGGCGTTGCTTCTCAGTTCTTCTCTTCTTTAGCTGAAGTGAACGTCAACATCGTTGCTATCGCGCAAGGTTCTTCTGAGCGTGCGATCTCTGCGGTTATTCCTGAAGACAAAATCTCTGAAGCGATCAAAGCGTGTCACGAGAACCTATTTAACTCTAAGCACTTCCTTGACGTATTCGTTGTTGGTGTTGGTGGTGTTGGTGGTGAGCTTGTTGACCAGATCCAACGTCAACAAGGCAAACTGGCTGAAAAAGGCATCGTGATTCGCGTATGTGGTTTAGCAAACAGCAAAGGCTTGTTGCTAGATAGCGATGGTCTGCCGCTAGAGCAGTGGCGTGATCGCATGTCGAGCGCGACAGAAGAGTTTAGCTTAGCGCGCTTAAATGCACTTGTTCAACGTAACCACATTATCAATCCAGTATTGGTTGACTGTACGTCTAGCGAAGGCATTGCGGCGCAATACGCTGATTTCCTAGCGGCTGGTTTCCACGTGGTAACACCAAATAAGAAAGCAAATACAGCGAGCATGGCTTACTACCATCAGCTTCGTGAAGTTGCACGTAATTCACGTCGTAAGTTGATGTACGAGACAACAGTAGGCGCAGGTCTACCGGTCATCGAAAACCTACAGAACCTAATCTCTGCGGGTGATGAACTTGAGAAATTCAACGGCATTCTTTCTGGTTCACTGTCTTACATCTTCGGTAAGCTTGATGAAGGTATGACACTCAGTCAAGCAACCAATATTGCAAAAGATAACGGCTTTACTGAACCGGATCCTCGTGATGATTTATCGGGTATGGATGTGGCGCGTAAACTGCTTATTCTCGCTCGAGAAGCGGGCATGGCACTTGAGCTTGAAGATGTTGAAGTTGACCAAGCATTGCCACCGGGTTTTGATGATTCAGGCACGGTTGAAGAGTTTATGGCTCGCTTGCCAGAAGCGGATGCTTACTTCCAAGAACAGTCAGCGATCGCAGCAGAAGAAGGCAAAGTACTTCGTTATGTGGGTGAAATCGCCGATGGTAAGTGTAAAGTTCGTATCGCCGCTGTTGATGGCGACGACCCAATGTTCAAGATTAAAGATGGCGAGAACGCATTAGCATTCTACAGCCGTTACTACCAACCGATCCCTCTAGTATTACGTGGCTACGGTGCGGGTACTGAAGTTACAGCAGCAGGCGTATTCTCTGATGTGATGCGTACTCTTGGTTGGAAATTAGGAGTTTAGGAATGAGTTCAAGTGATATGGATGTTGTTGTTTATGCGCCTGCATCAATCGGCAATGTCAGTGTAGGGTTTGATGTGCTGGGGGCAGCTGTGTCTCCAGTGGATGGCACGCTGCTCGGTGACCAAGTTATGGTTAAAGCAGGTGATGAATCATTCACACTAAAAACAGCAGGCAGTTTTGTTTCTAAGCTGCCAACTGAAACCAAAGAAAACATTGTCTACGACTGCTGGGTTGTGTTCTCTAGAGAGCTTGATAAAAAAGGCGTTGCGGTTAAGCCTTTGGAAATGACACTAGAAAAGAACATGCCTATTGGTTCTGGTTTAGGTTCAAGTGCTTGTTCAATTGTTGCGGCACTGGATGCTTTAAACCGTTTTCATGGTCAGCCACTGAATGAAACTGAACTGCTTGCTCTGATGGGCGAAATGGAAGGTAAAATTTCAGGCGGCATCCACTACGATAACGTTGCACCCTGTTACCTTGGTGGTGTGCAATTAATGCTGGAAGAGTTAGGTATCATTAGTCAAGAAGTTCCATGTTTTGATGACTGGTACTGGGTAATGGCATATCCGGGCATTAAGGTTTCAACGGCAGAAGCTCGCGAGATTCTACCTTCTCAATATCGTCGCCAAGATGTCATTGCTCATGGTCGCCATTTAGCGGGTTTCATCCATGCTTGCCACTCTGGTCAGCCAGAGCTAGCAGCGAAGATGATCAAAGACGTGATTGCTGAACCATATCGTGAGAAACTGCTTCCAGGGTTTGCTGATGCGCGTAAATACGCAACCTCAGCTGGAGCGCTTGCTACTGGGATCTCCGGTAGTGGTCCAACTCTATTTAGCATTTGCAAAGAACAAGATGTCGCCGAGCGTGTTGCACGCTGGTTAGAACAAAATTACGTACAAAACGAAGAAGGATTCGTCCACGTTTGTCGCTTAGATAAGCAAGGTTCGATCGTTACAGGAAGTGAGTTATGAAGCTGTACAACATCAAAGAAAATGACGAGCAAGTCTCTTTTGGCCAAGCCGTTCGTCAAGGTCTAGGCCGCAATCAAGGTCTATTTTTCCCATCTGAACTGCCAAAGTTTGATGATATCGATGCGCTGCTAGCAGAGGACTTTGTCCCTCGTAGTTCAAAGATTCTTTCGGCTTTAATCGGCGATGAGCTACCAAAAGAACAGGTTGCTCAATTGGTAGATGCGGCGTTCCAGTTCCCTGCACCTATCAAGCAAGTAAAAGATGGTGTTTACGCGCTTGAGCTTTTCCACGGCCCAACACTCGCGTTTAAAGATTTTGGTGGCCGCTTTATGGCTCAATCTTTAGCAGCTGTTTCAGATGGTGGTCAAATCACTATTTTAACGGCAACATCAGGTGATACTGGTGCGGCGGTTGCGCACGCTTTCTACGGTATGGAAGACATCAATGTTGTGATCCTTTACCCGAAAGGCAAGATCAGCCCACTGCAAGAGAAGCTGTTTTGTACGCTAGGTAAGAACATCCATACTGTGGCGATCGATGGCGACTTTGATGCGTGTCAGGCGCTAGTGAAAGATGCATTTGACGATGCTGAGCTGCGTAAAGAGATTGGCCTTAACTCGGCAAACTCTATCAACATCAGCCGTTTAATGGCTCAGATCTGTTACTACTTTGAGGCGGCTTCTCAGCTGACTAAAGAGCAACGTGAGAACCTTGTTATCTCAGTACCAAGTGGTAACTTTGGTAACCTTACAGCAGGTCTACTTGCTAAAGCACTAGGCCTACCTGTGAAGCGTTTCATTGCTGCAACCAACGAAAATGACACGGTTCCTCGTTACCTAGAAACAGGGCAATGGGATCCAAAGCCAACGGTAGCAACAACATCAAACGCGATGGACGTGAGCCAACCAAACAACTGGCCTCGTATTGAAGAGCTTTGCCAACTGAAAGGTTGGGGCTTAGATACACTAGGTAAAGGTAAGGTATCTGACGAGCAAAGTGCTGAGTCAGTACGTGACCTAAAAGCACAGGGTTACCTATGTGAACCACATGGTGCGATTGCTTACCGTCTACTGGAAGAGCAACTGCAAGAGAACGAAACTGGTCTGTTCTTGTGTACAGCACACCCAGCGAAATTCAAAGAAGTGGTTGATGATATTTTAGGTACGGATATTGAACTGCCAGGCCCGCTAGCAAAACACGCGGCGATGGAGTTGTTATCTGAAGATCTTGATAATGATTTTGAAGCGCTAAAAGTAGTGCTTCGTCGAGTTCAACCGTAACGTACATCTGTATTGTTGAACAAATAAAAACGGCGCTCAATGAGCGCCGTTTTTATATTCTAATTCAAGCTCTAAAAATTATAGAGACTCAGTGAACGTACGTGCGATAACGTCACGTTGCTGTTCAGTCGTTAGAGAGTTGAAACGTACAGCGTAACCCGATACACGGATAGTTAGCTGTGGGTAGTTCTCTGGGTTAGCAACTGCATCTTCTAACGTTTCACGCTTAAGAACGTTAACGTTTAGGTGTAATGTTGCGAACCTAGTATGACTTATAATGTTGCAGCTATAGTTGTGTGAAATTATGACTTTAAATGCCATTGAAAATGTTAATAACGTGAGTTGGAGTTCTATTCATCTAATCACATTTGGCTGCAAATTTATTCCAAAATGCTGATGTTGAATGGTTATTTTGTCGTAGAGCTTTTGAAATACAGTCAGTGTACTTTGTTGTGATATCGAAAAGTGCTTGTCGCACTAACTTTAAGTCTCCATGATGTTTTTCCTGCCCATAATGGTCAAGAAAAAGAGGTACAGGTAATAAATCAATTAGGTTGTCAGTAGTCGTATCTGTGACTGATTCACCATTGGTTAGCATTACAAGTAAACTGATGAGTAGCTGTTCAGCAACATCTGATTTATCAGTAACAAGCTCTCCAATAACCATTTTTTTCAAACACGAAATGATTAAACGGAGTATATTATTTTCCCCCCACTCGCCCTCACTGTGAGATTGAAAAAATTTCACCAGTATTGTTAATTTCTCGTCTCTACTATTCTTTATCAACTCATCCATGCTATCGAATGACATTGAACTAATGTTTGAGTGACAATTTAACCAAAGCAAGTTGTTGATAATTTGATGATCTTTATTTGAAACAATAACCTCTAGGAAGTCTTCTGGCATCAATGCCTCTATGTTATGTGCAAAGTGCTTTAGGATGTTCCTTGTGCCTGCATCTATACAGAAGCAGCCTATCTCAAGCTGTTCAGCCAATGCAATGCTTAGCAGGAAGCTTTCGGTACATATACCTCTAAATTTGAGTTTTAAGTTGAGAGGTATATCCAAGTTGCTATCACTATGTATTTCTGTCTTTTGAAGGATATTTGACAGGTTCTCAATGACGTTTGTCGGTACGACACTATTTTCTCGCTCTCCTTCTTTTTCAAAGTACACTGTGTCATGTGATTCATGATAAAACGGCCATTGATCTTTGTAGAAGTCACAATACCGTGATAATGATCTGCACCAGAAGTTTTGGACACTGAGTTAAGTGAGTACAATCACTAACGAGGTGAACAATGACAATTAAGAAAACACGAATCAAACATGCTCCTGAATTCAAAGCCGAAGCGCTTAAGTTAG
>NZ_JAKKCQ010000006.1:42282-266584 GCF_021728315.1 Vibrio sp. L5-1 | reverse complement strand
TTTGCTTGGCGACCATAGCATTGTGGACCCACCTGATTCCATGCCGAACTCAGAAGTGAAACACAATAGCGCCGATGGTAGTGTGGGGTTTCCCCATGTGAGAGTAGGACATCGCCAGGCTTTAAATATCGTTACCTGTGTATGCATGTAACAACATCTACAGTGTACTAATCTGTTGATGACAATTTGTTGGAGGGATGGCTGAGTGGTCGAAAGCACCGGTCTTGAAAACCGGCAACCGTTAATAGCGGTTCTAGGGTTCAAATCCCTATCCCTCCACCACCATTGAAAAGCCCGCTGAGAAATCAGCGGGCTTTTTTCATATTTGTCGTTTAGAAAAACAAAAAAGAGCACTAACGTGCTCTTTATCTGTGACTCCACACCGGCTTGTTATCACTTATAGATAACTAGTCTTGGAGGTATTTACCTTCAGCGACCTGCCAAAATGCTCTAATTAACGGATTTTCTAGCTGCGATCGCTTACAGCACACTCCCAATTCAAACGGCTTGATGGGCTCTATTTTTAAGCGGTCGACTTTATCTCTCACAGGGCTGTTGTTGATTACAACGTCTGGCGCGATACCAACCCCACAACCAAGAGCAACCATACTTACGATCGCTTCATGACCTGATACCTGAGCGTAAATGTTGGGCTTTATCTTCATCTTTTTGAACCACGCGTTCGCACGTTCTCGTGCAGTACCTGCTTCTGGGATGATAAAAGGTACTTCATTCCAGTTTGGTTTATCTGATTGCAGCTGCTGGCTAAAACTACTCACACCGGATGGGATGATGACTGACAGTGGTATATCGCTGATGGTTTCGAACTCTAATCTTGAGGGAAGAATGTCTGGCTTCGCTGAGATAGCGATATCTGCTTCATCATTTAAAATTTTGTCGATAGATTGAGCTGGATCGCCTGTAGAGAGCTTAAATTCAATGTACGGATGAATAGCTCTGAATTCTGTTATGAGCTCAGGTAGATGGCTGTAACTAGCCGTTACCGAGCAAAATATGCGAATTTCACCTTTAAGTTCTTGCTCACCACCTTTCAGGTGAAGATTGTATTGCTGCCACTCTCCAACGATGCTTAATGCTACTGGCAATAGGTGCTTTCCTGCTGGAGTGAGATCAACACTGCGGTTATCTCTGATAAGCAATTCTTGCCCCGTTTCTTCTTCAAGCTTTTGTACCTGACGACTAAGTGCTGAAGGACTGACGTGCATAGCAGCAGCGGTTTTGCTGAAACTTTTGCTATCACATAAATGTATAAATAATTGTAGAGATTTTATGTTCATGTTTTGCGATCGTTTCCATGTTGCATTTATTGCAATAACTAATTGTGAATATATCACTTTCAGCAACGGAGTGTCTGTTTTAGTATGAAGTCATTCGATAGAGAGATATCGACCTTACGGACTTATTTTTAAAGGAGTGCCCTAGAATGGCTAACTATTTCAATACATTAAACCTTCGTGAACAACTTGACCAATTGGGTCGTTGCCGCTTCATGGATCGTGAAGAATTCACGACAGAAGCTGAATATCTTGAAGGTAAGAAAATCGTAATTGTTGGTTGTGGTGCTCAAGGCCTAAACCAAGGTCTGAACATGCGTGATTCTGGCTTAGACGTATCTTACGCTCTACGCCAAGCGGCAATTGATGAAAAGCGTCAATCATTCAAAAACGCTGATGAAAACGGCTTTGTTGTGGGTAGTTACGAAACGCTAATCCCTCAAGCAGATCTAGTTATCAACCTTACTCCAGACAAGCAACATACAAACGTTGTTGAAACAGTAATGCCTCTAATGAAGCAAGGCGCTGCTCTTGGTTATTCTCATGGCTTTAACGTTGTTGAAGAAGGCATGCAATTACGTTCTGACCTTACGGTTGTTATGGTTGCGCCTAAGTGTCCTGGTTCTGAAGTACGTGAAGAGTACAAGCGTGGCTTCGGTGTACCAACACTGATCGCTGTTCACCCAGAAAATGACCCTAAAGGCGAAGGTTGGGATATCGCTAAAGCTTGGGCTGCTGGTACTGGCGGTCACCGTGCAGGTTGCCTAGAGTCTTCTTTCGTAGCTGAAGTTAAATCTGACCTTATGGGTGAGCAAACTATTCTTTGTGGCATGCTTCAAGCGGGTTCTATCGTATCTTACGAGAAGATGATTGCTGACGGTATTGAACCAGGTTATGCAGGTAAACTTCTACAATATGGTTGGGAAACGATCACTGAAGCACTTAAGTTCGGTGGCGTAACTCATATGATGGACCGTCTATCTAACCCAGCTAAAGTTAAAGCGTTTGAGCTTTCTGAAGAGCTAAAAGATCTAATGCGTCCGCTTTACAACAAGCACATGGATGACATCATCTCTGGCCACTTCTCTAGCACTATGATGGCTGACTGGGCGAACGATGACGTGAACCTACTAGGCTGGCGTGAAGAGACAGGTGAAACTGCATTCGAAAACTACCCAACTTCTGACGTAGAAATCTCAGAGCAAGAGTACTTCGATAACGGTATCCTAATGGTTGCTATGGTTCGTGCGGGTGTTGAGCTAGCATTCGAAGCTATGACAGCATCTGGCATCATCGATGAGTCTGCTTACTACGAGTCTCTACATGAACTTCCACTAATCGCAAACACAGTTGCTCGTAAGCGTCTTTACGAAATGAACGTTGTAATCTCTGATACAGCTGAGTACGGTAACTACCTATTCGCAAACGTAGCAACACCACTACTACGCGAGCAGTTCATGCCTTCAGTTGCAACTGACGTAATCGGTCGCGGTCTAGGTGAAACATCTAACCAAGTAGATAACGCGAAGCTAATTGAAGTAAACGAAGCTATCCGTAACCACCCTGTAGAGTACATTGGTGAAGAGCTACGTAGCTACATGAGCGACATGAAGCGTATCGCTGTAGGCGGTTAATTAGTCGCTTAGATACTGATAAATTTGTAGAAAAAGCAAAGCAGTATCACTAACTCCTTACAGGTTGGAGTTATAAATAAGCAACACAACATCTAATAAAAAGGCTTGGTCGCCGTTGACCAAGCCTTTTTGCTTTTAGTAACAAAGTCTTAAAAATCAATCAAATGAACATTGTTTGATCAATCTTCGTCGACTTTTAGTTCTTGATTGATATTCAGAAATATAAAAGGGTTGGTGCTTTCACACCAACCCTTTCAGTTTTCTTGCTTTACGCTTACTTGTCGGCAATCTTTGCTTCTAAGTCCGTTAGCTTTTGTTCCATTTCAGTCAGCTTTTGGCGAGTGCGCAGTAGTACTTGTGTTTGAACATCAAATTCTTCACGGCTTACAACGTCTAGCTTGTTCAGTTGGCCTTGGATAACCTGACGAACTTTTTGATCTACGTCTGAACCAAGCTCTTTTACTGGTTGAGGCATAGAATCGTGGATCTGCTTAGCAATCTGCTCTAGTTTTTTTGGATCAAACATATCAATTAAAACTCCTGAATATTTATCACTATTCTATTTAATCACACTTGAGATGTCGCCTATGGCGTACAAAAAAAGGCCACCGAAGTAGCCTTTTTATTGTTATTACGACTTAGTGATTACTTATTATCAGCTAATTCCCTGTGCGCTGCTTTTGCTTCATCGACGCGAGCTAGCTTTTCTAGGTCTTTGTCTTCCACAAATACAGGCAGAGGTTTGTGTTTTTCAGCCAAGTAGCTGTAAATCACGGGCAGTACAAACAGAGTGAAGATAGTACCAATCGCTAGACCTGCAACGATTACGATACCAATACTGAAACGCTGAGCTGCACCCGCACCACTTGCGTACATCAGTGGGATTAGACCCGCGATCATCGCAGCCGTTGTCATCAGGATTGGACGAAGACGAACCTTCGCAGCTTCCATTACCGCTTCAATACGAGTCTTGTGATTGTGTAGCTGTTCTTCTTTTGCTACCTCACAGATCAAGATACCGTGCTTGGTAATCAGGCCGACCAAGGTGATCAAACCAACTTGCGAGTAGATGTTCATCGTTGCCGCACCCCAAGCTAGAGCTATTAGGGCACCACAAATCGCCAGTGGTACAGATACCATGATAACCAGTGGATCTTTTAGAGATTCAAACTGAATCGCCAATACCAAGAAGATGATAGCCAACGCTAAACCAAAGGTCGCGTAAAGTGCGCTACCTTCTGTTACGTATTGGCGTGCTTCACCCATATAGTCATGGTTATAGCCACTTGGAAGCTTATTGGCAGCTGTGTCTTCAAACCACGCAATTGCATCACCCATTGCAGCGCCTGGAGCCGGTACCGCACCAATCGTAGCCGAGTTCAATTGGTTGAAGTGAGGAAGAGAGCGAGGCTCTGCCACAACATCAATCGTAATCAAACTGCCTAGAGGAACGGCGTTACCATCAGCGGCACGTACGTAGTAGTTGTTCATTGACTCTGGGTTCAAACGGAATTTACGTTCAACTTGAGGAATGACCTCGTAAGAACGGCCATTCAAGTCGATACGGTTTACGTAGCCATCTGACATCATGGTACCGAGTGTGATACCGATATCTTGCATGGTCACGCCGTATGCGCCCGCTTTATCCTTATCAATGTTGATCTTCATGGTTGCTGAGTCGTAGTTCAGGTCGAGATCTGAATACACGAACAGTGGATTTGAAGAGACATCAGCCAGAATGTCTGTGGTGATTTGGAACAAGCTTTCAAAACTGTTTGGCGTTGTAATGACAAACTGAATTGGAAGACCTGAACCGGCACCTGGTAGTTCTGGCATTTGGAATGCAGTTACCGCCATTCCTGGAACGTCTTTCACCAAATTACCAACGCGGTTTGCTACTTCAGACTGGCTTGCTTCACGCTCACTCCATGGAACCATAGATGCGATACCAAAAGCTTGGTTTGCATTAGGCACACCTGTAAATACTTGCGCGTAAGCTACTTCTGGCTGATCAGACAGAATCTTGTTTACGTCGTTCATGGTGTTTTGCATGAAGTCTAAGTTCGCATTCGACGGTGCTGTACCCATCAACATGATTACACCTTTATCTTCTGAAGGCGCTAACTCACTAGGGATGAACTTGAATAACAACGGCAAACTTGCAAATACGATGATAGCAAAACCAATAAATACTGGACGATGTTGCATTACCGCACCAAGCATACGCTCGTAACGGTTAGTCATGCCATCCAGCACGCTATGTACTTTCTGCTCAAACTTACTCGGCTCAGCGTGAGCTTTTAGCATTTTTGAACACATCATTGGCGATAGCGTTAGTGCCACGATACCCGAAACAAAAACTGAACCGGCTAGGGTTAACGCAAACTCTTTAAATAGCGAGCCTGTGATACCACCCATCATTGCGATTGGAGCGTATACCGCACCTAGCGTTAATGTCATTGCAATAACAGGGATCGCAATTTCACGAGTACCGATAATTGCTGCTCGGAAAGGGGATTCCCCGAGCTTGATATGCCGGTCGACGTTCTCTAGTACTACGATTGCATCATCTACTACCAGGCCGATGGCGAGTACCATTGCCAGTAGTGTCATCAGGTTCCAAGAGAAGCCCATTGCCTGCATCACCATTGCCACACCAATCAAAGACAGTGGGATAGTCACGATAGGGATCAGTACCGCTCGGAATGAACCTAAGAACAAGGTAATTACGATCAATACGATTAATGCTGCTTCAAGGATGGTCTTAATAACCTCTTGAATTGATTCGTTAATCGCAATGGTTGAATCGTACATTACATTCATGGAGATGTTGCTTGGTAGGTTCTTCTCTAGTTGAGGAAGAAGCTCAAGTACATCTGCAGCGATGTTGATTGGGTTAGCACTTGGTGCCGCGTTAATAGCTGCAACAACCGCTTCTTGACCATTAGCACTTGCGCGGTAAATGTCGTGGCTTTTCTCTAGAGAAACCTTAGCGATGTCGGATAGGCGAATGATCTCACCTTCACCGCTCTTCACTACTAGGTTTTCTAATTCTTCAGTGTTTGATACCTGAGTATCTGCACTGCCGTTGTAAAGCACGAACTCACCGGTCGCTTGACCTGTCGCTGATTGGTAGTTGTTAGCGTTCAGTACCGTCATCACATCAGATGCAGTTAGGCTAACCGCCGCCATTTTTGATGGGTCTAGCCATACGCGCAGTGCGTATTTCATACCACCATAGAGGTCAACTTTGGATACACCATTTACCGTAAATAGCTGCGGGTTGATTACACGCTCTAGATAATCAGTAATTTGGCTCGACACCAACTCGTCACTGGTAAAGCCAATGTAGAGTACCGCTGTCGTTGAACCCGTAGACATAGTTACGGTTGGATCTTCGGCTTCTTTAGGAAGCTGAGACCGTACCGAGTTTGTCTTGGCCAGTATGTCTGACAACGCCGCATTCGGGTCGGTGTTCAGCTTCATGTTTACGGTAATCGTAGAACTACCAAGTACAGAAGAAGAAGTCATATAGTCGATATTATCCGCTTGAGCCACAGCCTGTTCGAGGGGCTGGGTGATAAAGCCTTGGATAAGATCGGCACTTGCACCGTAGTAACTCGTGGTTACGGTTACGACGGTATTCGTCATTTCAGGGTATTCACGCACCTGCATTTTGAAGATTGCTTGTAAGCCAAGCAGAGCAATCAAAAAGCTGATGGATACCGCTAGAACTGGACGTTTAATAAAAACATCAGTAAAGCGCATTGTGCCTCCAGTTACAGCTTAGGTGTTTCAGATGGTGGAGTGATTGCATCACTTTCAACAACCTTAACTTTGGCACCGTTACTTAGACGTACTTGGCCAGAAGTTACAACTGTATCACCGGCTTTAACGCCTTCAAGGATGTGTGCGATCTCAGCGGTACGCTCACCTACTTTTACAACATGTTGAGCAACACGTTGAACGCCGTCTTCTTCCGTAAGGATGTAAACATTGTCACCATATAAAGTGAAAGTAATCGCTGTTTGAGGCAAGGTTACTTGGTTCTCTAGCTTAGGCAGAATGATGTTAGCACGAGCGAACATGCCGCTACGAAGTTGGCCATCATTGTTTGGAATATCCGCTTGAACTTGAATAAGACCACTTTGGATACTTACCGCTGGTTCAATGGCACTGATAGAGCCTTCAAACGGTTTCTCCGGGTAAGCATCAACAAAGATGTCGATAGCCTGACCAACATTGATACGAGAGATATCTGTTTGAGATACAGTAAAGCGTAGGCGCATCACACTGGTATCTTCTAAACGAACGATATCTGTACCTGATTGCAGGTATTGACCTAGGTACACGTTACGAATACCCACTTTGCCATCGAAAGGAGCACGAATTTCACGACGCTCGATAGAGGCTTTTAGGCTTTCAATATCAGCAGATAGAGAGTAGTAGTTTGCTTCTGCTTCATCGTATGCTTCTTTTGAAATAGAACCTTTCTTATACAGGCCTTGGTAGCGTTTGTATTTTGCTTTTGCCGCAGGCAGGCGAGCTTCAGAACTCTTTAGATTTGCCTTTTCTACGCCAGAATCAAGGCGAACAAGAAGTTGGTCATTTTTAACATCAGTACCAGAACCAAAAGAGATTTGGTCAATAACACCGCTGGTTTCATTTGCTAGCGTGACACCTTGGTTAGGTTCGATGAAGCCGATAGCTTCAATTACTGGAACCCAGTCGATCGGCTGAACTTCAGTAACCGTTACTGGAAACTCTGGTTCAGGGCGGTTGGCCATATACTCAGCAATTTTTTGTTGTTTGAACATGTTGAACCCAATAACGCTGCCGAAAAGAAGTACAGCGATGAGTAACATGAAGAAAGTCCACTTTTTCATTATGGTCAAAACTCCGATCTAGTGTTTAATTATTGCATCCCAACTGGCTTCTATTGCAGATTCTAGTTCTGCCTCGTCGAGTTGGTAAAATCCTAAAGAATGCTTTCGCGCTAGAGATACGCTAGCCGCTAAGCTCAAGCCACCTAATACTTCGTTATTAAGTGGTTTAAACAGTCCTTGCTCTTTACCTTCATTAAATAACAGCTCAACTTGGGCAAACATTTCACGTTCTAGTTCCCTGAAGTTTAGGCTATTTTTGATGGGTAGAGAGTCATACTGAACCCGGTTTTTTATCGCGGCTAAGTTCGTTCCTGCTAAGTTCCATATGTTTAACCACATAGTACGATAGCGTTGCTTAATTGGATCCGAATCATTAACCCCTTCTTGAACAGCATCTGCTACCCGTTGAGTCACGAGCACTCGAACATCATCGATCAAGTGGTCTTTATCGTCGAAGTAGCGGTAGATAGTGCCTGCAGCCACTCCTGCTTCTTTTGCTAATTTTTGCATTGAAAGGCCTTGAAAACCGACCTCTGCAATGAGCTTTTCAGCGGCAGAAAGTATTTGTTGGCGTTTATCCTGAGGTGCATGAGTTGTCATTATTCCATCACCAATGAATGAACGTTCATTCATTATAGCCCAAGAACCATACACATGTGCAACAAAGTTTTACACAAACGCCGTAAAAATCTTGTATAAGAGAACGTAGCATTCGTGCTATTGCAGCATTATTATAGGCGCGCAATTGAATTCGCCCCTCTAGACCAAATTGAGAATCAAATGAGACTGAACCCAAGACAAGATGAAGCCGTGAAGTATGTTTCTGGCCCCTGCTTAGTATTAGCGGGCGCTGGATCGGGTAAAACACGTGTTATCACCAACAAGATTGCTTACTTGGTTCAAGAGTGTGGCTACAAGGCTCGTAATATTGCAGCGGTAACCTTTACCAATAAAGCGGCACGTGAGATGAAAGAGCGTGTGGGTCAAACTCTCGGTAAAGGTGAATCTAAAGGTCTGATCGTTTCAACGTTCCATACTATGGGTTTAACAATCATTCGCCGAGAATACAAAGCGCTGGGTCTGAAAGCGGGCTTCTCGTTGTTTGATGACCAAGACCAGTTAGCTCTACTTAAAGAACTAACCGAAACACAGATCGATGGTGATAAGGATCTGCTGCGTTCTTTGATGAGTACCATCTCAAATTGGAAGAACGACATGCTGACGCCAGATCAGGCGAAAGCAAGAGCTCAAGGTGAACAAGAGCAGTTGTTTGCATTCTGTTTTGAGATGTATCAGAAACAGATGAAGGCCTATAACGCGCTCGATTTTGATGATCTGATTGCGATGCCGGTATGGTTACTGAAAACCAATCAAGAAGTGCGTGACCGCTGGCAGTCTCGCATTCGCTATTTACTGGTCGATGAGTACCAAGATACCAACACCAGTCAATATGAGTTGGTTCGTTTACTAGTAGGAGAGCGTGGTCGCTTAACGGTAGTAGGTGACGATGACCAATCTATCTATTCATGGCGTGGTGCAAAGCCGCAAAACTTGGTGTTGCTGGGTGAGGACTATCCGAATCTTCGCTTGATCAAACTCGAGCAAAACTATCGCTCAACCAGTCGAATATTACGTGCGGCGAACATCTTGATCGCCAACAACCCACACGTTTATGAAAAGTCACTGTTCTCAGAGATCCCGGACGGTGAAAAGCTCAAGGTACTGAATGCTAAGAATGAAGAGCATGAAGCAGAGCGTATTACCGGCGAGATCATCGCCCACAAGTTTCTGAATCGCACAGAATATAAAGATTACGCAGTACTTTACCGAGGTAATCATCAATCGCGCTTGATTGAAAAAGCCTTGATGCAGAACCGTGTGCCTTACAAGATCTCTGGTGGTACCTCTTTCTTTGCTAGAGCTGAGATTAAAGACATCATGGCTTACCTACGTGTGTTGGTGAACCCTGATGATGACAACGCCTTCCTGCGTATTGTGAATACGCCGCGTCGTGAGATCGGCCCTGTTACGCTGGAAAAATTAGGCAGCTACGCCAACATGCGCGGTAAAAGTCTGTTTGAAGCCAGCTTCGAAATGGGTTTAGAGCAAACGCTGACGGGCCGTGGTTTAGAAAACCTACGTCGCTTCGGTGATTGGATTGTTCGAATTTCAGATAATGCTGAACGTGGTAATACAGTTGAGGCGGTTCGCTCTTTGGTTCGTGACATCAATTACGAAGATTGGCTCTACGAAACCTCTCCAAGCCCGAAGGCCGCAGAGATGCGAATGAAGAACGTGTCTGATCTCTATAGTTGGATTGTGGCCGACCTCGAAGGTGATAATTATGATAAAGAAGAGAAGACGCTACGAGAGGTTGTTCAACGTTTAACTTTGCGCGACATGATGGAGCGTGGGGAAGATAATGACGATGCAGACCAAGTTCAACTAATGACATTGCACGCTTCGAAAGGCCTAGAGTTTCCGTATGTATTCTTGATGGGGGCTGAAGAGGGCATCTTGCCACACCAAACCAGTGTTGATGAAGGTAATGTAGAAGAAGAGCGTCGTCTTATGTACGTAGGGATTACGCGAGCGCAAAAAGAGCTGACCTTTACTAAGTGTCGTGAACGTCGTCAGTACGGTGAATTGATTAAGCCAACACAAAGCCGCTTCCTTGACGAGTTGCCGCATGATGATGTTGAGTGGGAAAGCGTTAAGAAACCACAATCCGCTGAAGAAAGAATGGAAAAAGGACAGGCACACATTGCTAATATTCGTGCGATGTTCAACAAAAAGTAGCGTCTGGTTCTGAAAGCATTAAATAGAGACAAATAAAAAGGTGACCATAGGGTCACCTTTTTTGAATCTGGCACTTTTAATTACAGATCGGTAAATTACAGACCAGCAATCATGTGCTCGATAGCATCTTTGATTTCGTCGTCTGAACAGTCCATACATGAACCTTTCGCTGGCATTGCATTAAAGCCGTTGATTGCGTGGTTAGCTAGGATATCGCGACCTTGAGCTATACGAGGTCCCCAATCACCAGCATCACCTATTTTAGGGGCGCCACTTACGCCAGATGCGTGACAAGCGATACAAAAGGTACCGTAAACTGTTGCGCCATCACGAGGGCCTGTTGGTTCTGCGGCTACTGGTTCGCTGCCGACTAGGTAAACTTGACCAACTGGTTTGATGCGTTCAGCAATTGCATCTTGCTCTGCTTCGCTAAGGCCTGAAGCCATTGCGCCAGTTGAAAAGGTTAAAACTGCGATGACAACGCTTAAAATTCGACGAGACATATCCATTAAACTCACTTTACATTCCCAAGGTAAGTACGTGCTTACCAATTTATAGTGTTGGAGGGTGTTTTGGCTTCACCAGCAAAGAGCAACTGTTAAACCAATGTAAATAATGGGTGATTATATCCCGATAAGTTGTTGCAATAAACAACAACTTATAAGCTGTGGCGGGTTGTAGTACTCAAATAAGGGGTTTATCACATATTAACTGTCGAAAAAGAGACCAAACAGAAAAAAAAGTTAAAAAAGTACTAGACGGCATTGGGTGATATACGTATTATTCCACTCCGCCGACAGGGCATGCGCCTGTAGCTCAGCTGGATAGAGCGTTGGCCTCCGGAGCCAAAGGCCGAAGGTTCGAATCCTTTCAGGCGCGCCATCCGGTCTCTTACTTCGGTAAGTGAGAAATTGGCAAAAAAGAAATAATGGTGGCTATAGCTCAGTTGGTAGAGCCCTGGATTGTGATTCCGGTGGTCGCGAGTTCGAATCTCGTTAGCCACCCCATTCTTTCTTTATAAAATATCGGTAGCTTCGGCTTCCAGTGTTGATTCATTATTCCCAAGAGTCGATACAAAATTAGTCGGTGAATAGCGCAGCTTGGTAGCGCATCTGGTTTGGGACCAGAGGGTCGGGGGTTCGAATCCCTCTTCACCGACCACTATTTCAATAATCGCTTTTAAGCGGTTATATAAAAAATTAGTGGTGGCTATAGCTCAGTTGGTAGAGCCCTGGATTGTGATTCCGGTGGTCGCGAGTTCGAATCTCGTTAGCCACCCCATTAATTTTGGTAGCTTCTTTGAAGTTCCCAGTTTGAGAAATCAAACGAAACGTCTCGGTGAATAGCGCAGCTTGGTAGCGCATCTGGTTTGGGACCAGAGGGTCGGGGGTTCGAATCCCTCTTCACCGACCACCTTAAGAAGCCTCGTCAGAAATGACGGGGCTTTTTTACGCCTGGAATTTAGATAATTTGAGACCAGAGGGTCGTGGGCTGGATCGCCAGTCCGATCAAATCCCTCTTCACCGACCACCTTAAGAAAGCTCATCAGAATTGATGAGCTTTCTTTCTATCTGGAGAAAAGATAATGGTGTATTCGGGGGCTGGAAGCCCAGTCGCATCAAATCCTTCTTCACCGATCACCTTTAAGAAAGCTCATCAGAAATGATGAGCTTTTTTTTCATCTGTAGATCACTAGATTGGAACCCAAGTGGGGTTCGCCTGATGTTCAAAGAATGTCTCTTCACCTATCACTTAAGAAGCCTCAACTAGCCGTCCGCGTCAGAAATGACGGGGCTTTTTTACATCAGGAATTTTAGATAGTTGGGGCCAGAAGATCGTGGGCTGGATCGCCAGCTCGGTGGTTCGTCAGGCCACAGGAAGCGCTTCCGTGCCGAATCTCTCTTTATTTACCACAATAGAGGTTTCAGTCGAAAGGTTGAGATTTTTGACATCTGTCGTTGAAGTTATTTTTGATTTTGAATACTGATACCCTAAATATTTCAACGTCTTGTTTGATATAGCCTTCGCAAGATCCATCGTTTTATATAAAGCGATCTCTTACCTTTTTTCTAGATTATCGCGCCTTTCTAGAGATGTCGGCTTTATTAAATGGGCTGTTCGATATCTAATTTTATATAAAATTCACCGCCAATCATTCGACAAATTAATAGGTTTGGTCTAAAGATTTCTATGAAAAGTGAAATTTGACGCTGAATATGTTCTCTAAGGCCTGTATTTGACAGTTTTCTTTACATCAAGTCGCTCAAAATCGTCTCCATTTTAGTAAGTCTCTCGTTTCACTGGTTGGTATTCGCTGAAATGATGTTAGGGGTAATATATATGGTTAATATGCTTCTATCTGGTTGTTTTGTTTGCTTAAATGACAAAAATTAGCGTTTGTTTCTATAGTGTTAATTGTTTTTTGGAATAATTATTTGTTTTTAGTGACTGGTAGTGAGATCTGCTTTTAACCATAGGTTTAACTCTACAAGTAAGTGGTAGTAAGGGATTTGTGAGTATTTATTATCGACAATAGAATGTTGATTTTTATTACTATATGCTCTCTGGGTGAATAGTTATGTGGTGCTTTTGCTTGTTAAGCGTTTAATGTCGACTTTTTATCCTATTTTTGTTGCTTTTCTGTGAATTATTTGCCAAATTGTCAACCGTATAAAATATCAGAACAATATTCTGGTAAGAATGGATTCAATTTTGCAGACAGGGCAGAGAGCTGCCAAAGCAGTAGAGGTCTGGTAATGTCACTTTTAGAAGTAAAAAACCTTCGTATCGAATACCCATCTCGTCATGGAGTTCACGCAGCAGTAAAATCGCTTTCGTTCAACATTGAACGTGGTGAGATTGTTGGCGTTGTAGGGGAGTCTGGTGCTGGTAAATCAACAGTAGGCAATGCTGTGATCGATCTACTGAGCCCTCCTGGTCGCATTGCTAGCGGCGAGGTATTTTTGGATGGCGAAAAAGTCTCTGGCCTATCTCCTGAACAGATGCGTTCTGTTCGCGGCTCAAAGATTGGTTTTATCTTCCAAGACCCAATGACTTCTCTTAACCCTCTATTCACAGTAGAGCAGCAGTTAAAAGAAACGATTCATGCCAACATGAAGGTTTCGGATCAAGAAGCTTACCAACGCTCATTAGACTTGATGAACCAAGTTGGTATTCCGCAACCAGAAAACCGTTTAAAGCAGTACCCACACCAATTCTCTGGCGGTATGCGTCAGCGTGTTGTTATCGCGATCGCATTGGCAGGTGAACCTGACTTAATCATCGCAGATGAACCAACAACCGCACTGGATGTGTCTATCCAAGACCAGATTTTGGGTTTAATTCGCGACCTATGTATTAAGAAGAACGTAGGTTGTATGTTGGTCACGCACGACATGGGTGTCGTATCTAACGTTACCGATCGCGTAGCGGTTATGTATCGTGGTGATTTAGTTGAGTTTGGCCCGACGGCGAAAGTCCTTGGTACTCCTGAACACCCTTACACGCACAGTCTTATCTCAGCGGTTCCGCGTTCAGATCGTAAACTCGATCGTTTCCCTCTTGTGAGCTACATCGAAGAAGCGCACGAGATGGAACCACTTGATGTGAAAAACCACTGGTTAGGTCAGAGCCAAGATCACCGTGATTACACTGGCCCGTTGTTGAATGTTGAAAACGTCAACTTACGCTTTACCACCAAGGATTCTTTCTTTGAGAGTCGTCGTGAGTACGTTCAGGCGTCAAACAACGTGAGCTTTGAAGTACACGAAGGTGAAACTTTTGGTCTTGTGGGTGAATCTGGTTCGGGTAAATCAACGATTGCTCGTGTGATTGCTGGCTTGTACGCACCCAACTCAGGCAAAGTGACCTTTGAAGGTATTGACCTTACTGGGCTTAAGTCTGAGAAAGAGCGTCGCCCAATGCGTCGCCAAATGCAGATGGTGTTCCAAAACCCATACACATCAATGAACCCTCGAATGAAGATCTTCGACATCATTGCTGAACCTATCCGATTCCATAAGCTTACGCGCAACGAGAATGAAACTCGTCAGATCGTTCACGACCTGCTAGAGCACGTTGGTTTAGGCAAGATGGCTGGAGTTAAATACCCACACGAATTCTCAGGTGGCCAACGTCAGCGTATTTCTATCGCTCGCGCCTTGGCAACTCGCCCACGTCTTCTGATTTGTGATGAACCTACGTCGGCGTTGGATGTGTCGGTACAGGCTCAGATTCTTAACCTATTAAAAGACTTACAAGACGAGCTCAACCTAACCATGCTGTTCATCAGTCACGATTTACCGGTTATTCGTCAAATGTGTGATCGTGTTGGTGTGATGCAAATGGGAGAGCTATTGGAAGTAGCGCCAACAGAGCAGTTGTTCCAATCGCCTCAGCATGAATACAGCAAACACCTAATTTCTTTAATGCCTGAATTTACGGGTTTAAGAGAAGAAAAAGCAGTGGCAAAAGCCGCGATATAAAAATCAGCAGGCTGGAGTTTGGCTTGCTAAAAACAATAAACAGACGCAAATACAACAACTAGGGATCTGGATTCCCGCATGAAGGAGTTATGCAATGAAAACCATGAAAAGCAAATTAGCAGTAGCTTTAATGGCAGCTGGCCTAAGCTTTAGTGCAGCAGCAGCAGATATTACCGTTGGCTACGCAGCTGACCCAGTATCACTTGATCCGCACGAGCAGCTGTCTGGTGGCACACTGCAAATGTCTCACATGGTGTTTGACCCTCTAGTACGTTTCACTCAAGAGATGGATTTTGAAGGCCGCCTAGCATCTAGCTGGGAGCGTGTTGATGATACGACTTTCCGTTTTAACCTACGTAAAGGTGTGAAATTCCACTCTGGTAACGAACTGACTGCTGATGATGTTGTGTGGACTTTTGAACGTCTACAAGCTTCTCCAGACTTTAAGTCTATCTTCACGCCATACGAAAAAATGGTAAAAGTGGATGACTACACAGTTGAGCTAGTATCAAAAGCGGCTTACCCACTAGTACTACAAACAGCAACTTACATCTTCCCAATGGACAGCAAGTTTTACTCTGGTCAAACAGCGGAAGGTAATGATAAATCTGAGCTAGTTAAGCACGGTAACTCGTTCGCTTCGACTAACGTTTCAGGTACTGGCCCATTCATCGTAACTCAACGTGAGCAAGGCGTTAAAGTAACGTTCGAGCGTTTCAACGATTACTGGGACACAGAAACTGAAGGTAACGTAGACAAGCTAACACTTGTGCCAATCAAAGAAGATGCAACGCGTGTAGCAGCACTTCTTTCTGGTGACGTGGATATGATTCACCCAGTAGCACCAAATGATCACAAGCGTGTTAAAAACGCTAAGAACATCGATCTAGTAACGCTACCTGGTACTCGTATCATTACGTTCCAAATGAACCAAAACAGCAACGAAGCACTGAAAGATGTGCGCGTTCGTCAAGCAATCGTTCATGCGATTAACAATGAAGGTATTGTTAAGAAAATCATGAAAGGTTTCGCGACAGCTGCTGGTCAGCAAAGCCCAACAGGCTACGCGGGTCACAACGAAGATCTAGTTCCTCGTTACGATCTGAAAAAAGCGAAAGAGCTGATGAAAGAAGCGGGCTACGAAGATGGCTTTACACTAACTATGGCAGCGCCTAACAACCGTTACGTGAACGATGCGAAAGTAGCGCAAGCGTCTGCGGCAATGCTGTCTAAGATTGGTATCAAAGTTGATCTTAAGACGATGCCTAAAGCACAGTACTGGCCTGAGTTTGACCTATGTTCAGCAGATATGATGATGATCGGCTGGCACTCAGATACAGAAGATTCAGCTAACTTCAACGAGTTCCTAACAATGACTCGTAACGAAGAGACTGGCCGTGGTCAATACAACTGTTCTGGTTACTCAAACCCAGAAATGGATGCGATTGTAGAAGCTTCTAACACTGAAACTGACCCTGTTAAGCGTTCTAAGATGCTGAAAGGCGTTGAAGCAACACTTTACAACGATGCAGTATTCGTACCTCTACACTGGCAAAGTGAAGCGTGGGGCGCGAAATCTAACGTAGGTGCAGCAGACGTAGTAAACCCAATGGTTATGCCTTACTTCGGCGACCTAGTTGTAAAATAATCTAGCTTGCTAGAATCGAGAGCCTGAAGCTTTCAGGCTCTCAATATTATTAAGATATAGATTTAAGTTTCGGTATTTGGTCTTCCTTCAGTCTGGCTAAATACCTTTTTAAGACTGAATTTTTTGTTGTCTAGTCGCGGATTTCGATTAGACAGTCATGGATAGATAAGGGGCAAGGAATGGTTACGTTTCTGGTCAAGCGCCTGTTTCAGGCACTGATAGTGATGTTTGTGATCAGTTTGGTGGCGTTTGCCATTCAGGATAACCTGGGCGACCCGTTACGTGAGTTAGTCGGTCAATCTGTTTCAGAGGCGGAGCGTCAAGCGCTACGCGATGAACTCGGCTTAAATGATCCCTTCGTTACAAAATATACTCGCTTTATAGGCGCAGCCCTACAAGGTGATCTTGGTACTTCATATTTCTTTAAACGCCCTGCTGTGGACGTAATTTTAGACAAATTGGTCGCGACGCTTGAACTTGTGTTCGGTGCTTCTCTGATTATTGTTTGTCTGTCGATTCCATTAGGCGTTTATTCTGCAATACACCCAAAAAGTTTCTTCACTAAATTGGTCATGGCGGGTAGTAGTATCGGCATCTCGGTACCTGTTTTCTTAACTGCAATCATGCTGATGTATGTGTTCTCTATTGAGCTAGGTTGGCTACCGTCATTTGGACGTGGTGATACTGCAAACTGGTTTGGTTGGGAGTCTGGCTTCTTAACGCTCGATGGCCTTGCACACTTGGTACTGCCGAGCATTGCTCTAGCATCTATCATGCTGCCTCTTTTTATTCGTCTAGTTCGTTCTGAAATGCTAGAAGTTCTAAGTTCTGAATACATTAAGTTTGGTAAAGCGAAAGGCCTAGCGCTAAACAAAATCTATTATCAACACGCATTGAAAAACACCATGCTACCGGTTCTTACTGTTGGTGGTGTTCAGATTGGTACTATGGTGGCATACACCATTCTTACTGAAACGGTTTTCCAGTGGCCTGGCACAGGTTTCTTATTTTTAGAAGCGATTAACCGTGTAGATACACCACTGATTACCGCATACGTTATTTTTGTTGGTCTTATTTTTGTAGTGACTAACACGATTGTTGATTTGCTTTACGGTGTTATCAACCCAACCGTTAACATCACAGGGAAAGGAGCATAATCATGGAACAGACATCGACAGTGCCGTCTCGCTGGGAACGTTTTAAGCAATCAGACATTGTGTATTACTTCTTACGCGACAAAGTGGCCATGGTGAGTTTCGCCATTTTCTCAATCTTCTTAGTGATGGCACTAGCAGCACCTATTCTAGCGCCAACAGACCCGTACGACGTGACATCGATTGATATCATGGATTCAGAGCTGCCACCATCATGGATGGAAGATGGCGAAGAACGTTTCTTGCTCGGAACGGATGAGCAAGGCCGTGATATTTTATCTACTATGCTTTACGGTTCGCGCTTATCACTGACCATTGGTTTCTTAGCGGTAGGCCTACAACTGACGCTTGGTATCATCATTGGCTTGTCTTCGGGTTATTTCGGTGGCCGTATTGATAGCTTCTTGATGCGTTTCGCTGATGTTCAGCTTTCGTTCTCAACCATGATGGTTGCGATCATTGTCTCGGCCATCTTTAAGGCAAGTTTCGGTAGTGACTTCTACGCGCAATATGCCGTTGTTATGCTGGTGGTGATCATCGGTATTGCAGAATGGCCACAGTATGCGCGTACTATCCGTGCATCGGTATTAGCAGAGAAGAAGAAAGAATACGTAGAAGCGGCACGTGTGATGGGCTTTAGAGCGCCTCGCATCATGTTCCGTCATATTCTGCCTAACTGTTTATCTCCAATTTTGGTTATCTCTACGGTACAGGTGGCAAATGCCATCATGTCAGAAGCGGCACTTTCTTTCCTAGGTTTAGGTCTTCCGGTAGACCAACCGTCACTGGGTGCTCTGATCAGTACAGGTTTTAACTACATTTTCTCAGGAGCATGGTGGATCACAGCATTCCCAGGTGTGCTTTTGGTAACATTGGTTCTAGTTATTAACCTATTAGGCGACTGGTTACGTGACGTGTTTAACCCTAAAATTTATAAAGGGTGATAGCTCTGATTGATTTTTAGATAAAAAAGTCACTAAATTAAGAGCCGTAAGCAATTACGGCTCTTTTTTTGCTTAATGGATCTGGAACTTAGTATCATTGATAGTGTCAATAATACTTAAAATGGAATTCATGTTTTATCGACATTGATTCGGTAATAATTAACCCGTAAGGGTTTAAGTGGTGGTTATGAAATTGACAATGAATGCTGTATGTCGTGCTGTGATGAGAAATTATCGTATGGGGCTTATCGCTGCATCTCTTTTGGTCTCGAGCCAAGTGAATGCAGAGTCGGTTCTATGTGATGCCACTCAAGCAAGCACCAACCAATTACCACAGCTAGAGCAGTCATGTCCGATCGGTAAGGGTGTGTGGGGAAGCAAGGCGCCTAAACGTCATTCAGATAACGAGCTGTTTTGGGTTCAATGTGGCCTGCTGAACAAGCCTCTGTCACTGAGCCGAGCAAAGCCTTTGTATGAAAAAATCGCGACCAACGTTTGGATGAAGCCTGAAGGCGGAGACTATCGTTGCTTAATCGGACCTTATTCTACCTTCTCTGATGCGAGAAAAGACTTAGCTCAGGTGCGTAAGGTGTCTGGCTATAACGAAGCTTTTATTCGAATGGTCGACAAGTCGAAAACCTCATCACAGCCTATCGTTGCAAAAACGGCAGAGCCAAAAATGGTTAAGCCTAAGGCTCCTGTAAAACCAAAACCTGCTCCGAAACCTGTGGCAGCTAAGCAAGCGGCAGCGGTAACGAGTGCTGCAGCTATTCAGGCGCTACCAAGCGGTAACGCGAATTCAGATAACGATTTGGAAATCGAAATTCGTGTGACAGCCAATGTTGCGGGTAGCCAATATGCGATTCCTTACCTTCTAGACCATCAACAACAGTTCTATATGGAGCAAGGTAAGCCTTGGAGCCGCCTAGATTTCGATAGCGCTGAATTGGTGTGTAGTCAGGTCAACATGAAGCTGATGAGCGAAAAGCAGTGGCAGAGCATCTTGAGCTCAAAGGTTATGGAAAAACAGAACTGGCCAATGCATTTACCTTATTGGGGCGCAGATAAGAAAGGTCTGTTTACCAATGGTAACGTAAATCAATTGAAAGGTTCTTCACTGCTTAATGTGATGTGTGTGAAGTAGCGAAGACCCGTTGTAATACCAAATAAGCCTCAGCCATTGCTGGGGCTTTGTTGTTTATACACCTTCCTTTTTCAACATCGGTTCGACTTCTGGACACTCTTTCTTTATACGAATTTGACTAAAAATCGCTAGAAACTGTTCAAATAGAGCAATTGATGCGTAGAAAACCATAACTCAAGCAATAAGGTGATTGAGATTATGAGTTTAAAAAAACGATTAGAAGACGTGGCTCCACGCTTTGAAGCTGGAGGGAAGTACGAAAAGCTTTACCCTGTGTATGAGGCTTTTGCGACCATATTTTATACGCCCGGCAACGTAAACCAAGGCTTGACCCATGTTCGAGACAGCATCGATCTCAAGCGTATTATGATTCTGGTGTGGCTAGCGACCTTTCCCGCGATGTTTTGGGGGATGTATAACGTCGGACACCAAAGCTTCCTCGCATTAACGTCCAGTTATCAACTTAACGAACTTACCTCTGTTATTGAAAGCAGCTGGCGCTTGTCATGGGCATTTGGTGATGCACAGTCATTGATAGCAAGTGGCTGGGCAAGTCAGATGTTGCTTGGTGCACTCTATTTTCTACCTGTTTATACCACAGTGTTTGTTGTGGGTGGCTTCTGGGAGGTCTTGTTTGCAGTCGTTCGCAAGCACGAAGTTAATGAAGGCTTCTTTGTCAGCTCGGTGCTGTTTGCACTAATCCTCCCGCCAACCATTCCGCTCTGGCAAGCCGCATTAGGTATCACTTTTGGTATCGTTGTCGCCAAAGAGCTGTTCGGTGGTACAGGACGAAATTTCCTTAATCCTGCGTTAGCTGGACGGGCTTTCCTCTACTTCGCTTATCCAGCCAACATGTCGGGTGGACTTGTGTGGGTTGCCGCTGACGGCTATTCAGGCGCGACACCACTGAGTCAATGGTATGAGGGTGGTAGTACTTCGCTTATCAATAATATGACTGGCGAGGCGATCACCTGGATGGATGCGTTTATCGGTAATATACCGGGCTCGATGGGTGAGGTGTCGTCACTGCTTATCATGTTGACGGGTCTGATTCTGATTGCCATGAAGATAGCCTCTTGGCGCATTGTTGCGGGTGTGATTATTGGCCTTGTGGCGACCTCTAGTTTGATGAATTGGATCGGCTCCGAAACCAACTCGATGTTTTCTATGCCGTTCTACTGGCACTTTGTGTTGGGTGGCGTTGCCTTTGGTACTTTCTTTATGGCGACCGACCCAGTTTCTGCCGCTTTTACCAATCAGAGTAAATGGGCTTACGGGATTCTTATCGGTGTGATGACGGTTGGTATTCGCGTGCTCAATCCTGCTTATCCAGAAGGCATCATGTTGGGCATCCTGTTCGCCAACCTCTTCGCACCATTGTTCGACTTTATTGTGAAAGAGCAAAACATCAAACGCAGGCAGAAGCGGACATTGCGTTGATTTAAGTGAATAAGAGGGAAAGTGATTCCCATAAGAAAGGCTTACATTGATGTAAGCCTTTCATTTTTATCGCGATTGATTTGAAGTTGATTTAACTCCACTTCAAATCAATCTCGAACGGTTGGGTGTGGCCACAATGCTCACCACACATCTCGTCGTAGGCACTGTTGTGAACCAGCATTGCCGACGCCACGCCTTGGTCGCTAAAGTGGTCGCGTGCTTGGTTAACACTCAAAAACTTCATTGGGTGCTGGTGGTCGTCTTTAATTAATTGCTTTTGCTCGCCAACGATTTGGTAAGCCAAGTAGATCCCGCCTTCAAATGATTCAATTAGTAGATTCATCACAAACTCCATTGCTGTTCTAGATAGGTCAGTACCTGTGTTACGTGGAGTTGGGAAGTAAGGTTCAGAGGGGGCATAAAAAAAGCAGGCACAAGGCCTGCTTTTTAAGAGTTATCAACAAAAGGCGTTGATTATCTCATCGTTACGAACTCTTCGCTGCCCGTTGGGTGGATAGCCACAACAGAGTCGAAGTCTGCTTTGGTTGCGCCCATCTTCATTGCAACGCCGAAGCCTTGAAGCATTTCATCAACAGTGAAGCCGATGCCGTGCAGGCCGACTACTGTCTCTTCTTCACCAGCACATACAAGCTTCATCTTACAAGGTTGACGGTGCTTGGTTACTGCTGTGTACATTGCAGTGAAGCCAGATGTGTAAACCTTGATGTTGTCTTTGCCGTACTTCTCTTCAGCTTCTTGAGTTGTTAGACCGATCGTGCCGATAGGTGGGTGGCTGAATACAACAGTAGGCACTAGCTCGTAGTCCATCTTAGCGTTCGTTTTGCCGTTGAATAGGCGCTCAGAAAGCTGACGACCGGCTTTAACCGCGACAGGTGTTAGTTCGATGCCGCCTTCCATGATGTCGCCAACACAGTAGATGCCAGGAACATTTGTCGTTTGGAACTCATCTACCTTGATGTAGCCGCGGTCGTTGGTTGCAACACCCGTTGATGCTAGGTTGATAGCGTCAGTCGCTGGGTGACGGCCGATAGCCCAAATTAGGTGGTCAACGTTTTGAGTGTTGCCGTTCTCTAGGTGCAGAGTCAGAGTACCGTCCGCTTCTTTCACAACTTCTTTAGGTACAGAATGCGTGTGAAGTGTTGGGCCTTCCGCTTCCATTACTTCAACCAATGTTTCGATGATCATTGGGTCAAAG
The DNA here is from genome assembly GCF_021728315.1 of Vibrio sp. L5-1. Lineage (NCBI taxonomy): Bacteria > Pseudomonadati > Pseudomonadota > Gammaproteobacteria > Vibrionales > Vibrionaceae > Vibrio > Vibrio sp. L5-1. Next base: position 243,940 of record NZ_JAKKCQ010000006.1, on the reverse strand, counting down.
CTACGAAGTGGTGACTCTTTACGACAGAACAGGTGGGTTTCTGTGCCAAGTGCACTTAATACGCCTGCGATTTCTACCGCGATGTAGCCTGCACCGATAACCGCAACACGCTTTGGTTGCTCCATCAGGTCGAAGAAGCCATTTGAGTCGATACCGTGCTCTGCGCCAGGGATGTTTGGAATAGTTGGACGACCACCCACTGCGATCAGAATGTGATCAGCTGTGTAGTGCTCACCGTTAACTTCAACAGTCTTCTCATCGACAAACTTAGCAAAGCCTTTGATTACGTTTATTTTGTTGTTACCCAAAACGCGATCGTAAGATTCGTGGATACGTCCAATGTACGCTTGGCGGTTTTCAACCAGCTTGCCCCAGTTGAAGCCTTTTACTTCAACGTCGAAGCCGTAGTCTTCTGAATATAGGTTGATCGCTTCAGCAACCTGAGCGCCGTGCCACATCACTTTTTTAGGAACACAACCAACGTTTACACAAGTACCACCAAGGTCTTGAGCTTCGATAAGTGCAACTTTTGCACCGTGCATTGCTGCGCGGTTAGCTGATGCGATGCCGCCTGAACCGCCACCGATACAGATGTAATCAAAATGAGTCGCCATTACTTTCTCCATTTATTGAAGGCTGTAGTCACAGTGAGAACACTGGATACCTACGTCCTATAGATTCTTAAATTGTCTAATTATTATATTGAGGGCAGATTGGTTGAACTCAATCTCCCTGTTTGAAATTTATTCGTGTATGTCACAGTCTATTGAAGATCCTTCAACCTATGCCATCGAGTTTGAGATTACTCGGGTACGATCCACTCTACTTTGAAGTGACCGGTTGCCGGCGCAATTGCTTCCTTCAAGAATGGAAGAATTTCGTTCATTTGGCTTTCTAGCTTCCAAGGCGGGTTGATCACAATCATGCCTGATGCTGTCATGCCACGCTCGTTGGTGTCTGGTGATACGCCAAGTTCGATTTGCAGAATCTTGTTGATGCCTAAGCCTTCAAGTCCTTCGATCATGTCTTCGATATCACAGCGGTTTACCACTGGGTACCAAATTGCGTAGATACCGGTTGCCCAGCGCTGATGGCTTTGAGCAATCGCAGTCACAACATCACGATACTCTTTTGCCAGCTCGTAAGGCGGATCGATCAGTACCAAACCACGACGTTCTTTTGGTGGCAGGCTGCCTTTTAAGCGTTGGAAGCCATCTTCTTTATAGATAGACACCTGACGATCGCGGTGGAACTCTTGCTCAAGCAAAGGGTGGTCTGCAGGGTGAAGTTCGGTTAATACCATGCGGTCTTGATCACGCAGGTGTGCACGTGCAACACGTGGTGAACCTGGATAGAAACGCAGTTTTTCGCCATTGTTGAGTGCAGAGATAGACTCAAGGTAGCTTTGAATGTCTTCAGGAAGTTCTGTTTGTGCCCAGACGCGTGCAATACCTTGTTTGTATTCGCCCGTTTTTTCAGACCATTCATGCGTTAAGTCGTAACGACCTACACCAGAGTGAGTGTCATGATAAACAAAAGGCTTATCCTTCTGTTTCAAAGAATTAAGAATAAGGCTCTGTACGATATGCTTTACTACGTCGGCATGGTTGCCTGCGTGGAAGCTGTGGCGATAACTTAACAAATTAAACTCTCGTAACACTCTCGAATTAGAGTGTGGTTAGTGTAGGTGGGGTTAATCAGACTATTATAACCCTCAATGGACCATAAATTCTCGAACAATTCAGGAACAGTCGTTCGCAATATGCAGTTAGTTATTGGTTCTGCTATTGAAATTTGCCTTCATGGGCACTATTTAATAACTATTCGCAAGTGATTTTTTAGGGCGACCCTTAGCCTGATGACTGTAAGACGACCTCATTACAAAAAAGACGAAAGTCTCTAAAGCCAAAGGAATGTTTATATGTCTAATCCGCTATTAACCTTCACGGACTTACCTCCGTTTTCACAAATCAAACCTGAGCACGTTAAGCCAGCGGTTGAGCAAGTGATTGAAGAGTGTCGCAACAAGATAGAACAAGTACTTGAAGGTAATATTTCACCAAGCTGGGACAACCTCGTTGCTCCAATTGAAGAAGTGGATGATCGTTTGGGCCGCATTTGGTCACCAGTAAGCCATATGAATTCTGTGATGAACAGCGATGAGCTGCGTGACGCTTATGAGAGCTGTCTGCCTGTGCTTTCTGAGTACGGCACTTGGGTTGGTCAGCACAAAGGTTTGTTCGAAGCGTATAAAGCGATCAAGACGAGCGAAGCATTCTCTGCATTGAACCAAGCTCAACAGAAAACCATTACCGACGCACTGCGTGACTTTGAGTTGTCGGGTATTGGCTTACCTGCAGATGAGCAGCACCGTTACGGCGAGATCAGCAAGCGCCAATCTGAGCTGGGTTCTCAATTCTCAAACAACGTGCTTGATGCAACCATGGGTTGGAGCAAGCAGATCACCGATGTAGCTGAACTGGCCGGTATGCCTGAATCAGCACTGGCGGCAGCACAAGCCGCGGCGGAAGCTAAAGAGCAGGAAGGTTACCTACTGACTCTAGATATCCCATCATACCTACCGGTGATGACCTACTGTGATAACCAAGAACTACGTAAAGAGCTGTACGAAGCTTACGTAACGCGTGCTTCAGATCGCGGTCCAAATGCTGGCAAGTGGGACAACACTGAGATCATCACAGAGCAACTTAAGCTGCGCCACGAGATCGCACGCATGCTTGGCTTTAGCACTTACAGCGAAAAATCTTTGTCGACCAAGATGGCAGAAACGCCAGACCAAGTGCTTGGCTTCCTAAATGACCTAGCAGTAAAAGCCAAACCACAAGGTGAGCGTGAAGTAGAAGAGCTACGTCAGTTTGCAGAGAAAGAGTTTGGCGTGTCTGAGCTAAACCTGTGGGACATCGCTTATTACAGCGAAAAGCAAAAACAGGACCTGTTCGATATCTCTGATGAAGAGCTTCGTCCATATTTCCCTGAATCAAATGTGGTTTCAGGTTTGTTTGAGGTGTTGAACCGCGTATTTGGTATGTCGGTGACAGAGCGTGAAGGCGTGGATACTTGGCATGAGTCGGTTCGCTTCTTTGACATCTTTGATGCGACTGGAACATTGCGCGGGAGCTTCTACCTAGACCTATACGCACGTGAACACAAACGTGGCGGCGCATGGATGGATGACTGTCGCGGTCGTCGCATGACTGAATCTGGCGAACTACAAACGCCGGTGGCTTACCTAACGTGTAACTTCAATAAGCCAGTCGGTGATAAGCCTGCGCTATTTACTCACGATGAAGTGGTGACGTTATTCCACGAATTCGGCCACGGTATCCACCATATGTTAACGCAAGTTGATGCGGGTGCGGTTTCTGGTATCAATGGCGTGCCTTGGGACGCGGTTGAGCTACCAAGTCAGTTCCTCGAAAACTGGTGTTGGGAAGAGGAGGCGCTGTCGTTTATCTCTGGTCACTTCGAAACCGGTGAAGCGTTACCGAAAGAGATGCTAGAAAAGATGCTAGCAGCGAAGAACTTCCAATCTGCGATGTTTATCCTACGTCAGCTAGAGCTTGGCTTGTTCGATTTCACGCTACACACAGAATACGATCCAGAAGTCGGTGCTTGCGTACTAGAAACACTAGCGGATGTGAAGTCTAAGGTATCGGTACTGCCAAGTCTTGATTGGAACCGTTTCTCGCACAGCTTTGGTCACATCTTTGCTGGTGGCTACAGTGCAGGCTATTACAGCTACCTGTGGGCAGAAGTATTGTCTGCAGATGCGTTCTCTGCATTTGAAGAAGAAGGTATCTTCAATACTGAAACGGGTAATCGCTTCCTGAACAACATCCTTGAGATGGGTGGCAGTGAAGAGCCAATGGAGCTGTTCAAACGCTTCCGTGGTCGTGAGCCACAAATCGACGCGATGCTACGTCATGCTGGTATTCTAGCTTAGATTCGAGACGACATAAGCTAGATAGATTAAAGGCTGAACATTGCGTTCAGCCTTTTCTTTTTGGGACACCCCAAAGAATCTAGTTCGTATGTGAGCTAGGGATTCACATTGCGATTGATAGGGTTTTGCAATGAAATCAATGTCTCTGTCGACTGAACCTCGTCAATCGCCTGCAATTTATCAATCAGTACGAACTGCAGCTCTTCGATCGACTTACACATCAGCTTTACAAAAATATTGTAAGCACCGGTGGTGTAGTACGCCTCGACCACTTCATCTAAAGCATTGAGTTTGGCAATGGCCGAGTGGTAGTCGCGGGCTGCGTTAAGGTTAATACCAATAAAACAGCACACGTCGTAGCCTAGCTTTTTGGTGTTTACCACAACTTCTGTTCGCTCAATAATGTCTGCTGATCTCATCTTTTCGATGCGAACGTGAATCGTCGCAGGGCTGACATCGAACTGCTTTGCCATTTCAGCATAAGGAGTACGTGCATCTTCCATCAAAGTTTTTAGAATGGCACGGTCTAGATCATCTAGACGAGCTGTAGTTGTGGACATGCATAATCCTTAGATTGAATGAAAAACATACCGGCTTGAGTACACATCATAGCCAAGGGTGATAATATTAGCAGTAACTATAGGGTTAGGGTGAATTCAGTGCGATTTTCGTTATTTTTTATTGTGATGTGTTGGAGTGTTTTTGCTTCAGCTCAGGCAAAAGATGTGTTGGTTATTCACTCTTATCATCAAGGTTTTTTTTGGACGGACAGTTTCCAAAAAGGGTTGGCAGAAGAGCTGGATCGAACCCGCTTGTCTTATCGAGTCGTATATCTCGATAGTAAACGCACACAAAATTCTGAATATTTGGAGCGCGTGTATCAACTCTATAGAACTAAATTGATGCACGAAGACTTTGCAGCCGTTGTCGTGAGTGATAACAACGCTTTAAACCTAATGAAGCGATTGGCTCCGCAATTAAAGGGTACGCCAGTGATTTTTGGGGGAATTAACAACTTTTCACCAGACATGATTGAAGGATTGAATGCGACAGGCGTAACCGAAGACACCGATATGGCGAGCAACATCGAACTGATTAAGCGCCTTCAAACGTCGGTAAAAAGAATTCATGTGGTAACCGATCACTCGGTCACTGGCGAGGCTGTTCGTAACCAGATTGATGCCTTCCTTGAAAACAACCCTGAGATGTCAGGTGTTGTGAAGCATTACACGCCAGACACTTACCAAGAATTGATTGCATTCACTCAAAAGGCAAAGCCGGGTAATTGCCTGTTGTTCTGGGTTTATTTTCGAGATATTAACGGCCGTGTGACTAGCAATGAAGACTGGCGTGAATTAAACAAAAAAAGCCAAATACCTATCTATATGGTTAACGATTTAGGCTTGGGGCATGGCGCTATTGGCGGTGTGATTCAAGGAGGGATGATTCAAGGTCGAGAGGCTGGAAGCATACTTTTAGAAGTACTTGATAACCCATCAGCGCCATTGCGCACCGTGGTTCCCGGTGCTGCTGAAATTAAACTCGACTATCAACAAATCTCTCGCTGGAACCTAGGCGCAGAAAATGAAGCATCAGTGACTTTCTTAAACAAACCCAAGCCATTTTGGGTTCGTTATCTCGATGAAATTCGTACGATCGGCTTGCTTTTCTTAAGCATGTTATGTGTGATCGTCACCTTGATGTACTACCTTAATCGCCTTCAAAAAAGTGAACGTACAAGCCGTCAGAGCCAACTACTTCTTGAGTCGATATTCGATCAAAGCCTGCAATTTATGGGAATTATTGATAAGGGCGGAGTGTTAGTGTCGAGCAACAGCAAGTTGCATGAACTTTTGTATAACCAAGGCTATAAATTGGGAACATCTCTTCAACATCACCAACACTGGGAAGACTCGGCTAGGCAGGTGTTGAAGGAGTATTTCATCTCTCGAGAGGAACATCAGGTTTTACGATTTGAAGCGGAAGTGTGGTGTCGTGATCGTGGTGCGATGGTGTTAGATATCTCTTTAAAGCCTATGCCGGGCAGTGAAGAGGATGATGTTCAGTTCTTATTTGAAGCTCGTGATGTTACCTCGGGTAAGCTCGCGGAGAATAAGTTGTTCCAGCGTGAAGCCAATCTCAAGCTGTATTACGACAAACAACCCGTGATGATGATTACGCTTGATGGCAATAATCGCATTCAACAAGTGAACCAGTTTGCTGAGCAGTTACTAGGCTACCCGCTAGAACAGCTACTGGGTCATCGTCCTAGAGAGTTCTATGTCGATGAAAACTCAATGATCCCGCGTCATATCTTATTGCAACCACAACATAAGATTCGTGGCGTATGGCGTCGTGATATTGAATATCGCCATGCTAATGGCAGCACCATCTGGATTCGTGAAAATATTCGCCCGCTGGTTGAGTCTGATCAGCTGTTGATTGTTGGAGAAGACATTACCGAAACTCGTGAGTTGTCTGAAAAGCTAGAATATCAAGCTCGTTATGACTTGCTGACGGACACGTTTAACCGTAACCACTTTGAGCAAGAGCTGCAAAAGGCGCTCAAAGAGGTTGAGAGCCACATGCGAACTCACGCGATGTTGTTCTTGGATTTAGACCAACTTAAGGTCTTGAACGATACGGCGGGGCATGAAGCGGGAGATGCCGCAATCATGTTTAGTGCTAAGCTGCTGGAAGAGGTTCTGCCATACAATGCCGTGTTAGCGCGAATGGGTGGTGACGAATTTGCAGTATTAATGAAAGACTGTACTGAGCGAGATGCGGTGAATGTGTGTCGCAGTATTATCTCGACGATGAGCGAGAACCCATTCTTGTGGGGTGATATTCGCCTTAATCTTACCAGCTCTATTGGTATCCGATTAATTGACCATACTGCAGCCTCACCACAGATGGTACATGCTCAGGCCGATGCTGCTTGTCATGCTGCTAAAGAGGAAGGGCGTAACCGTTACAACCTTTACCATCAAGATGATGAAGACCTGCGTCGTCGTCACCTAGAGATGGAATGCGTGAATCTAGTGCATGAGGCTTTGGCTAACGATCGCTTAGAGTTGTTTGCTCAGCGCATTCTTGGTTTAGACAAAGACAGCGAGAAAATGCACTTTGAAATCTTGGTTCGCATCAAGAATATCCACGGTGAATACATCTCTCCGGGGATTTTCATGCCAGCCTCAGAGCGCTATAACATAGCGCACTTGATTGACCGCCGAGTCGTGAGCCAAACGCTCGCTTGGTTGGAACATCGACCAAAGGTGATAGATGAACTTGGAATGTGCTCTATCAATTTGTCTGGTCACTCGATGGGTAATCGAGAGTTTGTAGAGTTCTTGATTGAAAGCTTGGCTAACTCGTCAGTGCCTTGCCATAAGATTTGTTTAGAGATCACCGAAACGGCTGCGATGAGTAACATGAAGCAGGCGATCAAGTTCTTTACTCGAATCAAAGAGCTTGGCTGTATGATTGCACTGGATGACTTTGGCTCTGGATTATCGTCGTTTGGCTACCTGAAGAAACTGCCGGTCGACATTGTGAAGATCGATGGCTTGTTTGTGCGTGATATTGATGTCAACGAGATGGACCATGTGATGGTTCGCTCGATCAATGATCTCGCCAAGCAGATGGGCAAGCACACCGTGGCTGAGTTCGTTGAAAATACCCAGATCATCGATAAGCTGATCGAACTGGGTGTGAACTACGCGCAGGGCTACATCATAGGCCGACCTAAGCCACTCGCGGAGCTCGTTGAAGAGTTAAGACAAGAACGAGAGACAGAGCCATTGGTTTAGGTAAGCCGACTTTAGCCGGGAATACTTTTCACCGCTAATATGTATTGTTGAGGCAATCAGGTAAACTGGTTGCCTCTTTTGTTTTGAATACTACTGTCTGTTGGAGACGACCTTGCAACTACAACTGATTTGCGAAGATGCTACCCAAATCGATCATTTAAATGACTTAGCGACCCGTTGGAATTTATCTCATGATGAAAACAGCGATTTTGCTTTGGTACTGACTTGCGAGCGACTTGAGCTACGTAAAGTCGATGAGCCTAAGCTTGGCGCTATTTTTGTTGATTTAGTGGGAGGCGCAGTCGGTCACAGACGTAAGTTTGGTGGTGGTAAAGGTCAGGCAATTGCTAAGGCAGCAGGTCTAAACAAAGGCGCGACACCGACTATCTTAGATGGCACCGCTGGTTTAGGACGTGATGCGTTTGTGCTGGCTTCGTTGGGCTGTAAAGTACAGATGGTAGAGCGACATCCAGTTGTGGCTGCATTATTGGATGACGGCCTGCAGAGAGCACAAAAAGACCCAGACATCGGTGGTTGGGTGAGTGAGCGAATGAAGTTGATTCATGCTTCTAGCCATGATGCCCTAAATAAGCTGAGTAACGATCCTGACTTTGAACAGCCAGATGTGGTGTATCTCGACCCGATGTACCCGCACCCAGAGAACAAAAAGAAATCGGCTTTGGTTAAGAAAGAGATGCGTGTATTCCAATCTTTGGTTGGCGCCGATCTGGATGCCGATGGCTTATTTGAGCCTGCGATGAAGCTCGCATCAAAGCGTGTTGTGGTCAAAAGACCGGATTACGCAGCATGGTTAGACGAGCAAAAACCGAGCATGGCAATCGAAACTAAAAAGAACCGTTTTGATGTCTATGTGAAAGCATCAATGACCTAGTTAAGACATCAATAACTTAGAGACGCGCTAAGAAAGTTTCCCGTCATAAATACGATAAATTGCCATTAAACACTTGCGATAGTCGCGTTACGGATGTATATCTAACTAAGAATCATTATTATTCTTAGCTGGAGTTGTAGCATGGCTAAACGCTTTTGTAAGTTAAACCGTCGAGATATCACCGAACACTTGGGAGAAATCCACAGTTTGGTGACTGAACCAAAGTTCGTGTGCCGCTCTTGTGCGCGCTCATCGTCGGATCAAGCGAATCTATGCAAACCAACAGCCATCCCACCGATTGATTGTCAGAATAAACCCGCTGAAGAAAAAGTCGCGTGTGGTCTACTTGCTGAAACATTGCCAACTCCAGAAGTCTCTCTTATCGAAGTCATGGACAGTGCTGAGCCAGTTGTACAAATCTTTGACCCTGCGGTTGTAGCAACAGCGGATAAAGTCGCGTTGAAGAAAGCCAAGCTGAAAAAATTGATGGCGAAGGCGAGCGGCGATGAGAAAGCTGAACTCAAACAAGCGAAGAAAGCGGCCAAGAAACAAGAGAAGTACAACAAAAAGCTAGCGAAGATGATTAAGAAACAGCAAAAGCTGTTTAAGAAAAGCCAAAAACTGGAAAGTGACCTTGAACGCATCAACTTACAACTTGATGACGTTGCCTTCACTGAAAGCAAGACTCAGGTGGTGAGCCACAATCACATCCACTGAAGTTAATTCGAAGAGCTTATTGCTACACAGATGATTTAAAAAGAGCGACCTACGGTCGCTCTTTTGCTTTCTGGGTATTATTTTAAATAAGAATCTTGCTAGTCAAACAAAGCTTATTAGTTAAATACAGCTTGTTAGCTTAACGCGCTAGGCATTGCTAGCATCTCTCGCAACACGCTTCTTTACCCACGTCTCATTGACGAACAAAGAGAACAAGATAACGGCACCACCAATAGACAATCGAACCAAATCGACATCTCTGTTCCAAATCAGGATGTTCACCACAAGGCCTGCTGGAACTAAGACATTGTTCATCACAGCCAGTGCGCCAGCATTGACCAGGCACGCGCCTTTGTTCCACATAAAGTAACCCAGTCCCGAAGCAATCAAGCCAAGGTAGATCAGGATTCCCCATTGAAGAGTGGTGGTTGGCAGCTTCTCTGGATTGCCCAGTAGCATGAAAGCAACGGAAGCGACGCATAACGCCCCTAAGTAGAAGTAACCAAATACGGTTCGCTGAGGTAATTCAGTCGCTTCTTTTTCCATTACCACCTTGTAGCCGACCTGACCGATAGCAAAGCACAGGTTCGCCCCTTGCACGACAAGGAAGCCGATTAAAAAGTTTTCGTTGATGCCCGCGAATTTAATAAATACCGCGCCCAATACCGCAATTGCCGCAGTTACTAAGTACCACGGAGAGAATTGCCCTTTGAGGAAATCATAAATAAGCGTGACGTAAATTGGGGTAAAAACGGTAAACAAAAGGACTTCAGGAACGGATAGCAGCAAGAAAGACTGATAGTAGAAGCAGTACATTAAGCCAAGCTGGATGCCACCAATGGCCATCAATTTGGCGATCAGCTTACGCGAGACGCCACGGAACTTAAGGAAAGGAATAAACACGATACCTGCAAGGGCAACACGCATCAGTACAGAGAACCAAGCATCAACCTGACCAGCAAGGTAAACGCCGATCAGGCTAAAGGAGAAGGCCCATAGGAGGGTAACACCAGCTAAATAGCTCATAGTAAAACTTCGTTAATAAGATATGAGCTGTATGTTACCTAACCTTAATTCATTAGTCTTCTGAATCTCTTAGAGGCACGACCAGCATATCAACCGGAGAGGCGTTGATCAGTTGTCGTGTTGAAGAAAGCAGCTTGCTCCAGAAGTCTTGATGGTGACCACAAACCACTAAATCAACATTAAACTCGTTGATGGTGTCACACAGCTCATGACTCAAATCGCCACTGCCCACTAAGGTATGGGTGATTGGGTATTGAGCATGCTCAGCAAAATTTTGCAGCTGAACTCGAGATGCTTCCATCGCGTTATGTTGGGTTTCTGCCATGTTGATATCAATCAGGCCGGTATACAGCTCTGCGTAGTTAATATCGATATGGATAAAAGAGACTTTGGCTTCCAATGGCTTAGCCAATGCTACCGCTTTATCCACAATTAATTTGCTGTCTTCTGATAAATCGACCGCGACCAAAATATGTTTGTAACTCATATCGCTACCTCCTTTATTCATTGTCTGATTTAAGATTAGCACTATGCGATGGCTTTTTTTGCTGAAGTGATCTCATATCCACTGTCTTGCGTAATGACAGCTCGAAATATTGGTTAACTAATGGCCTGCGAGATATTCATTAAATAGTGATATAGTAGAGAAAATTGAGGATGTAATTAGGAGTCTTAAATGCTGTCAAAAACTATGGTTGAGCAACTGAATGATCAAATTAACCTAGAATTTTTCTCATCCAATCTATACTTACAAATGAGTGCTTGGTGTGAAGACAAAGGATTTGAAGGTGCAGCAGAGTTTCTGCGTGTTCATGCGGTAGAAGAAATGGAACATATGCAGCGTCTTTTCACTTACGTAAGTGAAACAGGTGCAATGCCAATTCTTGGTGCGATTGAAGCGCCAAAACATGAATTTGATAGCCTTGGTGCAGTGTTCCGTGAAACTTACGAACATGAGCAAATGATTACTCAAAAGATCAACAAACTGGCTCACGTTGCTTTCAGCACACAAGATTACTCAACCTTTAACTTCCTGCAATGGTACGTTGCAGAGCAACACGAAGAAGAGAAGTTGTTTAAAGGTGTATTGGATAAGCTAGAGCTTGTTGGTGAAGACGGTAAAGCACTGTTCTTTATTGATAAAGACCTAGCGCAATTGGCAAAAGATGGTTCATCTTCAATTATGGAAGCTCCTGCCGTTTAGGTAGTACGGGAAAGACATTGATTATCTTTTTCTTTTGAGTTTTCTTATGAAGATGTAGGGAGGAAAGGATGATCAGCGGCGACACTATTCTATTTGCACTAATGGTTGTGACTTGCGTGAACTGGGCGCGATATTTTACTGCGCTAAGAACACTCATTTATATAATGCGAGAAGCACATCCTCTACTTTATCAACAAGTAGACGGAGGTGGATTCTTCACAACTCATGGCAACATGACCAAACAGGTTCGCTTGTTTAGTTACATCAAAAGCAAAGAGTATCACCATCATCACGACGAAGTGTTTATGTCGAAGTGTGATCGCGTAAGACAGTTGTTTATACTTTCTTCCGCTCTGCTGGGTGTAACGTTGCTTTCTTCTTTCATCGTCTAAGTTATTTAGTACGTGTGAAGTAGAGTTTAGGTTTTGGTGTAAAGCTTCGGTTGTTGGCTCGCTAAGCCAAGTAGTGGTTTTGCTGCTGTCTGCAAATTGTACAATTGAACATCAATTGCAAAGTTTAAAATTGCCGCTAGAATAGCGAGCAATTAGTAAGGATGTGCTGTTTATGCACATCCTTTTTTATTGATGGCATTTCGAGAACAGGGCGTACTCGAGGTGCAAAAGTGAAGAAAGCAGAACCCCAATGAGTGAAAAGTTTGATGTAATCGTAATTGGTGCGGGCGCCGCGGGCTTAATGTGTGCTGCGGAAGCGGGTAAACGTGGCCGACGAGTGCTGGTGGTTGATCATGCAAAGAAACCAGGCAGAAAAATTTTAATCTCAGGTGGCGGCCGTTGTAACTTCACTAACTATGATGTTTCAGCCAACAACTTCCTATGTAACAACCCTCACTTCGTGAAGTCAGCTTTATCTCAATACACCAACTGGGATTTTATCTCGATGGTGAGCAAGTACGGTATTGAGTTCGAAGAGCGAGACCACGGCCAATTGTTCTGTGTGAATGACCACACTGCAAAAGACATCGTGAGCATGTTGCTTGAAGAGTGTAAGCAGGCGAAAGTTGAACAGCGCTACCGTTGTGATGTTCACTCCATCGAAAAAACAGACGCTGGCTTCAAGATGCACCTTAATACCGACGAAGTTGAGTGTGACTCACTTGTCGTGGCGACGGGCGGTTTATCGATGCCGAAACTAGGCGCGACGCCATTTGGCTATAAGATTGCCGAGCAGTTTGGTTTGTCTGTGATGCCGACTACAGCAGGTTTGGTGCCATTTACTCTGCATAAAGAAGACAAAGAAGCCTTTGCTGAGCTTTCAGGAATCGCGATTCCTGCCGAGATCACCGCGCAAGACGGTACCTTATTCAAAGAAGCGTTGCTGTTTACTCATCGCGGCTTATCTGGCCCTTCGGTATTGCAAATTTCTTCTTTCTGGAAAGCGGGTCAATCGGTTTCGATTAATCTAGTACCAGAAGTGGACGTTGCTGAACTACTTGAAAACTCTCGTGAGAAACACCCAAATCAGAGCCTGAAAAACACCTTGGCGAAAGCATTACCAAAGCGTTTTGTGGAAGTGTTGATTGATCGTAAAGAGCTGGAAGACAAGCCGCTCAAGCAGTTCAATGAAAAACAGCTGAATGACATTGTAGAGCATTTAGAGAACTGGAAAATTGCGCCAAACGGCACGGAAGGTTACCGAACGGCCGAAGTGACTCTAGGCGGTGTGGACACCAATCACCTATCTTCAAAAACCATGGAATGTAAGACGGTCTCTGGCCTCTACTTCATCGGTGAAGTAATGGACGTAACAGGTTGGTTAGGTGGCTACAACTTCCAATGGTGCTGGAGCTCTGGCTTTGCAGCAGGCCAGTGGGTTTAAGCTTTGAGCTTATCCATTAGATTTTAAATGACATAAAAATGGCGAGTCATATGACTCGCCATTTTTGTATCTATAAGCGGTAATCTAGCTCTAGATTCGAATTTATCGATAGCTTTTCGTGCTCAATCGAGTCTTTTGGCTCATTTACTCATTTACTCAGTCACGCAGGTTTGTTTTTTGAAAACTTGACCTGTTGAATCACCAAGCCGGCAATGATCAGTACCAAGCCAAACAGTGTCGCTGGGTGAATCTCTTCACCAATGATGGTTGAAAGTAGCATTAGCGAAATAAACGGTGAGGCAAAAATCAGATTGCTGATACGCGCTGTGTTGTTGGTCAGCTTCAGTGCTGATAGCCATAAGACAAAGGTAATGCCCATCTCAAACAGGCCTACGTAAGTCACAGCTATCCAACCTTTTGCTGTGATTTGGCTAAAGCTCTCGCCTTCGTAAAGGGTTAAACCGATCGCGAAGGGCAATGCCACTAAGAAACCAAGCAATACGCCAATCACAGGGTCAGCCTTGTTTTTGGTGTTTAGAATCCAGTATCCCGCCCAAAGCAAGGTTGAAAGTAACGCCAGAGCCACACCGAGTGGACTATCGAACTGCATTCCTAGCACATCGCCTTTGGTGGCAATAACCACCACACCCGCATAACTGAAGGTACAAGCAATCCAATCTTGCTTACGAATCTTTTGCCCCAGAAAAACCGCCGCCATCAAGGTTAGCGTAATTGCCCAACTGTAGTTGATGGCCTGAGCTTGAGATGCTGGCAATAGGTCGTATGCTTTGAATAGAATCAGGTAGTAGGCCAGTGGATTGACCAGGCCGAGCAGTAGGTAATACCAAGGGTTTGAAAGAAACGTAGTGCTCAGCTGAGAAAGCTTGCCTTGAAAGGCGCAGATGGCGATCAGTGCCATTGATGACACTATGCTGGCAATGGTCAGCATTTGAATCGGCGAAAACTCAGCAAGGGTCAGCTTAAAAGCAGTAGCAACTGTTGACCACAGTAATACCGCGGAAAGGCCAAAGCCCAAGGCACGACGTTCGTTCATAGCAACTCATTCTAATTTGATGGGACAGAATACGGAGCGCCTAGTCTATCTGTCGAAATTTAATACGGCAAACTGGACATTTATCCAGTATCAAAATACCATTTAATGAGTTACTTCCAATTAGGCTAAATCATTATCATGCAATGGATTATCGAACATCAAGCACCGCTTATTGCTGCAATTTCTGGCGCGCTCGTCAGTGGCGGTGTGGTGGGTTGGTGGATCAAACAGAAGTTCTCTTTTCAACAGCGACTTCTTGAACAGCAGCTAGAGTCCGACCGTTTGCTGCATGAGTCTCAACAATCCCAGCTCAAATCCTCGCTCGCAGAGGCACAACAAGAGCTCAATGAGTTGGATGATGACCGAGACAAAGCGGCATTCGAGCTCAAGCAAGCGCACGGCAAGGTGATGGCCGCGATGGAAAAGCTGCGCTACTTTGAGGCGGTCAAGCAAGAGCGCCAACAGTATGCCGATGATATCAATGTTCTTAAGGAGCATAAGTCTGAGTTAGAGGCTGAGCTTAGAGAGCAAGAGGCAAGACATGACCAAGAAAACCTCGCCAATAGTGAAAAGCTGCAACTGCTAGAACAAGCAGAATATCGACTTAAGCAGCAGTTTGAACTGTTAGCGAATCAACTGTTTGAGAGCAAAACCGCTAAGGTCGATCAACAAAACAAGCAAAGCTTAGAGGGTTTGTTGTCGCCGCTGAAAGAGCAACTAGAAGGCTTCAAGAAACAAGTGAACGACAGCTTTAGCCAAGAAGCCAAAGAGCGTCATACCTTAGTTCATGAGCTTAAAAACCTGCAACGTCTTAATGAGAGCATGACTCGTGAAGCTGTGAATCTGACTCAAGCTCTAAAGGGTGATAACAAGCAGCAAGGTAATTGGGGAGAGGTGGTACTTGCGCGAGTGCTCGCTGAATCAGGGCTGCGCGAAGGCCATGAATATCAAACTCAGGTGAACCTGCAAAACGATGCGGGCAAGCGTTACCAGCCGGATGTGATTGTGCATTTGCCACAAGACAAGCAAGTGGTGGTGGATTCAAAAATGGCTTTGGTGGCGTTTGAGCGTTACTTCAATGCTGAAACTGATCAACAACGTGATGCTGCACTGCGTGATCACTTGGCTTCATTGCGAGCGCACATCAAAGGCTTGAGCCAGAAGGATTATCATCAGCTCAAAGGCATACAGAGCCTTGATTATGTGTTGATGTTTATTCCGGTAGAACCTGCGTTTCAGGTGGCGATTCAAGCCGACCCTAGCTTGGTCAAAGATGCGATGGAGCAAAACATTATCTTGGTCAGTCCTACGACCCTGCTGGTGGCACTGCGCACCATTGATAACCTGTGGCGTAATGACAGACAGAACCAGAACGCGCAAGTTATCGCTGAACGCGCGAGCAAGCTTTACGACAAATTACGCCTGTTCGTTGATGATATGGAAGGTCTCGGCAGTTCATTAGATAGAGCCAACCAAAGCTACCAAGGAGCAATGAATAAGCTAGTGACTGGGCGTGGCAATGTGATTCGTCAGGCTGAAAGCTTCAAACACCTTGGTGTTGAAGTGAAAAAGTCGATCTCGATTGGGATAGCTGAAATGGCGCAAAATGAGGCTTTTTCAGAAAATGTCTCTTTAGTAGAAAGACAACCTACTGAGGATAAAGTAAACTAATCGGCCGCAGTGCCTCTAAATAGAGAGTGTGCTGTCGATGAGAACTTACCATGGTAGATAACAGCATTATGGACACAAGCGTGCAGACAAATTCAGCAGTAGAGTCAGAAACCACACACTTTGGTTTCGAAACAGTCGCAAAAGACGAAAAAGTCGCGAAAGTAGCAGAGGTATTTCACTCTGTAGCCGCTAAATACGACATCATGAATGACTTAATGTCGGGTGGTGTTCACCGCTTGTGGAAGCGATTCACGATTGATTGCAGTGGCGTTCGCCCGGGTCAACGTATCCTAGATCTTGGTGGTGGTACTGGCGACCTGACTGCGAAATTCTCGCGTATCGTGGGTGAAAAAGGCCACGTGGTTCTTGCTGATATCAACAACTCAATGCTGAATGTTGGCCGCGATAAACTGCGTGATAGCGGTATTGTTGGCAACGTACATTACGTTCAAGCCAATGCTGAAGAGCTGCCTTTCCCAGATAACTACTTCGATTGCATTACCATCAGCTTCTGTCTGCGTAATGTTACCGACAAAGACCAAGCGCTGCGTTCAATGTACCGTGTGCTGAAGCCGGGCGGTCGTCTGTTGGTTCTTGAGTTTTCTAAGCCAGTACTTGAGCCTCTTTCAAAGGTTTACGATGCCTACTCTTTCCACCTGTTGCCAAAAATGGGTGAGCTGATTGCCAACGACGCAGACAGCTATCGTTACCTAGCAGAATCTATCCGCATGCACCCGAACCAAGAAACCTTGGAAGGCATGATGCAAGAAGCGGGTTTTGAAAATACGAAATACTTCAACCTAACGGGCGGCATTGTTGCGCTGCACCGTGGTTACAAGTTCTAGTCGAACTTGGTAGCAGGCTCGTAGGGCGTGCTAAAAATAAGAATAAAGACAGAACGGATAGGTTAAGGCTTATCCGTTTTCAAAGGTAAGGACAGTCATGCCATTTGATCCATTGGTAACCGCGGTTATTGAAACCTCTTTAAATACTTTCGTGAACGATGATCCAGCCTTGGTTCGTCGTTTGTCTCGTTTAAAGGGGCAGATCATTCAAGTTAATTTGAAAGAGTTGAATAAAACACTCACTTTCGTTTTCAGCCAACAGATCGATGTGTTGTCGGAATACGAAGGGCAGCCTGATTGCTACCTATCTTTGAACCTATCGGTACTGCCTGAACTGCGTGAGCAATCGAACATCACCAAGCTGATCAAGCAAGATAAGCTGATCTTAGAGGGTGATATTCAACTGGCTCAGAAATTTGCTCAGCTGATGACAGACTGCAAGCCGGACTTAGAAGAGTGGCTATCGCGCGTAACGGGCGATGTGGTTGCGCATACCGTGGTACAAGGCGTTAAAAACGTCGGTGGTTTTGTGGCGAAGCAAGCCACTAAGCATCAAAACCATGTTGCTCAGATTCTGACAGAAGAGTGGAAGATTGCACCGGCTCCGTTAGAAGTAGTGCATTTTTGCGATCAGGTTGATGACGTAAAAAGCTCGGTAGCTCGCCTTGAAGCTAAGTTGAACGCTCTGTTGGAGAAAGCATGACCCCAACAGAACTGAAACGTCTTTATCATATTATCAAGGTACAGTTAGAGTACGGCCTTGATGAATTGATGCCTGAGCACCATTTGACTAAAGCTCCTTTACTGGCGCGAAAGTCACTGTTTTGGCTTAAGAACAAGCATCAAGATAAAGAGTTGGGTCATCGCTTACGCCTTGCGCTGCAAGAACTTGGGCCAGTGTGGATCAAGTTTGGTCAAATGATGTCGACACGTCGTGATCTGTTCCCTCCTCATATCGCTGATCAATTGGCGTTATTGCAAGACCAAGTCGCTCCATTTGATGGCGCATTGGCCAAGCAAGATATGGAAAAGGCACTGGGCGGCAGTTTAGATAACTGGTTTACCGACTTTGATATCGAGCCATTGGCCTCTGCTTCTATCGCTCAGGTGCATACGGCAAAGCTTAAAGAGAGCGGCCGCGAGATTGTTCTGAAGGTAATTCGCCCTGATATTCGCCCGGTGATTGATGCAGATCTAAAACTGATGCACCGAATGGCGCGTATAGTCGCTAAGTCGCTTCCTGAAGCACGTCGTTTGAAACCGGTTGAGGTCGTTCACGAGTACGAAAAAACGTTAATTGATGAACTGGACCTGCGCCGAGAGGCAGCCAACGCCATTCAGCTGCGACGTAATTTTGAAGGCAGCGAAGAGCTGTATGTCCCAGAGGTTATCCCTGATTTAAGCAGTGAAACCCTGATGGTATCAGAGCGAATCTATGGTATTCAGGTTTCCGATATTGAAACTCTGAACGCCAACGGCACCAACATGAAATTGTTGGCAGAACGTGGTGTGACGGTATTCTTCACTCAAGTATTCCGAGACAGCTTTTTCCATGCCGACATGCACCCGGGTAACGTATTCGTTAATCCAGAAAATCCAGATAACCCTCAGTGGATTGGCTTAGATTGTGGCATTGTCGGCACGCTAAACAGTGAAGATAAGCGCTACTTAGCAGAGAATTTACTGGCTTTCTTTAATCGAGATTATCGTAAAGTTGCAGAGCTACATGTCGATTCAGGTTGGGTGCCACACGACACCAACGTTAACGATTTCGAGTTCGCGATTCGCATGGTGTGTGAGCCAATTTTTGCAAAACCACTTGGCGAGATCTCATTTGGCCATGTGTTGCTAAACTTATTTAATACAGCAAGACGTTTCAACATGGAGGTTCAACCTCAGTTGGTGCTTCTTCAAAAGACCTTGTTGTATGTCGAAGGCCTAGGCCGTCAGTTGTATCCGCAACTTGATTTGTGGGCAACGGCGAAGCCTTTCCTTGAAACCTGGATGATGAATCAGGTGGGGCCGCAAGCTGTGATTAACGCAGTAAAAGAGCGTGCGCCATTCTGGGCAGAAAAACTGCCAGAGCTGCCAGAGCTACTTTATGACAGCTTGCGCCAAGGTAAAGCCATGAACCACAGAATGGATCAGCTTTATCAAGGTTACCGAGATAGTAAGCGTCAGCAAGCAACAGGAAAGTTTTTGTTTGGCGTTGGAGCTACTTTAGTCGTATGCTCCGCAATATTAGTTTCAAGCCCTTATGAGCAGCTATCTATGGGCTGTGGCATCGCAGGTGTCACATTTTGGCTGCTAAGTTGGCGAGCTTACCGTCGTTAGACAGTAGACTCCCTTAATATTTTTTATGTGTAGACAGACCCGAGGACAATGACAATGGGTGGTATCAGTATTTGGCAACTTCTAATCATTGCTGTGATTGTAATTTTACTTTTCGGAACGAAGAAACTGCGCGGCATGGGCGGTGACTTAGGTTCAGCGGTGAAAGGCTTCAAAAAAGCAATGAGCGATGAAGACAAGCCTGCAGATAAGAAAGACGCAGACTTTGAACCAAAGAACATTGAACAGCAGAAGAAAGAAGCTAGCGCTGAAACGACTGCTGAAACAAAGAAAGACAAAGAGCAGGCGTAAATCGTGTTTGATATCGGTTTTTGGGAACTGGTATTAATATCTGTCGTTGGGTTAGTCGTTTTAGGACCTGAGCGTTTGCCTGTGGCGATTCGCAGTATTTCCAAGTTTGTTGGACAAGCGAAAAGCATGGCAAACAGTGTGAAAGATGAACTTTCTCATGAGCTAAAGGTACAAGAACTTCAAGAAAACCTACGTAAGGCGGAAAAAATGGGTATGGAAGATTTATCTCCAGACCTAAAAGCATCAGTTGATGAACTTAAGCAGGCCGCTGCTCAAGTTCAACGCCCGTATGCTAAGCCTGAGTCTGATAAGCCGAGTGAGACTGAACCTAGTGTCACGGAAACTGTGGAATCTGAAACCATTCAGGTTAACAGTGAAGCTTCAGCACCGTCAGATAAGAAAGCCGAATAGTCTCGCAAGGAGGAGTCGCCAGATACTTGAGTCGCTAGATGTTTAAGTCGATAGCTATTTAAGTAGATATCTATTCAAGTGGATACCAATTCAACTGGATAGATAGGTGCGCGGCTCCTTTTCGATCTTCCTGTTTAAGAGGTTTGACATGTCTTCGACTGAGCAGACACAGCCTTTAATTAGCCATCTTCTAGAACTGCGTAATCGCCTATTACGCGCGATTGTTGCTGTTCTGGTGGTGTTTGTTGGGCTAATTTATTTCGCTAATGATATTTATGAGTTCGTCTCTGCACCTTTGGTAGATCGCTTACCTGAAGGCGCGACGATGATCGCAACTGATGTAGCGTCACCATTTTTCACACCCTTAAAACTGACCTTGATCGCGTCTATATTCCTCGCGGTTCCGTTCATTTTGTATCAGGTGTGGGCTTTTGTCGCTCCGGGCTTATACAAGCATGAGAAGCGCTTGATCATGCCGTTATTGGCTTCAAGCTCATTGCTGTTTTACTGTGGTGTGGCGTTCGCTTACTTCATTGTATTCCCGTTGGTATTTGGCTTTTTTACCGCCATATCATTAGGGGGAGTAGAGTTCGCAACCGACATATCGAGTTACCTTGATTTTGTGCTCGCGCTGTTCTTTGCCTTTGGTATCGCTTTTGAAGTGCCAGTCGCCATTATCTTGCTATGTTGGACGGGTGCAACGACACCTAAAGAACTGGCAGAGAAGCGCCCTTACATTGTTGTAGGCGCGTTTATTGTCGGCATGATGCTAACGCCGCCTGATATGATTTCGCAGACACTGTTGGCGATTCCAATGTGTATTCTGTTTGAGATTGGTCTGTTCTTCGCGCGTTTCTATGTGCGTAAACCAGATGCGGATGAAGAGGAAGAAGCGGAGTCTTAATTCGCAGATGCCATGTTTGCAGATGCTATAAAAGCCGTAGTCATTACGGATGAGCATGATCGTTAGAGTTCTTCAGTAAAAATCACATAATAAAAAAGCGGCCCTAGGCCGCTTTTTTATTATGTCTGTTTATCGAATCTTTAACTGATAACCACAGTTTTGGCATATATAGAGCTCTTTGATGCCCCAAATTTTATGCCATAGAGTTCGATGTTGACGTTGTAAGTGTTGTGAATGGTCGCACATAATCAACTACCTCCATATGCAGGCGGTTGATAGTATACATATCACATTGTTTTCTCAAATAAATTGAGGGTAAATCCGTAATATTTACTTATTAATAGATTCATCATAGATTAAATAATGATTTAGCATTGATGGTGGTTATGTTTTCGACTTCTTCAAGGGTAATTCCGCGTAATTCAGCGACGCGTTTTGCCACCAGTTCGGTGTACGCGGGCTCATTGCGTTTACCGCGATTCGGTGTTGGTGCCAAATACGGGCAATCTGTCTCTAGGATGACGTAATTCATATCAAGATGTGGGATTACCTTATCCATCCCCGAGTTCTTAAAGGTCGATACGCCGCCTAAACCTAAATGAAAGCCTAGCGCGTTGATCGCTTGAGCTTCCTCTAAGCTGCTGCCAAAGCAGTGGAATACGCCGCGTAAGCTGCCATCTTGCTCTTTACGAAGTAGAGCAAGTGTCTCTTCAATCGAATCACGGGTGTGGATCACGACAGGTAGATCGAGCTCTTTTGCCCACTGAAGTTGAGTCACAAACGCCATCTCTTGTTCGGCCTTAAAGGTTTTATCCCAGTACAGGTCGATACCTATCTCACCCACGGCGATAAAGTCATGCTTATCGAACCAAGCTCGAATGGTTTTCAGGGTCTGTTCGATATTTGCATCCACATAACAAGGATGTAAGCCCATCATTGAACGACATACCTCCGGAAACTGAGCTTCCGTCGCGAGCATTGGCTCGATAGATTCTAAATCGATGTTAGGCAGTAGAATCGTATCAATGCCTTGAGCAAGCGCGCGTTGCACGACTTGTTCGCGGTCTTCATCGAATTCGCTCGCGTAAATATGGGCGTGGGTGTCGATCATTATTGTGTCCTGAAAGCAGTCTTTTCTGAGTTGTCATGAGTATACGGCAGTGTGAGGAGAAGGTCATTTTTTGCCATTTATCCCTGTTTTTGAGTGGGTTTTATATTTTACTGTTAGCGTCCTGAGCCATCAGTGATATGCTTTTGCCTGTATTTTGCACTTTTCATATCTAAGCATTTCGGTGCTTAGACTAGGCAAGGAGAATCTAGTGTCTGTTTCAATTCAAGGTCAATTCCCAGGTCGCCGTATGCGCCGTATGCGTAAGCACGACTTTAGCCGTCGCCTAATGGCAGAAAATCAATTGTCTGTGGATGATCTAATCTACCCAATGTTTATTCTTATGGGTAAAGAGCGTCGTGAGCCTGTAGAGTCAATGCCAGGTGTTGAACGCCTGTCTATCGATCTTATGCTTGAGGAAGCGGATTACCTGTCAAAATTGGGTGTTCCTGCAATTGCTCTGTTTCCGGTAGTGAACCAAGATGCTAAAAGTTTATGCGCGGCTGAAGCTCATAACTCTGAAGGTTTGGTACAACGAGCAGTACGCTTACTCAAAGAGCACGTGCCAAATATGGGTGTGATTACTGACGTAGCACTGGATCCGTTCACTACTCACGGTCAAGACGGCATCATCGATGAAGATGGTTACGTGATGAATGACGAGACGACTGAAGTCTTAATCAAGCAGGCTCTGTCTCATGCTGAAGCGGGTGCTGATGTGGTTGCACCGTCGGATATGATGGATGGCCGTATTGGTAAAATCCGTGAAGCGTTAGAAGAAGCTGGCTACATTCATACTCAAATCATGGCGTACTCTGCAAAATATGCATCGTGCTACTACGGCCCATTCCGTGATGCAGTTGGCAGTGCTTCGAACCTGAAAGGCGGTAACAAGAAGAACTACCAGATGGATCCAGCCAACAGCGATGAAGCGATTCATGAAGTCGCGATGGATCTTAATGAAGGTGCGGACATGGTGATGGTGAAACCAGGCATGCCTTACCTTGATATTGTTCGTCGTGTTAAGCACGAACTGCAAGCGCCTACGTTTGCTTACCAAGTATCTGGTGAATACGCGATGCACAAAGCGGCGATTCAAAACGGCTGGCTGAAAGAGCGCGAAACCGTCATGGAATCACTGTTGTGCTTTAAGCGTGCTGGCGCTGATGGCATCCTGACGTATTTCGCTAAAGATGTCGCAGAGTGGCTTGCTGAAGATAACGCACTAGCTGCTGAGCACTTGCAAGGCAAGTAAGTACGATCAAGCAAACCATATGATCACCAAAGGGTTGGCCGTTGTGCCAGCCCTTTTGTTTTATGAGGATGAAACAAGATGTCTGTTATTGTGCGTGAAGGCTCATTAGAAGAGGTTGTTTCTGTTGTTGAACAGATTACCGAGTTTGCCAAAAAAGAGAGTGTAGCGTCTTTATCGGAGCGATTAGCGGGTAAAACAAGCCTGATCCTCGTTGCTGAAGAGGCGGGTGTGTTACTGGGTTTTAAGATCGGTTATGAATTGGATGAAAACACGTTTTACAGCTGGTTTGGTGGCGTATCACCGATCGCAAGGAATAAAGGTGTTGCACAGGCGCAATTAGATACTCAAGAACAGTGGGTGAAGCAACAGGGCTACCAACAGCTGAAAGTGAAATCTCGTAACCAGTTTCCTGCGATGCTGCGTCTGTTATTGAGAAACGGTTACCTAATCGAAAAATTAGAAGAAAAAGAAGACATTAATGCCCATAGAATTCATTTTTTGAAGCAAATTTGAGCACTGTGGTGAACGGTTTATAAATTAAATGAGATTTATTATCATTTAATTGTTGACTATTAAATGAGAATCATTATTATTAACTTCGTCTTAGGGAATGAGGAAATGTTCACAAGGATGTTAAGTACTCAAGTATCTACTTGGTTACCCAACAGAATTCTCGCGAACTTGTACTAAGTTCTTTTTGACACGACATTGCTCACATTGCTTCCAGTGTAATTTATAGCTTTTAGGTAAAGCTGTGGTATTCAATTTGAATGGCTTTACCGGTTTTTGCTAGGCGACATCTTCGGGTGTCGCTTTTTTTATACCTCCATTTCAACAAGATGCATATTTAGTGGCACGTTTTTTTATGAATAAAACGCCATCAGCATTCTTTTCCACAATGCAAGATCGAGAAAAGATCGTTGATCATATGTTCGATCTGTAATTTTATCGTTTATTTTCAGTGGTTTATTTGCGTTTTTTTGGTGGTTTACCTTAGTTCTCAACAGGGTGGGTAAATAATATAAACAGAGTTATCCACAGAACGCTTGTGTCTAAGAACAAAAAATAACAACAAATCGATTATTACGAACACAACCGAGTGAACGGATACAGATCGACAACGTAGAATCCAACCAACAGACGTGGCATTCTTAACAGATAATTTCTGTACTTACTGGATTCACAAACATTATGGCTCGTATTCCTGATAATCCATTGATTCTGATCGATGGCTCTTCTTACCTATATCGCGCGTTCCATGCTTACCCTGGCACCATGAGCAATGGTGATATCCCAACGAATGCTGTTTATGGTGTGGTTAACATGCTACGCAGCATGATGCGTCAATTTGCTTCTGATCGTATTGCGGTTATTTTTGATGCGAAAGGGAAAACGTTCCGTGATGATATGTACCCAGAGTACAAAGCAAACCGCCCACCGATGCCTGACGATCTTCGTTGCCAGATAGAACCATTGCACAACGTGATTCGTGCGATGGGTTTGCCACTTATCTCTATTCCTGGCGTTGAAGCAGATGACGTGATTGGTACGTTGGCTTCTCAAGCTTCTGCGATGGGTATGCCTGTGCTTATCAGTACCGGTGATAAAGATATGGCGCAGTTGGTCGATGACAACGTTACCCTAATCAACACCATGACCAACGTGGTAATGGATCGTGAAGGTGTTATTGAGAAGTTTGGTATTCCGCCTGAGCTTATTATCGATTATCTCGCGTTGATGGGCGATAAAGTGGATAACATTCCGGGCATTCCAGGTGTTGGCGATAAGACTGCGACGGCATTGCTGCAAGGTATCGGTAGTATCGAAAAGTTGTATCAAAATCTTGATGATATTGCGGCGCTTGGTTTCCGTGGTTCGAAAACCATGGCTAAGAAGCTGGCTGATAATAAAGACAATGCTGATATGTCTTACCAGCTTGCGACAATTAAGTTAGATGTTGAACTTGAAGAGACACCAGAGTCACTCGTCAAAGCACAGCCAAATATCGACGAGCTGATCAAACTATACGGCCAACTGGTTTTCAAATCTTGGTTGAACGAGCTGCTTGAAGGTGGCAGTGGTGTGGTTGAGGCGGATGAAAGATCTGCAGCAACGGGAGCTGGTTCAGTACGCAGCAGCGCTTCTGCAACAACGTCTACTGTAGAGATGAATACGTCTGCCGTGACGATTGATCGCAGTAACTACGAAACGATTCTAGATGAAGCGTCATTCAATGTTTGGCTAGAAAAGCTTAAAGCCGCTGAATTGTTTGCTTTCGACACTGAAACAGACAGCTTAGATTACATGGTTGCGAACCTCGTTGGCTTGTCATTCGCAACCGAAGAAGGCGTTGCCGCTTACGTACCTGTTGCCCATGACTACTTAGACGCACCGCAGCAGCTGGATCGTGATTGGGTACTTGAACAGCTTAAGCCGATTCTTGAAGATGATGCTCAAGCAAAAGTGGGTCAAAACCTAAAGTACGATATGAGTGTGCTAGCGCGCTACGGTATCGAGATGAAAGGCATCAAACACGACACTATGCTGGCGTCTTACGTTTTCAATAGCGTAGGTGGCAAGCACGATATGGACAGCCTAGCGCTACGCTTCCTACAGCATAGCTGCATCTCATTTGAGCAAATCGCAGGTAAAGGTAAGAAACAACTTACTTTCAACCAGATTGAGCTGGGTGAAGCGTCTCCATACGCTGCAGAAGATGCTGACGTGACACTACGTCTGCATAACCGCCTGATGGAAAACATCGAGCAAGATGAAAAGCTTAAAACCATCTATGAAGAAATCGAAGTACCACTGATTCCTGTGATGTCTCGCATTGAGCGTACTGGCGTATTCATCGATGACATGCTCTTAGGGGCTCAATCACAAGAGATTGCGGTTCGTCTGGATGAGTTAGAGCAGAAAGCTTACGAGATTGCAGAGCAAGAGTTCAACATGAACTCGCCAAAACAGCTGCAAGCGATCCTGTTTGAAAAAATGGGTCTACCGGTTATCAAGAAAACGCCATCAGGTGCGCCTTCAACTAACGAAGAAGTGTTGCAAGAGCTGGCCCTTGATTACCCGTTGCCTAAACTGATCATTGAGTATCGTGGCCTTGCGAAACTGAAGTCTACTTACACGGATAAACTGCCGAAGATGATCAACGCTGAAACGGGTCGCGTTCATACTTCTTACCACCAAGCGGTAACGGCAACCGGTCGTTTGTCTTCGACTGATCCAAACCTACAAAATATCCCAATTCGTAATGAAGAAGGTCGTCGTATTCGCCAAGCATTCGTTGCACAACATGGTTGGAAGATCCTAGCGGTCGATTACTCTCAAATTGAATTGCGTATCATGGCGCACCTATCGGCTGATAAAGCGCTGCTGGAAGCGTTCCAACAAGGCAAAGATATTCACGCGGCAACGGCTGCTGAGATTATCGGCGTGGCTATTGATCAAGTTACCACTGAGCAGCGTCGTCGTGCTAAAGCCGTTAACTTCGGTCTTATTTACGGCATGAGTGCCTTTGGCTTGGCTAAGCAACTGGGGATTCCTCGTGGTGAAGCACAGCACTACATGGACACTTACTTTGAACGCTACCCTGGTGTAATGCAGTACATGGAAGACACACGCAGCGCTGCTTCAGAGCAAGGTTTCGTTGAAACCATTTACGGTCGTCGGTTGCACCTGCCTGAAATCCAATCTCGTAATGGCATGCGTCGTAAAGCCGCTGAACGTGCGGCGATCAATGCACCGATGCAAGGTACTGCAGCAGACATCATTAAGAAAGCGATGTTGTTAGTGGATGAGTGGATTCAAGCGGAAGGCGATGGTCGTGTGAAGCTATTGATGCAAGTACACGATGAATTGGTATTTGAAGTTCAAGAGTCAGCTTTAGCCGAAATTGAAAGTAAAGTACAAGAATTGATGGAGTCAGCCGCTGATCTAGAAGTACCGTTAGTCGCGGAAGCAGGCCACGGTGACAACTGGGATCAAGCCCACTAATCATTTTTTGACCTTATTGAGTGAATTAGTATGAGCCAGTGCACAAACACTGGCTTTTTTTTGTCTCGAATAAAGTTAAACCGTAAGAAGAATTTAGGTGTTTTAATAAAACATTCATGAAAAAAAACTACAAAAATTGTTTTCATTTCTGAGCAATTGTTGTACATTAAATCTTGTAGGGTACAGAGGTAAGATGTTCTATCTTTCAGACCTTTTGTTTCACGTTATTGGATTAGGCTGATTCAGCCGCCCCAGTCAGTATTTGACTGGGGCGTTTTTTCTTGTGCGAAAGAAAAATATTTCTAACCTACTATTACTCCCGTAAACTCGCCCTTTTTAGTGTCTTTTCTTACGCTTTCTCAAGCACAGTGATAAACACCTGATTTGCCTTAGATCTGGAATTCGATCAGCATTTGGTAATTTAAATCCGCCTCTAATTTAATTGTTTTATCATTTAAAATAACTTTTATTTTACAAGTTGCCGATAAAGGATTGATAGCTTACGCCTTATTTATCAGTGTATTGAGTGGGTGAATGCTCAATGTAATCCATGATTTCTTGTTGTTTCTCAGTACTGTATTTCAGCGCTTCGGCGGTGATTTGGATGGATTGCGCCATAGAAGAGATATTGTGGGTCGCTTTCACCAAGGTTTGCTGCATGGGTTTTAGGATGAGTAGATAGATAGCAGTCAAAGCGATAACAATGACAGCGATAACGGCTGCTAACGCAATGATGATCTTGGTCTGAATATCATCCAATAGCATTTGACTGGTCTTTTTAAAGGCGAGTCGAGATTGGTCTAAGGCTTGTGGGAGTTGATTGAGTGATGTCTTGGTAGAGTTCGCAAGCTTGTTGATGCTTTCAACGGTTTGATTCAGGGCTTTTTGTTGGTCTTCACTAAGGTTGGGGTTGTTGACGATAGCTTGCAACGATTGTGATATTACCTCGAGAGATTCACTTGCCTCCTGAGCGTACTTCTCCATGCCGTCGAGATCTAAGGTCATATCAACATTGACCAGAGCGGCCTCGGTCTTGGGCTGTTCCGATTCAGATGTTACACCGGAAAATGAGATCAATATAAGCGCGATGGTCGCCAAGGGTTTTTTCCACATGAGCATTCCTTTCTCATTGTTCTGTTTATTTAGATGTGTCTTTTAGTATGGTTCACTTCTCTCGTTTCTAACTGATTAATCTTGTCTTTAATTCTCAAGATTTAGGTTTAACTCACTAATTTGTGGGCAAAAAAATACCCCACCTATATAAGGCGGGGTATTGATAAGACTAAATTACTTGCTGTAAGTGCTTTAACCTCTAATTATAGATAAAGCTATAGATAGAAGAACTACTCTGCGTCGTTGTGCTCTTCGTCAGCCAGTTCATCAAGAATCTGGTCAGCAAAAGCTGGGGCAAACCACTCATCCATCTTGGCTCGCAGTTGATCAACGCCGATGCCCTTCATTGAAGAGAAGACATCAACCGCTACATCACCACCGAAAGATTTCGCATCATTACGGATTTTCAGTAGTTGCGCTTTACGAGCGCCACTTTTCAGTTTGTCTGCTTTTGTTAACAAAACTTGCACTGGGATGCGGCTATCGATAGCCCAGTAGATCATTTGCTGGTCAAGGTCTTTCATTGGGTGACGGATATCCATCAATACCACTAAACCTTTCAAGCTTTCGCGTCGCTGTAGGTATTCACCTAGCGATTTCTGCCATTTTTTCTTCAGCTCAAGAGGGACTTGAGCAAAGCCATATCCAGGTAAATCGACGATATGACAACCGTCCGTTACCTTAAATAGGTTAATTAGCTGAGTTCGACCGGGTGTTTTACTGGTTTTCGCCAAGCCTTTTTGGTTTGTAACGCGATTTAGCGCGCTAGATTTACCAGCATTGGAGCGTCCTGCAAACGCAATTTCGATCCCTTCGTCTTCTGGTAAATGACGAATATCAGGTGCACTGGTAATGAAATGCGTGTTTTGATAATGAATTTTTACGCTCACTGTTAACTCCATCTCGACTTTGTGTAGTCGATTGATTACTTTTTTGTGAATTTGTGTAAAATAACCGTGCTCGGCATAAGGTCGCCTATTGTACCATGAGTGGCAACATAGAGTGGTACTGGAAGCTTGATAATTATAATGGAATGTCATGAAGAAATTAGCGCTAATTTTGAGTCTTTTAGCCAGCTGCTCAGTATGGGCTCAAGGTAGTATTGAAGCTGGTAAAGCCAAATCACAAACATGTGTTGCCTGCCACGGTGCTGACGGCAACAGTCTGATCACTCAGTACCCTAAGCTGGCTGGTCAACATGAGAAGTACCTAGAGAAGCAGTTAAAAGAGCTTAAGCTCGGTATGACCAGTGGTGGTAAGCAAGGTCGTAATGAACCTGTAATGGGTGCAATGGCGATGTCTTTATCTGAAGAAGATATGGCTGACCTAGCGGCGTACTACGCATCGCTACCTATCTCTAGTAACTCTACTCCTGAGAATGTAGTAGATGAAGGTAAGGTTCTTTACACCGCGGGTAACGCAGAACGCGGCGTAACGGCGTGTATTGCTTGTCACGGTCCACGTGGTAACGGTACCGAACTTTCTGGTTTCCCTAAGATTTCAGGCCAGCACGCAGATTACATCAAGGCTCAACTTGAGAAATTCCGCGATGGTAGCCGTAATAACGACATGAATGCGATGATGCGTGATGTAGCTAAAAAGTTAACAGACGCAGATATTGATACCTTATCGAAGTACGTTGGTGGTTTACACTAATATGTCGGTTTCTTGCTCTTAGCCAGAGTAAAGAAATGTACGCTCGAGCGAGATTGAAGAGACGCCCCGATCAGTAATGGTCGGGGTGTTTTCTTTTGTATTGGTTTTATTAATATGTTTTGCGCTGATGTCTGATTTATCAATGTGTGATCGATTTGTGTACAAAAGTGTGAGCTTGAACTCTTGTAGTCTTTTTGTAACCGGGTAAAGTAACGGCCATCAGCTAGGAGCTGACTTAGATACGGATGGTCATCTAGTCTAACGGTATAGACAGAAATGGATCAGGCTAGGACAGCCCAGCAACAAGGTGTTAGAAAAGGATAGCCAAAACTCATCAGGACGATGAACAACAAACAAATTTGGCATGGAAAGCACCAATAACAAATGGAGATTTGTGTACCAAGTTGAGTATGCAAATTTTGGCCGATATAGGCAGATTTAGAGAGCGATAGGTTTTCCTATCGCTTTTTTTATTGATTTGATGAAAAAACACCCAATACCTCTCCACTATAAACTCAGTTTCTGGTATGTTTCGCATCCCTGTTTAAGGATGTGCTATGTATACTTGTCCCTTATGCCATCACCAAGGCGTGAATCACTATTTTGAAGACAAACGCAGAGCCTATCTGCAATGTCAGCAATGTGAACTGGTATTTGTTAAACCTGAACAAAGGTTAGAAGCAAAAGAAGAGAAAGCACACTATGATCTCCATGAGAACGATCCTAGTGATGCAGGCTATCGCCGTTTTCTATCTCGCATCGCGGATCCACTAACAGACAAAATTTCATCTAACTCACACGGGTTGGATTTTGGTTGTGGCCCAGGCCCTACGCTATCTATTATGTTAGAAGAAGCCGGACACACCATGGAGTTGTACGATATCTATTACCACCCAGAAGCTTCTGTGTTGGAAAAAACGTATGACTTTATGACTGCCACTGAGGTGATAGAGCATCTTTATCACCCAGACAAAGTGTGGCAGCAATGGTTGAATTTAGTTAAACCCAAGGGCTGGATTGGTCTTATGACTAAACTAGTAATAGACGTAGACGCGTTTGCTGGTTGGCACTACAAGAATGACCCGACACATGTCGTCTTCTTTAGTCGTCAAACATTCCAGTTTTTGGCAGAGCGGGATAAGCTCGAACTAGAATTTTTTGGAAATGATGTAATTTTACTGAGGAAAGTGCAGTAATGGGTCGTAGTAAGAAATCAAGAAAACCGGGAGCACTTGGCGCTCCGGAACCTATGGTTACTCGTAACCGTAGTGAATCTGATGTTGAAGGTCGTGAACGTAAGCGTGTTAAAAAGCGTAAAGGCCTTAAGTCTGGCAGCCGTCACTCAGATGGTAGCGAAGCAAAACAGCGTAAAGCTGCACTAGCTCGCGACCCTCGTTTAGGCAGCAAGAAAAAAATCCCGCTGATTGTTGAACCAGCGAAGAAGTCGACCAAACAAGAGCGCAAGCTATCTAACGAACAAGAGTTAGAGATGCTTGAGAATGATGCTCAACTGAACACATTGCTAGATCGTATCGAAAATGGTGAAAACCTAGGTGCTGGCCTGCAGAAGTTTGTTGATGAGAAACTTGATCGTATCGAACACCTAATGGGCCGCTTAGGTCTGCTAGAGCCAGAAGACGATGAAGAAGAGATCTTCGAAGAAGCACCAGTTGCATCTAAGAAGAAAGCAAGCTCTGACGAAGACTTGCTATCTCAATTCGAAGATTTCGACTTAGACAGCTTTAAAGGTTAATAGCCAATGAACGTAACCTTATTAGCAATTGCTGGTGGAATTATCATTCTCGGCTTGGGCTCTTACGCAGGTTACCTTCTACTTCAAGTGAAGAAGCAGACGGAGTTGCAAAAGCAGCATCAAGCACTTGCCATTGAAAAACGTAACGCGACGATTTACGAAAACGTAAATACTCTGTGCTTAGCGGGTATTCAAGGCCAGTGTGACTTACCTGAGATCAGTATCCGAGTGTGTATCATTATGGATAACGTTCAGGGTGATGAGCGTGTCGATTTTGATTCTGAGTATCCTGCTCTTTCTGAGCTGTACCATATCGTAAAAGATATGGCTCGCGGAGACGGAAGGCAGGAACTGACGAAGAAAGAGCGCATGCAGCAGAATCTCACACGCCATAAGGCGGAGACTCGCTTGAATGATGCGGTCATTGAAGATTTGAAAAGGTTGCAGGAGAAGGTTAAGCCTCTCAACAACCAAATCAACATTCAGATGATCTAGTCACTAAGACTTTTAAATATAGAGGCTTGTTTAACATTTTGCTTTTAGACGCGCTGCTTTTAATACCTATGCATTAAAGACTTTTTGTCCTAAATGCATCTTGTTTTTAAGTCGCCTTGTCTTTAATAGACGATGTTAAATGAGCCTTCTTACCTTTTGCGTCTCGTTAATCCCGACGCTTTGTTAGTGATCAAGCTAGCAGTTCTGAGTTTTTGTCTGAAAAATTGATTTTGTCTTGGAACGACCTTACAGGTCGTGTGGCAAAATAACCCGTCTATATTTTAATGTATGTAAAATGATTTGAGAGACCTTAAGTTCTCGCGGATCTAAATTGGAATTACCGCTATGTCGAGCAAGCCAGTAACAACGAATCAGCAAATCGTTTGGGATCAAGAGATCTTAAACAAGTACAACTATTCGGGACCTCGTTACACTTCATATCCAACAGCGTTGGAGTTTCATGAAGCGTTTACCGTCGCTGATTACGACATGGCGTGTACTCAGTACCCTGAGCGTCCACTCTCTCTTTACGTGCATATCCCGTTCTGTCATAAGCTTTGTTACTACTGTGGTTGTAATAAAGTCATTACTCGTCACTCGCATAAAGCGGATGAGTACTTAGATGTGATTGAACATGAAATCCGCCAGCGCGCCTCTTTGTTGAATGGCCGTCAAGTGACGCAATTGCACTTCGGTGGTGGTACGCCAACGTTCTTGACCAAAACACAAATTACTCGCTTGATGATGATTCTGCGTGAGGAATTTAACTTCACAGCTGACGCTGAAATCAGTATTGAAGTTGACCCACGTGAGATTGAGCTAGACGTACTTGACCACCTGCGTAACGAAGGCTTCAACCGCCTGAGCATTGGTGTGCAAGACTTCAATAAAGAAGTGCAGAAACTGGTTAACCGTGAGCAAGATGAAGAGTTCATCATTGCGATGGTTAAACGAGCGAAAGAGCTAGGCTTTCGTTCAACCAACCTTGATTTGATCTACGGCCTACCAAAGCAGACTCAAGCTTTGTTCGCGGAAACATTGAAGCAAGTGTTAGAAATGAAACCGGGTCGTTTATCGGTATTTAACTACGCACACATGCCGCAACTGTTTGCTGCGCAGCGTAAGATTAAAGATGAAGACTTACCTGAACCAAAAGAGAAAATGGCAATCCTCCAAGATACCATTGAGACTTTAACGGGCGCGGGCTACCAGTTCATTGGTATGGATCACTTTGCTCTGCCTGAAGACGAGCTAGCAGTAGCACAGCGTGAAGGTATTCTGCATCGTAACTTCCAAGGCTACACGACCCAAGGTGAAGCTGACCTAATTGGCTTCGGTGTTTCTGCTATCTCTATGGTCGGTGATGCTTACGCTCAAAACCAGAAAGAGCTGAAGAAGTATTACGCTCAGGTGAATGACCTTCGCCACGCGCTTTGGAAAGGTGTTGCTCTAGACAGTGACGACCTTCTACGTCGTGAAGTGATCAAACAGCTTATCTGTAATTTTAAGCTTGATAAAACCATGATCGAATCTGAGTTCTCGGTTAACTTTAATCGTTACTTCAAAGAAGATTTAGGGCTACTGCAAACCTTCATCAATGATGAGTTGGTTGAAGTCGACGACAAAGAAATCCGCGTGACTTTGCGTGGCCGTTTGTTGATTCGTAATATCTGTATGTGTTTCGATAAATACCTACGTGCTAAGGCTCGTCAACAGCAGTTCTCTCGTGTGATTTAATCGTTCGATTGAGAACAGAAATATAAAAAATGCCAGCATTATGCTGGCATTTTTGTGTCTATCTGTAAGTCAATTCTCTATCTACTTTACATCATGCTTTCTTTACTGCTTTGTTTTACGTTGCAGAGGTCGGTTGGCCATTGCTCAAAAGGAACCGGGCGACTGTATAAGAACCCCTGTGCCTGTGGGCATTTCAGCTGTTTGAGTAGATCCGCTTGTTGCTGAGTTTCTACACCTTCTGCGACTATGCTTACCTTGAAGCCCTTGGTGATATTGACGATGGCTGCAACGATAGAGCTATCTAGGTTCTCTTTTTCGAGCTTGCTGACGAAGCTGCGATCGATCTTTAAGCAATCAAATGGCAGTTTGTGTAAATAAGCCAGTGACGAATAGCCGGTACCAAAGTCATCAATTGCAATCGAGATGCCTAATGCTTTTAGCGTCAGCATGTTATCGATGATGGCAGGATCATTGTCGACGATGCGTGACTCAGTGATCTCTAGTGTCAGGTTGCTTGCTGGTAGCTTGGTGTCACGTAGCGTGCCTTTAATTTGTTCAACAAAGCCACTTTCACTCAGTTGATCGACCGAAAGGTTAACGTGAATAGAGAAGTCCTTGCTCCATTTTCCTGACTCAATCGCGATGGCAGTATCTCGACACGACTTATGTAGAATTTGCTTGCCGATATCGTAAATCAGCCCGCTCTCTTCAGCGAGAGGAATGAATTCAAGTGGTGAGACTATTCCTTCATCGGCTATCCAGCGTGCTAAAGCTTCAGCCCCAATGGTCGATCCGGATTCTAGATCAATAATAGGTTGATAAAAGGGTTCGAACTGTTGAAGTTCAATCGCTCGGTTCATCCGCGCTAGCATCTTAGTACGATGTCTTGATGCTTTACCCATCTCAGGGCTGTAAATGCTGACACTGGCTTTGTCTTGTTTTGCGTTGCTCAAAGCAATGCTACTACTACGCAGCAATAGCGCAATGTCGTGGACGTTAGATACACCGACGACTCCCATCGATACCTTAATGGCGACACTTTCTGATTCCATTGAAAATGGGGAAGCAAAGGTTTGAAGCAAGCGATTAGTCAGTAGTTGAGCTTCCTTGCTTTGGATGACGTTCGGGGCGTAAATGGCGAATTCATCACCGCCAGTGCGAGCTAATAGGTAATCGGATGGCAATGTACCTCTTAAACGAGCGGCCGCAATGATAAGCAATTGGTCACCATTGTAATGACCAAGGCTGTCATTGATGTCTCGGAAGCGATCAATACCCACTAAATAAAGTGTGCCTTTTTCGTTTGCAGGGTTTTTCTTGGCAGCGTCGATAAAGCCTTCTCGACTATATAATTTGGTTAGTGAGTCATAGGTAAGCTGAGACTGTAATGCTTGAAAGGAAGCCTTTAAGTTGTTGGCCATTTCATTGAATGACTCCACCAACATGCTGGTTTCATAGATATGCCCTGTCTTTGGCATGCTCGTGCCCCAATCACCTTTAGCAAGACGCTTTGCCGCATCCGCTGTTGAGGTGATGGGTTGGGTAACGCGATTAAACGCAATTAACCCAGCAATGACACCAATGCAACTCAGCGCTAGCCCGAGCAACCAACTGTTTCTTTGGTTTTCAGGTAATTCACCGAGTAGGTTGCTTTCAGGGATCGACATACCAATAAACCAAGTGATGCCGTGCTCATCTTCATAAGGGGTGATCTGGTTGAAGTATCGTTCGTTGTCTAGGCGAAAGCTAAAGCGCTGCACGCCCAAATTATCGATTAGGTGAAATTGGTCTACGTAGCTAGCACTTTCACGTATTACCGGGTTAGCACTCTCTGATGCCAGTAAGCGTTGGCCCTTATTGGTTTTCCCTGTTCCCCAAGAGACCACGCTACCTCCGCCCGAGTGAGCGACCAAGCGTTGCTGCTTATCAATGATATAAACAGAGGCATCCGTTTTATCTTTGAGTTCTTTGAGAAACGCATTAAAGGTATTGATCTTAATGTCGCTAACGACGACGGCTTTGAATTCGTTGTCATCATAGATAGGGGCGAGGGCAGATAAGGTGATCTCTTGTCGTTCATCTGCATTGGCATAAATTGGCGACCATACAGCCTTTTTTTGTGTAGCAACGGGTGTGTACCAAGGGCGGACTCTCGGGTCGTAACCTGAAATCACCGATCGAATGTCTTCGCTGATCTTGCTGCCACGGTAAATGACCAGCTGATCGTTAGTACGGTCGTCTTGTACCATCAAGGTATAGCCGTTGTTAGCTTCTTTACGAAAACCGACATAGTTACCATCTTCAGAACCAAAGCCGATCACATCGAGTTGAGGTATAGCTGTGAAATGGTCTGAAAACGTATAAAGAATGTAGTCTTGGACCTTGCTAAGGTTGCCCGCTTGATAAAGATGGTGGTAGCCAATGTTATGGCTGAGCGAGAGGTTGGCGTGAAATGGTTTTTCTAAAAAATTGGACAGGCTTTGATGAACATGGTCAGTAAGTGATGTTAGTTGGCGTGCACTAACATCACTCACCATCTCTTTGTAGCTTTGCTTTTGAGTGAAAACCATTACGCTCATAGTGAACAGAAAAATCATCACGAATGGCAGAACCACCGCGGTTCTCAAGGTAATTTGTGTTTTCAAAGACATCTTTAGCTACAACTTTAGTGAATGGTATACCTTAATTGTACCGACACTGTTCAAACCAAGCGACACTTTTTTGGTTAAAAAAGTAGCTGCATCGAGAGTCATATCAGGTCAGTACAGTTCTTTTAGTTTACGAGTTAGGGTGTTTCTTCCCCAACCTAAAACCTTGGCTGCATCCTGTTTATGACCATTGGTATGGTTGAGTGCAGCCTCTAGCAGTATACGTTCAAACTCTGGCAGAGCATAAGTTAGTAGCTCTTTTTCTCCGGAATCAAGCGCACATTTTGCCCAATTAGCGAGCAGTTGTTGCCAGTTGTCTCCAGTCCCTGAGGTCGTCACCACTTTTTCTTCCAACAGTTCTGGAGGCAAGTCTGAAGGGAGTATTTCACTGCCGCTCGCCATGACTGTGAGCCAACGACAGATGTTCTCAAGCTGACGTACGTTACCCGGCCAATTTAGCTGATTGAGCTTCATGATGGTCTCTGAGTGCAGTGTCTTCACTTCTACACCAAGCTCTTCAGCGGCTGATGCTAGGAAGTGGTGAGTCAGTTTTTCAATGTCCTGTTTACGTTCGCGCAGTGCCGGAATATGGATTCGGATAACGTTCAGTCGATGGAAAAGGTCTTCACGGAAACCACCGTCATGCACCAAGCGCTCAAGATCTTGGTGGGTTGCTGCAACGATACGAACATCAACCTTAACCGCAGAATGCCCACCGACACGATAAAATTGACCATCAGAAAGCACGCGCAGTAGCCGAGTCTGAATATCGAGTGGCATATCGCCTATTTCATCAAGAAACAGAGTGCCGCCGTTGGCTTGTTCGAATCGTCCTTGGCGAACACTGTTAGCGCCAGTAAAGGCGCCTTTCTCGTGGCCAAACAGCTCTGATTCGATCAAGTCTTTAGGGATTGCCGCCATGTTTAATGCAATGAATGGCTTTTTAGCTCTTGGGCTGTGACGATGCAGAGCGTGCGCGACTAATTCTTTACCAGTCCCCGATTCACCATTAATAAGAACCGAAATGGATGAACGAGACAAACGGCCAATAGCTCGGAAAACTTCCTGCATTGCCGGTGCTTCACCGATGATTTCTGGTGCGTTGGTCTCTTCGGCTACTTCGCTGGCTTGTTCTCGCTTTTGCTCTTGGCTGTGTGCGATGGCTCGCTCTACTAGAGTCAGTGTCTCATCAATATCAAACGGCTTAGGTAGATACTCAAAAGCCCCTTTTTGATAAGCATTCACCGCCGCATCGAGGTCTGAGTGCGCGGTCATAATGATCACTGGCAGGTCGGGAGAGCGCTGGTGAACTTGGTGTAACAGCTCAATCCCGTCAATGCCAGGCATGCGAATGTCGGACACCAAAACGTCTGGTGTTTCGCGCTCAAGAGCAAGTAATACGCTCTCAGCATCAGCAAATGTTTCGCACTTTATATCCGCAGATGAAAGTGTTTTCTCTACG
The DNA here is from genome assembly GCF_021728315.1 of Vibrio sp. L5-1. NCBI lineage: Bacteria > Pseudomonadati > Pseudomonadota > Gammaproteobacteria > Vibrionales > Vibrionaceae > Vibrio > Vibrio sp. L5-1. Next base: position 205,732 of record NZ_JAKKCQ010000006.1, on the reverse strand, counting down.
ACCCAGCGTATAGAACTGTCGTCATCAACGACCCAAACGTATCCCTTACTCATAATTCAATTCCTTTGCAGCCAAATCTATTGTGATAATCATTGTTGTTTTTATGATGTCTTTAATCTTTGTGTTACCGAGTTAAGCCTTTCGCCTCGCTGTCCAATCGCGAGGTTCTGTTGACCTAAATTGGTAGGTAAATCGTGAATGTGGTGTTACCCGGCCAGCTCTCAACATCAATTTTTCCATTGTGCTGATCGATCAGGTTTTGAGAAATCGACAGTCCTAGCCCTGTGCCACCCTCTCGTCCGCTGACCATTGGGTAAAACAGCGTATCTTTTAAATCATCGGGGATGCCGGGGCCGTTATCGCTGATCTCAATGCGCGCTGCGAGTTTGTGTCGCTGCCCATGAATATTGGCTTGATGCACCGTTCTGGTGCGAATGGTGATTTTCCCTGATTCTTGCGCCTTTAAAATCTGTGCCGCGTTACTCACGATATTGAGCATCGCTTGTTCAACTTGTGCTGAATCCATCAGAATGTCCGGTAAGCTCGGGTCGTAATCTCGTTCGATGGCGAGCGTTGAACCCGACTCGAGTTCCACGAGCTGCCTGACTTTCTCAAGTATCTGGTGTAGGTTCTCTTCTGACTTGGTCCCCGGTTTTTGAGGGCCAAGCAGGCGATCAACTAACGCTCTTAGGCGGTCGGCTTGCTCAATAATGATCTGCGTATATTCATTAAGAGACTGATCAGGAAGCATTTTCCCAAGTAACTGCGCCGCACCTCTTAAGCCACCGAGTGGGTTCTTAATCTCATGTGCTAACCCGCGCACCAACAGCTTAGCTGCTTGTTGTTGTGCGTGTTGGTTGAGCTCTTGGCTGAGGCGTCTTTGCTGGTCTATCTTGCGCATCTCAACCAATAACAGCGTCTCTCGTTGCCAAGAGATTGGGCTAACCGTGACTTCAAGCATCAGTGGGCGGTTATCAACAACGAAGGTAACGTCACTGTCGGTAATGCTCTGGCCACTTTGTAGCGGTTGCGTCAGAAGCGCCAAATCCAGTGAGGCGTGTTGGATGAGTTGGCTCAATGGGTGATCGACGATGCGTCGCGCGCTTTGTGAAAAGAGTTGTTCAGCCGCAGGGTTGGCGTATCGGACATACAGTTGCTCATCGAGCATCAATGTTGAGGTCACCATATTGTCGAGAATGGCGCTGGAAAGATGATGTGTATCTATGCTGTCGCTTTTGGCTGATCGATTCACTATTTCGTCCTTGAACTGGTGTTTTTCTCACTGCACCAAATTGGTGCGTAGCTAAGTTCAAGTATGGCGCATATCAACCAGAAGCTAAAGATAATTCATTAGAGTCGCTGAAAGCTGCTTCGATTAGGTGAAAAGTAGAGGTAATTCAGTCTCTTTTAACACATTGGCCTACTTGAGCGTCGCTCGATGTAAATACACGGTGACTGGACTAGTAGATGCAATAAGCTTGCCGCTTCTATGTGCTTGAATTGCAATGGTGTGAGTACCTCGATCGATACCTTTCAGTTCCCAATTCGGTTGGGTTTGTGGGGCGCCATAGCGACGACCATCGAGCATCAATTGCAACTGTTCTCCAATACCAAGCTTGCGGCTAAGTTCTATTTGAATAGGGATTAAGCCGCGGTTGCTACGGATGGTTTGGTCATGAACGGGAGTCAGCATGATGAGGGCTAGTTGAGCTGGCGCCTCACGTTTCGTGCTTTCTGTTTTTTCCTGAGCCTGAGCTGGCATTGCCGTTTTAGTTGTAGATGAAGCAGCAGCGTCAACGGGAGTCGAGGCTTCAAATTTAGGTGCGGGTGCTGACGCTTGCACATCCGGTAGGCGAAGAGATTTGGCATCTTGAGCGCTAGGGTTATCACTAAAGTGGAGAACACCATCCTCATCCACCCAGGTATACACCGTTTGAGCAGAGCACGAGATCGCGACTGTTAACCCGATCAGGAACAGTATATTTTTCATATCTTTAGCCTCTTTTCACCGCTAGGTGATTTCACGTTTGGCGTTGGTTTTGTTATTGATTTTATTGTATTTATAGCAGCAGCCTCTGAGGGCTTTTGTCTAAGGTATGGTACGAGGAAGCAGGGGGAGGGAGTATATAAAAAAGGCCCGCCTGCGAGGCGAGCCTAATATTTAGTCAGCGATTCTTACAAGGTTGCAGTAAGAAATGGCTTATCTCTACAGGAGATTAAACTGAGTAGTACAGTTCAAACTCAAGTGGGTGTGTTGCCATGTTCACGCGTTGTACGTCGTCAGATTTCAGTGTGATGTAAGAATCAATGAAATCGTCAGAGAATACGCCGCCAGCTGTTAGGAACTCACGATCGTCGTCTAGCGCTTTAAGTGCTACTTCTAGAGATTCAGCAACGGTTGGGATTTCAGCCGCTTCTTCTGCTGGAAGGTCGTATAGATCTTTATCCATAGCTTCGCCTGGGTGGATCTTGTTCTTGATACCGTCAAGGCCAGCCATCAGCATTGCTGAGTAACATAGGTATGGGTTCGCTGCTGGGTCACCAAAACGTAGCTCGATACGACGTGCTTTCGGGCTTGGTACTACTGGGATACGGATAGACGCAGAACGGTTACGTGCTGAATAAGCAAGCATTACCGGAGCTTCAAAACCAGGTACAAGACGCTTGTACGAGTTCGTTGATGGGTTAGCAAATGCGTTGATTGCACGAGCGTGTTTGATTACACCACCGATGTAGTAAAGCGCCATTTCAGATAGGCCGCCGTACTTATCACCAGCAAACAGGTTAACGCCGTCTTTTGCTAGAGATTGGTGAACGTGCATACCAGAACCGTTGTCACCAACTAGTGGCTTAGGCATGAATGTCGCTGTTTTACCAAATGCGTGAGCAACGTTGTGCACAACGTACTTGTAGATTTGAGTCTCATCCGCTTTTGTTGTTAGCGTGTTGAAGCGAGTTGCGATTTCGTTTTGACCCGCAGTTGCTACTTCGTGGTGGTGAGCTTCAACTACTAGGCCCATCTCTTCCATTACTAGACACATTGCTGAACGGATGTCTTGAGATGAATCTACAGGAGCTACTGGGAAGTAACCGCCTTTAACGCCAGGACGGTGACCTTTGTTACCGCCTTCGATGTCAGAACCTGTGTTCCAAGCTGCTTCTACATCATCAATCTTGAAGAAAGAACCAGACATGTCGTTTGAGAACTTAACGTCATCGAATAGGAAGAATTCTGGCTCTGGACCAACTAGAACTGTGTCTGCGATACCCGTAGAACGTAGGTATTCTTCAGAACGCTTAGCGATAGAGCGTGGGTCACGGTCGTAGCCTTGCATTGTTGCAGGCTCAAGGATGTCACAACGGATGTTTAGCGTTGCATCTTCTGTGAATGGGTCCAGTACAGCTGAAGCTGCGTCTGGCATCATTACCATGTCAGATTCGTTAATGCCTTTCCAACCAGCTACTGAAGAGCCGTCAAACATTTTACCTTCTTCGAAGAAGTCTGCATCAACTTGGTGAGAAGGAATAGAGATGTGCTGCTCTTTACCTTTTGTATCAGTAAAACGTAAGTCGATAAATTTAACTTCGTTCTCTTGGATCAGGGATAGTACATTTTCTACTGACATCTTGGATAACCTCCAGTGTTATTAATTCGGTATTAGCTCGATTCGGTTGAAACTAGCATTGATTAATGTCTATAAGTGCATTAATCGATGCTGATTTATCTATAGCCAAAAACGTGCCAAAAAAATTATTCCATTAATTTCAATGATTTACTTGTTTTCTTGTTTCGTTCACTTTGGTTTTTGCACCAAAATGATCTCCTGGTGCACCTTATTGGTGCAATTGTTTATCTGTGCACCAATATGAAACATAAGCGAGCACCATTCAGCAATGAATTGCCTAAGTTGTCAATCCACTTTTGTTATTTTGCCGGAGATTTGGCTGCCCATCTTGCGGCGGATGCTTTTTTAGAATCCTACGAATTAGACTGTTAGATACTGTACTGAATCAAAGTTAAGCGGATATGAATCGCTAATAAAGAAAAAAGCCTTGGTTGAGATCACATATTTCTGGGTTTTTGTCTAAAATCTGGTATATTATTGACCGTTTTTTAAATCAAGCTAGCGGTTATTATCCAAACTTTTGAGATAATTGACGGCTACCTTTTATGAGTGAATCGAGAATCCATGTCTACTCCACAGATTGATAAGTTAAGAAATATCGCGATCATCGCGCACGTTGACCACGGTAAAACGACTTTGGTTGATAAACTACTACAACAGTCAGGCACTCTTGAGTCTCGTGGTGAAGCTGAAGAGCGTGTCATGGATTCGAATGACATCGAAAAAGAGCGTGGCATTACAATCCTTGCTAAGAACACAGCAATTGACTGGAATGATTACCGTATCAACATCGTAGATACCCCTGGACACGCGGACTTCGGTGGTGAAGTTGAACGTATCATGTCTATGGTTGATTCAGTTCTTCTGATCGTTGATGCAGTTGATGGCCCAATGCCTCAAACTCGTTTCGTAACGCAAAAAGCTTTCGCACACGGCCTTAAGCCAATCGTTGTTATCAACAAGATTGACCGTCCTGGTGCTCGTCCTGATTGGGTTATGGACCAAGTATTTGACTTGTTCGACAACCTAGGCGCGACTGATGAGCAACTAGACTTTACTGTTGTTTACGCTTCAGCTCTAAACGGTTGGGCAACAATGGAAGAAGGCGAAGTTGGCACAGACATGGAACCATTGTTCCAAGCTGTTGTTGATACAGTAGAAGCACCTGCAGTTGACCTTGAAGGTCCACTACAAATGCAAATTTCGCAACTTGATTACAGCTCTTACGTAGGTGTTATCGGTGTTGCTCGTGTTACTCGTGGTTCTGTTAAGCCAAACCAACAAGTAACTATCGTGAATGCTGAAGGCAAAAAACGTAACGGTAAAGTAGGTACTGTACTTGGTTACCTAGGTCTTGAGCGTCACGAAGTAGAACAAGCTAACGCTGGCGACATCATTGCAATCACAGGTCTTGGTGAACTGAAAATTTCAGACACTATCTGTGACGTAAACAATGTTGAAGCAATGGAACCACTGTCTGTTGATGAACCAACAGTAACAATGACTTTCCAAGTAAACACTTCTCCGTTCGCGGGTAAAGAAGGTAAGTTTGTAACTTCACGTAACATCCTTGAGCGTCTTGAAAAAGAATTGGTTCATAACGTTGCACTACGTGTTGAAGAAACTGAAAGTCCAGACCGTTTCCGCGTATCAGGCCGTGGTGAGCTTCACCTTTCTATCCTGATCGAAAACATGCGTCGTGAAGGTTTCGAGCTAGCAGTATCTCGTCCAGAAGTAATCATCAAAGAAGAAGATGGTCAGAAAATGGAACCGTTCGAAACGGTTACTATCGATGTAGTTGAAGAGCACCAAGGTGCGATCATGGAAAGCATCGGTCTACGTAAGGGTGAGCTAACAGATATGGCACCAGATGGTAAAGGCCGTGTTCGCATGGACTTCATGATGCCTTCTCGTGGTCTTATCGGTTTCCAAACTGAATTCCTTACAATGACGTCTGGTTCTGGTCTTATTTACCACTCGTTCGATCACTACGGTCCTTACAAAGGCGGTATCATTGGTCAGCGTAACAACGGTGTTCTAATTTCGAACGCAACGGGTAAAGCACTGACTTACGCATTGTTCTTCCTTCAAGCTCGTGGTCGTCTATTCACAGAGCACGCTGATGAAGTTTATGAAGGTCAAGTAATCGGTATTCACAACCGTTCAAACGACCTGACAGTAAACTGTCTGAAAGGTAAGCAACTAACGAACGTTCGTGCATCTGGTACTGATGAAGCACAAGTTCTTTCTCCACCGATCAAGCACACTCTAGAGCAAGCTCTTGAGTTTATCGATGAAGATGAACTAGTAGAAGTAACGCCACTAAACGTACGTATCCGTAAGAAACTTCTTACTGAAAACGACCGTAAGCGTGCAGCACGTCCAGCTAAGGCTTAATTGCCAGCTGACTAGCTTCTAGCTATCAAGCAATACGTTTTAGAATAAGTAAGAAAGCCCCGAGTAGCCTAGAGCTGCTCGGGGCTTTTGTTTTATGTGATATTGAAGTAGATACGGGTAAACGAGATGCGAGATACGAAGAGCATGCTCCATACCAATTCATTGAATCGTCATTCCAGAATTGGGGACGAGATATCTGGAATCTTTCTTTTTCGGCATACAAGAGATTCCCTATCACGCTCGTTCCTCGCTGTAGGGAATGACGGAATTTTGTTTAGATGCGGGTAACGAGAGGCGAGATATCTGGAATCTTTCTTTTTCGGCATACAAGAGATTCCCTGTCACGCTCGTGCCTCGCTGTAGGGAATGACGGTAGTTTACTTAGATTCAGGTAAACGAGATGCGAGATACGAAGAGCGTTCAAGTCTTCGTCATCCTCAAGAGGGAGGAACGACCGAGTTGGGGATCTAGCTTTTGATACCTAGTTGGCTTTTAACAAATAGAGCCCGCTCTTCGACTGACATAAATGGCACCTCGACCACCTCATACCCAAGCTCTTGATAGACTCTGACCAACGCGTGGTGAATCTCTAATGCCTCTTCAAGCGGATAAGGCCTCACATCATCTTGTACGTAAATAGATGCCTCAGGGCGACAGAACAAGGCTTGTGAGTGATAGCCTTGGCTAGCTTCTCGGTAGATTTTGTCAATCTCAAGGTTCGCCTGAGTTAAGTAACCGCAGATATCTGGAATGGCGCGATCGAGAAACGCAACCGGATGCTGGTTGGCCTGTTCCTTTTGCTCATTCATGACAGTGAGACACAGGCGAGCAAAGCCCGGTAGGTCTAACCAAGGTAAGATACTGTTCTCAAGTTGGCTCTGCTGTTCAATTAACTGTCGAGAAGATTCCGCGAAGGTTGGGTAACCCATGTCACCCAAGGCATTGATCAGTGTTGTCTTCCCGGCTCCGGGGCCGCCAGTAATAATGATAGGTTGCATCGTGTTCTTTATCTGTAACGCTACTTCTGGTTCAGTTGAGCTAGGAACTTATCCGATTCTGCTATTGCAGCATTCATCTGTTCTATCGCGTAGGCGATGTCTTTTTCTAAGCTCATAAATTCGCCCTGCAACGAACCGACAGCACTCGCATTGAGGTTATGCTTTAGATAAAGCGTATTGTCGCGAAGGGTGTTGAGTACCGGGTCCATTTTCTTCTCAGCGCGTTTCATTGCTGAAAGCATGGTCTTGTAAGACGATTGGGTTTCTCGCAGTTTTTGTTCACTCGAACGGCGCAGTGAAGCACTGGTGTAGAGGTCTAACTCGCTCTGCCACTCTGCAAACAGCGCATCTGACACGTCTTCAATCGCAGCAATGCGGTCACTGACATTTTGTGCGGCTTTCTCGCTGTCTTGGTATTTATCGTTGATTTGGTTGTACATGTCTTCAAGGTCGCCGCCACTGAAGTTCGTCAGGCTACTCAAGGCTTCAAGTGCGCTGGTAAACTCTTCCTGAGCATCCTGCTGCGACTCTTTAGCGTCTTCCACTCTATCGACCATAATGTCACGCTTGTGGTAACCCACTTGCTCCATGGCGGAGTAATAAGCGGACTGGCATCCAGTAAGAGTAAAAATAGAGAGGACTATAACTATTAAATAAGGCATCCTAGTTTCCTATAGTTAAATAATATCAATCGTAGTAAATAACTGCTCAACCTAGCTTGTTAAAATGCTCGATAACGGCGTTAGAATTTTTGATTGTAGAATAACTACTTATCAAAAAAAGCTGCCTTGTTCTCAAGCCTTTTTCCTACGCTATTTTTGAACATTTATTTACTGTGATTAATACAACGGAATATTAATTAGGACTATGAACGAGTTACCAGGGAGTTACAAGTTGAAGATAAAAAACGCAGTCACAGGAAGCATCCAGTTTTCCCGCTATCTTTTGGCGCGAATGACGCACGATAGGGTCAATGTGAATGCGGGTTACTTGGCGTACATTACTTTGCTCTCGATCGTACCGATGTTGACGGTTTTGCTCTCTATCTTATCGTCATTTTCAGTTTTTGCTGATGTTGGCCTAGTGATTCAAAACTTCGTTATTACCAACTTTGTTCCAGCATCTGGAGATGCGGTGCATGGTGCTCTACTAGAGTTCGTGGCCAATACCGGCAAGATGACGGCGGTGGGCAGTGTGTTCTTATTCATTGCGGCATTGATGCTGATCTCCAACATCGATAAGAATCTTAACTACATCTGGCGAGTAACAGAAAAGCGTCGGGCCGTGTTGTCCTTTTCTATGTATTGGATGGTGCTAACGCTTGGACCTATTTTGATTGGGGCGAGCATTGCTGCAACGTCGTATGTGACATCATTGAACTTGTTACAAAACGAAGTCGTGTCGAGTGCCTTTAATACCGTGATTCGCAAGCTCCCTTTGATTACCTCATTCTTTGCGTTTTTCGGTCTGTACCTGTTGGTTCCCAACAAAAAGATACACTTTTCTCATGCGGCAGCGGGCTCTTTGGTTGCGGCTCTGTTGTTCGAACTCAGTAAGAAAGGCTTTGCGGCTTACATTACTCAATTCCCCTCTTACCAGTTGATTTATGGCGCATTAGCGGCGATTCCCATTCTTTTTGTCTGGGTGTATTTGTGCTGGTTGATTGTGTTGGTGGGTGCCGAGGTGACGGCCGCGTTGGGCGAGCAGGAACAGTGGAGTGACTCGCAAGAAATGGTACACTCGTCGGATAAAGACAAAATCACAGAGCAAGGAAACAACAGTGATAGCACTGATCCAGAGAGTAAGTGAAGCTGCCGTCCGTGTTGATGGCGAAGTAGTGGGTGAGATTGAGCAAGGCTTATTGGTTCTGTTAGGCGTAGAAAAAGGTGATGATGAAGCCAAAGCCAAACGTTTGATGGAACGAGTGACCACTTATCGTGTCTTTGGAGATGAAGACGATAAAATGAATCTCAATGTAAAGCAGGTAGAAGGTAAGGTATTAGTGGTTTCTCAATTCACTCTGCCAGCTGATACCAAGAAAGGCACACGAGCAGGATTTTCTCGTGGTGCTCACCCAGAAGATGCAGAGCGTCTTTACAACTATTTCTCTGACCAGTGTGAATCAGTGTTGCCAACGGAACGTGGCCGATTCGCAGCCGACATGAAAGTGTCTTTGGTTAATGATGGCCCAGTAACATTCTGGCTGCAGGTTTAGGCTTAAAGGAATAAGCATGTTTAAACTCATAACACCGACCACCGAAAATCAACTGAACAAGTATTACCATTTTCGCTGGCAGATGCTCCGTGAACCTTGGCGCATGCCGGTAGGTTCAGAGCGCGATGAATACGATGCCATGAGTCACCATCGCATGATTGTCGATGGTCGAGGTCGCCCGATGGCGATTGGTCGTCTCTATATCACCCCAGATCTAGAGGGGCAGATTCGCTATATGGCGGTGAAGAAATCTCGCCAAAGTAAAGGTATGGGCTCACTTATCTTGGTTGCGCTAGAGTCACTGGCACGTCAAGAAGGGGCGAAGCGTTTGGTGTGTAATGCACGTGAAGATGCGATCTCATTCTATGAGAAGAATGAGTTTGAACGTCGTGGTGAAATTAACGATCAACGCGGCCCTGTGCGTCACCAACAGATGGTGAAACCTCTTGATCCAATGGCTGATGTACTGCGCAAACCAGAATGGTGTAATGAGCTTCAGCAGCGTTGGGAAAATCAGATCCCGATCAGTGACAAAATGGGCATCAAGATTAACCAATACACGGGTTATCAGTTTGAGTGTAGCGCTCAATTGAATCCCAACCTTAACCCTCATAACACCATGTTTGCTGGCTCAGCTTTTACCTTGGCGACTCTAACGGGTTGGGGAATGACTTGGCTACTGATGAAAGAACGTGGGCTGACCGGTGATATCGTACTGGCAGACAGTAATATTCGTTATCGTCACCCAGTCGAGCAAAACCCAGTCGCATCTACGTCATTGGATGGGATCAGTGGCGATTTAGATCGCCTCGCGTCTGGCAGAAAAGCTCGCATCATCATTCATGTGACCATTAACAGTGGCGATGTGGAAGCGGTTGAGTTTACGGGAACCTATATGCTGATCCCTGACTACAAAAAGCGATTATCAACAGACTCTAATGTAAGCGTATAGCTGACACTAGCTAACAGATACAGATACAGATACAGATAGAAGGCGCTACTCCTATGGAGTGGCGCTTTTTTGTTGGCAGTCGTTAATCTCGGAATACTCAGCTTGGGTGAGCTTTCCTGAGATTTGATGGCATTGGTCCGATAACGAAATGGATAGAGTGTGTTTGCTAGTTTCTAGCAAATCGAGCTCTCCAGAGACCTCACCGTTGAGCGTTTGAACTCTTTGTGTACCTTGCTCTGCTGAGGATGCACCAATAATGTGCATTGGTTCGAGAGTGAAGCGACCACGGTCAAAATTCGCATTAAGCTCTGGGATTTCAAACACGTTATCAGTCGAGGCTTCAGAAAGCTTATCGTTAAAGGTCATCACACCTTGGCGAACACTGCCAGTGAGTTGCCCTGTGGTTGAATAACCGAACATCAAGGAATCGCCATACAAGCCTGCGGCTTGAAGTTCAAACTCACCATAGCCGGTTGCATCAAGCGGTAATTCGAGTTGCTGCAGCATGGGTGCTATGGGTAACCCATCGGCAGAGATATCTAAGCTCCATGGCTTACTGATTTGGTTGAAGTCGAGTGTCGCGTTGGCTTCAATATAGCCGTGCTTTAGTGGCATAAACAGGCGTGTCAGCGTCCATTTTCCTTGTTCGCTATTCATTTCAACTACGGGTTGAACACTGACAATATTTTGATAGCTTGCATCGTTGGCGCTAACCATCAACTTGCCTTGCCACAGCCCTAACTTTCTCTGTTGCAGCAGCTGAACCTGATGTCCTTCTACATGCAGCCCTGAGACCTGCCAGTAGGGTTTGGTTGCGAGTTGGATAAGTTGGCTACGTTCTATATTAAGTCTGTCAATAGAGGCTTGCTGAAGCTGTGTCAGCCAAGGCAATAGGCGAGCGGATGGTAGAACTTTATTTTTGCTTTCCGTAATCCACTTTATGCCTTGCAGGTCGAGCTGCGCTAATTGAATGCTGTTAGGGGTTACTTCGCCATTAAGTTGAATAGTGCCTTGTAAGAATTGAGTATAGAAATCTTCAATCAGAATCTGGTTCGGATCTAAATTGAGCTTGATACTTGGCTCTATGAACATGTCATCATCAATGGTCACTCCCTCTGCTTGCAGAGAGAAAATGGTCTTCTGTTGCTTCCACAGCTCAAAAGGCAGTTGGATATTTTCTAGTGACGCATCAAAAGCGGTTAAGTGGCCATCTTGCCATTCCACGTCGCTGCGCAGAATATCTAAGCTATTGATGTGATTGATCTGAATACCTGCTATATCCCACTCTTTGCTTAGTAGGCTTTGGGTCTGTTTCTGATTGAGTCGTAAGCTATCGACGGTCACATTCACCAACGACCAATCTTGCTGATACTGCTCTGCTTGTCCTGAAATCTTGGCACCGCGCCAGTCAAATGAAGCGCCATAAAGCGTGCTGTCGCTAGGTTTTAAGTCTAGGTCAAACAACAGGTTATCGAAGGCTTCTCCTTGCCAATACAGCTGCGTGGCTGAGAGTTGGATTTTGCCATAAGGCAGCAATGCGTTGTTGTCATCCCACGTTGGATCGGAGATCTGGAGGTCGATGCCTCGCGCATTAAAGTCTGGGGTCGAAAAGTCGAGATTATTGATGGCTAGCTGATGGAGCTTGATGTTTGGTTGGGTGAATAACGGCGTGAATGTCTCTAGATCGCTTACCTCCAACTGTAGGCCACTGATCAAGACGGAGTCCAAGACCAGTTTAGCTTCTGTAATCGAGCTGGGACTGAACCAAAGATCGATCTTGTCGATATAGAGAGGTTTTTGTTTATCAGGTTGGCTTTGGGTAATGCCCATCAAGGTGATGTGATAAGGCGCCTGATACTCAACGTCTTCAATGAGTACAGGTTGTTCAAGCGTATGCTTGATAAAAAAGTTAGCAACATCCGATCGGTATTGAGTTTGTAGGCTTAATAACAACGCTGCGATAGTCGCAACGATGATGGCCACCACAATGCCAATCACCATGAATACCTTTTTCATTCCCTGAAAGCCTTAAATTTCAATAGTCTCAAAACAGAGTGGAACAAAAAGGGGCAAGCAGCAACAAAAAAGCCCCTCAAAAGAGGGGCTTGCTACAAAAATATCACTTTAAATTGGGCGTTCGCTTTTGGCTTGGCCCGAGCAGATGTTGGGTTAGTCTAGTTGAGGGCCTGCCGCAACCAGTGACTTACCTTCAGCATTGTCTGTGTACTTATCAAAGTTGTTGATGAAGCGCTCTGCTAGATCTTTCGCTTTGCTTTCCCATTGTAGTGGGTCAGTGTAAGTATCACGTGGGTCAAGAATCGCTGGGTCAACATCGTGCAACGCTAGCGGTACTTCTAGGTTAAACATAGGGATAACCTTAGTTTCAGCTTGGTCGATTGAGCCATCTAGGATAGCGTCGATGATGCCACGAGTATCTTGGATTGAGATACGTTTACCTGTGCCATTCCAACCTGTGTTCACTAGGTAAGCTTCAGCGCCAGCTGCTTCCATACGCTTCACAAGCACTTCAGCGTACTGAGTTGGGTGAAGAGTTAAGAATGCCGCACCAAATGCCGCAGAGAACGTTGGTGTTGGTTCAGTAATACCGCGCTCTGTACCTGCTAGCTTAGCTGTGAAGCCAGATAGGAAGTGGTACTTAGTTTGCTCCGGAGTCAGCTTAGATACTGGTGGTAGCACACCAAACGCATCCGCTGTTAGGAAGATAACTTTTTGAGCGTGACCTGCTTTTGATACTGGCTTAACAATGTTGTCGATGTGGTGAATCGGGTAAGAAACACGAGTGTTCTCTGTTTTTGAACCGTCATCGAAATCGATAGAACCATCACCACGAACCGTTACGTTTTCTAGCAGAGCATCGCGACGGATTGCATTGTAGATTTCTGGTTCTGCTTCTTTAGATAGACGAATCGTCTTCGCGTAACAACCACCTTCGAAGTTGAAGATACCATCGTCATCCCAACCGTGCTCATCATCACCGATTAGCTCACGCTTAGGATCGGTTGATAGGGTTGTTTTACCTGTACCAGACAGGCCGAAGAAGATGGCTACATCGCCTTTCTCGCCAACGTTTGCACTACAGTGCATTGAAGCAATGCCTTGCAGAGGAAGCAGGTAGTTCATCATTGCGAACATGCCTTTCTTCATCTCACCGCCGTACCAAGTACCACCGATGATTTGAACGCGCTCTGTTAGGTTGAAAGCAACGAAGTTCTCAGAGTTTAGACCCTGTTTTTCCCAGTTAGGGTTAGTTGTTTTAGCACCGTTCATTACCACGAAATCAGGTTCGAACGTTGCTAGCTCTTCGTCAGTTGGACGAATGAACATGTTCTTAACGAAGTGCGCTTGCCACGCTACTTCAGTGATAATACGCACACTTAAACGCGTATCTGGGTTAGCACCACAATAACCGTCGATGACAAACAGGCGCTTGCCAGATAGCTGAGTTGTCACAAGTTCTTTCAGCTCACTCCAAACTTCAGTTGTAATCGGTTTGTTGTCATTTTTGCCTTGATCTGACCACCACATGGTATCGCGTGTAGTGTCATCTTTAACAATGTACTTATCTTTTGGTGAGCGGCCAGTAAAGATACCAGTATCAACCGCAACAGAGCCTAGTTCCGTTACTACGCCTTTTTCGTAGCCTTCCAAACCTGGCAGTGTCTCTTCAACGAATAACTGCTCGTAGCTAGGATTACGAAGAACTTCAGTAACGCCAGTCAGTCCGTGCTTAGTTAGATCAATTTGTGCAGCCTTAGTATGTTCCATAACGGTCATAGGTGCTCCTTGTAGGATATTTTGTAGGGATTTTGTATTAATTTTTTATTGTTATCTGCTCACCATGCTAGCAACGAGACTCTGGGGAAACAGGGATACAGCTCAAAAAGTATCCATATTAATCTTGGGGTTTTAAGCGTCTCGTCACATATTGGCCTAACTAGTCTATCCTGTACGCAAACCTTTGCGCTAGGGGCGAGAACATTATTAATTGATTAAAATTAAGCGGTGATTTTATTACGAGATGTTACGGAGTTTGCGCTATTTTGATCACAAAAAAGGCCAGCTTAGTGCTGACCTTTTTGGGGTAAATTACGTGTTTTTGGTACGCTGTAAATTAATGAACCGTATTGTCGCCTTTATCTGCTGCTTCTGCGTACAGTGCATCAACGTCGCCCTTATCGAACGAGTAGTTTGTGCCACAGTAATCACAGTGAAGAGCAACACTACCTTCCGTACTCAGGATGTCGTAGATCTCCTCTTGAGCAACGGTAATGATAGCGGCACCACTGCGTTCACGAGAACAACCACAGAAGAACTCGACAGGTTGAGGGGTAAATACCTGAACCTTCTCTTGGTTATATAGGCGGTATAACAAATCATTCGCTTCTAGAGAGAATAGTTCTTCGTTTTTAACCGTGTCAGTTAACTGCTCCAGGTGCTCGAAGTCATCTGGCGTGCCGGTGCCGTCTGGCATAACCTGCAGTAACATACCTGCAGCGTGTGCTTTGCCTTCATGTTCACCCGTACGTAGCCACAGACGAGTCTTAAGCTGTTCTGAGTTAGCAAAGTAACCTTCAAGAACGTCAGCAAGTGTTTCGCCTTCAAGACCAACGATACCTTGGTAACGCTCACCTTTTTTAGGATCGATAGTGATCACTAGGTGGCCTTTACCTATAAGGTCGTGCAGGCCAGCGTCGTCAGCAATATCACCGTCAAAGCGCGCAACACCACGAATCTTCTGATCGTTATCGCCATTAATAACAGCGAGAGATACTGGGCCATCACCTTGCAGTTGCATCGTGATAGAGCCTTCAAACTTTAGCGTCGCCGTTAGCAGCGTCGTTGAAACCAGTAGCTCACCCAACAGCTTTTGTACTGGCGCTGGGTATTCCTTGCTAGAAATAATCTGTTGGTACGCTTCGTTCATCTGTACCAATTCACCACGTACTGATAGGTCTTCAAATAGGTAGCGATTTAAAACATTACTTGTAGACATTGGGTCTGCCATTTGGCTATTCCTTCTAGCTTATTGAGTCTTGAACTTGATGATGTCACGACGTTGCTTTTTATCTGGGCGACGTTCTGGTGCTGGGCTATGAGCATTTAGCTTGCGCTGTTGTGCAAACTCTTCTCTTTTTGCCAAGCTTTCGGTGGTTTCTTCATAGAGGGTTTGAGCGACTGGCGCCCCGCCACGGTGTGCGGATATTTTCTCTATGGTGACCGTCTTTTCTTCATTCCCTTGGCGCAGGGTAATCACTGCCCCAAGTTCTACGATTTTGCTGGGTTTACTGCGCTGACCATTATAGTGGACTTTGCCACCATCGACCATGTTGCGAGCAATTGAACGAGTTTTATAAAAGCGTGCTGCCCACAACCATTTATCGAGTCTGACAGCTTCATTAGTCGTTTTCATATAGGACAGTGCCTTTTCAGTTAGAAATGAATGCGGTTTAACTGTTATTCACAGTATGCAACTTATTTTATTTGATGACGCTTATCACATTTAGTAGAAGCTTATGTGGAGGCGATTGGCTTTTTTTTCAAGGAAGATTACAAAATAGCTCAGGTAATGCCGATTTATAGATTTGCTATGATATAGTTCAGGATCTTATGCTTTTAATAAGCAGGAACAGAATTTATGAACAAAAAAGCTGATAGTTTAGTAGGTTACAGCTTTATTCGTTATAGAAAGGGTTAGGGAACGTGAACTTTTTAGAGCTCAAACTTCGCATGGATAACTCTCCGGTGCTGAGCCGATTTTTAGAGAATGGATTTTTACTCCAGCAGAAACTGAGCCTTGTTCTTTGTTGTGTGTTGATCGCAGCTTCCGCATGGATTTTAGGACAGCTTGCATGGTTTATTGAACCTGCTGAGCAAACCGTCGTGCCATGGGCTGCAACGGCTTCCTCGTCTTCAACGCCTCAATCGACTCTTGATATCTCTTCTTTGCAGCAGAGCAACATGTTTGGTGCTTATAACCCAACCACGCCTGCTGTGGTTGAGCAGCAAGTTATCCAAGATGCGCCAAAGACGCGACTGAACCTCGTTTTAGTGGGCGCTGTCGCCAGCTCTAATCCAAAACTGAGCTTGGCGGTGATTGCCAATCGCGGCACACAAGCGACCTACGGAATTAACGAAGAGATTGAAGGCACTAGAGCTAAGCTCAAGGCCGTATTGGTCGATCGTGTGATCATCGATAACTCTGGGCGAGACGAAACCCTGATGCTTGAAGGTATTGAGTACAAGCGTTTGTCTGTATCAGCGCCTGCGCCACCTCGTACCTCTTCTTCTGTGCGTGGCAACAACCCAGCTTCTGCAGAAGAGAAGCTAGATGAAATTAAAGCGAAGATAATGAAAGATCCGCAACAAATCTTCCAATATGTTCGACTGTCTCAGGTGAAACGCGACGATAAAGTGATTGGTTATCGTGTGAGCCCTGGCAAAGATTCAGAACTTTTTAACTCTGTTGGGCTCCAAAACGGAGATATTGCGACTCAGTTAAATGGACAAGACCTGACAGACCCTGCTGCTATGGGCAACATATTCCGTTCTATCTCAGAGCTGACAGAGCTAAACCTCGTCGTCGAGAGAGATGGTCAACAACATGAAGTGTTTATTGAATTTTAAAACTTTGCGTCTAACGAAGGACGAAAGTGTAGGAGAAGTACGTGAAGCATTGGTTTAAGAAAAGTGCATGGTTATTGGCAGGAAGCTTAATCTGCACACCCGCAGCCATCGCGAGTGATTTTAGTGCCAGCTTTAAAGGCACTGATATTCAAGAGTTTATTAATATTGTTGGTCGTAACCTAGAGAAGACGATCATCGTTGACCCTTCGGTGCGCGGAAAAATCGATGTACGCAGCTACGACGTACTCAATGAAGAGCAATATTACAGCTTCTTCCTAAACGTATTGGAAGTGTATGGCTACGCGGTTGTCGAAATGGACTCGGGTGTTCTTAAGATCATCAAGGCCAAGGATTCGAAAACATCGGCAATTCCAGTCGTTGGAGACAGTGATACGATCAAAGGCGACAACGTGGTGACACGTGTTGTAACGGTTCGTAATGTTTCAGTACGTGAACTTTCTCCTCTGCTTCGTCAACTAAACGACAATGCAGGCGCGGGTAACGTTGTGCACTACGACCCAGCCAACATCATCCTTATTACAGGCCGAGCGGCGGTAGTAAACCGTTTAGCTGAAATCATCAAGCGCGTTGACCAAGCGGGTGATAAAGAGATTGAAGTCGTTGAGCTAAAGAATGCCTCTGCGGCAGAAATGGTACGTATCGTTGATGCGTTAAGCAAAACCACAGATGCTAAAAACACACCTGCTTTCCTACAACCTAAATTAGTTGCTGATGAGCGTACCAATGCGATTCTTATCTCAGGCGACCCTAAGGTGCGTAGCCGTTTAAGAAGGCTGATTGAACAGCTTGATGTTGAAATGGCAACCAAGGGCAATAATCAAGTTATTTACCTTAAATACGCAAAAGCCGAAGATTTAGTCGATGTACTGAAAGGCGTGTCGGACAACCTGCAATCAGAGAAGCAAACATCAACCAAAGGCAGTTCATCGCAACGCAACCAAGTGATGATCTCCGCTCACAGCGACACCAACTCTCTGGTTATTACCGCTCAGCCGGACATCATGAATGCGCTACAAGACGTGATCGCACAGCTGGATATTCGTCGTGCTCAAGTATTGATTGAAGCACTGATTGTCGAAATGGCTGAAGGTGACGGCGTTAACCTTGGTGTGCAATGGGGTAACCTTGAAACGGGTGCCATGATTCAGTACAGCAACACTGGCGCTTCCATTGGTGGTGTGATGGTTGGCCTAGAAGAAGCAAAAGATTCAACAACAACCAAAGCTGTTTATGATGAAAATAATAACTTCTTACGTAATGAAACCACTACAGAAGAAGGTGATTATTCTACATTGGCTTCTGCTCTTTCTGGCGTTAATGGCGCGGCAATGAGCGTAGTGATGGGTGACTGGACCGCCTTGATCAGTGCAGTCGCGACCGATTCAAATTCAAATATCCTATCTTCTCCAAGTATCACCGTAATGGATAACGGCGAAGCGTCGTTCATTGTGGGCGAAGAGGTGCCTGTTTTAACTGGCTCGACCGCAGGTTCAAGTAACGACAACCCATTCCAAACGGTTGAACGTAAAGAAGTGGGTATCAAGCTTAAAGTGGTGCCACAAATCAACGAAGGTGACTCGGTTCAACTGCAAATAGAACAAGAAGTATCGAACGTATTAGGCGCCAATGGTGCGGTTGATGTGCGTTTTGCTAAGCGACAGCTAAATACATCAGTGATTGTTCAAGACGGTCAAATGCTGGTGCTTGGTGGCTTGATTGATGAACGCGCATTGGAAAGTGAATCGAAGGTGCCGTTCTTGGGTGATATCCCAGTGCTTGGACACTTGTTCAAATCAACCAGTACTCAGGTTGAGAAAAAGAACCTAATGGTCTTCATCAAACCAACCATTATTCGTGATGGTATGACAGCTGATGGTATCACGCAGCGTAAATACAACTTCATCCGTGCTGAGCAGCTGTATAAGGCTGAGCAAGGGCTGAAATTAATGGCAGATGATAACATCCCGGTATTGCCTAAATTTGGTGCCGACATGAATCACCCGGCTGAAATTCAAGCCTTCATCGATCAAATGGAACAAGAATAATGGCTGAATTGGTAGGGGCGGCAAGTACTTATCAGCGCTTGCCGTTTAGCTTTGCGAATCGCTATAAGATGGTGTTGGAGTATCAACATCCAGAGCGCGCACCGATACTTTATTATGTTGAGCCACTGAAATCGGCGGCGATCATTGAAGTGAGTCGTGTTGTGAAAAATGGTTTCACGCCACAAGCGATTACTCTCGATGAGTTTGATAAAAAACTGACCGATGCTTATCAGCGTGACTCGTCGGAAGCTCGTCAGCTAATGGAAGACATTGGTGCTGATAGTGATGATTTCTTCTCACTAGCGGAAGAACTGCCTCAAGACGAAGACTTACTTGAATCAGAAGACGACGCGCCAATCATCAAGTTAATCAATGCGATGCTGGGTGAGGCGATCAAGGAAGGTGCTTCGGATATTCATATCGAAACCTTTGAAAAGTCACTTTGTATCCGTTTCCGAGTTGATGGTGTGCTGCGTGATGTTCTAGCGCCAAGCCGTAAACTGGCTCCGCTATTGGTTTCACGTGTCAAGGTTATGGCTAAACTGGATATTGCAGAAAAACGCGTGCCACAAGATGGCCGTATCTCTCTGCGTATTGGTGGCCGAGCGGTTGATGTTCGTGTTTCAACCATGCCTTCTTCGCACGGTGAGCGTGTGGTAATGCGTCTGTTGGACAAAAACGCCACTCGTCTAGACTTGCACAGTTTAGGTATGACAGCAGAAAACCATGAAAACTTCCGTAAGCTGATTCAGCGCCCACACGGCATTATCTTGGTGACCGGCCCGACAGGTTCAGGTAAATCGACGACCTTGTACGCTGGTCTGCAAGAACTCAACAGCAATGAACGAAACATTTTAACCGTTGAAGACCCGATCGAATTCGATATTGATGGCATTGGTCAAACACAAGTGAACCCTAAGGTTGATATGACCTTTGCGCGAGGCTTACGTGCCATTCTTCGTCAAGATCCTGATGTGGTTATGATTGGTGAGATCCGTGATTTGGAGACCGCTGAGATCGCTGTTCAAGCTTCTTTAACGGGTCACTTAGTTATGTCGACTCTGCATACCAATACTGCCGTCGGTGCGATTACACGTCTGCGTGATATGGGCATTGAACCTTTCTTGATCTCTTCTTCATTGCTGGGTGTTTTGGCTCAGCGCTTGGTTCGTACTTTATGTAACGAATGTAAAGAACCTTATGAAGCCGATAAAGAGCAGAAGAAACTGTTTGGGTTGAAGAAGAAAGAAAGCCTGACGCTTTACCATGCCAAAGGTTGTGAAGAGTGTGGCCATAAGGGTTATCGAGGTCGTACTGGTATTCATGAGCTGTTGATGATTGATGACTCAGTACAAGAGCTGATTCACAGTGAAGCGGGTGAGCAGGCGATTGATAAAGCAATTCGTGGCACAACACCAAGTATTCGAGATGATGGCTTGAGCAAAGTTCTGAAAGGGGTAACGTCCCTAGAAGAAGTGATGCGCGTGACCAAGGAAGTCTAGTATGGCGGCATTTGAATACAAAGCACTGGATGCCAAAGGCAAAAGTAAAAAAGGCTCAATTGAAGCAGATAATGCTCGTCAGGCTCGCCAAAGAATCAAAGAACTTGGCTTGATGCCGGTTGAGATGACCGAGGCTAAAGCAAAAACAGCAAAAGGTGCTCAGCCATCGACCAGCTTTAAACGCGGCATCAGTACGCCCGATCTTGCGCTTATTACTCGTCAAATATCCACGCTCGTTCAATCTGGTATGCCGTTGGAAGAGTGCTTGAAAGCCGTTGCCGAACAGTCTGAAAAACCTCGTATTCGCACCATGCTACTCGCGGTGAGATCTAAGGTGACTGAAGGTTATTCGTTAGCAGACAGCTTGTCTGATTATCCCCATATCTTCGATGAGCTATTCAGAGCCATGGTTGCTGCTGGTGAGAAGTCAGGACACCTCGATGCGGTATTGGAACGATTGGCTGACTACGCAGAAAACCGTCAGAAGATGCGTTCTAAGTTGCTGCAAGCGATGATCTACCCAATCGTGCTGGTGGTGTTTGCGGTGACGATTGTGTCGTTCCTACTGGCTACGGTAGTGCCTAAGATCGTTGAGCCTATTATCCAAATGGGACAAGAGCTCCCTCAGTCGACACAATTTTTATTAGCATCGAGTGAATTTATCCAGAATTGGGGCATCCAATTACTGGTGTTGACCATTGGTGTGATTGTGTTGGTTAAGACTGCGCTGAAAAAGCCGGGCGTTCGCATGAGCTGGGATCGCAAATTATTGAGCATCCCGTTGATCGGCAAGATAGCGAAAGGGATCAACACCTCTCGCTTTGCACGAACACTTTCTATCTGTACCTCTAGTGCGATTCCTATCCTTGAAGGGATGAAGGTCGCGGTAGATGTGATGTCGAATCATCACGTGAAACAACAAGTATTACAGGCATCAGATAGCGTTAGAGAAGGGGCAAGCCTGCGTAAAGCGCTTGATCAAACCAAACTCTTTCCCCCGATGATGCTGCATATGATCGCCAGTGGTGAACAGAGTGGCCAATTGGAACAGATGCTGACAAGAGCGGCAGATAACCAGGATCAAAGCTTTGAATCGACGGTCAATATCGCGTTAGGCATTTTTACCCCAGCGCTTATTGCGTTGATGGCTGGCTTAGTGCTGTTTATCGTGATGGCGACGCTGATGCCAATGCTTGAAATGAACAATTTAATGAGTGGTTAACCTGCTGCTCATCAGACGTTAGTTTTTGGATTATCGAGAAGAAGGACATCATTCCCCTTAACTCGCTATCTGTAATTTGGAGAAAATAATGAAAAATAAAATGAAAAAACAGTCAGGCTTTACCCTATTAGAAGTCATGGTTGTTGTCGTTATCCTTGGTGTTCTAGCAAGTTTTGTTGTACCTAACCTGTTGGGTAACAAAGAGAAGGCGGATCAACAAAAAGCCATCACTGATATCGTGGCGCTAGAGAACGCGCTCGACATGTACAAACTGGATAACAGCGTTTACCCAACAACAGATCAAGGCCTTGACGGGTTGGTGACAAAGCCAAGCAGCCCTGAGCCTCGTAACTACCGTGATGGTGGTTACATCAAGCGTCTACCTAATGACCCATGGGGCAATGAGTACCAATACCTAAGTCCTGGCGATAACGGCACAATTGATATCTTCACTCTTGGCGCAGATGGTCAAGAAGGTGGTGAAGGTATTGCTGCGGATATCGGCAATTGGAACATGCAGGATTTCCAATAGGCTTCGGCTTGTTGTCGCTTGATAAGTTCCTGTTGTTTGATTCGTTATTGTCGCTTGATACGTTATTGATGGTAGTACGCAAAAAAATGGAGTCTACAAGGTGAAAACTAAGCAAACACAGCCAGGTTTCACCTTGATTGAGATTCTTTTGGTGTTGGTATTACTGTCAGTATCGGCGGTCGCGGTGATCTCGACCATCCCTACCAATAGCAAAGATGTTGCTAAAAAATACGCTCAAAGCTTTTATCAGCGAATTCAGCTACTCAATGAAGAGGCTATTTTGAGTGGCTTAGATTTTGGTGTTCGTGTTGATGAAAAAAAATCGACTTACGTTCTGATGACTTTGAAGTCTGATGGCTGGCAAGAAACTGAGTTCGAAAAGATCCCTTCTTCAACTGAATTACCGGAAGAACTGGCACTGTCGCTGACATTAGGTGGTGGCGCGTGGGAAGACGATGATCGTCTTTTTAATCCGGGAAGCTTATTTGATGAAGACATGTTTGCGGATCTGGAAGAGGAAAAGAAGCCCAAGCCACCACAGGTTTACATCTTGTCGAGTGCTGAAATGACGCCATTTGTACTGTCGTTTTACCCAAACACGGGTGACACTATACAAGATGGTTGGCGCATTCGAGTATTGGATAATGGTGAGATTCGACTGCTAGAGCCGGGAGAAGAAGATGAAGAAGAATAACCGTTCTCCTTATCGTTCTCGTGGTATGCCTCTTGGTTCTCGAGGAATGACTCTGCTTGAAGTATTGGTTGCGCTGGCTATCTTCGCTACGGCGGCGATCAGTGTGATTCGTGCCGTCACCCAGCACATCAATACGCTCAGTTATCTCGAAGAAAAAACCTTCGCGGCGATGGTCGTTGATAATCAAATGGCTCTAGTCATGCTACATCCTGAGAAGCTTAAAAAAGCGCAGGGCACGCAAGAGTTAGCGGGAAGAGAGTGGTTCTGGAAGATTACCCCTATCGATACCAGCGATGATTTATTAAAGGCGTTTGATGTGAGTGCGGCAACCAGTAAGAAAGCGTCTCCAGTCGTTACGGTGCGCAGTTATGTGGTCAATTAAAGGCGTGTGGTCAACTAAAAGCGTGTCGCTAAGTAAGAGCATGTCGGCAAATAAGCGTACGTCGCGTAAACAAGGTCTATCTTCCAAAGGGAGAGGCTTTACCTTAATTGAAGTTTTGGTCTCGATCGCTATCTTTGCCACGTTAAGCATGGCGGCTTATCAGGTGGTTAATCAGGTACAGCGAAGCAACGAGATCTCTATTGAGCGCAGTGCTCGTTTGAACCAACTGCAACGCAGTTTAGTCATTTTAGATAATGATTTTCGCCAGATGGCGGTGCGAAAATTTCGTACCAACGGTGAAGAAGCATCATCTAAGCTGATCTTAATGAAAGAGTATTTATTGGATTCTGACAGTGTAGGCATCATGTTTACTCGCCTAGGTTGGCACAACCCGCAGCAGCAGTTTCCTCGCGGAGAAGTAACGAAAGTTGGCTACCGCATCAAAGAAGAAACACTTGAGCGTGTATGGTGGCGTTACCCCGATACGCCTGCAGGCCAAGAAGGTGTGATTACCCCTCTGCTTGATGATGTTGAAAGCTTTGAAATCGAGTTTTATGACGGAAGCCGCTGGGGGAAAGAGTGGCAAACCGATAAGTCCCTGCCGAAAGCGGTAAGGCTCAAGCTAACCTTGAAAGATTATGGTGAGATAGAGCGTGTTTATCTCACTCCAGGTGGCACCCTAGATCAGGCCGATGGTTCTTCAAGTAATGACTCTTCAGGTAGTAGTGAGGGGAATAATGACTCGTCGAACTAACAAGCGTATAGCAACAAGGTCAGCCTTGGGACGCAAACAGCGTGGTGTCGCGCTGATCATTATTTTGATGCTATTGGCGATCATGGCCACCATTGCTGGCAGCATGTCTGAACGTTTATTTACCCAATTCAAGCGTGTTGGTAATCAATTGAATTACCAACAGGCCTACTGGTATAGCATTGGTGTGGAAGCGCTTGTGCAAGACGGTATTAGGCAAAGTTACAAAGACAGTGATACCGTGAACCTAAGCCAACCATGGGCGTTAGAAGAGCAGGTATACCCATTGGATTATGGCCAAGTTAAGGGCCGCATTGTTGATGCTCAGGCATGTTTTAATCTTAATGCCTTAGCCGGAGTGGCGACCACTTCAAGTAACCAGGTTCCTTATTTAATCACGGTTTGGCAAACCCTATTGGAAAACCAAGACGTTGAGCCTTATCAGGCTGAGGTTATCGCAAATTCAACGTGGGAATTTGTTGATGCGGATACACGAACCACCTCTTCGTCTGGCGTAGAAGACAGCACCTATGAAGCGATGAAGCCCTCTTATTTAGCGGCGAATGGCTTAATGGCCGATGAATCGGAGCTACGAGCGGTTTATCAGGTCACTGGTGAAGTGATGAATAAGGTTCGCCCATTTGTTTGTGCTCTGCCAACCGATGATTTCCGTTTGAACGTGAATACACTCACGGAAAAGCAAGCGCCTTTATTGGAAGCGATGTTTGCGCCAGGCTTAAGTGAATCGGATGCCAAACAGCTGATAGATAAACGCCCATTTGATGGTTGGGATACGGTAGATGCATTTATGGCTGAACCTGCCATTGTTGGTGTAAGTGCCGAAGTTAGCAAAAAAGCGAAAGCATATTTAACTGTAGATAGCGCCTATTTTGAGCTAGATGCAGAGGTATTAGTTGAGCAGTCACGTGTACGTATACGGACGCTTTTCTATAGTAGTAATCGAGAAACAGTGACGGTAGTACGCCGTCGTTTTGGAGGAATCAGTGAGCGAGTTTCTGACCGTTCGACTGAGTAGCGAACCACAAAGCCCTGTGCAGTGGTTAGTTTGGTCGACAAGCCAACAAGAAGTGATAGCAAGCGGTGAACTGTCTAGCTGGGAACAGCTTGACGAGTTAACGCCTTACGCTGAAAAGCGCAGCTGTATCGCTTTATTGCCGGGAAGTGAATGCTTAATTAAGCGTGTTGAGATCCCGAAAGGTGCTGCTCGCCAGTTTGATTCTATGCTGCCGTTCTTATTAGAAGACGAAGTCGCACAAGATATCGAAGACTTACACCTGACCATTTTGGATAAAGATGCCACTCACGCTACCGTGTGTGGTGTGGATCGTGAATGGTTAAAACAAGCTTTAAACCTGTTTCGCGAAGCCAATATAATCTTCCGTAAGGTGCTACCAGATACACTCGCCGTGCCTTTTGAAGAACAAGGCATCAGTGCATTACAGATCGACCAACATTGGTTATTGCGCCAAGGTCACTCTCAACGTCAAGGTAACTATCAAGCCGTATCAATCAGCGAAGCATGGCTACCGATGTTCTTGCAAAGTGATTGGATTGGCGCCAATGAGGAAGAGCAAGCGACGACTATCTTCAGCTATACCGCGATGCCGAGCGACGACGTTCAACAGCAGAGCGGTCTCGAGTGGCAAGCCAAGCCTGCGGAATTGGTGATGTCTTTATTGAGTCAGCAAGCGATCACAAGCGGCGTAAATTTACTGACTGGCACCTTTAAAACCAAATCTTCATTCAGTAAATATTGGCGTGTTTGGCAGAAAGTGGCGATTGCTGCTTGTTTACTGGTGGCCGTGATTGTGACTCAACAAGTGTTGAAGGTTCAGCAATACGAAGCGCAAGCACAAGCCTACCGCATGGAGAGTGAGCGCATCTTTAGAGCGGTGCTGCCTGGCAAACAACGCATTCCTACCGTGAGTTACCTCAAGCGTCAGATGAACGACGAAGCCAAGAAATACGGTGGTTCAGGCGAAGGTGATTCCTTACTTGGTTGGTTAGCTTTGCTGCCTGAAACCTTAGGGCAAGTGAAGACGATCGAAGTTGAAAGCATTCGCTACGATGGCAACCGTTCTGAGGTTCGACTGCAGGCTAAAAGTTCTGACTTCCAACACTTTGAGACCGCAAGGGTGAAACTCGAAGAGAAGTTTGTCGTTGAGCAAGGGCCATTGAACCGCAATGGCGATGCCGTATTTGGCAGTTTTACTCTTAAACCCCATCAATAACCTGCGTAAGGAGATCAGTGATGAGAAATATGATTGAACCACTCCAGGCGTGGTGGACTTCAATAAGTCAAAGAGAGCAACGATTAGTCATTGGTTGTTCTATTTTATTGATACTGGGTGTTGTCTATTGGGGATTAATACAACCACTTAGCCAACGAGCCGAGCTCGCACAAAGCCGCATTCAAAGTGAGAAGCAACTTCTGGCTTGGGTAACCGACAAAGCCAATCAAGTGGTTGAGCTACGAGGCAGTGGTGGCATCAGTGCGAGCCAGCCTTTGAACCAATCTGTGCCTGCTTCTATGCGCCGTTTTAACATCGAGCTGATACGCGTGCAACCACGTGGTGAGATGCTGCAAGTGTGGATTAAGCCTGTGCCCTTTAATAAGTTCGTTGACTGGCTGACATACCTGAAAGAAAAGCAGGGTGTTGAGGTTGAGTTTATGGATATTGATCGCTCTGATAGCCCTGGGGTTATTGAGATCAACCGACTACAGTTTAAACGAGGTTAATGTGAAACGCGGTTTATCTTTCAAATATGGCCTGCTATTCAGCGTCATTTTTATCGTTTTTTTCTCGGTAAGCTTGTTGCTGCATTTGCCTGCCGCTTTTGCTCTCAAGCATGCACCCGTCGTGCGTGGTTTAAGCATTGAAGGTGTTGAGGGTACAGTTTGGCAAGGTCGCGCTAACAATATTGCGTGGCAGCGTGTCAATTATGGCTCAGTGCAGTGGGACTTCCAGTTCTCGAAACTATTCCAAGCCAAAGCAGAACTGGCGGTTCGCTTTGGCCGTAACAGCGACATGAACTTATCAGGTAAAGGACGTGTCGGATATAGCATGAGTGGTGCTTACGCGGAAAACTTAGTGGCATCAATGCCAGCCAGCAACGTGATGAAATATGCGCCAGCTATCCCAGTGCCTGTGTCTATTGCAGGGCAAGTTGAACTGACGATCAAACATGCGGTTCATGCTCCGCCTTGGTGCCAATCGGGCGAAGGTACGCTTGCTTGGTCTGGTGCAGCAGTCGACTCTCCTGTTGGCTCGTTAGACCTTGGTCCTGTGATTGCGGACATAACCTGTGAAGACAACACAATTGCAGCCAAAGGCATTCAGAAGAGCGAGCAAGTGGACAGTGAGTTTTCCGCGAGCGTAACGCCTAACCAACGCTACACCTCGGCAGCATGGTTTAAGCCAGGCGCTGAATTCCCGCCAGCAATGCAGAGTCAGCTTAAGTGGTTGGGCAACCCTGATAGCCAAGGTAAATACCAATTTACTTATCAAGGCCGCTTTTAGCCCGGTATCTACTTCTGAGCTAGTATCTGTTGGTTAGTACATTTGACGATCAAATCGCAAGATATAAAAATGGGCACCTCACTGAGGTGCCCATTTTGTTTGTTCTGAGAATCTAGAGGATATCTGACGGTTAAAGAGAGCAAACTCGCCTAATCTTTACTCTGAAGTATCTCTGACCAAGGTAAGTCTGCATCACCAAGAACAATGAAATTCGGGTTTTCTAGTGTCTCACGTTCGTTATAGGAAAGCGGCTCGAGTTGAGTGCTTAGGATTCGTCCTCCCGCTTCTTCAACAATACATTGCGTTGCTGCGGTATCCCACTCTCCGGTTGGTCCAATACGTAGATAACAGTCCACAGCACCTTCTGCGACTAAACATGCTTTAAGCGCTGCTGAACCTAGAGGAACCAAGTCGTAGTTCCAAGCAGAGCTCATACGGTTAGTGATGCGATTGATGTCTTGGCGACGGCTGATTGCCATCGCGATCGACTGGTTTGGCAGCTCGTGACGATGCGTTTTGATTTTTACACTGTTATTGAGGTCTGGGATCTTCCAAGCGCCTTTGCCACTGTAAGCGTAATAGCTCACACCTGAAACAGGCGCGTACACGACGCCCATTACCGGCTTGTTATGCTCAATTAAGGCGATGATTGTTGCAAAGTCGCCACTTCTTGCGATGAACTCTTGCGTGCCATCGAGTGGGTCAACCAACCAGTAGCGATCCCATTGAGAGCGTTGCTCTAGGCTGATGTCGGCGTCTTCTTCGGATAATACGGGAATATCAGGCGTCAATTCACTGAGTTTTTTTAATATCAGCTTATGTGCTGCAAGATCGGCACTGGTTACTGGAGTGTCATCACTCTTAGTGAACTCTTCGTAATCCTTTTTCTCGTAAATCTCTAAGATGAGTTGGCCTGCAGAGCGAGCAATCTCAATGATAGAGGGTAGGAGGTGAGACAAATCTTTTGTTATTGGCATAAATATTCTCTTACTCTTCGAGCGAGCCTGAATGTTCTAATTATTGTTTAATACACGAAGGGCTAATAGTAGGGCTGTAATACTGCGAGCCTCACAGAAGTCGAGATGCGTTAACAGTTCTTCGGCTTGAGCAAGTGGCCAGCGCACAATGTCTAGTGGCTCTGGCTCATCACCTTCTAGTTTTTCTGGGTAGAGTTCTTCTGCGATAAACAGTGTCATTTTGCTAGAGAAATAAGAGGGTGCAAGGATTACTTCTTTTAGAGGAGTAAGCTTGTTGGCACCAAAGCCAATTTCTTCTTTTAGTTCACGAACGGCGGCTTGATTGGGCTGCTCACCGGGATCAATTAGCCCTTTTGGGAAGCCGAGTTCATAGCGCTCTGTGCCTGCTGCGTATTCACGAACTAACAGAATATCGCCTTGTTCAGTAATCGGAACCATCATTACTGCGTTGCGACCGCTGGGCTTCATGCGTTCGTAAGTGCGCTCTTCACCGTTTGAAAAGCGTAAATCGAGAGACTCGATAGAGAATAGTTTTGATTGAGCGACAGTTTGTTGAGCCAAAATTTCTGGCTTGGTCCTTTTTGTCATTGCGCTCGCTCCTTAGCTCATTGGAATTCTTTCTTATAAAGTCATTCTAATATAGGGGAAATAGAGTTGAGTTCCTAGATCCGAGTTTTCATATCCTGGAATTATTGGATCAGGAACCGATTGCGATCACTTGAATACCTTACTGCAAATGGTAACGCGCCCGTCATTATTGGTATTGAACGATAAATAGACGGTTCGGAAGTGCTCTGCTGTTTTAAACATAAAAAAAGGTTGATGCTTGCGCATCAACCTTTTGATTGAATCTTTAACTTTCTACTGGCTAAGACTTCATGAGTACCTAATCATGAAGTACCTAGCCGTAAAGTGATTAGTAGTAAGAGTGCTCACCGCGATCGTGCTCAGTTGCATCACGAACGGCCGTCAATTCACCTTCGAATTGTTGAAGAAGTTCTTTCTCGATGCCTTCTTTAAGCGTTACGTCAACCATAGAACAACCGTTACAACCGCCGCCGAATGCAACGATAGCTGCGCCTTCTTCAGTGATCTCTACTAGGCTAACGTGACCGCCGTGGCCAGCAAGCTGTGGGTTCACTTGTGTTTGGATTGCATACTCAACACGCTCTATCAGAGTTGCGTCGTCTGATACTTTACGCATTTTAGCGTTTGGCGCTTTTAGCGTGAGTTGAGAGCCCATTTTGTCAGTTACGAAGTCAATCTCAGCTTCGTCTAGGAATGGTAGGCTTAGCTCATCAACGTATGCCGAGAATGCGTCGAAAGAAAGCTTAGTGTCAGACGCTTCGATAGCATCTGTTGGGCAGTAAGAAACACCACACTCAGCGTTTTGTGTGCCTGGGTTTACCACGAACACACGAATGTTTGTACCTTCAGGCTGCTGTGACAGCAGATTGGCAAAGTGAGTTTGAGCTGTTTCTGTAATAGTAATATTTGACACGACGAATACCTGAGTAAATTTGTAGGTTATTAGCGCCATTCTACTCCTGTCAGATTTGTAATTCAGCCCTTTTTTGTTGGATTGCTGTACAAGTAGCGATTCACAGCTTTTATCCAGAGGGCTCAGGAGTGCGGCAGATGCAGTAAATATCAATCCTTTTCACGCCCACTTCAAGTAGTAATTGGCATAATTGATACACTGTACTGCCTGTGGTTACAACATCATCAATTATCGCGACGTGAGAAGGGACAGTTCCTTGAAAGTCTTGTTTTCGAAGCGTAAAAGCACTCTTTAGATTGTGTAATCGTGCGGATTTAGTTAGCCCTTGCTGAGAAGCGGTTGAGCGAATTCGACGGAACAGCACCTCATCTTTAACGCCAAGTTCTTGAGCTGTGTAATTAGCGAGCAGCTGACTTTGATTAAAGCCACGATGAATATATCGACGCCAATGCAGAGGTACGCTGGTGATCAGCGGAGCAGGATGCTCGATACGTGAAGCCAATAACTTTGATAGATCACGTGCAAACCAAAACTTATCGGCGTACTTCATTTGTTGAATGTAACGTGCTGTTGGAAAGGTGTAGTCCCCAACGCAATAGAGACGATGCCAAGGTGGAGGTTGAGATAAGCACTGACCACATTGCTCGACGGTAGTTAGGGTTTTTAAGCCACACTGCTGGCAACGCGGCACTGGCTCGAAGAGATTAAGGCAATCATTACACCATCGCGGATGATCATCATGAGAGGATTTATCCAATTTACATAGGTGACATTGAGGTGTGACCAGCCGTGGTGTGTGTTTTTGTAGCCAATCAGATAACATAGCTCGAGATGCTTTTGGGTTATGGTGTTCCTTTTACTCACCATACTGAAAAGCACAGATAATCGCCGATGAAAAAAGTAGGGAATATTGAGAATGAGTGACGCGTTGTATTGGCATGTTTCTGGGCAAGGGCCTGATTTAGTTCTGGTTCACGGTTGGGGTATGAATGGTGCCGTATGGCAGCAAACGGTTACTGCTTTAGAAGCTGACTTCCGAGTGCATGTTGTCGATCTTCCAGGGTATGGACACAGCGCGCACTGCCACGCTCAAGATCTGGAAGAGATTGCTCAGCAACTATTGGTCGACGCGCCCAAGCAAGCGATTTGGGTGGGTTGGTCACTCGGTGGGTTGGTCGCGACGCACATGGCTCTCCATCACTCCGATTACGTGAGCAAACTGGTGACTGTCGCCAGTTCCCCTAAGTTCGCTGCCGCAAAAGAACCCGTATTATGGCGAGGTATTCAGCCAAACGTATTAAGCGCATTCACAGAACAGTTGGTTGAAGATTTTCAAACCACCATCGAACGTTTTATGGCATTGCAAGCCATGGGCAGCCCTTCTGCAAGACAAGATGTCAAACAGCTCAAGCAAGCGGTGCTGTCTCGTCCGCTACCGAATCCTGATTCTTTGTTAGCGGGTTTGAAAATGCTGTCAGACGTTGACCTCCGTGAACAATTACCGCAGATCTCTGTGCCTATGCTGCGTTTATACGGTCGATTAGATGGGCTTGTGCCAATCAAGGTTGCAAAAGACTTGGGCAACGCCTTACCTCATACCGAACAATACATCTTCACTCAGTCTTCACATGCGCCTTTTATGACTGAAGCAGATGCCTTTTGCAGTGAGCTGGTCAGCTTCGCGCAAAAATAATCGCTAAATTTATCGCTGGCTTGGTCGATATATAACCTAATACCAATCACAGTAAGTAAGTGTTCAAAAATAGCGTAGGAAAAAGGCTTGAGAACAAGGCTGAGCTTTTTGATAAGTAGTTATTCTACAATCAAAAGTTCTAACGCCGTTATCGAGCATTTTAACAAGCTAGGATGAGCAGTTATTTACTACGATTGGTATAACACCAAGGCGTTGCATGATACTCAGACCTCACTCTCTCCAGAGTGGATTGCGATAAGTTGGGCTATGCCTGTTGTGCTGACTCACAGTACAACAGCGTTGTAGCAATAACGATGGGCGATTCTTGAGGAGAGTTCGCGATGATTGTGTCACCTGCAACTGCAGTGAGTGTGCCACTGATCGCTCCATCCGTTAATGTGCAAACAGAGCAAGTTGCGCGTGATAATAGAGTTCGAGAACCTGTCGCTCCCGCCGTAGCATTGGCGAAAACCAATGCAGAGCGAAAGGTAAAGCCGGACGATAAGCGAAGGCAGCAGTCGGCTTGGGATCCTTCAGACCATCCTGGTTATGAAATGGAGAACGAGTCAGAGGCCAATTCGATTAGCCAAGAAGAGCCTCAAGATCCTTTTGATAGGTTGTTCAGCTTATTGGCACTGAGAACATACAGTGCCGATCAAGGAAAAGGCTATACCATGCGTTTCCGCCTGCCAAAGCATGTTTTAGATGCGGCGATTCAAGAGGGACAGATGGAGAAGCGACGTAAGGTCATAAAATATCATTATGGTCATGCTGTTGCGCCTCATGCTCCATCAGGAATGCTGGTCGTGTTATAAATCGAAAACTTATGACCCAACCAAACTTCGATGTCTTTTTTGAACACATAATAAAAAAACCTGCATACCCTAAGGGATGCAGGTTTTCTGTTTTTACAGGCTATTTATTTCGCGACACGCAGTCGTTTCATTGACCTATTATTTCTTCGCTTTAGCAAAGGCAGCGGCAAAAGCACCACCCATCGCCGCGTTTTGTTGCGGTTCTTCACGGCGGCGTTGTCCACCTTGCGAATTTTGATTCGGGCGGTTTTGCGTGCGAGGTGCACTTGAACGTTGTGCGCGGTTGTCTTGGCCGGGTTCATCTTTCATACGCATGCTTAGCGCAATACGTTTGCGTTGAACATCGACTTCCATCACCTTCACTTTGACGATTTCCCCCGTTTTCACGACTTCATGAGGATCAGAGACAAAACGATCGGTTAGCGCTGAAATGTGCACCAAGCCGTCTTGGTGAACACCAATGTCAACGAAGGCGCCAAAGTTGGCTACGTTTGAAACTACACCTTCTAAGATCATGCCGGGTTCTAGGTCAGACATGCTATTTACGCCATCGGCGAAGGTTGCTGTCTTGAATTCAGGACGAGGATCTCGACCCGGCTTATCCAGCTCTTTGATGATGTCGGTTACCGTAGGTACACCGAAGTTCTCATTGGTGTAATCAACCGCATGTAAACCACGTAAGAAGTCTGTATTACCCACCAGAGACTTGATGTCTTTGTGGTTTTTCTCGGCGATGGTTTTCACCAATGGGTAAGCTTCTGGGTGAACTGAAGATGCGTCTAGTGGATTCTTACCATCCATAATTCTCAGGAAACCCGCACACTGTTCAAAGGCTTTTGGCCCTAAACGAGCGACTTTTTTGAGTGTTGTACGCGCTTCGAAGCGACCGTTTTCATCACGGAAGTCCACGATGTTCTGAGCGATGGTGGTAGAAAGGCCGGCTACACGAGTTAACAGGGCGGCAGAGGCCGTATTCACATCAACACCAACCGCGTTTACACAGTCTTCGACAATCGCATCTAGGCGCTTAGCGAGCATAGTTTGGCTCACGTCGTGTTGGTATTGGCCTACACCGATCGATTTAGGGTCAATCTTCACCAGCTCTGCCAATGGATCTTGCAGACGACGAGCAATAGACACCGCACCACGAATCGATACATCCATGTTTGGGAATTCTTTCGCTGCTAACTCAGACGCGGAATAAACTGATGCGCCCGCTTCGCTGACAATAATCTTTTGTGCTGTTAGGTTGCCACGCTTAATCACATCAGCCACGAAGCTGTCGGTTTCGCGTGAAGCTGTGCCGTTACCAATCGCAATCAGGTCAACGTTGAACTGACGAACCATCTGTTCAACAATATGAGCTGACTTGTCGTATTGCTTTTGCGGTGGGTGAGGGTAAATAGTCTCTGTCGCTAGAACTTTACCGGTTGAGTCCACAACAGCGATTTTCGAACCGGTGCGTAAACCCGGATCCAAGCCCAAGGTTGCACGAGGGCCAGCCGGTGCCGCCATCAACAAGTCTTTAAGGTTGGTTGCGAACACTTCAATCGCTTCGATTTCACCGCGTTCTTTCATCGCGCCCATCAACTCAGTTTCCATGTGCATAGAAACCTTGATACGCCATGCCCAGCTAATCACTTGCTTACGCCATGCATCTGCAGGTGCGCTGCTCAGGGTTATACCGTAGTGATCAGAGATGATGTTTTCGCAGTAAGAACCACGGACACCTTCTTCTTGTTCAGGGTCAGCATTCATCGCTAGCGTTAGGAAGCCTTCATTACGGCCTCGTAGCATGGCAAGTGCGCGGTGAGAAGGCACTTTGTTGAGTGTTTCGTTGTGTTCGAAATAGTCTTTGAACTTCTCACCAGTTTGCTCTTTGCCTGTCACGACACGTGAAATGAGCTCAGAGTTACGTGTTAGATGTTGGCGAATCTTTTCAAGTAGGTTTGCGTCTTCTGCAATGCGCTCCATCACGATCGCACGAGCACCATCGAGCGCGGCTTTAGTATCAGCAATGCCTTTATCGCTGCTGATGAAGTTAGCGGCTTCGGTTTCAGGATCGTGCTGTGGCTCATTCCAAAGTGTATCGGCAAGTGGCTCTAAGCCTGCTTCGATTGCGATCTGACCTTTGGTACGACGCTTTGGTTTGTATGGCAGATATAAATCTTCTAGGCGCGTCTTGCTGTCGGCTTGAGTGATATCACGTTCCAGTTCTGGCGTGAGCTTGCCTTGGTCTTGAATCGACTTGAGGATCGTTTGGCGACGATCGTCGAGCTCGCGAAGGTATGAAAGGCGACTATCAAGGTTACGTAGTTGGGTATCGTCTAAGCCACCCGTGACTTCTTTACGGTAGCGGGCAATAAAGGGAACGGTGTTACCGTCGTCAATTAGGTTTACTGCGGCGGTGACTTGCTCTGAACGAACATTCAGTTCTTCAGCAATCAGTCGACAGATAGCTTGGCTCATCCGATGAATCTCTTATTTAATATCATGACAAATACATGGGGGTGAGCGTACGCTTTTTCTAGCTTTGGCTGTGTAATTATCCTGTCAGAAGTCGAATTTCCGTTTGTGATATCCGCTTTGTGCGAGATCTCTCACACGTGATGTAAGCCTAAGTCACCTTAAACCTGTCAACATGTCTTAATTTAACTGTAAGTTGTTGATTTTTAATGGCGTGATGTTTGAGGGCGTATTTCTCTCTCGAAATGTTTTTTGGGACTATCTAGGAAACTCGCCCAAATACCGTAATATTTAATTTGTCGACAGGGAGTTGGCAGGAACAGGAAAAAGCCTAATGGACTAGGTATCTTCAGGATGAAGATTTGATTACTTAGGATGAGTGGTCAGCAAGGAAGTAATAATCTCTGGATGAGATTCGCCAGTCAGGATGACAGGCTAGAATGGACACCGCTAGGATGGCGATGAACAAAAAGGAAATTGGTTAAAGGATTTAGCCACTATCAAGGACAGATGCAGGGAGCACCTTATCTCGAAGAGATAAACAGTAGCCGGATTGCTGCGATAGAGACTTAACCCCGTCAGGCGAAAGCCTAGCGGGGTTTTCTTTTATCTGGAGTTTGGGTTTGTCTGCTCGACCTGTGATGGCCGGTTAATCACGCTAAGCCATAAGGCAAGGCATAAGCTATAAGCCAAGGCATAAAGCATAAACTTTACGCGTCGTCTGCGTAGCGAATCGAGTTAATGAACCACTCTTTATCGCCTTCCGGTGTGGTTACCGTAAACTCATCATCCACTTCTTTCTTGAGCAGAGCTCTAGCCATTGGCGAGTCGATAGAGATATAACCTTTCGCATCACCGTAGATCTCTTCAGGGCCGACAATACGAAACTTCTTCATTTCCCCATCATCATTCTCAATTTCCACCCAAGCACCGAAAAATACCTTACCTTCTTGTTGCGGTGAGTAATCAACGATAGTCACATCAGGTAGGAATTTTCTTAAGAAACGGACTCGGCGATCAATCTGACGAAGCAAACGCTTATTGAAGGTGTAATCTGCGTTTTCTGATCGATCTCCAAGGCTTGCAGCCCAAGTGACTATTTTGGTTATTTCTGGGCGCTTCTCGTGCCATAAGTGGTCATGTTCTGCTTTGAGCTTGTTATAACCTTCGCGGGTGATAAGTTTGGTTTTCATAAATCTGACTTAATGAAATGATGATCTAAGATAGAATATATAGAAAGGCAACATACGTTAACAATTATTTAGGCGACTTTTTCCCCAATAATGTTACATTTTTAATGTCTTATACCAATATACAATTTACCAAGAATGCTTAACCTCAGGTTTAAGCTTTAATAGGTGGAACCATTACATGCAAGAAAACTACAAAATTTTAGTGGTCGATGACGATGCTCGTCTACGTGCATTGCTAGAACGCTATCTGTCAGAGCAAGGCTTTCAAGTGCGTAGCGTGGCAAACAGTGAGCAGATGGACCGCCTGTTAACCCGTGAAAATTTTCACTTGATGGTATTGGATTTAATGTTGCCGGGCGAAGATGGTCTTTCGATCTGTCGTCGTCTAAGAAACGCAAACAACTCGCTACCTATCCTTATGCTGACGGCAAAGGGTGATGAAGTGGATCGCATTGTGGGCTTGGAAGTGGGTGCGGATGATTACCTGCCAAAACCATTTAACCCGCGCGAACTACTAGCGCGTATCAAAGCGGTAATGCGTCGCCAAGTGATTGAAGCGCCGGGCGCACCAAGCACAGAAGAATCTGTGGTTGCATTTGGTGAGTTCCGCTTGAACCTAGGTACACGTGAAATGTTCCGCGGTGAAGAGCCAATGCCTCTGACCTCAGGTGAATTTGCGGTACTTAAGTCATTGGTGACGAATGCTCGTGAGCCAATGTCTCGCGATAAGCTGATGAACATGGCACGTGGCCGTGAGTATTCAGCAATGGAACGTTCTATCGATGTTCAGATTTCACGTCTGCGTCGTCTAGTGGAAGAAGACCCAAGTAAGCCTCGTTACATCCAAACGGTGTGGGGCTTGGGTTACGTATTCGTTCCAGATGGTAAAGCAGTTTAAGCCGGCTTTGTAAGCTCTATACTAGCTTCATCAGTTCTGTGAATCAGAATTCTATATTTACGGGTCATCTCATTAACATGTGATGGCCCGTTTTGTATTCAGCACTATGGTTAACAGCTATAGTTTCCATTATATCCCTTTATCATCCCTCACTTTAGGTCTTCTATGCGCATACGTAGCTCCTTTACTCAGTCGATAGTGCTCTTTTTAACCCTGTTGGTCGCTAGCCAAATCTTTTCTTATTACGCGGTGTTTAACTATGCATTGATGCCGAGTTTGCAGCAGTTTAATAAGATTCTGGCTCACGAGCTAAACCTCGTATTGGATCAAGGCAGTGATATCGAGATTGATGCACCACTACGTCAACGTGTGCTTGAGCAGCTAGGAGTGACGGTTCACGCCAAGGACAGCGAAGCTGCGGGTGAGTATTACCATGCAGTAGCAATCGACCTGATGAGTGAGGAGATGACCAAAGAGTTGGGCTCTGAAACCGAAGTACGGCTGATTCTAGGCAAAGAGAGCTACGTGTTGTGGATGGACATCGCACAGCTGCCTAACTCCTTGATTCGTATTCCTCTGTCTGAGCTGCAAGAAGAAGACTTTGCGCCTCTGTTCCGTAACAGCCTGATCATGGCGATGTTGATTGTCGCGGGTGGCTGGCTGTTCATTCGCTTGCAAAACCGGCCTTTGATAGCGCTAGAGAAAGCCGCCCAAGGTGTGGGGCGTGGTGATATTCCACCACCGCTACCAGTACAAGGTGCGCAAGAGATCCGCTCGGTAACTCGAGCCTTTAATCAGATGTCGAAAGGTATCCAAGAACTCGAAGAAGACCGCGCTTTGTTGATGGCAGGTATCAGTCATGATTTACGTACTCCGTTAACGCGTATTCGCTTAGCGACCGAGATGATGTCGCCAGAAGATAGCTATTTAGCGGAAGGGATTATCAGTGATACCGAAGAGTGTAATGAGATCATCAGCCAGTTTATGGATTACCTAAAGCCCGTTGATCGAGATTCATTCCAAGAGGTATTTGTCGATGATATTGCCCGAGAAGTTTCTAGCTCTGAAGGTGGCTACGAGGTACAAATTGAAACCGATATACCAGATTCGATGAAGCCTGCACTAGGGAACCCGATCGCGATGAAGCGTGCCGTGAGTAACTTGGTGGTGAATGCGCTGCGCTATGGCAATGGTTGGGTCAAGGTATCGACTGGCATGACGGCCGATAATAAACTGGCTTGGGTGACCGTTGAAGATAATGGCCCGGGGATCCCGCAAGACCAAGTCGGTAAGTTGTTTGAACCGTTCACGCGTGGTGACACCGCTCGTGGCAGTGAAGGTACCGGCTTAGGCTTGGCGATTGTGAAACGTATTGTCAGCCAGCACCAAGGTGCTGTTGTGGTTAATAACCGCAGTGAGGGCGGGTTAAAAGCGCAGATCAGTTTCCCTGTGAAGCCTTAAATACTATTGGGAGAGAGATCCTCGCTATTGCTTGATGAGAGTAACGCACAGTAAAAAGGCTTCCTTGAAGGGAAGCCTTTTTGTCTTTTTATGCAGTCTCAGCGTTAACTAAGCCTTGGAGTAAACATCGCGCTCGCCTAGCCAGCGGTTGATGATCGCCTTGGCGTTGTCTGGGTAGCTATCGTGAATATGACGAGCAATACGCTGCACTTCTGGGATTAAACGTTGGTCACGAATTAGATCGGCGATCTTGAAATCAGCCAAGCCAGTTTGTTTGG
Organism: Vibrio sp. L5-1; assembly: GCF_021728315.1. Classification (NCBI taxonomy): domain Bacteria; kingdom Pseudomonadati; phylum Pseudomonadota; class Gammaproteobacteria; order Vibrionales; family Vibrionaceae; genus Vibrio; species Vibrio sp. L5-1. Next base: position 166,926 of record NZ_JAKKCQ010000006.1, on the reverse strand, counting down.
TACCGAGCAATTCACCGGGGCCACGGATTTCTAAGTCGCGCTGTGCAATCACAAAGCCATCGTTACTTTCACGCAGCACACCTAAGCGCTTCTGAGCGGTTTTAGACAGTGGTGAGTGATACAACAGTACACAATGGCTTGCGACCGAACCTCGGCCGACACGGCCTCGTAGTTGGTGCAGTTGCGCTAGGCCAAGACGCTCTGGGTTTTCGATGATCATTAAGCTCGAATTCGGTACATCCACACCTACTTCAATCACGGTAGTCGCGACCAACAAATGCAGTTTGTTCTCTTTGAATTCCTGCATTACTGCTTGCTTCTCGGCTGGCTTCATTCGGCCGTGCACGAGACCAATTTTTACGTCAGGCAGTTTGCGTTGCAGCTCTTCAGCGGTATCAGCAGCAGCTTGAGCTTCTAATACTTCGGACTCATCAATCAGCGTACATACCCAATAAGCTTGTTTGCCTTCATTAAGACACGCATTTTTCACACGTTCGACAATGTCATCTCGTTTAGTATCAGGAATCGCGACGGTTTGAATTGGGGTTCGCCCCGGTGGTAACTCATCAATAATCGAGGTTTCGAGGTCGGCATAGGCTGTCATCGCTAACGTTCGTGGAATCGGTGTTGCCGTCATTACCAATTGGTGTGGGTAATAACCTTGCTTTGCACCTTTCTCACGCAGCTCTAGTCGCTGGTGGACGCCAAATCGGTGCTGCTCATCAATGATCACTAAACCAAGGTTGTTGAACTCGACATGCTCTTGGAATAGCGCATGAGTACCGACCACCATTTGCGCTTCGCCGCTGGCAATACGTGTTAGTTCAGTTTCACGAGCTTTGCCTTTGAGCTTACCTGCTAGCCAGCCGACTTGAATGCCCATCGCCTCAAACCAGTTAGCAAAGTTGAGAGCGTGCTGCTCGGCTAATAGTTCTGTGGGTGCCATTAGTGCTACTTGCTGACCGTGCTCGAGTGCGCGAACGGCTGCTAGTGCGGCGACTAAGGTTTTACCTGAGCCTACATCGCCCTGAACTAAACGCATCATAGGGTGCGGTTTTTCAAGGTCAGCTTCGATCTCCTTGGTTACTCGCGCTTGAGCGTTGGTTGGAGAAAACGGTAGTTGAGCGAGTAGCTTATCTTTGAGTGCATTTACTGGAGGAAAAGGCATCGCTTTGTCTTGCTGCCCTTTACTACGGACAGACAGCATCGACAGATTTTGAGCCAGTAGCTCTTCCATAATCAGGCGTAGCTGCGCAGGGTGTTTACCTTCATCAAACAACTCTAGGTCAATGCCTGGAGGTGGTCTGTGAATGGTATGCAGTGCTTGTGCGAGGGTAATTTGGTGATCGTATAAACCTGATGGTAGCAGCTCATTCACCGCGGCTTTGTCGATCAGCTCTAATGCTTGGTCGGTGAGGTTACGCAGTGTGACTTGTCTTAGCCCCTCGGTGGTTGGGTACACCGGAGTTAGGTTGGCTTCAACGTCTGGCTGTTGCCTCGGCGCAAAGAATTTGTAGTCAGGGTGGACGATCTCAAGCCCCATATTACCGCGCTTGATCTCACCATAAGCATGCACTTGTTTGCCTTCGGCAAAGTTATTTTTCATGCCTGCAGTGAAGTTGAAAAAACGTAGGGTAATAGTGCCATTACCATCACTGATCTTTACTGCGAGCATCTTACGTTTACCGAAAATGGTATCGACGTGCATTACCTTGCCTTGCACTGCTGCCCATAAACCAGCATGCAGTTTTACGATGGGATAGATACGCGTTCGATCTTCATAGCGCAAAGGCAGGTGAAACAGCAGGTCTTGTACATTGTTAAGCCCAACCTTCTCTAGTTTCTCTGCGACTTTAGCGCCGACTCCAGATAAAGAGTTGAGAGGGATAGCAGATAAAAGCTGTGACATAACAAGGCTCATAAACGTAAGAGAGATAATCTATTCAAGCATTTTACTGGATTTTTGTACAGGGTAAAGCTTAGAAGCAGATGAGGGATGAGAGTGAACGAGATTCGAAGGGAATAAGAGTAGATGCGGGATGTGGGTAAACGAGATGCGAAGAGATTAAGAGCAGATACGGGATACGGGTAAACGAGATTCGAAGAGATAAGAGCAGATACGGGATGTGGGTAAACGAGATTCGAAGAGATAAGAGTAGATACGGGATGCGAGTAAACGGGGGTACTAAAGGGGGGATATAGAAAACAGGACAGTACAAAAAATTAAAGCAGACTCGAAATACGAAAAGTTGAGGTGGTGAAAAGCTTTTGCTCTTCGCATCTCGAGACTCGTATCTCTCATCTGCTTTATTTATCTGCTGTTAGATCTAGTTCTTACGACGTTTTACTTTCAGCGCGTGTGGCATCACACGTAGCTTTTTCATAATACTTGCAAGATGAACACGATCTTTGGTCGTCAGCAAGATAGTCACTGTGTACAGGCGCCCATCACGTTCTTCGGTTGAAATACCGTGAATGTTTGAGCCCGTTTTCGAGATAACGTTCGTTAACTCTGCCAGTGCACCTTGGTGGTTTTGGATGTCGATCTGAAGTTCAGCTGTGAACTCTTGATCGTAATCGTCAGACCATTCCACTGCCATGTATTTGTCTGGTTCTTTTTGGTAGCCACGAACGTTTGGACACGTTTCACGGTGAACCACAAGGCCACGACCTGGAGATACATGAGCAATGATGTGATCGCCTGGGATCGGGTGACAACAATTTGCAAAAGTCAGTAGTAGACCTTCAGCTCCGCGGATAGCTAGTTTCTTCCTAGGCGCATCGCTGTTGTTTTTCACTTCAGTCAGTTCGTCAGCATCACCCAGTAGGCGACGAGCAATGACGATACTCATCAGCTCGCCAAGACCAATCGATGCTAGCAAGTCTTCAACGCTTTCTAGGCGTAAGTCAGACAATACATGCTCAAGGTTCTCTTGGCCGATATCGGCAATAGAGTGTTCACCAAGTGCATGATTCAGTAGACGACGACCTAGGGTAATCGACTCTTCACGGCGCATTGTCTTCAGAACCTGACGGATCTTAGTACGAGCACGAGAGGTCACCACGTAGTTGAGCCATGCAGCATTCGGACGTGCGCCCGGAGCACTGATGATCTCAATGGTTTGACCGTTCTTCAGCGATTTGCTGAGTGGGTAAGGGTTCATGTCGACGCGAGCCCCTACACACATATTGCCCACATCGGTATGTACCGCATAAGCAAAATCGACCGCTGTTGCACCTGCAGGAAGTTCGACGATACGACCTTTCGGCGTGAACACGAAGATCTCATCTGGGAACAGATCAGACTTAACGTTTTCAATAAATTCGAATGAGTTACCTGCGCTTTGTTGAAGCTCAAGCAAGCTCTGCATCCAACGCTGTGCTTTAACCTGTGCGGTTGTCCCATTACTACTGCGTGAGCCACTGCCTTTATAAGACCAGTGTGCCGCGACACCTTTGTCGGCCATTTGCTCCATATCTTCGGTACGGATCTGAACCTCTACAGGTACCCCGTGAGGGCCGATCATTGACGTATGAAGAGATTGGTAGCCGTTGGCTTTTGGTACCGCAATGTAATCTTTCATGCGGCCCGGACGTGGCTTGTACAAGCTGTGAGCCTGGCCAAGTGCGCGATAACAAGTGTCTGGGGTATCAACCACTACGCGGAAAGCGTAGATGTCCATAATAGTGTGAAAGCGCTGCTCTTTGGTTTTCATCTTGTTATAGATGGAGAACAAGTTCTTTTCACGACCTACGACGCGAGCAGACAAACCGACTTCTTCAAGACGGCCTTCAATTTCGCTATGGATACGTTGGATCATTTCCTTACGGTTACCACGCGCAGCTTTCACTACATTTCTGAGTACGCGATAACGGTTAGGGTAGAGGGCTTCGAAGCCCAACTCTTCTAGTTCGGTCTTGATGTTATGAATACCAAGACGGTGAGCTAGCGGAGAATAGATCTCTAAAGTTTCACGAGCAATACGACGCTTTTTGTCGGGACGAAGTGCCCCAAGCGTACGCATGTTGTGAGTACGGTCAGCTAATTTGATCAAGATAACGCGGATGTCTTGCACCATGGCGAGAACCATCTTACGGAAGTTCTCTGCTTGCGCTTCTTTGCGATCACGAAATTTAAGCTTATCCAGCTTAGATACACCATCAACCAGTTCAGCAACGGTATTGCCGAATTGAGCTTCTAGCTCCTCTTTTGTAACTTCAGTATCTTCAATTACATCGTGGAGTAGGGCGGCTTGCAGGGTTTCGATATCCAGACGCATTTCTGCCAGGATTCTTGAAACAGCAACAGGATGGATTATGTATGGTTCACCCGTTGAACGGGTTTGCCCTTCATGGGCATTTCTCGCTACCACATAAGATTGACGCAGAGCCTCAATTTGAGGCTCTGTTAGGTATTCTTGGGCAACGTCTTTGAGGCTATCGAATAGATACAAATTAAAGGCCCGGAAGGTTAATTAGTTCGAATGACGTTGATTCTATCAGCGAGTGTGAGCGATGCTGCTTACTGCTGCAAGTTCAGCCGCTTCTTGCTCTTGTTGCTCTTGACGCTCACGAGCATCTAGTACGTCTTTAGTGATAAGACCTTCTTCGATTTCGCGAAGAGCGATAACCGTCGGCTTATCGTTTTCTTCAGGCACTAGTGAATCTTTGCCGCCAGTTTGCATTTGACGTGCGCGGCGAGCCGAAATAAGAACTAGGTCGAAACGGTTGCCAACTTTTTCAACAGCGTCTTGAACAGTTACGCGTGCCATGAGGACTCCAAATAGTAATTAACTAATAAATTTTATATGACGAGAAAGTATACAAGTTTAACTAGAGACTTTCTAGCTCACCGTATACTTATCTCAATGGAAAATCTAGTTCTAGATTATTCCGCTAGTAGTGCTGTAAGCATGCCGCTGTATTTAGCTGCTTGCTTATCTTCTTTTAAGCGTTCCGCACGAATGATTGCTCTGAAGTCCATTAAGGCTGCATCAAAGTCATCATTCACGATCACATAATCGTATTCTGCATAGTGAGAAATCTCTGATTTTGCTTCGCTCATGCGTTTCGCAATAACTTCGTCGCTATCTTGACCGCGAACATTTAAACGACGCTCTAGCTCACCATTTGATGGTGGAAGAATGAAGACACTCTTCGCTTGAGGCATTTGTTCACGGATCTGGCGAGCACCTTGCCAGTCGATATCTAGGAATACATCGATACCGCGGTTAAGGTTTTCTTCAATCCAAACACGTGACGTGCCGTAGTAGTTGCCGAATACTTCAGCATACTCTAGGAACTCACTCTTCTTGATGAGATCTTCAAAGTGATGTTTCTCTACAAAGTGGTAGTGAACACCATTTTCTTCACCAGGGCGCATACCGCGAGTGGTGTGTGAAACAGATACCTTCATTGCGTAGGTTGGATTGGTTTCCAGCATTGCTGAGATCAAGCTCGATTTACCTGCGCCACTAGGTGCAGATACGATGTAAAGAGTACCTATGCCCATCTGTATATTTCCACTGTTGGTTGGATTGAGTGAAGGCGATAAACCGACACTATAAAAGATAGCACTGACCCTAATTTTTGTTCCGGTGGTGCATCTACTAATTGTTTCGGTGGTTACATCTATAAAGGGATAACGAGTGAAACCAATAGAGACAACTGGTGAAAATTAGGTCAGAAAAATGGAGGCGAAGAGTAGCATATTTAGATGATTGAGAACAACTGGCTTGATCGTTATTTATCAGCGAATGATCTTTTCAAGGATCTTTGTATAACTGCAATGACTCGTCATCTTCACTTTTTTATGTGATCTGGACAAAATTTGTTGAAGTTTTAATCTCAATCCTTACAATCCGCGCAAACGATTAAATGCTGTATATATCTAGTGATATGGACTAGATGTTTCTACTACCGAGCCTACCTTGGTGACTACAGTTTTTAGTGTAGAGATCCCTCTATTCTCACAGCATTTGAATCTCAAATTTCTTAATTTATACATAGGTTTTGTTGTGAATACCGACTCCACCCTGAAAGCCCAGAAAACGTCTGGCTCGCTTGACACCATGTTCAAACTCTCAGAGAGAAAGACCACGATCAGCACTGAGCTATACGCAGGTTTTATTACCTTCCTAGCGATGAGTTATATCTTGGCGGTTAACCCAGCAATTTTGGGTGGTATCCCGGGGATGGACAAAGGGGCTGTATTTACGGCTACCGCTCTTTCTGCTGCTATCGCAACGCTTATCATGGGCATTTGGGGTAACTACCCAGTGATGCTGGCGCCAGGTATGAGCATGAACGGCTTCTTCAAAGGCTTACTGTTAAGTGGTTCAGTCGCTGTACTTTGGAATGAAGCGTTATTCGGCATCTTCCTATCGGGTATCCTTTATCTCGCTTTCTCGTTGACCAATATCCGTAAGTCGATGATTGAATCGATTCCTGAAGATTTGAAGCTAGCGATTACCGTATCTCTCGGCTTATTCATTGCTTTCTTAGGACTTAAGAATGCAGGCATCATCGTGTCTAACCCGTTTGTACTGGTTGGCTTAGGTGACATCTCAGACCCACAAGTGGTTATCGCTTATGTGAGTATCTTCATCGCTCTGGGCTGTATGGTTCGTGACATTAAACTGGCAACGTTTATCTCGTTTGTTTCAGCGATTGCATTGACGATTTTGGCTGATGTGTTCTTAGGTACATCAAACGCACCAATCCCAGATCAATTCGTTTCTATGCCACCAAGTATGGCGGGCAGCTTCGGTGCGATCTTTGATTTCTCAGCTTTCACCCCTGAGAAAATGTTCGACCTATTGTTCATCGTCCTTATCTTCCTGATTGTCGATTTCTTCGATGGCTTAAGCACGATTGTTGGTGTTGGTCGTGATGCGGGTATCATCGACAAAGATGGCAAGGTACCAAATGCGAAATCGGCTTTAGTTGCTGATGCAGGCGGAACAGTGATTGGTTCGATTCTTGGTACCACATCGATCACTGCTTTCTCTGAATCGGGTATTGCCTCTTCTCAAGGTGCGAAAACAGGTTTAGCGGCAGTCATGGTGGCTGGCTTATTCCTAGTGTCTCTATTTCTATACCCAATTTTCTCTATCTTCTCAGCGGCAATGGTTGCGCCGGCGATGGTCGTGGTGGGTATCTACATGGTTGGCCGTCTTGGTCAGATTAACTGGGAAAAGAAAGAGTCACGCATTGCGGCTTTCTTCACCATCATGTTCACTGTTTTAAGCTTCTCACCAGCAAACGGCATGGCGATGGGTTTCATCAGCTACGCATTTACTATGGTTGTTGCGGGTAAGCGCAAAGAAGTGCACCCACTTATCTACGGCCTGTGTGTGGTGTTCTTAACTTACCTGATTCTTCTATAAGGTTAATTCGCCACTACCAATTAGCCACTAAAAAGTCGCTAAGTAAAAGACAAACAGATGGCTCTGCAGTGAATGTGGGGCCATTTTTGTATCTGTTGTATCTGTTGTATCTGTTGTATCTGTTGTATCTTAAATTTATGCTCGTTCTTGCTGAACGTTGAGTTCAACTTACCGCCATTCTGCTGATGTTCATCTAAAAAGGGCGACGGTGGTCGCCTCTTTACGTTTACTAGCCAACGAAGTGTTCGTTATTAGAATTTGTACGTTGCGCCAGCGTAGAAGCTACCAAGTTGGACGGTCACATCATTGTATAACCAGTGGCCAGTATCAACGCTGAAGGTATCAACTTCGTAAGCCACACGGAAGTTTAGGTTCTCAAGGCTTGCTGGTGTGTATTCTACACCTGCGCCCAGACGCAATGCTGTTTCATCTTTGCTACCATAGTCATCAACATCAAATGAAAGCTGCGTTAGACCTATGGTACCAAATGGACGCCAACCGCTATCAAAGGTGTAGCCAAGGTTTGCAGCAATAGATATGCCTGCTGTCTCGATAGCATAACCTGACAAGCCTGATGCTGTTATATTACTGTATTTGGTGAATTGTGTTTCAACGCCAACAATGCGGTTAAATTGATAGCCACCAATCAACTTAAGCGTTGAGTATTTTGTTTCTAGTGTAGAAAACGCGGCATCGTCATCGTAAGTTGTGGTACCAAAACCACCACCTAGGTAAAAGCCAGATACGTCTTTCTCAACTGCTTGCTCTTGGGCACTGGCAAAGGCAGAAAATGCTGCCAGAAGGATCACTGCTTTTTTCATTAGATTCATCTCATCGGGGATAAAAAGTGGTGCGCATTATGTGTTCAATGGCAATATAAAACTAAAGATGGAATTCATATAAACTTCATGAGTTGTCGGTTTATTGATAATTCCCCTTTTATATATTTTTATCTTTATTGCATAATTCATTGATATAGTTGATGTTGTATTTTTTCTGTAAGAACTTTTGCTTTAGGTAGATGGATTGTACTCAATGCTTACGCAGTTGACTTGGTAATGGTAGGATCCAGCTCTTCACGCGTGTGTTTTTTGGTTGTGTGAGCCCTAATTTCAGTAATAGTGAGTGTATGCATAGAGTCTGCTTTTCCAATCTGATTCTCGATCCAACGACTCTAACCTTATCGAATGTCGATGGGGAATGTATTCAATTACGCCCGCTTCCATATGCAGTGTTGAGCTTGTTACTTGAAAACCAGGGTGTTCACGTTACTCGTGAACAACTATTTGAAACGTGTTGGGGGGGCGCATTAGTCACTGACCAAGCGATCACTAATGTCATTTCAGGTTTAAGGAAAAACTTCGAGCAGTTGGGCGCGCGTGATGTCACCTTGAAAACAGTCAGCAAAATTGGCTACGTTCTGAACATTCACCGTGGCAAAGAGCCGATTAAGAAAATAGGAAACCGAGCAATTCGGGTTGGCCAAGAGCAAGAAATCGTCTTAGAAGAGGTGAGTCTTAAGCTTGCCCCTACCTTGAAAATGAACATGTATTCTTGGCATGGGTTTGTGACGGTATTGCTGCTAGCCTGTTTGGTGTTCGTTTTTTTTACTAAGCCTTTTATCCGAAAGCCACAGTTTCTCCAGCCTAGTGAGTATCAACATTTTCAGATTGGCGTGACCGATTTTTATCTTTATGACAGTGCTTATTTAATAAGTGACGGTCGACTGCTCGCATATGAGTTAGCGACTCAATCGTTTCCAACCTGTCATGCGGATATGTATCTGCGAATCGCAGAGTCTGCTTATGACGACGACGTTTATATGATTAAAACTTTTGCTTTTGCGAAACACGGCAGTAAGAACGCAAGCTACGTGAATCATTCGGTGAGTATTGATGATTTATCAGAGACGGTGGTGAAAGCAATTAGGAGGGCTCGATCAATATGCGGATAAAATCGGTCATCGTTTTCAATATTGCGCTTGCTACCTGTGTCATCGGTGTGGCGTTGTATCAGTGGAAGTTTGAGCAACAACAGTTAGCGGGTAGTCGTTGGGCATGTGTTCAGCTTGATGAGGGGTTTGTTTCGCAAGGGTATCGTCACTATCAAGAGATCGCTGATCGCTCTATTTTAGAGTTTACCTCAAATGACAGTTTGCTGATTTTTCAGAAAGGTTATGTTCAGACACTTGTCGGAGAAACCAAGCCCTACGAAGTCTATTATGAAGCAAACTACATTGCTGAGAATGGTCTCCTATCGGTTGCCTATCAACATATCGACTGGAATCTAAAGCCAACTGGCAATGAGATCTTTGTTCGTGATATGGACGCTCTGGTAAGAGCTAAAATTGAACTGATGTATAAAGTGAAAGGTGACCAGTTGTTTTTGTTCAGTAAAGGGCATGCAGAAGAGAGGAATCATATCTGCTATTCCAAATGACGATTTTGAATCATAGTAACTCCGATATCAGCGTGTACTATTATGATACTTTCAAACCTAGGTACTTAATTTAATTGAGTTTATTTTTAGTGGTTTTGGTTTGTATAAAGAAGTGTATCCACTTATCTACGGCCTGTGTGTGGTGTTCTTAACTTACCTGATTCTGCTTTAAGGCTAATTAGCCACTAAAAAGCCGCTAAGTAAAAGACAAACAGATGGCTCTGCAGTGCATGTGGGGCCATTGCTTTATCTGCTGTTTCTTACCTTTGCTTCTTACTGGTGGTTACCGGTGAATTGATGGCGATGCTTTGACAGTACGCGACTTATATTGATGCATGCTATTGTAGAGACTGGATTAATTATTTTTTGAAGAGTGACTATGCCTTCTAACTTGCCTAAATCTTTTAGTAAGCCGTTTTTAAAAGTATTCCACATTATGGAAGCGGTATTGCTGGTGGCGATCACACTGGCGACCTTGTTTGCGATGGTCGAAGAGTTCATGCATGTCTTCGCTGAACGCCGAGTGCAATTGACCGACATTCTGCTGATGTTTATCTATTTAGAAGTGTTGGCGATGGTTCAGCAGTTTGTGATGAACGGTAAGATCCCAGTGCGATACCCCATCTACATCGCGATGATGGCAATTGCTCGTTATATCACTTTAGGCATGAAAGAACTCGATGCGGTATTGATCGTTTGGTTATCTTTAGCGGCATTTATCTTGGCCGCAGCAACACTCTTGATTCGTGTTGGGCATCATTATTGGCCATATGTCGATCTAAGAACCAAGCAGCCGGATGAGTAAATCAAGCAGGTTATAAGCTAATAAGAGCCCAGCCATGTTGCTGGGTTTTTTATTGCCCTCGACGTGTCTAAAAGACATAAAGATGTCTTTTTAATTACGGTAATTTTGCTGTCAATAAGACTCTAATTGTTTTTTTTACCTTGATGTACAAGGGTTTGTGTCTTGGCATGAATGTTGATTAGTAAGTAATAGACTCATATAAGGAACACGCTATGCATTTTGAAAGCACTCATTATAAACCTGAAATCTTCTCCGAAAAGGTTGCACTTCTTGTTACTCGACTTCTCAAAAAGACACTTAACTTGTTTTATGGAAAACACTTAGCTAAACGAGCCATGCTGTTAGAAACCATAGCGGCGGTGCCGGGCATGGTGGCGGGAGTGTTCAATCACCTCAAAGCTCTGCGCCGCATGAAAGACGATGGTGGTTGGATCAAAGAGCTACTGGACGAAGCGGATAATGAACGGATGCATTTGATGATTTTCCATACCGTTACCAACCCGTCCATTATAGAGCGCATTTTAGTGATGCTATTACAGTTCATCTTTCTACTCATCTATGGATTGATTTACTTAGTCTCATCTAAAACGGCACATAGGATTGTTGGGTATTTTGAAGAGGAAGCTTGTAATAGTTACTCCGAATATATCTCGAAAATTCAAGATGGCACGTTGCCCAATCATCCCGCGCCTGAAATTGCGATTAAATATTATCGCTTACCCGAGAATGCTACGTTTTTGGATGTGCTCTTCTGCATAAGGGAAGATGAAGCTAAACATAGAGATAAGAATCACGACATTGCCGATCTCTATAAAACCCAAGACTTACCCGATCATCAGTGCTAATCATCAAAAAGACATAATGATGACAAATAAAGCTCAACAACCAGAAAATAAGGTCGTCTTAATTACTGGTTCAAACCTGGGATGGGGTTGAGCTTTTCTATGCATACTAGAAATACGGACTTACCTGAGGGGGAGTGCTTAGAGAGTCGTACTATGAGTAAATTTCTTAAGATCAAAGCGTTATAAATGAGCTTAATGGCGTAGTAGGGCTGTAATTTAAGCCAACCGAACAAAAAAACATCAATTATTTTCAAATAAAGCTTTACAACCCGACCCAGATCACCAAGAATGGCCTCGCTCTGTTTTCAGAGTTATTAAATGAAACATCAGTTGTAAAGTAAAACCCTTAGTATTGCTTCATTGTTATTCTCAGTGTTTCCCTTGGCTTCATAGATACATTAAATAATTCAAGCTTTCAGCGCATCGCACTTTTGGCGATTAATTTTTTATTTTTATATAAGGGACACATCATGTCTAACAAAACAAACGGCGTAGTAAAATGGTTTAACGAAGAGAAAGGTTTCGGTTTCCTAACTCAAGACAACGGCGGCGCTGACGTATTCGTTCACTTCCGTGCTATCGCATCTGAAGGTTTCAAGACTCTTAAAGAAGGCCAACAAGTGTCTTTCGAAGTAGAGCAAGGCCAAAAAGGTCTTCAAGCTGCAAACGTTGTAGCTCTATAAGATTTTAAGTCGGCGCAGGTTGCATTAGCAACTTGCGTCACTTTCTCCCTTAAATCTTTCCCCTCTAGTTCCACCTGTAATACCCCCCTCAAAATATTCTAAAATCCTTTGCTACATCCGCTTCTCTGTTCTATCTGTAGCTGTGTCTATCTTTATCTCTTGCTCCAAACAAATCTCCTGCGTAACAACCTGCTCACTTACTCATCCTGATTGGCATTATTGTATCCATAAAAAAAGCCCCTAAAACTAGGAGCTTATCTTGATCTAATCAACACTGATTCAGCTAATGGCTTATTCACAGCGTGTTACTGACAAACTGTTATTCAATATTCTGGATCTGCTCACGCATCTGTTCGATAAGAACCTTAAGCTCTACGCCTGATGCTGTGATGTCTGTGCTGATAGACTTAGACGCTAGCGTGTTTGACTCACGGTTGAACTCTTGCATCATGAAGTCAAGCTTACGGCCACAAGCACCCCCCTTCTTCAAGACGACATTTGCTTCTTTCACGTGAGAGTCTAAACGGTCTAGCTCTTCTGCTACGTCTGACTTCTGAGCCAGTAGGATAAGCTCTTGCTCAACGCGAGAACCTTCAAGTTCAATTTTTGCATCTTCAAACTTGGTAAGAAGACGTTCACGTTGCCATTCTAGGATTTCAGGCATGCGTGCACGAACTTTAACAACTTCTTCAGTGATAGCATCTAAGCGCTGTACGATGAGCGCTTTCATGTTTTCGCCTTCACGAGCACGAGCGTCAATGAACTCTGCGATGGCATCGTTGAATGCTTCCAGTAGATCTTTGTTGATGGCATCCATGTCTTGCTCTGGCGTTTCCATCACGCCAGGCCAGTTCATAACTTGGAATGGGTTCAGACGGCTGTCTTCACCTGTCATGGTCATTACTTGGTTAGCAGCATTGATTACTTGCTGAGCCAAACCTTCGTTAATGCTTAGCTCGCCTTTCGCTGCTGGGTTAGCTTCAAAACGTAGGTTACATTCAACCTTGCCGCGCGCTAGACGCTTACGGAAACGCTCACGCAAGATCGGCTCTAAACCACGGAACTGTTCAGGCATACGGAAGTAAGTTTCAAGGTAGCGTTGGTTTACACTACGGATTTCCCATACTGCTGTACCCCAATCGCCTTTTACTTCTTTGCGTGCATACGCGGTCATACTATAAATCATCGAATTTTCCTGTCTTTTATCATTCTGAAAATAACGCGCACGCATAGTATCACGATACGGGGTGCACCCGAAGCTTGTCTCTTTTCCGCGATAAATAGCCTTTCACGGTAAGTACCTTTGAGTCGTAAGTCTCCTTAAGTCGCAAGTCGCTTTGAATGGTAAATAGATTTGAAAGATAAACTGCTATATAATCTTGCCCCAATCAAAACTGTCTCACCCCTTTCTTAGGTGATGCACTCTTTCGATAGTAAATCACTTCAGACTGTTAATAAGGTAGATACCAATGCGTCCAAATGACCGCGCTGTAGATCAAATTCGTCCAATTAAAATTACTCGTAACTACACAGCTTATGCTGAAGGTTCTGTATTAGTTGAGTTCGGCAACACTAAAGTTCTATGTAATGCGACGGTAGAAGAAAACGTGCCGCGTTGGTTAAAAGGCCAAGGAAAGGGTTGGGTAACCGCTGAATACGGTATGCTTCCACGAGCAACACACACTCGTAACCGTCGTGAAGCGGCGAGCGGTAAGCAAGGTGGTCGTACGATGGAAATCCAACGTCTGATCGCGCGTAGCCTACGTGCTGTTGTTGACCTGAAAGTAATGGGTGAAATCATGATCACTGTCGATTGTGATGTTATCCAAGCAGACGGCGGTACTCGTACTGCTTCTATCTCAGGTGCAAGCGTTGCAATGGCTGATGCTATCAACAGCCTACTAGCAAGCGGCAAACTGAAAAAGAACCCAATGAAAGGCCACGTAGCGGCAGTTTCAGTGGGCATCGTTGGTGCACAAGCACTGTGTGACCTTGAGTACGTTGAAGACTCAGCAGCTGATACCGACATGAACGTTGTAATGACGGAAGACGGTAAGATGATTGAGATTCAAGGCACCGCAGAAGGCGAACCGTTCAGCCACGAAGAGCTGATGCAGCTTTTAGCCCTGGCGAATAAGGGTATTACCGATATCGTCGAAGCGCAGAAAGCTGCGTTGGCCGACTAGTTTTTAGATAGCTCCCACATCGGGGGCTATTTTTTTATCTTCGTCGTATTCGCGCCCTCCGCGTTGTTAACTGCGCTTGCTCACCCGAATCACTTACTACTCGTAAGCTCACGAGGTTCGCAAGCTTGTTGCCTAGCGGAAAGCACGACTACTTAGAAGATACTAAGAAGAGTTTAAGTTAATTAAGTTTTATTGAATAAACGTAGAGGAAAAACATGAAAGCATATCAACGTGAATTTATTGAATTTGCACTAGAGAAAGAAGTACTTAAGTTTGGTGAGTTTACTTTAAAGTCTGGCCGTAAGAGCCCTTACTTCTTCAATGCTGGATTGTTTAATACAGGTCGTGACCTAGCACGCTTAGGTCGCTTCTACGCAGCAGCATTGGCAGATTCAGGTATTGAGTTCGACGTACTATTTGGCCCTGCGTACAAAGGTATCCCAATTGCAACGACAACAGCGGTTGCACTTGCTGATCACCACGATGTGGACACGCCTTACTGTTTCAACCGTAAAGAAGCGAAGAACCACGGTGAAGGTGGCAACCTAGTGGGTAGCGAACTTGAAGGTCGTATCATGCTAGTGGATGACGTGATCACTGCAGGTACAGCGATTCGTGAGTCGATGGAAATCATCCAAGCAAACGGCGCTGACTTAGCGGGTGTGCTTGTTGCTATCGACCGTCAAGAGAAAGGCAAAGGTGAGTTGTCTGCGATTCAAGAAGTAGAGCGTGACTTCGGTTGTGCGATTATCTCAATCGTTAGCCTGACTGACCTTGTGACTTTCCTTGAAGAGAAAGGCACAGACGCAGCACATCTAGAATCAGTAAAAGCGTACCGCGCTCAATATGGTATCTAATTCGTAAACTGAAGAAGTTGAACCTGATGGTTTAGCGCTCTAGGTTAAGAATCGAAAAAGCAAAAAGGCCCGAGAGAGATAACTCTTTCGGGCCTTTTACTTTTCTATTGAGATGAGCTGCTTTCTTATCTATTTATAACGAATGCCGCGCTCAATTTCTGGGTCTTCCATGGTTTTGAAGCGTTTGTGTAGCCACATCCATTGCTCTGGCGCTCGTAAGATAATTTTCTCAAGATAGCGGTTTAGATAAGCGGCCGCGGCTTTTTCATCTTTGCGTGGATAGTCATCTTCGATGGACTCATCCGCCATGATTTCATACTTACCATCGGCATTTCTAAAACCTGAACCTGGAACAAGTGCGCATCGGCTAGTGTAAGCTAGAATACTGGTGCCTGTAGTGGTACACGCATCTTCTACTGCGAAGAAAGGCACAAACACAGACTTGTTACGGCCGTAGTCATGATCCGGCAGATAGAAAAGGATCTCACCCTGACGCAGGATTCGAATCATACGCTTAACGTCTTTACGATGGATAAGGCGGTTGCCGTTCTGAGTACGACCACGGTATTGAATGAATTCGTAAGCTGGGTTGTTGTGCGGGCGATAAACACCTAAACCAGAAATACCAAGAACGGCCATTGCTCGCGCAGTGATCTCTAGGTTCAATGCATGCACACAGCACAACAAAACACCTTTACCGTTGGCTTTGTGAGTTCGTAGTGTTTGGGTGTCTTTATCTACTAGGATTCTTTTGAAGCGCCACGTCGGCCAAAACCAAGTAATGCCGGTTTCGATCAGCGCCATACCAGTATTCTTAAAATTCTCACTGACCATGGCAGCGACTTCGTCTGCTGGCTTATCTGGGAAGGCGAGTTCCAAGTTACGTGTTGCGACCGCTACACGCTTTTTACCATAGCGAGCCCCAAGAGAACCCAATGAACGACCTAGCAGTAATAATATACGGTAAGGGAGAACATTAACGATAAGCGCCAATAGCCCAAAACCGAACCACACTCCCCAATATTTAGGGTGGAGCAGTGCCAGAGTAAAAGGTGGCTTAGTAATAACGTGTTGTGCAGTGCTGTTTGTCGGAGAAGTTTTCGTCATCATAACCATCACTTAAGATTTGATTGCTACTTAATTTGATTGCTACTTAATCTGAGCGCTTAACAGAGCCCAGTAAGCATCAAAATTTTCGGTTGGTTGATATTTGAAGTCAGAACGTACAAATCGATTCAGACTGCCTTCAACCTGACCGAGCAGTTGAGCCGCTAAGATCTTCTCATCAACAGGGAACGATTTCCCTTCACGAAGCTTCCTTTCACGTAAGATCTGGCGAAGTTGAGTCTCAATACGCTCAAAAAGCTGATTGATGCGTTCACGCAGGCGCTCATTCTCAAACATTAGGGCATGGCCCGACAAAATACGAGTCAAACCAGGGTTGCGCTCAGAAAAGACTAAGATAAGTTGCATCACGAGGCGGATACGCTCAAGAGTGTCTTTTTCTTCATCGAGAATACGGTTGATTCGAGACATCAACGCTTCTTCAATGAACTCTATTAGGCCTTCAAACATGCGAGCTTTGCTTGGGAAGTGGCGGTAGAGCGCAGCTTCAGATACGCCGACTTGCTTGGCCAACTTTACCGTTGTGATACGAGAAGCACCTTCGGTCGATTCCAACATTTGTGCGAGAGCTTGTAGGATTTCTTCACGACGGTTTGATTTTCGAGTACCAGCCATCTATTTACTTCCTTTCCTAAAGATGAGGATTGAGTGAAGCAGGATTATAAACACCATTCAATTCTGTTTCCTAGTTTTGTGAGCCCTAGGTCAACAGAATCGAGAGGTGTCAGCAGATTGTCAGAGCAAATTTGTGCGTTTATGCACCAATAAGCTGTTGGATCTGATCGAGGATCTGGAAACCAAGTGTGTCTTTACTATCCAGTGGCAGAGATTTATCACCGTCTTTCCAATAAAGGTGCAATTCATTACTGCTGCTATTGAAGCCTTGGCCTTCGACAGAGACATCGTTAGCACAAATCATATCGAGGTTCTTTCTTTCCAGTTTGCCGCGCGCGTACTTCTCAACGTCTTGAGTTTCTGCAGCGAAGCCGACAGTAAATGGACGGCCTTCTGTCATTGAGGCAACAGAAGCGACAATGTCTGGGTTCTTAACCATTTGAATGGTCATGTCGTCTTTACCATCGACCTTTTTAAGCTTTTGGTCTGCAATGGACTGTGGACGATAGTCGGCTACTGCAGCGCAGCTAATGAATATATCGTGTTGAGCTGCATTGGTACTCACAGCATCAAACATCTGTTGTGCGCTGTCGACATCAATGCGATTAACCTTGTTTGGCGTCGCAAGTGAAACAGGGCCACTGATTAGAGTCACTGTTGCACCTTGTTTAGCGGCCGCTTCAGCCAGTGCATAGCCCATCTTGCCCGAACTGTGGTTAGTAATGTAACGCACAGGATCGATAGCTTCGCGAGTTGGACCTGCAGTAATCAACACAGAACGGCCAGCAAGAGGCTTAGGTTGGAAGAAGTCTTCGCAACGGTGCACGAGCTGCATTGGCTCTAGCATGCGCCCCATGCCGACATCGCCACACGCTTGTTCGCCTGCAGCAGGGCCCCAGATTTCACAGCCACGACGTTTTAGCGTCGCGATGTTTTCTTGAGTTGCAGGGTGGCTGTACATCTGTTGGTTCATTGCCGGAGATACCGCAACTGGCGCATCGGTTGCTAAAACCAAAGTGGTCAGTAGGTCGTTACCCATGCCTGCGGTCATGCGTGCAATAAGATCAGCGGTTGCGGGTGCTAATAAGACTAGGTCAGCCCATTTCGCCAGTTCGATGTGCCCCATGGAAGCTTCAGCAGCAGGATCAAGCAAACTATCAGACACTGGCCTTCCAGAGACGGCTTGCATGGTGAGAGGAGTGATGAACTCCTTGGCTGCATTCGTCATCACGACTTGTACTTGCGCCCCACGTTCAATTAAGCGTCGAGTCAGTTCGGCACATTTATACGCAGCGATACCACCACTAATGCCAAGTAGGATTTTTTTCCCAGCTAGGCCTTGTAGGTCAGCGTTATCCAGTTGATTAACCAATGTTTGCATGATTCTGTTCCTTAATTTCTCTGGGACTTACGATATCAGAACAAAGGATTAGTGCCTAGAAGCAGAATTGGAACAGATTTGATGCTCATCAAATTGGTGTTATCAAACTTATCAATTACACGGTTTTGCTAGCGACTCGTTTCCTTTTTTCTTTATCAAAGGATCTCTGGTGGCAAGCTCATTAAGCTGATGGATCGTATTCATGACCCTAAATAGCCTTTATATGCCTATAAGTAAGATGCCTGTTGAGTCGATGCCAAGAGAAAAGTTACTGAGTCGAGGGCCAGATTCTTTAAGTGATGCGGAGTTGTTAGCGATATTTCTTCGAACGGGCACACAAGGAATGAACGTTTTAGAGCTTTCTGACAAGTTGATCAAAGATTTTGGTTCGTTGCGCCAACTTTTTTCTGCAACCGAGACTGAGTTTTGTGCTCATAAAGGGATGGGGCAGGCGAAATATGTCCAGTTGCAGGCCGTTTTAGAGATGACGCAACGTTATTTGGGCGAAACTTTATCTCGAGGCGATGCACTCACTAGCCCAAGCCATACCAAGTTGTATCTTTCGAGTATATTTTCTATATCTTGTTCCTAGATAATCAAAACAGGGTAATAAAGGATGAAGTGATGTTTGAAGGAACCATCGATGCCGCATCAGTTTACCCTAGAGAAGTAGTGAAACGGGCACTTCATCATAATGCAGCAGCATTAATCCTAGCGCACAACCATCCTTCTGGTGTCGCGGAGCCAAGCCAAGCAGATAGGCGAATTACACGCAGATTAACCGACGCATTGGCGCTGGTGGACATCCGAATTCTCGACCATTTTGTGGTTGGAGATGGCGAAGTTATCTCTTTTGCAGAACGCGGATGGATTTGAATCACATTTTAGGTTGTTAGTTGCGTTAAATCTGCTATCATTCCGCCCACATTTTAGAACCTTAAATCAGCTCTGATTACTCAAATAGCTGCCCTGTTCAAAAAAAGATCACGAAATCCTTAAAAAGGATCTGTTCGGGTCTTGAGCAATGCATGTCAAGTTAGTATAATACGCGACCTTTGATAGCCTTGAATGGATTTTCCATTATGGTTTTTACCTCTATTTTCAGAATTGATAGAGAGGTTCGGCCACCAAGGTTGATATCGAGCTGAAACGATTTGGAGAGACATTCATGTCCCGAGTATGTCAAGTAACTGGTAAGCGTCCAGTAACGGGTAATAACCGTTCACACGCACGCAATGCTACCAAGCGTCGTTTTCTGCCGAACCTACAAACTCACCGTTTCTGGGTAGAGAGCGAAAAACGTTTTGTTAAACTACGTCTAACTGCTAAAGGCATGCGTATTATTGATAAGAAAGGCATCGATGCTGTTCTTGTTGATATCCGTGCACGTGGCGAAAACGTTTAAGAGGAATTAAGCAATGGCTAAAGGCATTCGTGAGAAAATCCGTCTAGTATCTTCTGCTGGAACTGGTCACTTCTACACAACTGACAAGAACAAGCGTAACATGCCAGGCAAATTTGAGATCAAAAAGTTTGATCCAGTAGTTCGCCAGCACGTTATGTACAAAGAAGCTAAAATCAAGTAATTGATAGCCCCTTTGTCTCTTCTTTTATAGAAGAATAAATTAAAAACCCAGCTTATAGCTGGGTTTTTTTATGCCCAAAATTTGGGAAGCCTTATTGTTTTGAGAGGTCTAAGGTTTTTTGAGAAGCTTAAGCTTTTTCGAGAAGACTAAGTGTTTTTGATAGACGTAAGTTTCATTGGCTCAATTTGGCACCTACCGCACAGACGTTACACTTGCCGATGGGCTTATGTGATAGAAAATAGCGCAACATAGAAAGTATCGCCTTTTTCACGATATACTGAACACTCAATAGGTTAGATGAGCAGAATCAGATGAGATATCGTGGACGCCGATGGAACAACATACTCATGTTCAGTGTGATTGCTTTTATTGGGGTGTTAAACCTTCCAACATTGATCAAAGCTTATTTGATCGAGCCCGAACCTGAAGTTACGGTCAGCAGTCCTTATCCTTCTCTTTTAAATCCAGCTGCTGAGCTTCAAGCTTTGCACTTTGCTAATTGGTCCGTTGTGCTGGAAGACGATCATTGGGTTTATCAATTTAAAGATATAGCACTTCCTCAAACTACCAATGCGCAAGAGTTGTCGCAGCGATGGCAGGAACTTGTGGGCACCGAAGTCGATTCTCAAACCTATACCGACCTCTCACCACAACTGAATACCCCGCACACCATCGAGGTGTGGTATCAAGATCAAGAAGAACCACAACGCATTACCTATTATCAACTGCCTCAGTTCTGGCTGCTAAAAAACTGGAATGATCAGTGGTTGGCGGTGTCTATTGAAGAGAGCTACTTGTTTCCAAGCTTTAGCTCAGAAGATTCATTTAAATCAGACCATATCTTTAACGCAGACAAGCTACCTATATCAGACAAACCACCTAAATCGGACGACTAACTATGCCTGAATTACCCGAAGTTGAAGTAAGCCGCATGGGGATCTCGCCTCATTTAGTCGGTGAGATGATTAAAACTCTTACTTTTCGCACGCCTAAGCTACGTTGGGATATCCCACAAGAACTTAAGCGATTAGAAGGGCAGGTGATTCGCTCAATCTCGCGTCGCGCAAAGTACTTATTGATTGAGACAGATACAGGCACAGCAATTGTTCACCTTGGTATGTCTGGCTCACTGCGCGTGTTAGACGCAGATTTCCCGCCAGCAAAACACGATCATGTTGATCTGAAGCTCACCAATGGCAAGATATTGCGTTACAACGATCCGCGTCGTTTTGGTGCTTGGCTATGGTCGGCGCCTGATGAGATACATACTGTACTACTTGGCTCTGGTCCTGAGCCGCTAACTGACGACTTCAACGCAGACTACATCGCTGAAAAAGCTGCAAAGCGAAAAGTGGCCGTCAAACAGTTCATCATGGACAACAAAGTAGTGGTCGGTGTGGGTAACATCTACGCCAACGAAGCATTATTTTCTTCACGAATTCATCCACTTCGCCCTGCTAACAAGATAACTCAAGCCGAGTGGATCTTGTTAACTCAAGAGATTAAAGAGGTACTTGCCACTGCTATCAAACAAGGTGGCACCACTTTAAAAGATTTCGCGCAAGCAGATGGTAAGCCGGGATATTTCGCCCAAGAGCTACAAGTCTATGGGAAAGCCGGTGAAAAGTGCCCTAACTGCGAAGCTCTAATCCAAGAGTTAAAAATAGGGCAGAGGAATACGTTCTTTTGTGAAGAGTGCCAAGTTTAAAAAAACTGAACTTACGTTCACTTTTTACTGCTAGTAGATATGCGGGCTAGTCGCTACAATTACATTAATGATACGAATTGAGAATAGTAGAATGAAATATTTAGTAACTGGCGTTGCCGGTTTTATCGGCTCCGCAGTGTCAGAGCGACTATGTGCGGCAGGACATGAGGTTATCGGTATTGATAACTTAAATGATTACTACGAAGTCTCTTTAAAACATGACCGACTAAAACGCATTGAACATGAAAACCTGACCTTTATCGAGTTAGATCTTGCTGATAGAGAAGGAATGGCTTCGCTGTTTGCTGAGCAAAAATTTGACCGTGTGATTCATTTAGCAGCGCAAGCTGGCGTTCGTTACTCAATTGATAACCCAATGGCATATGCTGACAGCAACCTTGTTGGCCACTTGGCAATTTTGGAAGGCTGTCGTCACAACAAGGTTGAACACCTAGTTTACGCTTCATCGAGCTCTGTTTATGGCCTGAACCAAAAAATGCCATTCCATACAGCAGACAGTGTTGATCACCCTATCTCACTATACGCCGCGACTAAGAAGTCGAATGAGTTGATGGCACATACCTATTCTCATTTATATGACGTACCAACGACAGGCCTTCGCTTCTTTACGGTTTACGGCCCCTGGAGCCGCCCTGATATGGCGATGTTTAAGTTTGCGAACTTAATCGTAGCGGGCAAACAGATCGACATCTACAACAATGGCGACATGATGCGTGATTTCACTTATATCGATGATATTGTTGAAGGCATTATTCGTGTTCAAGATCGTATTCCGGCTAAGCAGCCAGATTGGACTGTGGAGCAAGGCTCGCCAGCGACCAGTTCTGCTCCGTATCGCGTGTTTAACATCGGCCATGGCAGCCCAGTTAAACTAATGGACTACATCGAAGCATTAGAAAGTGCTCTAGGTATTGAAGCGAAAAAGAACTTCATGCCAATGCAACCGGGTGATGTGTACGCGACTTATGCTGATACGGAAGATCTGTTTGAAGCCGTTGGCTACAAGCCTCAAGTGAAGATCCAAGAAGGGGCGAAAGCTTTCGCGGATTGGTATAAGGCCTATCACTCGCTGTAGTAATTGATAAACTTTGAATAAAAAATAGCGCTCACTGAGCGCTATTTTTTTCGGTGTAGGTAAAGAGAATTACTTGGCAGTCTTCAGCTTTATCTCGGCTGCCACCTTTTGTGGCACAAACTGGCTAATGTCCCCACCATGAATGGCCACTTCTCGAACTATTGTCGAAGAGAGGAATGCATACTCCTCTGAAGGTGTTAAAAATACACTTTCAAGGCCTGGAAGTAGCTTTCTGTACATGCTGGTGAGTCCAAACTCGTACTCAAAATCCATAGTTGTTCTTAGTCCTCGCACCAACACATTCGCTTGCTGCTGTTTAGCAAAATCGACCAGTAACCCCGAAAATCCTTCGACAGACACGTTAGGCAAGTGAGATACCGCATCACGTAACAACTCTACACGTTCATCTAACTCAAACATGGTTTTTTTACTTGGGCTCGCTGCTACTCCAACAGTGATATGGTCAAACATGCTAGCGGCACGAACAATGATATCAAGGTGGCCATTGGTCACCGGATCAAAAGTTCCTGGATAAATAACGTGTGTGCTCATTTTAGCGGTCCTTGCTTAATGTAGTGTTCGAATTCGGTGCTTTACTAGAGTTTAAGGCCTTATCGAGTTGCTGCTTTACCATATCGAGAGTGATGTCTTTCATCAGGTCATCGCCTTTAGCACGGGTTCCCCATGGAAGGTCTGCGACTGGTTTACCTTGTTGTGCTTCTACGTGCTGTTGATAAACACTCACTACGATATCGAGATCGTTGTAAGGTCCTGTTCTACGAGGATCGCTGTGCGCGTACAAGCCGATTACAGGCGTTGACTGCGTAGTTGCCAAGTGGGCTGGGCCAGTATCAGGTGCCAATACCACCGTTGCATGTTTCAGTACGGCAGTCAGTTGCTTCAAATTCGTTTTGCCAATCAAGTTGATAACTGGCGACTGGCATAATTTTTCGATGTCGCTACCTAGGTTAACTTCTCTTGGTGCTGGAGAACCACATAACACAACTTGCATGCCTTGTTCGACAGCATAATCAGCAATAGCTGCATATCGCTCAGTTAACCAATTGCGTGAATCTTTGCTTGCAGCTGGGGAGATAACCAAGGTCGGTTTGTCTGCTATGGTACTGATTGCTAGTTGTTCATCTTCAGGTGTTAAAGGGATATCCCATTGAGGTTTGTCGAAGGGTACACCAATGTAGCGAGCAAATTCGGCAAAGTTATCCAATACATGAAACTTGTCCGAGATAGGTAGGTGGCGGTTGGTAAAGAGTGACTGCATTTCACGAGTACGGTTTTTGCCAAATCCCACTTTGCACTTCGCCTTGATCCCCCAAGATAGCACGCTGGCTCTGAGTGCGGCTTGCATATGCAGAAGTGCATCAAATTTACGATCAGATAGCTGACGCCATAATTCACGCATTCCTTTGAAGCCTTGTTTCTTATCGAAAACAATCACCTCAATACCGGGTAGATCGCCGATCAACATGGCTTCTATTTTGCCCGTTATCCAAGTGATTTTCGTTTCAGGCCACTGCTTCTGGATGGCTTGAACCACAGAGATAGCATGACAAACATCGCCAATCGCGGAGAGGCGAAGTATGCAAAGAGATTGAGGTGCAGTTGAGAACAGTGACATAAAGTGCCCGAAAAAAGTGAATAACATCAGAATTATGCAGATACTCGCATTAGTTGTAAAATAGCAATGACGAAAAGCGACCCAAAGGCCTCATAGATGGAAACGATTAGCACCAAGAACCAAACAATTTGGTACGACCCTGAACTTTTGGCTCAGGTACCAGAGGGCGATATCGCTCAGATTTTTGAGGCTGAATATTGGCAGCAACAAGACGCCATTTCCGGCAGTGCTCAAGGACGCGGTACCACATGGTTCATTCAGCTTGATGGAATACAGGCCGCATTGCGCCATTATCGCCGTGGCGGATTGTTTGGGAAGCTAGTCGAAGACCAATATCGTTTCTCTGATTGGGAAAGCACGCGCTGTGCGATGGAGCTTAATGTTCTCAAGGCATTGGCAAACGCAGGTGTGAATGTACCGAAGCCCGTTGCTGCTAGAGCCATTAAAAGCGGACTACTTTATCGAGCGGACTTAATGTCTGAACGAATTCCCAATGCTAAAGATCTGGTTGATGTCTTGGTCAATGGCCCGATAGATGCGGATATTTATCGTCGAATTGGCCAAGAGGTACGCAAGATGCACGATGCTGGGGTTAATCATACCGATCTCAACATTCATAATATCTTGCTTGATGACTCGCAAAACGTGTGGATTATTGATTTTGATAAGTGTGGTCATCAAGCGGGTGATGACTGGAAAGAAGGCAACTTGAATCGCTTAAAGCGCTCGTTCTTAAAAGAAGTGAACAAGCGCCAGATTCAATGGCAAGAGCCGGATTGGGAGGCCTTAGTTCAGGGCTACAAGGCAAATGAATAAAACTATTTATTCTTTATAAATCTTGCAGGTACACCACCATAAACAGTATTTGAAGGTATATCTTTTGTAACCACACTATTGGCACCGATGGCAACATTGCTGCCTATTGTTACGCCAGGGAGGATTACAGTATTAGCACCAATCCAGACCCCCTCGCCAATATCAATATTGCCAAAATAGCTTTTTAGAGGACGTTGCGTGAAATCTTGTTGAGTCTCTGTTGATGATGTGTACATTCTAACATTATGGCTAATACGAGTTCTTCTACCTATTTTAACGGTATACCCGAGCATTGCTTGTATAGCCGCGTTGTGACCAACATAGGACTCAGCACCACCAATAATGTCGCCTTTTCCATAAAACCTAACGTGGCTTCGTTTCAAATCAAAGGTACTATCAATAGAGTAGCGTCTTTTATATTTCGCTTCCTTCTCTTTTATATGTGCCTTCTCCAGTGCTCGAAATAGAGCTGAACCAATCATATAGAACATATAACCTCAGAATTTTAAAAACCCGCCCAAACTATAATCATTTTTTCCTTTAGGTGCTACTTAGTAACTTGGTTGATGGTTGTAATTTCCAAGGTTTTATCCAACGCCCCTCGGTTCTGCTCAACAACTTGATAAGCCGCTAAACCTTTAGTTTTACGCAGTTCTGATTGTTTGAACAGTTGTTGGAGTTGGCCTGCGATATCTTGGCTATCTTGACAAATAGTGACGGCTTGAGCTTCTAGTAGTTTGTCTGTGATCTCGCTGAAGTTAAAATAGCTAGGGCCATTGAGTAAAGGTAACTGCAGGGCCGCCGGTTCTAGAAGATTGTGGCCACCTACATTATCGCCCACAAGGCTTCCTCCCATAAAGCACACATCAGATCCGCCGAGTAATACCAACATTTCTCCCATCGTATCCGCAATATACACTTCAACATTAGAGGTGATTGGTTGCTGACTCGTTCGAGTGATGGTGTTGAATTGGTGTTGTTTAGCCAGTTCCGTCACTTGATTAAATCGCTCAGGATGACGAGGCACAATCATCAGTAAGGTATTCGGATTGTCTTTAAGGAGCTGTTTATGAGTGTCTAAGACAATTTCATCTTCGCCTTGATGAGTGCTGGCTGCTATCCACACACAGCGTTCAAAGCCAATTTGTTCACGTAACGCTTTGCCTTTTGATATTTGTTCCGCTGAAACTTCAATATCAAACTTGATCGACCCAGTCACATGCACAGATGTTTTATCTAACCCTAATCGTATAAAACGCTCAGCATCACTTGGGTATTGGCAAAGTACTTGAGAGAGATTTTTGGCTAAGAGATCAAAAACGGCTTGGAATTTAGCATAACGCTGGCACGAGCGTTCAGATAGGCGAGCGTTGAGTACCGAAATGGGGATTCCAGCTTTCGCGACGCAGTACAGTGTGTTTGGCCATAACTCGGTTTCCATGATTAACATCTGTTTAGGCTGAACAGTCTTCAAAAAACCTCGAATACACCAAGAAAAATCAATCGGCATGTAGCGATGCTCGACTAAATCACCGAGTTTTCCTATCTGCTCTGCACCCGTGCTGGTTGTCGTGGTAACGATAATGGCTTGGTTTGGATTGCGTCGCTTCAGTTGCTTGATGATCGGTACGGCGGCAATCGATTCACCAACCGATACTGCGTGAATCCAGATAGGATTCTTACCTTGAGTTTGCGGTGTGATCCCGAAATGTTCTTTCCAACGCTGACCAAAACTTGGCTTTCCAGGTTTGCTCTTATAAAGCCCATACAGCAGTAGCGGAGAAGCTAATGACAATATGAGAGTATAGATAAGTCGTATAAGCATAAGAACAGTGACACCAGAAGGTAAAATCAATATTCAGAAGAGTATTTTCTTCAATCTCGAAAGTAAAGAGCGTTATAATTAAATGCTTAGTTGCGCTTTCAAACGGACATGGTGAATTTTATCTCATCGCTTATGCAAACCGATCAAACCTATCGTTTCTTGCTCTACGTCGAGCAAAATTATTCATTTGCTATTCTTCGCCCATTCTATGATTACGCGAAGCAACTCGGCCATGAGGTTAAGTGGTTGCTTGTTGGTGAAGACGCTTCTGAACATCTTTTACTGGATCAAGAGCAGAACGTCTCTTTGACAGAAGCTATTGCCTTTAATCCTTCTGCCGTTCTAGTGCCCGGTGATCGTGTTCCAGCGTTTATTCCAGGGTTGAAGGTACAAGTATTTCATGGTTTGAACGAGAGTAAACGTGGGAACTTATACCCTGAACGTGGTCTATTTGATTTGTATTGCACCGAAGGCCATGAAAGAACAAGCTCGCTTGAGCCGCTAGCTAAGCAGCGCGGCTATTTTCAAGTTAAAGAGACCGGGTGGCTGAAGCTCGATAGCTTGTTTAATTATCAAGCTAGTGAGAATCGTCATGAGAGACCTCAAATTCTGTTCGCTTCCACTTTTTCGCCAAGCTTATCGTGTGCAGAGTTGGTTTATGAAGAGCTTAAGCGCCTCAGTCAACTGAGTCAGTGGCGATGGTTAGTGACTCTTCATCCGAAAATGAATCAAGAGACGAGAGCGAAATATCAAGCACTGGAAGGGGATAACCTTCTCTTTTTCGATAATGACCGAGTGATTGAAATGCAACATCGTGCTGATGTTATGGTGTGTGACAACTCATCGATATTTCAGGAATTCTTGTTGCTCAATAAGCCTGTTGTCACGGTAAATAATCGAGACCCTCAAGCAAGCTTTATTAACATTACTCAAGCCGAGCAATTAGAGTCAGCAATTAAGCAAGCAATGCTACCTGATGAAGAAAGAGATAACGCTATCGCTCATTACGGCCCGTCAATAACGCCATATTTAGATGGGCAATCCTCAGCGAGAGTTCTGAGTGCTATTACTGATGTGCTAGAAAGCGGCTGGCAAGATAACAAGCCAAAAAATTGGATTCGTAACTTTAAAATCCGTAAATCATTAAACTATTGGAAATTCTAGGGCTGAATAATGAGAAAACATACCCTGTCTGTCATTGTTATTACCAAGAATGAAGAAGACCGAATTGAAACTTGCCTTAAATCTGTTGTTGATATTGCCGATGAACTGATTGTTTTAGACAGTGGCTCAACAGATGCAACCGTTGAAATATGCCAAAAATATACAGATAACGTGACAATCACTGATTGGCCTGGCTTTGGTAAGCAAAAGCAGCGAGCGCTAGATAAAGCGACATGTGATTGGGTGCTATCAATCGATGCTGATGAAGCATTAGATGAAGAGATGAGCAAGGCTCTTGTTGAACTATTAAAACAAGATCAAATCAAACACACAGCGTATAAACTTCCTTGGGGAGTGACTTTGTATGGTACGACTCTAAAACATGGCCGCAGTGCTCGTGCAGTATTAAGACTGTTTAAGAGAGAAGGCTCTCGATATACGTTAGACGAGGTTCACGAGACCGTCGTTCCTGAGCAAGGCTCTACAGGAGTACTGAAGGGGTTTCTTCTTCATTACACTCATCGTGATTATGGCCACGGCCTAGATAAAGCAGCGCAGTACGCTTGGCTTGGCTCGCAAAAGTACCATCGCAAAGGTAAGAAATCACACGGCTTATTTTTAGCTTTGTTACGTGCAATATGGACGTTCTTCCTTGTGTATATCATTCGCCGTGGCTTTATGGATGGCAGTGTCGGCTTCATTATGGCGATGACTTACGCTCAAGTGAATTTCAATAAATACGTCGGTTTGTGGATTCTTGAAAACCGCTCAGATGACAGCTCAAACGACCAAGCCAAATAGGAACCGAGAGATGAAGATTTTAGTTTGTGCATCTTACTTACATGCATGGAATAGTTTGCGTCCAGAAGCTGCGATTTTTATAGAGCTTGCGCGTCAAGGTCACCAAGTCACTATCATGACCCAAGGTGAGTCTGAGCATGTATCAAAGCTAGAAGAGTGCGGTATTCGAGTCGTTGATGGTTACCCAAAGCGTAAAGTTTGTTTTGACACCATTAAAAAGATCCGCCACGAGCTGAAAACGCATGATTACGACATCTGCTATGCTTTCAACTCAAAAACGATACCTAATGCGGCGTTTGCCTGTATTGGCTTCAAGGTTAAATTAGTCGTTTATCGAGGCACTACTGGAGGTTTATATCGACATGACCCAAGTGCTTATCTAACACAGCTACATCCTCGTGTGGATGGCATAGTTTGTGTTTCTGAAGCGGTTCGACAAGATGTGGTGAAGCGTGTTTGGAAGAACAAAGATAACGTTGTTACCATATACAAAGGGCATGAATTGGATTGGTATAAAGTACCACCAACCGAGCGTTCTGAGTTTGGTTTGAATGAAGATGATGTCGTCGCGATTACTGCAGCGCACGTAAGGCCAAGTAAGGGCATCTCTGTCTTACTTGAGGCGACCAAATACATTACTGCACCGAACTTCCATTTGATCTTAGCGGGCAGCGGCTACGAGCCTCATTTTGATGAAATGAAAGCAAGTCCTATGAGTGAGCGCATTCACTACATTGGTCATCGTACTGACATCCCTTCAATCATGTGTATGGCTGACTTTCAAGTTCAGCCATCGATTAGCGGAGAAGGGCTACCACGCACGATTGTCGAAGCGATGGCAAATGGCACAACCTCAGTAGTGACAACTACCGGTGGAGCTCCTGAACTCGTTGTAGATGGCGAGACTGGTTATATTGTCCCGACTGGTGACGCCAAGGCGTTAGGGGAGGCTATGGACAAGCTCGCACAAGATAAGGCAAAGTGCACAACAATGAGTGAAGCGGCTAAGAAGCGCCTAGATGAAAGCTTTAGTTCACGAGTGACAGTGAAGAAGCATTTGGAGTTTTTTGAGAAGTTGCTTAAGTAGTAATATAAAGTGAAAAGGGCTGTTTAGCCCTTTTTGTTCATAAAAAACTCGGCAAGCTCAAAATCTAATTGTTGGTCAATATCAAAAGAAACTCGATTTTCCATCACGTAGGCAAAGGATTTTTCCGTGTATTTAATTTCACCATACTCCATAAGCTTTCGAGCATCGAAGATATAAATAGCCCCATTGAATCGGTAAAAATCACCGCAATCTTGAGAGCGCTTTAATGCTTCAGGGCGAATAAAGTCTCCCATTGTG
Source organism: Vibrio sp. L5-1 (assembly GCF_021728315.1). Classification (NCBI taxonomy): domain Bacteria; kingdom Pseudomonadati; phylum Pseudomonadota; class Gammaproteobacteria; order Vibrionales; family Vibrionaceae; genus Vibrio; species Vibrio sp. L5-1. Next base: position 136,625 of record NZ_JAKKCQ010000006.1, on the reverse strand, counting down.
CCATCTTCTGGAAGCGTGTTAGCCCAAAGTGGTGGGTGTTCACATGGTGTAACGGAAACTACGGAGAAAGCCTGTTTTTCAATGAACAGATCCAATGCTTCATCGATATGTTGAGCCGTTCGCAATGGAGATGTTGGTTGAAGCAGTACAATTATATCTATGTCACGTCCAAATTTTTCTAACGTATAAGTTAGAACACTCTCTGTCGTTGCTGTATCCGATGCTAAGTGGTCTGGTCTTAGTTCTGGAACGTCGACACCAAATAGGGAGGAGGCATCCGCTATCTCCTGATCATCTGTGCTAACGAATACTTGATCAACATACTTACTCTTTTTGGCTGCATCAATTGACCACCCAATTAATGGTTTTCCAGCTAAAGGCAGCACGTTCTTTCTTGGTAGTCGTTTGCTGCCACCGCGGGCAGGGATAATCGCCAATACTCTTTTAGTGTCAATCATTAGAACATCTCTAAGCTATGGATATCAGCCTGCGCTCGATTGAAATCGTCCATGCGGCCAATATCTAACCAATACTCGTGGATTGGAAACATCAATACATTGTTGCGTTTATTCATATGTTGCTCTAACAACGTAGGCATATCTATACGGTGATTTTTTGGCACAGAATCAATGACTTGAGGTGAAACCACATAAATACCAGCATTCACGAAAAAACGTTGTATTGGTTTTTCGACCATACTCGTTATTTTGTTTCCTTCTCCATTTATTACACCGTAAGGGATTTGATAGTCGTATTCACGGACACACATTGTTGCATCAGCATTATTGTCTATATGAAATTCTAACAAGCGTTGAAAATCTACCTTTGTTAGAACATCTCCATTAATCATAATGAGAGGTAAATCTTTAGGTAGGTCGTCAGGTAATAAGCCTAATGCGCCACCTGTTCCTAGCGGTTCATTCTCATGGACGTAGGTGATGTTAATGCCTAAATCACTACCATCGCCAAAGTGGTTTTGAATTTGTTCAGGCATATAATGCGTAGAGATATAAAAGTTAACGAAACCCGCTTTAGTAAAGCTTCGTATCACCGTTTCAAGAATTGGTTTATCACCGATCTTTAGCATCGGTTTGGGGCAGCTATCTGTCAGAGGTTTCAAACGGGTACCAAAACCTCCAGCCATAATAAAGACTGGGTTTTGATAACTTGGTTTGTTTACTAGAGCGCGGTGAAGAGTTTCGAGGCCAACTAATTTCCCGTTATCAACGATAGGAATGAACAATATATCGAGCTTATTCATTTCCTCAATTAGGTGATCTCTTGAATTTAGTGATGTTGCTGTTACTGGTGACGAGTTCATTACATCAGATACAGGAGTATTAAGGCCCTTGCCCGATAATAGCCCTCGACGAATATCCCCATCTGTGACTACACCTAACAAGGTGTGCAAGCCATCAACGACCAATGCTCCACGGAGTGCTTCTGAATCTATAATTTGTAACGCATCTTTAAGTGTTGCTGACGGTGACAAGATGGCTTTTTTCCAACTATTAATCATTTCCAACCCACTTAGTTTCCTGATTTAGTTTAGCGAAAGTAATTGTGTGCGAGTCAACGTCTTTAACAATGGTGCTGCCCGCCCCTACAATACAGCCTTTACCCAACTCAATACCCTGAATTACTGTCGACCCGGCTCCAACATATACATTGTCATGGGTTTTAACGTGTCCACAAAGTGTTGCTCGAGGAGCAATATGATTGTGCTGACCAATAATACAATCATGCTCAACGAGAGCTGCTGTATTAATGATGCTATGGGCTCCTATCTCAACACCTGCCTGCACTACGGCTTGAGTTAGAATTTGAGAGCCTTCAGCTAGAGAAACAAAACTTGATACATGAGCTGTTGGCGCAATAACGGTCTCAAATCGATAACCCAACTGGCTAAAATAGATTCCAACTTTCTCTCGCAATGAAGACTTAGGCATCATGCCAATACCATTTACCAACATAACATCACTTGGTGAGTACTCCGTTATATCAGCGTCTTCTAAGAGTTGAGTAAGTCCCACGAAAACATCACGTTGAGTTATGTCATCTGGGCTAATAACTGCAATAATTTCTCGTCCTTTCTCCAACAAAATATCGGTTAACACGCTAGCATGCCCACCGCCACCAATCATTACAATGGGAAGTTCAAGGTTACTCAACGATTAGATCCCCTGCTTGATATGGCTTACTTGCTGTTTTTCCCAAAAGCTCCCACAACTTATAAGGAGACATACCTGAGCCCGGGCGCTTTATCACTAAATTTTCCATGTTAAAGGTTTCCCCAACAGAGATTGGTTTTGCTGCGACTAAGCTTTTACGAGCTACTGCCTTGTTTTTAACCTCAGAAACAGTGGGGCTCTTAACACTAGTACCAAGCGCGACTTCAACCTGGCGAATAGCATCGATCATAGCTTTGAGTTCATCTGGTTCCAAAGAAGCTTTGTGGTCTGGCCCTTCCATGGTTTTATCAAGGGTAAAATGTTTTTCGATTAATACTGCCCCACGCGCTACAGCAGCGATTGGAATAGTTATTCCCTCACTGTGATCTGAATAGCCTGACGCTAAATCAAATGCTAGGCCTAGTGTGTCCATTGCTTTCAGATTAATTTCTTCCATTGGCGCTGGATATTCAGTTGTACAATGTAAGATAGTCACTTTTTCTTTAAGCAACCTCTGCCCTTCATTCGAGGCATAAGCTTGTTGGAAAGCCAGAATACTGGGTTGTTTGTCATCGTCAGTAAGATAACCGAATGCTATAACCCCAAGTACTGACTCAACTTCTGCCAATGTAGCCATACCTGTAGAAACAATAAGATCACAACCAGTACGTGCATGCTCTAAAACAAGAGGCGCGTTTGTGATCTCACCTGAGGGGATCTTTAATCGCTTGAGACCGAGTTCGTTCACCAAAAAATTTAAGCTTTCAGAATCAAAAGCAGTAGAGAGGAATTCAATCCTAAGTTTATTGCAGTGGGCAACCAGTTGATGGTGTACTTCATACGATAATTCTAGGCGACTTAGCATCGCCAACTGAGATTCTTGCTTTTGTGTGTTCGCTACTTGATAGTCAGCTTGCTTTGCCGACTCTGTGACCAAGTTCTTCGCTTTAAAGGTTTGAAACTTAACAATGTCAGCACCTGCTTGATAAGCCGCTTCCACTAATTCAAAGGCGAGCTTATCATTCCCATTATGGTTAACACCTGCTTCAGCAATTATTAATGTCATAGAGTCTCTTTTTGTATTTGTTCTCGGTCTATAAAGGAATTATACATTATCTAGTGTGAGGTCATGGAACGCTTTGCTGCGTTCAAAACGCAAGGATTTAAGCATTTCTATAACCTGAGCACTCGTGTCACCTTGCCCATAAGGATTGATGATCGTTTCACCATCTAGCTTGTAATTTCGCTTCACAGCATCACTAATTGCCTCTGTGATAGACGCCAAACTGGGTTCGCAATTCAGCACACTTTTGGCCGCTAGGCGCCCTTTTTGTCTTGAACCAATATTGATCGTTGGAACATCAAAAGCTGGAACTTCAATAATACCACTCGACGAGTTTCCAATGACTGCAGCAGCGTGCTTGACTGAACTTAAATAGCGTATTTGCCCGAGAGAGGGGATTGCCAGCACGCGGCTTGGTTGTTTCGCTGCATAAGCCTCTAACATAGGAATGATTCGACGCCCGCCATCATCTGCATTGGGATAAGTCAGTATAATTTGGTGATTCGGGTATTCATCTAGTGCGTCTAACAGAGCTTGAAAGCTATCCTCTGGGGATTCATCTCCGAGAGTGACAGGATGGTAGGTGACTACAAAATAAGGACCTGTAAGATCAAAGTTCAGTGATTCACTCAACTCTGAAATCGTCATAAAAGAGCCTCTATTCAAGTGATCTAAGCCAATCGCACCAACGTTTTTTACTCGCTCTGGCGATTCACCTAATTGAATGACTCGATTTCGATATTCGTCTGTTGACGTGCCATGCAGGTAGCTCAATTTGGTAATAGCATGACGTATCGCATCATCGTAAGCGCCTTCGGTTATTTCCCCACCATGCAAATGTATAATTGGAATACGGAGTATCATGGCAGTTTGCGCTGCAGCTAGAGCTTCAAAACGATCTCCAAGAATGACAAGGACATCGGGTGCTAATCGTGACAATGCATCAGCAAAACCTAGAACGCCCAAACCCATACTTTTTGCCGTTCCAACCGGCGAGTCAGAAGACAGCAAAATCTCTATTTTCTCGTCGATCTGGAAGCCATCTTTTTCTATTTGCTTATAAGTATCACCAAATTCTGGAGATAGGTGCATACCAGAAACGAGCAACTGTAATGTTAGATCTGGGTCGCTTTGTATGTCTTTTAAAAGCCAAAAGAGCAGACCATACTCCGCTCTGGTACCTGTAAAGACCGCGACTTTTTTATGTGTCTGCATCGTGTATTAAACCTACTTAGCTTTTAATTTCCACCGGTGTACTTGGAAGGTTAATTAGGTGCGCTTCGATAAATTCAGAGTAAGTAAGATCACCGCGCATTGCATTTTCAAACATTGGTAACCTGTGCATGAGCTGCCAAATTGGGCGAGTCATCACACCTGCACTGTTTGTGCCCGCAAGGATCTCTTCTCTACTTTTTTTATCTGGGCAAATAATGGCATTTAACCAGTAATTCGACTCGGCATAATCTGGCTCAGTAACAAACTGAAAATCAGTCCCACTGAAAAGATTTTCGTAGCATTTTGCCAGTTGTCTTTTTTGCTTTAAGTACTGCTCAATAACTTCCATCTGTGCGCAACCCAATGCCGCGTTTAGATTAGGCATACGGTAGTTAAAGCCTGGTTCATCATGGAAAAACTCGTAGGGGTGAGGCACTTTCGCTGTCGTCGTGACATGCTTGGTTCGTGCTCCTAGCTCCTCGGTTTTACATAAGACCATACCGCCACCACCAGTGGTAATGATTTTGTTGCCATTGAAGCTGACTGCACTAACATCACCAATAGTACCGGTGTGCTTACCTTTATAGAAAGAACCTAGGCTTTCTGCAGCATCTTCTACTAAAACAAGATTCCATTTCAGGCAAACTGCAATCAGCTCATCAAGCTCTACAGGGTGGCCAAAGGTATGCATAGGGACAACCGCTTTAATTCGTTTGCCTGTATTCTTGTGAATACACCCCGTCTTGGTTACTTCAGCATGTTCACTTAAGAATGCATCCACGGCTTTTGGGCATAGACCCAAGCTTACTGGCGAGACATCCACAAAAATAGGCTCTGCACCCATATGATAAAGAGCGTTACAAGTTGCAACGAAAGTCAGAGCTTGTGTAATAACAAGGTCTCCTCGTTGAACATCAGCCATGTACAAGGCCGCATGTAGTGCTGCAGTACCATTGACTGTCGCTACCGCTTTAGCCGCACCTGTATACGCTTCAATCTTTCGCTCAAAGTCATCAACAAATTTACCAACGCTAGAAACAAAAGTACTTTCAATCGTTTCCATAACATAGGCTTTTTCGTTGCCATTAAACGTTGGTGCGTGCAACGGAATGAATTCATTAGTTTTATAAGTATCTCTAACAAATTCAACAATAGATGTCGCTTTCATTACTTACTCCGCTTACATCTTGCTATCGAGGTATTTACCGGTTTCTTTGTGCCCGAAATCAGGGATCATGGTAAAGAATAGTTTTACAATTTGATCCTTAGTCCAAGCTTTCTCGCCTTTCATCGCTAAAATGCTGTCTTCGAATAAGGTGAGTAATTCTTGGTCATAAAGTGGGTCGTTTTTAATGATTCCAAGATTTGCAAATCGAGACATGTCCAACTCTTCTTTATCCGTGAAAAACTCTTCAAAGTCTTTCTCACCCGTTGTATCGCTAGCAGTGAACAAACATGGCCACTTTCCTTGTTCAGGAAGTGTATGAGCCAATTGTCGAGCTTCTTCTTCTGTTTCACACAAGTGAGGCTCATAGCCAAGTTGCTCTAAATATTTCACGGCAATATCAGCAAACGAAATAAGATGAAGTGCTTCACTCAACTTAGGAAAGAAAATGTCACGATTTTCACCAAAGATACACGACATTAGACATAGCTCACCTGACTCTTGAGGAGTCACGAAGTAACGCTTGATATCGTTTGGAGCTACGATAGGTTGGCGCTTTTGAATACGCTGGTTGAAACCATGCAACAATGAACCATCCGAAAATGCAACATTGGCAAAGCGCGCTGTTGAGATAGCCATCTGCTCGCTTTTACGCATTAGGAACATCTCCATAATACGCTTTGATGCGCCCATCATATTGACTGGGTTCGCAGCTTTGTCTGTTGATACACAGAAATACTTCTTAGCACCAGCATCAATAGATTGTTGAATGGTTTTATCTGTATTAAATACGTTTACATCGATCATTCGCATCAATGTATAAGGATCTTTCTCGCTTCTAACATGCTTAAGTGCTGATAGGTTCAACACGTAATCAAACTTGCCATCTGCTTTGATAAACGCGTCATACTCTAGAGAACCAATATCTAAGGCAAATGTTTGGAAATCACCATCGATGTAGCCAAATGAGCTACGGATATCTCGAACTAGCTCCACCATGTTGTTTTCACTAATATCAACAACATGCAGTTTCTTAGGGTTACGTTTGAAGATTTCTTTGGTAACAGCTTGGCCAATTGAGCCTGCTCCACCTAAAACAAGAAAGCTAGATTCTGATATTATGTCTGCTAGTTCATTTTGATGCTGTTTTATATCAGAATTGAACAGCATCTCCGTACGACCGATTAGTGATAAGGAATTAGTCATCGATTTACTCTTTATGTTGAACTAAATGGGAAATTAATTTAGGTAATTATAATTCAATTTTTTGTAAAACTTGCTTAATCCTGAGATCTAACTCTGCAGGGTTTTGCTCAAAGCTTGCAATAGTATTGATTGTTTCGGCTATTTCTTCTTGTTTCAATATTTGGAAAACGTCACAGTATTCTTCCAATCCCATACCGACCGATGAAAATAACGACACAATTCCCATTTTCTTATTAGACAGCATCAGGAATAGTTCAACCGGAAGCTTAGGTGGCAATTGTTCAACGCCCTCAAAGAGTTTGTTGTAATCGTCTTTTGGCTCAGAAGGGTGGAGCTTTAAAACAACATTATAGCCTGCATTGATTGCCTGTTTATAAATGTCTTGATAGACCTTTTTGACAAAGTTGATATCTTTGAATCGTAGAGCGTTTTCTTTAGATGTTGGCTGAGTCGCAAGAATGATCGTTCTTTTTTCATTTGTGTAATTATCGACTTGGAATAGTTCTGATACTACCTCAACTGCGTGTCCTGATTTTGATAGAGTAAGTTTTTTTACTTTGTCTTTTATTTTTGAGGGTGATTTCTCAGGTGAAAGAAGGTGAATTTCTAGACACTCTTTTTTTTCGCCCATGATCATTGTCTTTGAAGGGTAGCCCTTAAATCTTCTAAATATTTTTTTTACTGGACTATTAATAGGAATTTCAATGTAGTTCCTCATTCCATCTTCAATCATTTTATAGGTTGGAACCAGCAACCTAAATAATCTAGACATTTTATTGTCGTCATTGAAAACAAAAAGCTCATAGCTACCTAAATCTGGAAGTATTTTTTTATAATCATTAATATAGGAAATCAAAGAATTCTTTAAAAAATTAGGGATACGCAATCCGAGCATGGAAGATTTTATTATAAATTTACCAATTAGGCCTTTTCGCTTTATTCCGGAGGTTAGTTCATCTCTACTAGCCAATATAATGTTAATGTTGCTTGGTAGGTTAGATGTACTTATAAGTGTAGAAGGGATGTTTTGGTAGTCATTAAATAATACAATGGTGGAGTTTTTATTTGACTTAACAGCATGAAAAACACTTAGCATGACATGTCTTACCGTAGAGCAAATATAAATATTTGAATTTCCATCTATCATAATTCACCTCGATAAGACTGTGCTAATTTGTCAGTGTAAGAGCATTTTAACCACGTAAAGTTCATTGTTTTTTAATGCTAATTTTGAATTTGATATTATGTAGGTGACGTTGGATGGTTTCGTTTAAATTGAACCACTCACGCTTACATTTCTTGAATAAACTTCTGGTGCAGGTGCGTTTTTCATAGCCGATATCAGAATCAAACTTTGGGTCATTCGTTAAGCAGGGTACCGCAGTGCCGTAGCACTCGACTTCGTTTTGCCAGAATCGGTCCATATAAATATCGACGGCCATATACCATTCATTTGAATTATTAAGTAGTTTTTTTGCGCCTGAGGGCGTTAGAAAGTAGCCTGTTGCACTCATGTGACCTTTAGTGAATTTATGTATTTTGGTTGAACTACACTCAAAGATACAATATGAACTAAACTTTCGACGTTTGTTTTTAAATAACCGAATACATTCTATATAGTTAGGTAGCTCTGCTGTGTCCCGTATAAAATTAAGAAACGTCTCTTTAAATAGAAGAGCGTCATCCTCAATTACGATTATTGGTTGGTTGAGTTCGACACACTTCTGCCATAATAAGTAATGGCTTGCATAACACCCTAACTGACCAGCGCTTAGTGTTTTTGCCCTGTATGTTTGGCTCAAATCATCATTATAACGCTTAAGCAGCGGATGAGGGGGGGATGTTCTTCCATCTACAGCAGAAAATAGCTCAAAAGGAAGAGATAGTTCGCCTAATTGGCGGCTAATATTTTCTTTTCTCTCTGTGGAAGATTCTAAATTGATCACAAAGATTTTAGTCATTGGAAACTCTCTTACATCTTGAGCAAATAGGGACAAGGAACAATAAATATAACATCAGGGGTTGAGGGTGGTTCAAAGGGACATCAGTTAACCCTGCAATGAAAAATAGGCAGGTTGAACCAATAACTATAAACTTCTCATAGTCTTGCAAGTGCTTTAATCTAGTCAAAGGATAAATTAATATACTTATTACAAAGGCTAGGCCTATAATGCCGCTTTTGACCATCTTATCTAGGAACTGATTGTGATAATGACTTGAAGCATTAACGTAAATTGTTTTTGAAATTATATTTTCATTTAGCTTGTCTTTTAAGATTTTCTCATTATTTTGCCCATGCCCCAATAGTGGTTTTTGTTTAAATAAGTCTGGTGTTAGTTGCCATAATTTTAATCTTACGCCGATAGATGTATTATAATCATGATCTTGAATCATTTTAATTTCATACATTGTTTGATTATATCGAGCATTAATATTATCTTTAAATAAGTATATTCCAGTGGGCAATACTACCAGCGTGGCAATAATAGCAAGAATCAACTGGTTTTGGGTGGGTGTTTTTTTTATACACTTAGTAACTATAAGTATGAGAATGCTTATAGCTAATGCTAACCAAACACCTCGAGCTTCGCTTAACATTATGGGAGGTAAAGATAGAAAAAAGGCTAATAAAGGGATTATCTTTTCCTTTATCTTTGATTTTATCATTAACAACGAAAAAGCAATTATAGACAACATTGAACATGCCGTAGCATAAGGTATCGGGTTGATATATCCAGCATTACGAATAGAACCGATATATACGTTATAATATAAACTGTTGGCGCATACCGTAATACTACCAATTAAAACGATCCAACGTAGTGACCTTTGAGTGAGAAGCTCATAAGGAAATATTATGAGAAATAGTGTTGAACCGACAAGTGCTCTTATTTCTCTAGAGCTTGTACCATGGTAATAGTAGCTGAAAATAGTATAAGCACATAATGAAATTGTCAGCCAAATAAATGAATAGCATAAGTTCTTTGAAGCCACTTCTTTTTTATATGCAATAGAACCAACAATAATGCTAATAAGTAATAGTGGTATAATTTTCTTATCACCACTATCTAGTACCAACATGCCAGTAACTGCAAAAAAGTAAGGCAGCATTAATAGGGTTGTATATAAATTACTCTTCTTAAGAATGTTCATGTAAGTTAATATAATGCTAGTTATTATATGGATTAATATTGCTACCCGGACGAGTCTTAAGCAGTCTTAAGATCCACATATATTGCTCAGGATTTTTACTCACGTAGTCTTCAATACATTGATTCATCATACGTGCGTCTAGCTCTTCACTCCCCGTTGGGAATGGCAAAGCAGGGTAGAAATCCAGGGTGTATTGGCCAGTGTTGCTATCGTATTGAGCAAACAGAGGAACTATTTTAGCCTTGCTCAATTTTGATAGGCGACCGAGGCCTGAAATTGTTGCTTTTTGAGTCGCGAAGAAGTCAACGAAGACACTGTGCTCACGACCTAGATCTTCATCTGGCAGGTAGTAGCCAAGGTACCCATCACGTACTGATTTGATGAAAGGCTTTATACCACCACTACGGTCATAAACTCGACCGCCGTATTGGACGCGCTGTATATGCATCAGCCAATCACTTAGTTTGTTTTTTTGAGCTTTCGCCATTGCAGATACCGGAAGGTTACGTGATGCTAACAATACTGCAGGGATGTCGATGGCCCACGTATGTGGCACTAACAAGATAACATTCTCGCCACTGTCCGTAATATCGGTTAGGTTGCTCAGGCCGTTTATCGAGGTATTGTTCTCTAGCCAAGTTTTGCTTTTTAGTGTTAAAGAAGCAAACCCTATCAAAAACGATATAGATGTAACGTATGACTGATAGAGGGTTTCTTCGCGCTGTTCTATAGACTGTTCAGGAAAGCACATCTCAAGGTTGACGCGAGCTCGGCGGTTAGCCTTATTCTTGATTTTGACTGCTTGCTTAGCCATAAACTTAGCGAGTGCGAAACGAATGCTATTAGGTAAGAAGCAAACTAAAGAAGATAACAGAACAGCAATCCAGGTACCCCAGTATTTAGGTGCTAGAAACCCCCATTCAAACTTAGGATTGTAAGCTTTTGGATCAAAATCATTGCGTTGTGTGGTCATTCGTTCACTACATTATTTAAATCAGAGAGTTAACTTTATATCGGTCACTCAAGGAATGATTATGTTTACTAGATTGTTCAATAATGCACCCCAAAAAGTAGGGGGCACTATTAGTGTCTTAATCTGAAATATAAAACTATAACTATGCGTTTACGAGCTTCATGTACTCAGTGACGCCATCTGCCACTGTTCTAAACTCGATATCGCAACCTGTATTGCGAAGCTTAGTTAAGTCAGCTTGAGTGAATTCTTGGTAAGCGCCTTTTAAATGCTCAGGGAAAGGAATCGTTTCGATTTCACCTTTACCGTGGTGCTTAATTACCGCTTTGGCAACTTCGTCAAAAGACTCAGCATTGCCGGTGCCTAGGTTAAAGATGCCAGAAACACCATTTTCTAAGAACCACAGGTTTACTGCTGCAACATCACCGACATACACAAAATCACGCTGGAATGTTTCGCTACCTGCGAACAGTTTAGGGTTCTCACCGGCATTCATTTGGTTGTTTAGGTGGAAAGCAACAGAGGCCATGCTGCCTTTGTGATCTTCTCGTGGACCGTAAACATTGAAGTAACGGAAACCAGTAATTTGAGGTAACGTCTCGTTATGCGCTACAGCATCCGCGGTTAGGCGGCGAACATAGTTGTCAAATTGTTGTTTAGAGTAACCGTAGACATTTAATGCGCCTTCATACTCTTTCTCTTCGATGAAAGTATCGGTTTCACCGTAAATTGCAGCTGAAGAAGCATATAGGAATGGAATTTCACGCTCAACACAGTAGTGCAGTAACTCTTTTGAGTACTCATAGTTGTTAAGCATCATGTATTTACCATCCCACTCGGTCGTTGCCGAACAAGCACCTTCATGGAAAATAGCTTCAATCGGGCCGAAATCATCGCCAGCCATAACTTGAGTTAGGAAGTCGTCGCGATCCATGTAGTCAGTGATGTCTAGGTCTACAAGGTTCTTGAACTTTTTACCGTTCTTGAGGTTGTCGACAACTAGAATATCGTTGTGGCCTGCGTCATTGAGTGCTTTCACAATATTGCTGCCAATCATACCAGCACCACCCGTTACGATAATCATAATTTTCTAACTCTTTTGAATACAAAACTGTCACGAGTATAGCAAGGAATGGATAAAGCGGGCTAGTGGAATAATTCTCCAACCAGAGTATGATGTGGCCAGATAAATTATGAATTAAATTGAGTGAATAACTCAAAGCTATAGGTATTAGTATGAAAATTGCAGTAGCTGGGACAGGGTATGTTGGCTTATCAAATGCGATGTTATTGGCACAAAACCACGAAGTGGTAGCTGTAGATATTATTGAAGATAAAGTAGTGATGCTTAATAAAAAGCAATCTCCAATTGTTGATAGTGAGATTGAACACTTTTTATCGAGTAAGGAGCTTAACTTTAGAGCCACAACAGACAAAGCTGCATACAAAGATGCCGAGTTTGTTATCATCGCAACACCTACGGATTATGATCCTAAAAATAACTATTTCAACACTTCCTCCGTTGAATCTGTTATCAAAGATGTTATGAAAATGAACCCAGGTGCTGTCATGGTGATCAAATCAACAGTTCCTGTAGGTTATACCGCACAGATCAGAGAAGATCTAGGTTGCGAAAACGTTATATTCTCACCTGAGTTTTTGCGCGAAGGCAAAGCCCTATACGATAACCTACACCCATCACGAATTATCGTTGGTGAGTGTTCTGAACGCGCTAAAGTATTTGCGAATCTGCTGGTTGAAGGAGCAGAAAAAGAGAATATCGACGTACTATTTACTAACTCCACAGAAGCGGAAGCAGTAAAGCTCTTCTCAAATACCTACCTTGCGATGCGTGTTTCTTATTTCAATGAGCTCGATTCTTATGCCGAAGCTCACGGTTTGGATTCTCGCCAGATTATCGAAGGTGTGGGTTTAGACCCTCGAATTGGCAATCATTACAACAATCCTTCATTTGGTTACGGTGGTTACTGCTTACCGAAAGACACCAAGCAACTGTTGGCTAATTACCAAGATGTACCTAACAACATTGTGGGCGCTATTGTTGACGCTAACCGCACTCGTAAAGATTTTATTGCGGAGTCCATTATTAAGCGCTCGCCAAAAGTGGTGGGTATCTATCGCTTGATCATGAAGGCCGGTTCAGACAACTTCCGTGCGTCGTCGATTCAAGGCATCATGAAGCGTTTGAAAGCTAAAGGTATTGAAGTGGTCGTGTTCGAACCTGTGTTGGAAGAAGAACACTTCTTTAACTCTAAAGTTTATTCTGACCTTGAAGAGTTTAAAACCGTATCGGATGTGATTGTTTCTAACAGAATGGTAGAAGAAATCGCAGACGTTGCAGATAAGGTGTACACACGAGACCTCTTTGGCAGTGATTGATTCCAGCTGTGATTGATCATAGGTGTGATGGATTGAAGGTGAATTTTAGCGTTTGCTAATTCGACCAGATGTTATCAGCTCGATCTATCCGCTTAGTGGCGATATACTGAACCACTAAACGGATAGGGATACTAGTAACTAATGAAAACACGTGACAAGATTGTTTACGCTGCTCTAGAGCTTTTTAATGAGCACGGCGAGCGTAGTATTACGACCAATCATATTGCTGAGCATATCGAGATTAGCCCTGGTAACCTCTACTACCACTTCCGTAACAAACAAGAAATTGTACGTGATATCTTCACCCTCTATTCAACAGAGTTGCTTGAAAGGTTCACGCCGATTCAAGGCCAGCAAGAAAGCCTGACGCTACTAAAGACCTACTTAGATTCTATCTTCACGCTAATGTGGAAGTACCGATTCTTCTATGCGAACCTACCTGAAATACTGTCTCGTGATGAAAAGCTCCACCTTGATTACATGGCCGTGCAAGAAAGATTGCAAACCAACCTTGTCGATATTATGAGAGCCTTTGTTGAGTTGAACTTGCTTAAAGCAACGGATGCGGAAATGAAGTCGATGGTCACTTCTCTTCACTTGATCGCATCGGGTTGGTTGGCGTATCAGTCTGCAATGTCTCCAAAAGCTCAAATTACAGAGCAAGTGGTCCATCAAGGAATGCTACAGATGATCGCGACCGTTAAACCAATTGCGACAACTCAAGGCTTTGAGCAGCTGACACTGTTGGAAGATGGTGTAAGGGCTTTGAATTCAAAGTAGAAAGATACGAGTAATGAAGATCGGGAAAGAGCAGATTCGAGTAGCGAGATACGAGTAAACGAAAAGCAGGGTAGAGCGGCGACTAGGCTAGCATTTTTCATGTCATGTTTTACTCTGACCTTGTGTCGGCTTTAAGCTTTTCGTATTTAGGTGACTCGAACCCAGCGTCTCTTTAAGCTCTTCGAATCTCGTTTACTCGAATCCCGTATCTGTTTTTAAGATCTGCGCATCCCGTATCTGCTCTTACCTAACTAACCAACTCTTTGGATTCTGAGCTTGGCTGTTTCTGCGAATTTCAAAATACAGTGATGGGCGCGTTTGGCCGCCAGTGTCACCTGCAAGTGCAATCGCTTCACCCGCTTTCACTTTGTCACCTTCTTTCTTTAAAAGTGCTTGGTTAAAGCCGTAGAGCGTCATATCGCCTTTACCGTGGTCAAGTAGCACCACTAAGCCATAACCGCGTAGATACTCTGCAAAAACCACCGTGCCTGAATAAACAGACTTAACTTGCTGACCATATTTAGCGTTGATCACCATGCCTTTCCAGTTAATTTGCCCCGTTTGGCGTGAACCGTAGTTATGCAGAACTTTGTCTTTGATTGGCCAAGGCAGTTTGCCTTTACGTTTGGCTAACCCATCCATAGGGATTGCATTACGTCTCTCGCGAGCCGCTTTCTGTGCTTTCGCTATTTCAGCTTTTAGGCGAGTTTCATTGCGCTGAAGCTCCGCCAAGTAATTCTTATCACCCGAAATGTTCTTTTTAATACTGCCAACGGTTTTCTTACGCTGAGTTTGAGTTTTGGCTAACGTATCGCGCTTGGTGGTTTGCTGTTTTAATAGTGATGCTATCTGTTCTTGCTCAAGTTGACGCTGTTTGTGGCTTTCTTCTAACTCAAGTTGCGTCTGTTCAATCGTTTTGATTGTTGCGGAGCGAGCTTTGGCAAGGTGTTGGTAATAGTGACTGATACGATCTTCTTCCACACCAGTGTTGAGGATGTGAGAAGACGCTTTAGCTCGACTTGTCATGTAGTAAGTCTGAATCAGTTGTTCTAACTTGTCGGTATGGATTTTTTTCTGTGCCGTAAGCGCTTTAATCTTGGTGTCTAAGTTAGCAATATTAGCATTAGCGGTATTGAGTTGCTTTTTACTGTCTAGAATCGCCTTTTCAAGCGAAACAATGGATAGCTCTTGTTTCTTGAGGTTTGCCTGTAGGCTATCGAGTTTTTTCTGCTGTGAGGAAAGGTTTTTTTGTTGGCGAGATATTTCGCTTGATACGCCTTTTAGTTCCCCCTGAGAGGCGGCAAATGACGATGTAGATAACAGAGCAGCGCAAAGGCTGGCAGATATCAGAAGAGTCCGGCTAATGGCTCGAATTTGTTTCATCATTATCGTCATTTAGTTGTATTCATCTGCTCTTGATTTTTCGAATTTCGCTGAATCGAACCCACATCTGCTTTTAAGCTTTTCGCATTTCGGTTATTCGAATTCCGCATCTACTTTTAAGCTCTTCGCATCTCGGTTACTCGAATTCCGCATCTACTTTTAAGCTCTTCACATCTCGGTTACTCGAATTCCGCATTTGCTTTTAAGCTCTTCGCATCTCGGTTACTCGAACCCCGAATCTGCTTTTAAGCTCTTCGTATCTCGGTTACTCGAACCCCGAATCTGCTTTTAAGCTCTTCGTATCTCGGTTACTCGAATCCCGCATTTGCTTTTAAGCTCTTCGCATCTCGGTTACTCGAATTCCGTATCTGCTCTTAAATCCCATCACCATGGATGAAGTTCTGAGAGCGACCGTTAAACCCCTGATCCATATCCAAAGACGGCTTGTCAGTTTTCGGCTTTCCAACAATTTTTGCAGGAACGCCAGCGACTGTCGTATGAGGTGGAACTGCCTGAAGAACCACAGAGCAAGAACCAATCTTCGCGCCTTCACCCACTTCAATGTTACCGAGTATTTTAGCACCGGCACCGATCATTACACCTTCTCGGATTTTAGGGTGACGATCGCCACCTTCTTTACCCGTACCACCAAGGGTCACGTCTTGAAGGATAGATACATCATTTTCAACGACAGCGGTTTCACCAATCACAATGCCTGTCGCGTGGTCGAGCATGATCGCTTTACCGATACGAGCTGCTGGGTGAATATCCACTTGGCAAGCAACCGAAATTTGGTTCTGTAGGTAAGTGGCAAGTGCAATACGCCCTTGCTTCCACAGCCAGTTAGCCACTCGGTAACCTTGCAGAGCGTGGTAACCTTTCAGATAAAGCAGAGGCATCGAGTACATCTCGACCGCAGGATCTCGATTTACCGTCGCGCAGATATCACAAGCGGCAGCATCAATAATCGATTGGTCCTGCTTAAATGCTTGTTCAACCACTTCACGTACTGCCATTGCTGGCATTGAAGCCGTCTTTAGCTTGTTTGCTAGGATGTAGCTAAGGGCTGCGCCTAAACTTTCATGGTTGATGATCGTGGCATGATAAAAACTCGCAAGCATAGGCTCTTGCTCCGACTGCTGTCGAGCTTCCTTCACAATGCATTGCCAAACTTTTTGTTGTTCACAGTGTTTCATTTTACCATCCATTATTTTTTAAGGGGCAGATGCTAGATGCTAGATTCGAGATACGAAGAACGAGATGTAAAGAACAGATTAGAGTAGCGAGATGCGGATAACGAAAAGCAGCCTTCTTTAAGCGCTCAATCTGCTCTTACTCTCTTCGCATCTCGTTTACCCGAATCTCGTATCCGCTTTTACTCTTTTCGCATCTCGGTTACTCGAATCTCGTTACTGCTTTTTACCTTTCTGACTTCTTGTCTCGAGCAAGTAGATCTTGCGCCGCTAGGTGTGCATCTTTTCCTTGATACAACACTTGATAAATTTGTTCAACAATTGGCATCTCAACGCCCATGCGTTCTGATAATAACCAAACTTCTTTGGTGTTGCGATAACCTTCAACGACTTGGCCAATTTCTTCTTGTGCGGTATCGACATCTTTGCCTGCGCCAAGTGCCAAACCAAAGCGACGGTTGCGTGATTGGTTATCAGTACAGGTTAGTACTAAGTCACCCAACCCTGCCATGCCCATGAAGGTTTCTGGTTGCGCGCCAAGAGCTGCACCTAATCGGCTCATTTCCGCTAAGCCGCGAGTGATAAGTGCGGTACGTGCATTAGCACCAAAGCCAATACCATCCGACATGCCTGCGCCAATTGCGATAACATTTTTAACCGCGCCACCCAGTTGCATGCCGATGAAATCAGAGTTTGCGTATACGCGGAATGTTTTGCCGCAATGAATCTTCTCTTGCAGCTCTTCTAAGAAAACTTCATCAGGTGAAGCGACAGAGATAGCCGTTGGCATGCCCATCGCTAACTCTTTGGCAAAAGTAGGCCCTGATAGAACCGCTAACGAGTAGCCATCACCAAGCACATCGTGAGCGACATCTTTAAGTAGGCGGCCTGTTTCTGGCTCTAAGCCTTTGGTCGCCCAGCAGATACGAGAGTTCTCTGTTAAGTGAGGCTTAAGGCTATTTAAAACGATACCAAACACGTGGCTCGGGACGACAACCAAAAGGTCTCGGCTTGAAGTCACGGCTTTTTCTATATCTGACTCAATAATTAAGCTGTCTGGGAAAGCGATATTGGGTAGAAACTCATTGTTCGCACGCTCAGATTCGAGGCGAGCCATATGAACAGGGTCATGTCCCCAAAGAACAACATTGGCACCGTTACGCGCTAGAGAGATCGCTAAAGATGTCCCATAAGAACCTGCGCCAATCACTGTCATGGCGATGTCTTTACCGTAAGCGCTATCTTTACCGTAAGCGGCTTTCGCGTGAGTCGGGCGAGTTGTTTCTGTCATGCTTCCACCTAAAAATAATGAGGGAAATCGAAGAGTTCTTGAGATGTTTTCTAAAGTAAGAAGAAAACATCTCTCTATCAAAATACAGTGTAAATAAAAAATGCACATCGCAGAAGCTGCGATGTGCATTTAAAAGCTAACTATTTAACGAAAACTAGCTATCTAATAAAAGCCCAGCTTCTTAAAAATAAGCGATTTGAGCATTAGTCAGAGTAGTTCTATTTCGAAACTTAAGCTCTACTTGAAAACCTAAGCTTGCTCGCCTTCAGTTTGTTCAGCTTGTTGAGCTTGGTTTTGTAGGTAGTTCATGAACAAAGCATCAAAGTTTACTGGCGCTAGGTTCAGTTGTGGGAACGTACCTTTAACCACTAGGCTAGAAATCGTTTCACGAGCGTATGGGAACAGGATGTTAGGGCAGAATGCACCTAGGCAATGTGCTAGTTGGCCAGCTTCCATTTCGCTTGCAGAGAAGATGCCGCCTTGTTGAACTTCACAAAGGAATGCAGTGTCTTCTGCGTTCTTAACCGTAACCGTTAGACGTAGGATGACTTCGTAAACGCCTTCGCCAAGTTCACGGCTTTGAGTGTCTAGGTCCAGCTTTACATCTGGGTTCCACTCTTTTTGAAACATGTCTGGAGAGTTTGGCGCTTCGAAAGATACGTCTTTTAGGAAGATACGTTGGATTGCGAAGTTTTGTTGTGCGTCTTGTTGTGCTGCTTCAGCCATTTTCTTGTCCTTAAAAATTTTAAATTAGACTCTGTTCATTATATTTATCGAACAAAGCCTGAAAGTTAGTATATCGGTCAGCCGCTTCTTGCCTTTAAGCTATTTCTTACCTTTAACCAAAGGAAGATTAGCTTCGCTCCAAGCCACTAAGCCGCTTTTCAGTACGCTTACGTTTTCGAAACCAGCTTTAACCAGCAAGTTCGCGCTTTCTTGAGCGGTTTGACCTGTCTTGCATACTACGATGATTGGGTCTGCTTTGTGGCTTTCAAGGCTACCAAAGCTATTTGCTTTGATATCTGACGGCAAAATGTGAACTGCGTCCGTAATATGGCCCTTTTTGAACTCATCCTTAGTACGAATATCAACCACAATCCCATTTTCACGGTTAATCATGTGTGTGGTTTGCGCTGCCGTGATCTCTTTGTAGGCTGCGTTTGATGTCTTGATAACGTTCGCAATGATGGCAACAACCAAGCCGATCCATACGATGGCTAAAATCATATTCTCTTGAACAAATGGAACTAACTCTTGCATATCTTGAACTCTTATTCGTTATTGGGCGAAAAACTATAGGTCAGGAGTATAGCGATAAAGGATAGGAGAATACAGAGGCAGCATGCAGTTGTGATGAGTGGTATGGTTGAGTGTGAATGAAATTGACACTCATTGCCTTTGTGCCCTCATACTTAATGTATTTCTGAATCGACAGTTTGAATGACCTTTTTGTATGACACCCCTTCGCTCGGTGGTTAAAATGCAACCGATTTTGTAGGGGAATAGCATTACCTGCTATGAATGCAAGTCCCCACGTGGAACCCCATATAATACACACACTAACTGATGGCGATACTCATAAGGTAGAGTAAATAAAGAGTTTTAAGGATAAAGTTTAAACTGGTTAACATACACTTATTTTGCTAGCATTTGGTGCTCTGTAGGCCATTAAAAGCGAACTTACTATACACACTGACAATATTTTGCTTTTGGGAGCCAGACCTAGGGGCGGTAGCGTATCTTAGTGCGAGTGAACCCCCTTCGTAAATATTTAAACACAAATAGCATATTTGTAGGGTTTCTGGTGGGCAAGGAGAAGCTCAATCTAGTCTCATGCAATCAGAAATAAGTAGAATGAAAATAATAGAAAAAATAAACGCCTTGAAAAATAACGCTAGTGTGATGAAGTACTTAAAAAACACATCATGGCTACTAGCCGATAATGCGCTGAAACTAATCGTAGGGCTATTTATAGGAGCTTGGGTTGCTAGACACTTGGGGCCAAATGATTTCGGTATCTATTCCTATGCTATAAGTTTTGTAGCAATTTTTGGTGGTGTAGCAACACTTGGACTTGACAACATTGTTGTTCGCGAGTTGGTAAAAAGAGAGGACAGTAAAGGTGAGATATTAGCTACAACATTTGCTTTAAAGTTAATTGGTTCAGTTGTAGCGTTGTTGTTACTATTTGTTGGAATACTTATTTCCGACATGTCTGATGAGGTTAAGGCTATCGCATTCATCATGGGTTTTACTTTTCTGTTTCAAACGTCTAATGTTATAAAGTTACACTTTCAAAGTGTTGTGGAAAGTAAATACTTTGTGATGGCTAATATTATATCTATAACTATTAGTGCGATCGTAAAAATAGTATTAATAATATCTAACTCACCATTGATTGACTTTGCAAAAGTCTTTCTATTTGACTCTTTTACACTATCTTTATTCTTGATCTATTTCTATTTTAAAAAGACAACACTTCAGCGAACTGCGTATTTCGTTAACAAAACTTTAGCTAAAGAAATGCTGAAGGACAGCTGGCCGCTTATCTTTGCGGCGATTGCCTCCGTGATAAAGTTGAAGCTGGGGCAGGTGATGTTAGGTAATTTAGGAAGCTTTGAAGATGTAGGGTATTATGCTGCGGCGCTTAGAATATCAGAACTGTGGTTCCTAATCCCTGTTCTATTAGGTTCGTCAATCTACCCTGCACTTATAAGCGCAAGAAAAGAAGGGTCAGGTATTCTAAGAACTAGAGTATTAATGATTACGAAAGCGATGCTTGCGTTCGCCATTCCATTTGCAATGATAGTTTCACTTATATCTGAGTTTCTGATGACACTCCTTTTCGGCGATGAATTTAAGGAAGCAGGTCATTACTTATCACTTCAGATATGGTCAGGCCTGCCCTATGTCGTGTTATTTGCCTACTCTCAAATCACGTATATTGAAGGAAAGACCAAAATACACCTCTATCTGTCAATACTATCGATTGGCTCAATAGCTTATTTCAATTATTGGTTAATTCCACTATTTGGGGGAATTGGAGCAGTTTATGCCTCGTTAATTACAGCCTTATTAGGAACGGTATTGATGATAGTTTTAGTTGAGAAAGATATTAAAATTTTCACAAAAGGTACAAAATATGTTTAAAGGTAAGGTTTTAATGATCACTGGTGGAACAGGATCATTTGGTAATGCAGTATTAGATCGTTTTCTAAATTCAGATATTGAAGAAATTCGAATTTTTAGCCGAGATGAGAAAAAACAAGAAGACATGCGAATAAAGTACAAGAGTGACAAACTCAACTTTGTTATCGGTGATATTCGAGATTTTGACAGCATTAATAACGCGATGCGAGGCGTAGATTACCTTTTCCATGCGGCAGCTCTCAAGCAAGTGCCTTCGTGTGAATTCTATCCAATGGAAGCTATTAAAACAAACTTGCTTGGTGCAGAGAACGTTTTGGAAGCTGCAGCCGCTAATAATGTTAAAAAAGTGGTTGTACTAAGTACTGACAAAGCCGTTTACCCTATCAATAGTATGGGGATGACGAAAGCGTTGATGGAAAAGTTAGCGGTTTCAAAAGCTCGGGATAAGCGAGTGAAAGACAACAATAGTACTATCTGCGCAACGCGATACGGCAACGTAATGGCTTCGAGAGGTTCGATAATTCCTCTGTTTATCGAACAAATTAAGAGTGGTCTTCCACTTACAATTACAAACCCAGAGATGACTCGATTTATGATGTCTCTAGTGGATTCTGTGGACTTAGTGTTATTCGCTTTTGAGAATGCTAATCCCGGTGATGTTTTTGTTCAGAAATCACCGGCTGCTACGGTGGGTGATCTTGCTATTGCTTTAAAAGAGCTGTTTAACGCTGAGAACGAAATTAAAATTATTGGTGAGCGTCATGGAGAGAAATTATTTGAGTCCCTTTGTGGTCGTGAGGAAATGGCAAAAGCTACTGACATGGGGGACTTCTACCAAGTTCCTGCTGACTACCGAGATTTGAACTACACGAAATATGTTCAAGAGGAAGCGCAAAAGTTAGAGTTTGATGAGTATAATTCACACAATACGCAAAGATTGACAGTGGAAGAATTAAAAGCGTTACTTCTTACTCTAGATTACGTTCAACAAGAGTTGGGAATTAATAGATGATACCTCTAATTAAAACGTTTATGCCTCCCAAAGAGCAACTTATGCCTGAGTTAGAAAAAGTACTTTACTCGGGTTATATCGCTCAAGGTGAGGCAGTAGACGATTTTGAAAGACAATTAGCTCAGTACTTAGGTAACTCCAATTGTTTAACTGTAAACAGTGGTTCGTCGGCTCTTCATATTGCATTGATACTTGCAGGTGTAAAGGAGGGGGATGAAGTTATCTCGACTGCTTTGACTGCTGAGCCGACTAACACGGTGATTAAGCAAACGGGTGCAAAAATTGTCTGGGCAGATATCGATCCGAAAACAGGAAATCTGTGCCCAGAAGATGTAGAGAAAAAGATAACAGAGAATACCAAGGCAATCATGGTTGTAGACTATGCGGGTGTTCCTATGGATATTAAGAAGTTTCAAGAGATTGAAAATAAATATGGAATCCCTGTTATTGAAGATGGCGCCCATGCTTTTGGTGCTTCTTTTGAAGGCAAAAAAATTGGCAATCATTTCAAGTATACTATTTTTTCATTTCAGGCCATTAAGCACTTTACTACAATAGATGGTGGTGCTTTGTGTATCAAAGACAATGACGAGTTTGAAAAGGCTAAGCTTATTCGTTGGTTTGGTATCAGTAAAAAGGTGAGTCGACAAGAAAACGATATCAAAGCCCAAGGCTACAAGTATCACATGAATAATGTGAATGCGACTGTTGGTCTCGTTCAGCTAAAAAGTATCGATAAAGTGGTTGGTCGATATATCGAGAATGGTAAGTTCTTCGATAAAGCCTTGAAGAATACTCCTGGTTTAACACTTCTTGAGTATTACCCAAACTCCCAGCCATCCTATTGGCTTTACACCGTAAAAGTAACGAATAAACAAGACTTCATGAAAACGCTAGCAGACAAAGGTATCATGGCTTCTGACCTTCATAAACGAAATGATTCGCATACCATTTTCAACGAGAGCAAAACCACATTGCCGAATTTAGATGAGTTTGAAAAGGAGTGGGTTCATATTCCATGTGGATGGTGGGTTACTGATGAAGACCGAGAGCATATTGTCAATGTGATAAAAAAAGGTTGGTGAGGTGATGGTCCCTTTGTTTAAAGTATTCATGCCTGACGATACAACGGATGGTGTTAATGAAATACTCCGCTCTGGTCAACTCAGCTATGGCGTACATACGAAACGTTTTGAAAAAAAACTACGTGAATACGTTGGTAACGACAAGATACTGACCACGTCTGGGAACTCGATATTTTTTGCTCTAAAGCTTATAGATATCAAAGCTGGGGACGAGGTGATCGTTTCTCCTATGAGTTGCTTAATGACGACTCAACCAGTGATATACACCGGTGCAAAAGTCGTGTGGGCTGATATTGACCCTTTAACTGGCTCATTAGACCCAAAAGACGTGGAAAGGAAAATAACGAAGAATACAAAAGCAATCATTCATTATCATTGGGCAGGGTTCCCAGGATATATTGATGAAATCAATCAGGTTGCCAAAGACAATAAAATATTCGTTATTGAAGATGCTACGGAATCCTTTGGTGCAGAGTACAAAGGAAAAAAGCTAGGCAATACCAACACAGATATTGTTTGCTTCTCATTTACTCCAGTCCGATTGCCCAACGCCATAGACGGTGGAGGCTTAGCTGTCAATAACCGAGCATTGTTCGAGAAAGCTCTTTTAATGAGGGATCTTGGAATCCAGCGTGATAATTTTAGAGATGAATTGGGTGAAATATCAGAAGCTTGTGACATCGTATCTGTAGGAGACTCATCAGCGATGAACAACGTATCAGGTTATGTTGGTGCTTTACAGATGCCTCATTTAGACGAGCTTTTGAAACAACAGCGTGATAATGCAAAGCGTTGGGAGAAATACTTTGAAAATGACCCTAGTGTACGTATTTTGAAAAAGAGAGCAGAGACTAATCCGTCATATTGGGCATTTACCTTACTATCTGAAAATAGAGATACACTTCTGGCCGATATGAGAGATAGAAGTATATACGTGTCTAAAGTACACCTTAGAAATGATTTATATTCAGTTTTCGGCCATCACACAAATGGTTTAGAGGGCGTGAATGAATTCTCAAGCAAACAGTTGAACCTACCTTGTGGCTGGTGGGTTACAGAATCTGATTTGGATTTATAGAGTTTAATCCATAAATAACTATAGAACATATGAGCGACTTGTATGATTTACAGTCTGTCGAAGTGTACGCTAGTATCGCTAAACCTAACTGAGTTCAGAAATATGAACTTTTAATTGAGTATCTTGAGGTATAAAAGTATGAGAACAACAATATTAAAAAAATTCAATGAAGCTTTAGAGCAAACAGATATAGATAAACACTACGATAGTATCGCTGATGAGCAAATTTTATTGGAAAGTGGACTGGATTCGTTGGGCTTTGCTATCTTAGTAGCATTGCTCGAAGAAGAGTTGGATTTTGACCCATTTCAAGAAATGGAAAACGCGGTTTACCCTGCAACGTTTGGAGAGTTTGTAGCTGTTTATGAGAACTGAAACACATAATCAAATAGTTAGTTACTTACTTCGGATACCGAAAGAACGAATTTTCCTTCGCCTTGAAAAAAAGAGTTATACATTTGGCTGTATTTTGGAATTGTGCACAGAGTTTCAAAACAACCACCCGGAATTAATAGGGAAAAATTGCGCAATAGTATCTGAAGATAGAGAGTCTCTAGCGATATATTTACCAGCAATAGATAGTGTTTGCAACAGTGTTTTTTTGCAACCGAATGAGATTAATAACGATGAAAAGGCTTTCTATCAATCTGCGGGTGTTGACTATGTCATTAGATTAGGAAACGGCTCTGTTACCTCAATTGAATATGTAGAAAGTTTACGATGTGAAGGCAAACACAAAGAAACTACAGCAGGCTATATATTAGCGACGTCTGGAACGACAGGTGTGCCTAAACTTGCATCATATACGTTAAGTTCTTTGACTGCTAGAGCCCAAAAGAATATAGAACGTGGTCAGGAATTTAATTGGGGGCTCTCTTATGACATCAACAGATTTGCTGGCCTACAGGTTTATTTGCAAGCAATTGTTGCTGGCTCAATGTTGGTTATTCCATCTCAGGGGGGGGCTGTCGACTCGCAGGTCCAATTATATGCTAATAACCAAGTGAACTGTCTGTCGGCAACCCCTTCATTCTGGCGACAAGTTTTAATGGTTCCGTCACACAAGAGTATACCACTTAAGCGTATCACTTTAGGTGGTGAGATTAGTAATCAAAGCCTTTTAAACGCTTTATCCAATAACTTTCCAGACACAAATATTACCCACATTTATGCTTCTACAGAAGCAGGTGTTGGTTTTGCCGTAAAAGATAAAAAAGAAGGTTTTCCCACTCAGTACTTATCTGAAGAGAATGGTTTGGGATGCAAATTGAAAGTTAAAAATGGTTTATTATGGATCAAAAGTCAGCACGGCTGCTCTAATTTTGTAAAGGGTAAACTCGACCTAGATCATGAGGGGTTTATCAACACGGGTGACTTGGTTGACGTGAAAAATGAAAGAATCCTTTTTCTAGGACGAAAGAGTGGCTCGATAAATGTTGGTGGTAACAAGGTGATGCCAGAAAAAGTTGAATCGGTGCTGGAAGGCAGTCCTCTTATTTTAATGGCAAATGTATTTGCTATAAAGAATCCGGTGTTGGGATCTTTAGTCTCAACAGATGTTATTGCTACAGAGCAGGGTAAGACTCTTTCTGGAAAAGAACTAAAAGCAGAACTGATCGCATTTTGTCGAAATAAGCTTGAAGCATTTGAAATACCTGTAATGTTCAAACGAGTTGAGACGATAGAAACTAATGCTACAGGAAAGAAAATCAGGAACAAAAAATGAAAAACGTAATTGTTACAGGTTCAGCTAAAGGATTGGGTTTAGAGATATCAAAGCAATTGGCTGCATCTGGATATAAAGTCATTGGCATCAGTCGAACAGTAACAAAAGAATACGAAAGTCTTCAAACTGAATATCCTGAACAGGTCTATTTCTATCAATTTGACTTCTCGAATACTGAACAAATTTCTGCACTGGTCAAGCAAGTGACCAAAGATAATGGCCGAATTTATGGTTTGATCAATAATGCCGCGTTAGGCCATGACGGTGTTTTAGCGACAATGCATGAATCTGATATCACTGAAGTGATTAAAGTTAATGTAGAGGCTCCGGTGTTACTAACAAAGTACGTATCACGTTCTATGTTGTTGAATAAAGTTGGCCGAATTGTAAATGTTGGCTCAATTATAGGTTCAACTGGATTTAATGGTCTTAGTGTTTATGGCGCGACTAAATCGGCATTGGGTGGCTTTACTAAGTCGCTAGCGCGTGAGCTAGGTAAAGCTCAGATCACTGTAAATACACTTGCTCCAGGTTATATGGAAACCAATATGACCGATGGTTTAGGTGGAGATAAACTAGAAAAAATAAAAAGGCGTAGTTGTTTAGGAAGGCTCGCTAATGTGTCAGATGCTGCAAGCATGGTAAATTTTCTAATGTCTGAAAGTGCTTCTGGAGTCACTGGTGCAACATTTACCGTTGATGCTGGAAGTACAGCATAACTAAAAATTTAAATTAGTGAAAATAGAGGTTTTGATTTTGTCTTTTAGAGAAATTGATATGCAAAGCATATCGGACATACTTGGTGTTGATTTTGTAGGTGCTAATGTTTTAGTAAACTCTTTAAATTTAGCTAATAGACAACTTTATGGAAGTAATATTACTTACATAGGAAGTGAGGCTTACTTAGAACATTTAGATAAAAAGGAAATTGTAGCTTCTATACTGACTAAGGAATATTATGATGTACTTGATTCAGAAGTGAAAAACTCTAAATCATATATTATTTCAGACAACCCTGAAGAGTTGTTTTATAAGCTCCATGGTATTTTGTGTGAAAGTACAGACTTTTACACATCTCCCTCATTGTCGACATTTGGCGACAATCTTTCTATACATTCAACCGCCGTTGTTGAAGATGGTGTAGAGATTGGGAATAATGTCGTGATAGGAGCAAATGCAGTTATTAACAAGGGCTCTATCATTGGAAATAATGTTGTCATAGAGGCCGGAGCCATCATTGGTACACAAGGTTTTCAAGTTATCTACGGCAATGAAGTACCTTATTTGGTTAAACATGTTGGTGGTGTAAAAATCAACGATAATGTTTTTATTGGAGCAAACTCATGTATATCAAATAGCTTGTTTGATGGATATACAGAAATTGGAAAATCAACTAAAATAGATAGCTTAACATTTGTTGCTCACAATTGCAGAATTGGTGATAACTGTGTGCTTACTTCTGGTGTTGTTATGGCTGGTAGCTCAACACTTGATGATGGGGTTTGGTTAGCACCTAACTCTGTTATTCTGAATCGTATTAACGTTGGCCGAGAGTCTCTAGTCGGGTCCCATTCATTGGTAGCGAAGAACGTCCCAGACAATACTAAGGTAATTGGTATGCCTGCTAGAAGAGTTGGAAATACAGAATCAAAGTATTAGGGTCTTTTTCGTAAATATCCTTGAAAAGTCTATGTCCTCCAATAACATATGATATTTCCCTCTAGCTTAGGGATGTATCTTGATAACGCCCTGAAGTAGAGTTAAATTTTTTCATGAGAGATAAGGTAAAATATAGCATCATTCTCCCTGTGTTTAACGGGTTGGAATATTTGCAAACCTGTATTGATACAGTTACCAATCAAAACTACAATGATTATGAATTAATCATTGTAGATGATTGCTCGACAGACGGAACAAGAGAGTACCTGAGTGAAATAGACAATAAATGTATAAAGGTTGTCAACCAGGCAGAAAACTTAGGCGCAATTGGTAATTTTTCGGATGCAATTAATTATGCATCAGGTGAGTGGTTGATATTTTTGGGAGTTGATGATGGCTTGCAAAGTTACTTCTTCAAGCTTGCAGATATGCTCACCAATATATGTTCAAAAGAAAAATTACGTGTAATTGCTTCTAGCCGAGCTCACTTTTTTTGGGAAGGTGCAGCACAATTACATGGTGAAAAAGCACTCCAATATACCGCTAGAAAAGAATTTTCGATATTGGATTCTCAAAAGGAAGTATACTACGCTCTTATTGGAGCTCAGGCTTATTTTGAATTGCCTCAAATGTATTCTAACTCCTTGTTCCATCGCTCATTGGTAGAAGAAGCGATTGAAAAACAACGTGGAAAGTTATTTTCGACAGTTCCACCAGATGCTAACTTAGCAGCAATAGCATTATCATTAGAGAAAAAGTATCTAAAGTCATTCATTCCTCTCGGCTGGATTGGTACATCTTCGTCGAGAACTGGATATGCTGGAAAAAATAGCGATGGTGCTGGCGAGATTATGGAAGGAATTGAATTCAAATTAATGGCCGGTAAGCCAACCCTTGGTTCTTTGTGTATATACCTTTGGAATGCCTTGCTGAGCACAAGCTCTCTTCGAGAAGACTCAAAGAATGATTTGTTAGAAAGTCGTTTTTTTAAAGTTCTGTTGCTGTCATCTGCGTGCGCTGAATTACGTAAAAGAGGAGTGCTCAATAAGCGAAAAGAGCTTTTTGACAACGTTCTAGCTTACAATTCTATTTCACCGGCACTTATCAAAACTCTTTCCTTCCCAATAGGTTTGGTTGCTTCTTACTTATTCTTCCAAAGAAGAGTGGTAAATAAAGTTAAGAATATCATCATGCCATCTTATCAAATAAAACTAAATCGATTTGAAGGAATATCTATGCTTAAAGAATCAGAAAATATTAATAGAAATTTGTCAAATGTATTAGAAAGAGATAAGTGACACTTTTCCAAATTTTGCGTCTACGAATGATAGACTGAGCGTAGTATTTTTAAATAGAGAGTCGGGGGCTGTTTTAGTTAATTTAAAATATAGTTCTCGCTATTTAAAACGAAGCGTTTTAATACCTTTTAATTGAAAAGTTCTGGGTAGAGTAATGACGAAATATCTAAGAAAAATAACACCTAAACCTCTGCTTGATTTGTTGAGGAAATATAAGTACAGAATGTACAGAGAAAGAGACTTCTTAAAAAATCACGGTTATGAATTAAATATTAAAGACCCAAAGACGTTTAGTGAGAAATTATACTATCGTAAATATTATGGGAATTTTGATAATATGGCATTATTTGCAGATAAGTATAAAGTAAGAGAATATGTAGCAGGTAAAGTTGGCTCAGAATATTTAATTCCTCTTCTAGGTGCATATAAAAAATTTACACATGAGGATTGGTGCGCACTTCCAGAAAAATTTGTACTCAAGTCTAACCATGGTAGTGGCCCTAACCACTTGCAAATAGTTACAGATAAAGCGAATGAAGAAGTTAGTAGTGTTGTCAGGAAGTTTGAAGAAGCGCTAGAAGAGTCATTTGGCACAGTAAAACAAGAACCTTTCTATGCGAAGATTGATAAAATAATCATTGCAGAGCAGTACCTTGAATCTGACGCGTTAACACCTAATGATTATAAGTTTCATTGCTTCAACAACAAAATGTTTATCCAGGTTGACAGCGACCGCTATGAAGGACATAAACGCAGTATCTTTGATATCGAATGGAATCGCATGAACTTTCGCCTCGATTCAAGTTTTCCCGAGGTTGGAGATTGTTCACCTCCACAAAATTTAGGTCAAATGGTAGAGATAGCAAAAATACTATCAGAAGACTTCGACTATGTTCGTGTCGACTTATATAACATTAATGGAAAAATCTACTTTGGAGAACTTACACAAACGCATGGTAATGGCACCGAAGATTTTAAGCCCACAAGTGTTGATAGAGAGTGGGGCGACTATTGGAAATTAGACAAAGAGAATAAAAATCTTTATCAAACAGGCATAAAGTAGACTAGGTGGTATTTTGGTGGTTAGTAAATTGATTTACTCGGTGGAACAGTTGAGATGAGTAGTTCTGACTTTGAGACACCTGAAGCACAACGCGTTACAGTCTTAGTAAGTATTTTGTTGTTCTTTAGCTACTTTGTACTACCAGGCCCCGCATATGTGGCTTTTTTGACATTTGTAATAGCGGTGATTCCTAGTTTAAAAAGCCATACAATATCAATATTAACGATATTTTATTTTTCTTTTCTGATTGCTAGTCGATACAGTGGAGATATTTGGGGGGGATCTGATGATTTACCATCATATTTTTTAGCGTATGACGCAATTTCGAGTGGAGAGAGAGGGGCTATTGATGCATCTTTTTACTATGCGAAACATTTGGATATTGGATTTATCGGTTTAACTAAGTTAGTTAATTATGTTTCTGAAGGTAATCGCTTTGTATATTATTTTACGGTGGTATATCTATCTCTTTTTACATACTATGTCTTTTTATGTAAGGCATTGAAAGGACGTTATGCATTATTTGCTTTAGTTATATTTCTTTTGTATTTTAAGAATATACACCTTTCCATGCATATTCTTAGGAGTAGTTTTGCGATTCCAATAATATTACTTGCTCTGGCTTGCTCATCCTATGTGAGATATGTTGTATTCTTTCTGGCTGGCACTGTTCAAGCATCGTCTACTGTTTTAGCATCATTAACATTAGTGTCCAGGGAGTTTATTGACCGATTTTCTCTTATTCAAAAAATTACAGTTGCAATATTAACCTTAGCAATGTTCTTTTTTATCGGAGAAATTTATTTGTTTGGGAAAATAACTCATGCAAAGTTATCTGTAGGGTTAGGTAATTATCCTGTAATTCTATGTAATGTGGTTATGGGTATTGCATTTATTGTAACTTCAAATAAGAGGTTGATGAATGATCAGGGTAATGTCCGTTGGATTTACCTATACGGATATTTTATTTTTGTCAGTCTATTAAGTCTTGCTTTTAGTCAACATACATATAGATTTAGCCAGTTTGTTTTATACCTAACACCATTTATAATGGCGCTTTCTATTTCTGAAGGAAGAAATTTTGATTACTTACAATATGTTTTTGCTTTGATTTATATTGCGGGTGCATATTTTACATATTACTATATCGTTGATTTAAATGAATCGAGTTTTTATTACAGAAGCTCTGGTGATGTATTCATAAATGGGTTTTCACAGTTGTTGCTGTTTTTTGATTACTTAGATATGGATGTGGATTACTATAAGTTTTGGAGGCTAAAAGATGGATGATATTAAAGTTTCTGTGGTTATACCTGTATATAATCGTTCTAGTATAATTTCGTCTACACTTGATAGTATCGTTGCGCAGACACATACAGACATCGAAGTCATTATAGTAGATGATTGTTCAAGTGATAGTGATGAGTTACAATTAAAATTAAGTCAATATGAATTAAATATTAAATATATTAGACATGCTACTAATATGCATGGTGGGGCCGCTAGGAACACAGGTATTGATGCTGCTAGAGGCGAGTATATTGCATTTTTAGATTCAGATGATACTTGGTCGCCAAATAAAATTGAAATGTGTTTAAGTCGGGTTGTTTCTAAAAATGAAATATTATACTCAAAGATAGCTGATAGAGGTTCAGTAAAGCCCACGTTTGCATTTGATAATAAAAAAGATGTTGATGAATACTTAATTGTCGAAAGGCAAACAATGCAAACCTCCTCCCTCTTTATGAAATCGAGTCTTGCTAAAACCGTAAGGTTTGATCCTAGTTTAAAACGATTCCAAGATACAGACTTTATAATCCGAGCCCAAAAACTATTTAACGTAAAGTTTTCGCTAATCGATTCTGTTTTAGTGTATATGAGCGACGAGGACAAAGAAGGAAGGATTTCTTCTTCGGTTGACCCAAAACCTGCGGAAGTTTGGTTGAAAAAAAATAGGTCGTTATTAACGAAGCGAACCATCGCTGTTTTTACTTTTAATCGTATTATTAACTATTCATCAAACTCTTTATCTAGAGTGTCGCTCTTCTACCTTTTTATTAATGAAAGATGTTATAGATATCTTTGTAAGTTGGATGGTAAGGTTTTTATTAAATGTGTCTTGGGCCCATATCAGAGAAGATTTAGACGATGAATATTAAATTCTTATCTAACCTATATCCATCTGAGAGCAAACCGTTTAAAGGTACTTTTGTTCGAAATGTTCTTGAAGGGTTTGAGAAAAGAGGGGGACAGGTCTCTCTAATTAGTTTACACGATAGTAGTAATAGTAAATTTGGCAAGTTAATTGATTATATACAGTTTATTTGGCGTTCTTTTATATCTGGTTTGAAATCGCGTGAAGGTGAAATACATTATGTTCATTATACATCTCACTCTTCTTTAGGGTTGATACTCGCATCATTTTTTAAGTCAAAAGACAAATTGATTATTGTATCCAATGTTCACGGAAGTGATATTTTGCCAGAGAAAATGGGCGTCTTCTCTAAGGTCAAGATATGGATTTCCCAAAAAATATTGAACATTTCAACATTAGTAGTTTCGCCATCTGGCTATTTCAAAAATGTCTTGATGACAGAATATGGCGTTTGCAATGGGGATGTTATTGTTAGTCCTTCTGGTGGAGTCGATGCTTCAGTATTTCGGCCTTCTTCAGAAGTTAATAAAGAATTTACTTTTGGGTATGTGGGTAGACTAGAGGAAGACAAAGGTATTTTTGATCTTTTGGATGCATTTCGTTTGAATCAATTGGAAAACCCTCAATCAACACTGATATTAGTGGGCACTGGCAGTTGCGAAGCTCGACTAAAAGAGGTGATTAACTCTATGAGCGGTGTCACAATGCTTAAAGGGATGAGTCAGCGTGATCTGGTCAATGTTTATCAGTCACTCAAGTTCTTAGTTTTTCCTTCAAAACGAGTATCAGAAAGTTTAGGACTAATACCTATTGAAGCGATGATGTGTGGAGTACCAGTTTTATCGTCAACCATTGGTGCAACCAAAGATTATATTATTGAAGATATGTGTAAACTGGCTTTCGAACCGGGTCGAGTAGAAGAGTTAGAGGTGGCGTTGAAGGTTGCTACTGACATGTCAGTAAATGATTACTTGCGTCTTAGTGATTTAGCTTTAGAAACAGCTAGTAATTATTCTTCGAGTAAAGTTATTGATGATCTTTATCGAACATTAAAGTCCCGATTAGATACAAGGCTAAGTAAATGAAAAATATCGCTATAGTGTTTGGCTGTGGTGGGCATAGAGCCCAAGCAAATAGGTTTCACCAAACTTTTTCTCAAGATGAAGACGTTGGCTTTTTCGGTATTACTGATGAAGGAAGTAGACCATATTGGTGCAAAGACTTTCTCGTTTTAGAACCATTTAGAGATAAGTATTCGGGGGAAAAAGTTTCGTTTTTTAAGTTCATTTCTAATGTAGCGAAGGCCTATAAGTTTTTACACGATAATAATGTATCTACGTTGGTTTCGTTTGGGCCTGGAGTTGCTATTTTTGTGGCAGTAGCAGCCAAATTAAAGGGCTGCACTATAATCCATTTTGAAACTTGGTCAAAGTTCTACTCCCCGACAATGACGACGAAGGTGATGAAGTATCTGACCAAAAACATTTTTGTCCAGAATGTCGAATTGAAAAGCTCAATACCTTATGGAAAGTATGTAGGTAGGTTTTAACTATGAATATATTGGTTACAGTTGGTACAACCGCCTTTGATGAACTGATCACCGTCATCGACGAAAAGTTCGAACAGGATAAATCTGTAAAGATTGTTGCTCAGACTTCATCAAGCTCTAGCTACACACCGAAAAATTTTGAGTCGTTCCAGTTTAGTGACAATTTTCAGTCATATGTAGATTCAGCTGACTTGATTATCACCCATGCAGGAGCTGGTTCAGTTTATTCTATGCTTGAAAATAGAAAAAAATTAGTAGTCGTACCTAACTTAACCCGCGCTGACAATCATCAAATTGAATTAGCTAAGTACGTCCAAGATAATAATTTTGCTCTTTCGTGCTTCGATTTAGCTGAGGTGCAATCTTGTATCAATAAAGCAAAAGGTGCGGAGTTCACACCTTATCATTGTGAGAAGTTTTTCGGTCACAGTATTATCCGGGAATTATTGAAATGAACATATTAGTGACAGGGGCTTCTGGTTTTGTCGGGGCGAAGCTACTTGAAAGGCTAGACTCATCATTGGTTAAGGTGTTAGGAAGAGGTCTACCTGTAAACTTTCCTCAGTCGCATTTTTATCAACTAGATATTGGTAAAAGCACTGATTATACTGAAGCCTTGTGTGATGTTGATACGGTAGTTCATTTGGCTGCCCGTGTCCATGTTATGAAAGATACAGCTGTAATGCCTTTGGAAGAATATCGTGAGGTAAATACTCATGGAACCATTAATTTAGCCCAGCAAGCTGTTAGAGCGGGAGTCAAAAGATTTATTTTTGTTAGTAGTATTAAGGTACTCGGTGAGTCGACTCGTTTGAACTCGCCTTTTACACACGATGATGACCATTCTCCTGAAGATGATTATGGGTTATCGAAGTCAGAAGCTGAAATCAAACTATTTAAGCTATCTGAAGATACCGATATGGAAATTGTCGTGATCAGGCCTACGTTAGTTTACGGTCCAGGGGTAAAAGCAAACTTTGCCTCCTTATTGAACTTAGTATCCAAAGGTATTCCATTACCATTCGGTTGTATTACAGATAACCGACGCAGCTTGGTATCAGTTGCAAACTTAGTTGATCTTATTATTACTTGCATCGATCACCCTAAGGCTGCTAATCAAACATTCTTGGTTTCAGATGACAATGATGTTGCTACTTCTGATATGGTTGCATTGATGGCAAAGGCCCTTGATAAGTCTCAATGGCAGCCTCCTGTCCCTAAGTGGTGTTACAGACTAATGGGTAAATTGATAGGTAAACAAGCTATGGTCGATAGACTGCTCGGCTCATTGCAGGTGGATATAAGCCACACAAAAGAAACGTTAGATTGGATACCGCCACAAAGTCTAGAAGAAGGCGTCAAAGAAGCCGCGCAAGCGTTTTATAACTCAAAACGGAAGTAAACCTCATGATCCGATTACTCGACTTTTTTGCCGCATTTTTCGGTTTGCTATTTCTTTGGCCGATTTTATGTTTTGTTACTATTGTTGGCCTTTTTGATACTGGTTCTCCGATCTTCGTGCAGGTGCGTGTTGGTCGTAATAAGAAGCCATTCAAGCTAATCAAGTTTCGTACTATGTCTGTAGAGACTAAGTCTGTGGCTAGCCACTTAGCCAGCAATTCTGCCATTACCAAGTTCGGTCATTTTTTGCGTAAAACTAAAGTGGATGAGTTACCGCAACTGATTAATGTTTTAAAAGGTGAAATGAGCTTAGTTGGTCCACGGCCGAACTTGTTCAATCAAGAACAGTTGATCGAAGAGCGTGAGGCCCTAGGTGTATATGATGTTAAGCCTGGTATTACTGGTCTTGCCCAAGTTCAAAATATCGATATGTCCACCCCGCAACTTCTAGCTAAAATCGATAAGAAAATGATCGATACGCTTACCTTAAAAAATTATTTTAAGTATATCTTGCTAACAGCTACAGGTAGCGGAGCTGGCGACGCCGTGAAGCCTAAATAAATCATCATAATTGAGACGTGAAAAACTCTATTGCGAGAGCGTGTTATATGGATTTATAAAGTGCGTGTTACTAGACGGATTAATTTGTTACGGGTGTTAATTGTTTCTGCTAATCCATAATTCGTTTGGATTGTTTTTGAGCATTTTTAGTATAAGACATTATGAAGATATGAAGATATGAAGATATGAAGATATGAAGATATGAAGATATGAAGATATCAAAGGTCAAAGGTGTTGAAGTCGTTGCTTGAGACGTTGCTTGAGACGTTGCTTAGGAGGGCTAGATTGGCCCTCATGGTAATTTAATTTCTATGCCAACGTTTTAAGTGGGCATGTTGCGTGATTGTATCTAACCGTATGGTTGAGGGAGTCTGTGGTGTATGAGGGTAAAGATTATGCAGTGGATCTGTTTTGCAGTGACTAATGTTACAATCTTTGTCTGAGTAGAAGACAATATTTGATCACGCCAGTACAATACTGGCGTTAGTTTTATTTAGAGAAACATAATGGCTAGGCTTAATTTTTTCTGGAATTTATCTCGTTTTCATAAGCGAATAATCAGTATATGTATTGATGTTTTTTTTATTGTTGTATCTTTTTACGGAGCATATTGGACTCGTATAGGACACATACAGCCTCTTGGTGAGATATCTATCCAATATGTATTATTGGGTACCTTGTTAGTTACAGTGCTAGCTTATACTAAGCTCGGTTTATATCGCGCTGTCTTACGTTACCTAACATTTCATGTTTTGGCTGTCGTTAGTATTGGCGCCGTGATATCAGCCGCTACCATTGCTATATTGGCTTTTTACTTTGATGTTTTCATACCGCGTTCAATCCCAGTCATTTACGGTTCTTTCCTTTGTATTCTCAGTGGAGGTTCTAGACTATTAATTAGAGCTATGCTTTGGCAGGTAGGAAGCAGAGATAAAAAGAAAGTTCTAATCTATGGAGCGGGATCTGCTGGTAGGCAACTTGCTCTTGCTCTTCGATCATCTGATAGTCATAGGGTTATGGGCTTTGTTGATGAAGATAGTACGCTTGGCAATACAATTATTATGGGCCTTAAGGTTCACGGTATTGGTTCAGCACAAGCACTAGTTGGTAGATTTAATATTAACCAGATTTTACTCGCAGTTCCCAGCGCTTCAAGAGCTCGACGCAAAGAGATTTTAAATGCTTTGGTGCATCTTTCCGCTGAAGTTCTCACTATCCCAGATATGAAAGATATTGTTGAAGGGAAGTCGAAGATTGATGAATTGAAAGATGTCGCCATTGATGACTTGTTGGGACGAGATCCAGTGGTACCTCAGCAAGCTCTTATGGAAGCAAATATTAAGGCTAAAGTTGTAATGGTGACTGGTTCCGGGGGGTCTATCGGTTCAGAATTATGTCGCCAAATTATACGTAATAAGCCTAAAGCTCTCGTTTTATTTGAACTCTCGGAGTTTGCTTTGTATCAGATAGAACGTGAAATATCTTTGTTGAATGAAAATGAACGTCTAGACGTTGAAGTAATTCCGTTGTTAGGCTCAGTACAACGCATAAATCGCTTATCTACTGTAATGAGAAGTTTTAGTGTTGATACTGTTTACCATGCGGCAGCTTATAAGCATGTCCCTTTAGTTGAGTATAATGTTGTTGAAGGAGTCCGTAATAACGTTTTTGGTACTTATTACACAGCAAGTGCAGCCATTGAAGCTAACGTCGAGTCATTTGTTCTCATCTCAACAGATAAGGCGGTCCGCCCTACTAACATAATGGGTACTACCAAGCGTTTAGCTGAGCTAGGTTTACAAGCTTTAGCAGAGCAAGAGAATGCTAAAAAGAATGGCACTCGATTTTGTATGGTCCGTTTTGGCAATGTGCTTGGATCTTCTGGCTCGGTTATCCCACTATTCAAGCGTCAAATTGCCAATGGTGGACCAATTACTGTTACCCATCCTGATATTATCCGTTATTTCATGACTATTCCTGAAGCGGCGCAGTTAGTGATTCAAGCTGGAGCTATGGGAAAAGGAGGTGATGTATTTGTTTTAGATATGGGAGAGCCTGTTAAAATTACGGACTTAGCTGAGAACCTAATCAAGCTTTCTGGTCTTGATGTGAAGAATGATGAGAACCCGTACGGGGATATTTCGATTGAGTTTTCAGGACTTCGACCTGGAGAGAAGTTATTTGAAGAGCTGCTTATTGGTGATAATGTCGCCCCCACTGCTCATGAGAGGATTATGACAGCAAATGAACAATTTCTTGTGATAAGTGAATATCAAGAGTTGATTTCAGAACTAGATGAAGCATGCCATAACTTTGAACATGAAAAAATTCGCCAGCTATTGTTAGATGCTCCGACTGATTTTTCTCCAACCGATGGGATTGGAGATCTGGTTTGGAAGCAAAGTAATTTGCAAAATACTTGATATTTTCCTTTATTAAGTAAAAAGGTTTCGTTAGTTGGATTATTCGAAAGTCGTTGGAGTTGACATTTTTGAATACGTCGAGCTTGAAGCTAAGTTGCTAAATAGGTAAGTCATATGGTTTATAAAGTAAGCCATAAAAATAACGTACGGTGTGGTGCATGATACCGTTTTTACATAGAGGTTTGAGAGATTTTCAGTGAAACAACAGACACAGTCAAAGTTATATTCCCAACAAAACCCAACTATGCCCATATCAAATCACGACTTTGATCTTCGAGAGCTTTTTAGAGTTTTGTGGAATGGTAAGTTTATAATAATTCCTATTACTGCTTTGTTTACGGTGGTTAGTATTTATCTTGCATTGTCGGCTCAGGAGTTGTGGTCATCTAAGGCCAAAATCGAAGAGTCTCAACCTCAAGATGTGGCAGCATATGAGCAACAGGTCAAACAATTTCAACCTATTTTCAATGTATATCAAGATGATGGGACTGTGTTGATAAGTAAGGAGTTAAACAAATTGGTTGATCCCGAGTTGTTGTTTGAACGTTTCGTGAGTACTTATAGTTCAGCTAATAACAAACGAGCTTTCTTGGATAGTAGTGCAGAATTTCAAGAATTCAAAGGTGCAACTTTGGTCGATAAAGCTGAAATGACAGAAGATATTACTCGCAGGTTGTATTCTGAATGGTTTGATAGAATTTCCGAATCCAGTTCAAATGAAAAAGGACAGAGTTTATCTTATGCTGTTAGTTTTCAGACACCTACACGAAAAAGTAGCTTTGATTTGTTAACAGCATATATTTTGTTTACTGAAACAAAAGTTCATCAAGATGCTTTTAATAATTTAAATGCAGTAGTTAATGCTAAACGTAATGAGTTAATGCAACAAAAGAGAATACTCGAGAATCAAGCAAAAAATCAATTACTTACTGAAATTGAGCGAACTAAATACGCGATGGAAATAGCTCGTGCAGCAGGTGTGGAAACTCCTATTCTGACTGGTAATTACAATGAACTGTTTGGTATAGAGCTTGGCTCAAAAGGGCTGAAAGCAAAAATTCGAGCTCTCGAGTCGATAAAGAGTTTGGGTGTTATCGAGCCTCGATTGCAACAAATTAATGCAAAGCTAGACATGTTGCATGATCTTAAGATTGACCGTAGTGTTGAGTTTAATACCTTTCGTTTTATCGAGAGTGTCGAACAACCAATTACTCGTGATAAGCCTAAACGTGCTCTTCTTGTGGTTTTAGGGACATTATTAGGTGGGCTGTTTGGTTTAGCAATTGTATTGATAAGATTTGTGTTTAGGAAAAAGGATTAACTCTTCTAATGGCGGGTGGTTAATCACTCGCCATTTTTACTCATCTTACATACTACTCCTTGAGCCAAGACTGCGTAATGAATGGCTATCGTAACTCCAACCAAATACCGATACCTAAAGTTTGGGCGAATTAGGGTGCTTCTCCTTAACACATAGAATGCCAGAGCAACCTCCGTACATCATTCAAACTGTATTAAGCAAAAATGCGGGCGACCGTGTTCAATTTTTCCCCATTCATCTTTTCACCCCTTCCTGACGCAATCCTGACGTTTTTTTTGAATCGCTGTGGTGCGTTTACTAATTATACATTTACTTGATAGCGGTTATTACCTATCATGTTGTTCAATTAGTTGTTTAATCAGAGTAATTCCTTTTTAGGCTATCTATCATTGAGTAGATGGTTTTGGTTGGATATTGAAAGCAAAGCAGCAATCTTCTTGTGTTGGTATCTTCTTGAGTACCATTTTTGTAGTGTCATACGAAAAGATTATGCTAGCTGCTCGCTTGCAACATAGTAAGCAAGCTACTCTCAAGTTCTTTGTACTTGTTAAACAACATTGAGAAATCTGGCGAAATTCAAAAGTACAGTATTGAGCTATTTTTAGCTTCTAGCTTCTAGCACTCAATATTGTGCAATTACGTCAGTGATTTTGGTACGGAATGGCGTGTATGAGTGTCTGCTTTTTGGGCTTTCATACAAAAACTGATTAGACTATCGCTTAGATTTGCTAGGAAAATCAGCCTCAGTTCAGTTTGAAATATGGAAGATATAATTATATGAAAATGCAGTGGTTAGCTAGGGTTTCACCTTTGTTGTTACTATCAACAGCAGCTGTTGGAGCTGATAATTTATACGTAGGCGCTAAAGTTGGTAATGTAACTGCCGATAACTTTGCACCATTAGTAGAGAGCCGCACGGCTATTGATGACTCAGACACATCTTACGGTCTGTTTGTTGGTTATCATATCGTAGATACACTAGCCATCGAAGGTGGTTATAACTACCTTGGTGAGTATGATCTTAAAGACATTGCAGGTGGCAGCTACGAAGCAAGCAGCTTTGATGTGGTGCTTAAAGCCTCTGGAAATGTAACTGATAGCTTAGCGCTATACGCAAAAGGTGGCATCGCCATTTATGACTGGAAAGCAAACGGTGCAGGTGTTGAGTCTGATGATTCTGGTGTGACTCCAACGATTGCTTTTGGTACTGAATACTCGATTACGTCGGCAATGAAAGTCGGTATTGAATACCAGCTATATCAAGATATTGGTGGCGTCGATATCGACTCGTTTAATGTTGCTTTGTCGCACAGCTTTTAATCATTTTTAGGGATAAATTGTGAAATATAAAATTTTAGCGTTATCAGTCGTTGGTGCAATCCTTGGTGGTTGTGGCAGTGACAACAACAACAGCGTGCCACCGGAACAAGCGTACCGTAACATCATGGCTTTCGATCCTGCAGTTATGGGTATGAAAGGCACATTCAGCTGTGATGATGGAACAACGGGCACTTTAAAGGCAACTAACTTTTATGGTGTTTCTGAAGTAACCGAGCTTACCGTTTTTAACAAGCCTGAAACTTGTGCGTTTACATATAACGCAACACCAGGCGCCAAAGATGTTTCTAACGGCAAAGACATGAGCAAGGTGAGCTACAAGTTCCCTAAAGGCTTAGCAAATCTCGATGACCTCGTGACGTCTTCTCCAATCTCTACCCTAATTGAGAAAGAGCTAGATGGTGCACCTTATGACGAAGCAACGGGTATTCAAGTTCTAACGGCTCTTGGCCTTGGTGACTTGTTGAACAATGGTAGCATCAGCAGTGTGGCTGACTTCTTGCGTCGTACCGACGAAGTTATTGCAGACCTTCCTGCATCTGAAGCTAGCCTTGTATCAGCTACAAACGCAGTACTATCAGATGTGCTTGTAGTAAGCCCTGATGCATCAGTAAGCGAAGTGTCTGATGCGACTGTTGCGATCGCAGACAAAGTCATTGAAGAGAACCCTGCTTACCCTGAAAACCCGGATGGTGACACAATTTTCTTGGATCTAACTGAAGACCCAACGTTAATTGAAGATGTTGTGGCTGATCCAAATACTCCTGTGGATCTTCCTCCTGCAAAAGACGCGGAACCTGTTCCAAACCCAGATGATGGTACTAAGCCACCAACTGGTGGTACTGGTGGTACTGGTGGTACTGGCGGTGGCGGTAACGGCGGTGGTACTGGCGGCTAATTTAAGCATCAATAATAAAAGGCACCACACGGTGCCTTTTTTACATGCTGTTACTATCAACATAGTCACAATTAAGCATAGTCACTATCAAACTCTTTCACCA
Source organism: Vibrio sp. L5-1 (assembly GCF_021728315.1). NCBI lineage: Bacteria > Pseudomonadati > Pseudomonadota > Gammaproteobacteria > Vibrionales > Vibrionaceae > Vibrio > Vibrio sp. L5-1. Next base: position 94,812 of record NZ_JAKKCQ010000006.1, on the reverse strand, counting down.
TTAAACGTAGTCACTAACAAAAATAGTCACTGTCAAATACGGTTAAAACCTATTGTATCCCAATGAAAATACTCAGTTATTCTAAAAATACATCTCTCATAGCATCTCTTGGCGCATTAGCTATCGCTTCTAATGTCTACGCCGTCGATAACTTGATGTCGTCCCAAAGTTATACCGGCGCAATTATTGTGCCTAATGCTCAAGTGATGGACACTGGCGACATCTCTTACCTCTATGGTCAAGGCGTACCATACAAGGGGAAAACCAGTGAGTTAGATAACATATTATTTAGCGTTGGTTTATTCGATGGGTTTGAAGCGGCAGGTCGAATTGTCACAAAAACTTATGACTGTCACCTTTACGCAAATGTACCCAACTACAATCCTAATTGTGGTAACGGTATTCGTGATTTATCGGCATCGTTTAAATACCAGCTTCCTTTCGTTAAAGATTGGACAGGGTTTGATTTTGCCATCGGTGTTCAAGATTTAGGTGGCGCGGCCAGTAACTTTGAAACCTACTATGCCGTAGCCGATTTTGAACCTGACTTTGTTCCAGCAAGGTTTAGTGCCGGTTATGGTAAATCAGAAGTGAGCCATGGCGTTCTGAACGGGCCTTTTGCCAGCCTAGAATATCAGCCGTTGGATTTTGTTCAGCTTATTGCAGAGCACGACTCTCACCAATTTAACGCTGGCTTGAAGGTGTTCACACCAGAAAACTATTTACCACTGGATACGCAGTTATCTTTTCAATACCAGTTTTACACCAGTGGTAATGCCGATATAGACATTTGGTCGGTAGCAGCATCTACTCCTTTAATGGGCTTCTCTGAGTCTCGCCGAGTGAATGAGTTAACCCTAGAAGACAAGATCGCAGTAGAGCAAGCGCATCATAAATTTGCTGGTATGGTTCAACTTAAAAAAGCACTGGTTGATGAAGGCTTTCTTAACGTTAGAATATCTGCGGATGATATTGGTTTAAACGTAGCACTGGAAAACCGACGTTATAACCGTAACCAAGTGGATGGCGTTGGTGTTGCTCTGGGTATCATATCTTCCTACGTGGGTGAAGGGATGCTGCAAGACCTCGGGGTTAAAAATTACCAACAACAAAACATTCGCTTGTTTAACTTGGTGAATGACATTCCGATGATGGAAATGATCACCAGTGCGCCATGTTACCGTGAATTTGTAAAAACGGGTGAACCTTGCAAAACCCTTCTTGTGCGTACTTCTGATGTGAAAAAGAGTTATGCAAAAGCGAACTTTGATAAAGAGGTGGCTCGTTCTGGCTTTGGTCGTACGCAGGTGATTGTTTCTCCAGCCTTGTATCACAATACCGCCACAGAATACGGTGTATTTGACTACTCTTTAGCGCTTGCCACTAACCTGTATACACCTCTTTGGAAGGGCGCTGCGTTGGATGTTCGACATGTAATGCCATTGGCAGAGAGTGACGACTTCGAAGACGGCGAAATTTGGGGTGACAATGCCTTTGAAAATGAAGTTGACAGAATTCTATTCCACCAGGCATTCCAACTGCCTTACAACCTCACGACTCAGTTCTCATTCGGTCAGGTTTACGGAAACTTCTTAGGCTTTGTGAACGAAACACAGTATGCGAGCAACAGTGGCCGCCATATTCTAGGGTCTGAATTCGCCAACTTTTCTGCTCAAGACGAGTACGACTCAAAAGGGAATGCGATCTTAGATGCGACCCCGATGATTGGCCACTACACCTACTCAAGGCCTGATTGGAATTGGCAAGGTAAAGTGCAAGCCGGTCAATTCTGGAAAGGCGATGAAGGGGTACGCGTGACCACCAGTCATTGGCTGGGTGATGTGAGAGTTGATGCTTCATACCAAACCACAAAAGCGGTAGGCAGCAATGAAGCCGAAGATTTTGTGACACTTTCTATCGCAATCCCGCTGACACTATGGCGAGATATGAGCCCTGACTACGTTCAATTACGTGGTATCGACCAGTTTGTATACGCACTTCAAACTCGCGTTGGTGATACTCACAATAATTTAGGTACAGGCTTAGGTGTCGATACTGGCTTACAGCACAATATTGAAAGGCAGTACTTCAACCGTAACCGCATCGGTGCGAGTTACTACTATGAAAACAGACAGCGCTTACGCAATGCTTACCTAAAATATTTAGAAGCAGTAAAATAATTTAGCGTAACATCTAAAATTAAGAGCCAGCACCTCATGTGTTGGCTCTTTTGCTTTTGTTCTTAGCTTTTGCTCTTAGCTTACTCGTATCTCGCTACTCTCATCTGCCCTTAAGCTTTTCGCATCTCGTTTACCCGCATCCTGAATCTGCTCTTTAGCTCTTCGCATCTCGTTCACTCGCATCCCGTATCTGCCCTTAAGCTCTTCGCATCTCGTTTACCCGCGTCTCGCATCTGCTCTTATCTTTTCGAATCTCGCTACTCGTATCTCGAATCTCTCGTCTGCTCTTGAGCTCTTCGATACTCGCTTACCCGCATCTCGATACTGCTCTTATCTGCTCCTAAACCATTCAACTAGGTTGATAATAAACACAAATTGTGGATAATGTTTACGGATTAAAATGACCGGATGCAAGCATAGTTTTTGCTGCGTTTGGTATTGACTACGCAGTGTGGTGTCGCGGACGATCAAAGGGCGGTAGCGTTTCGATTTTTCGATGCCAAATGAGAGCTGGATCTTGTTATTTCTCCACTTCAGCTCTATTTGAAGCTGTGTAGCTGATAAAATTACTCGCTTAACTTCCTTTGGGTGTCCTTTGGGGTATCACAACACATTCCGTTTCTATGACTTGGTAAACATGAAGATCAATAAAAATCGTCTCCTTTTCGCGCTTATACCTGCATTGCTTGTAGGGTGTACGACTCCAGGTACTCACCTGTCTACCGGTGGTAAGAATGTGATTCAGCCTTCTGAGGAACAACAAGAGTCTGATATTTCTGAAGTGGTGAATGTGTATCCGCTGACGGCACAGTTAGTATCGACTTACCAAACAAGTACATTGTCGGTGTCACAAGCCAACCCTGAACTCGACGTAGACATCGCAAAGTATGAATACCAAGTGGGTGTCGGTGATATCTTAAACATCACGATCTGGGATCACCCTGAACTGACCATACCGGCGGGTTCTTACCGTAGCAGCACAGAAGCGGGTAACTGGGTTCATGCCGACGGCACCATTTTCTATCCGTACATAGGTACCGTCGAAGTGGCAGGCAAAACCGTGCGTGAAGTGCGTACTGATATTGCAAATCGCTTAGCAAAGTACATCGAAAGCCCTCAAGTTGATGTTAACGTAGCGGCTTTCCGCTCTAAGAAAACTTATATTACTGGTGAAGTGTCTAAACCTGGCCAGCAGCCAATCACCAACATCCCTTTAACGTTACTGGATGCCGTGAACCGTTCGGGCGGTTTATCTGAAGATGCGGATTGGCGTAATGTTTCTTTAACCCGCAATGGCGTGGAAGAAAGCCTGTCTTTGTACGGCTTGATGCAACGTGGTGACCTAACCCAAAACCGCTTACTGCAAGCGGGTGATATTGTTCACGTGCCTCGTAACGACAACCAAAAAGTGTTCGTGATGGGTGAGGTGAACGATCCTCAACTACTCAAGATTGATAGAGTAGGGATGAGCCTAACCGAAGCACTCAGCAACGTAGGTGGCATCAACCAACTGACTGCAGATGCGACAGGTGTGTTTGTGATTCGTACTTCGGATGATAAATCAGAACGTATGGCGGATATCTACCAACTGAATATGGAAGACGCCTCAGCCCTAGTCATTGGCACCGAGTTTGATTTAAAACCTTACGATATTGTTTACGTTACCGCCGCGCCAATCAGCCGCTGGAACCGTGTCATTGGTCAGCTTGTACCGACCATTTCTGGCTTCAACGACCTAACCGAAGGCATGTTGCGCGTTCGTAATTGGTAATTAGTCAGATTGATAATCAGGTTGCATGTTGCGTGTGACCTGATTTTTTTATGCTTGTAGGCCCAATACAATTAGAGACAATTATGTTTAATAAAATTTTAGTGGTCTGTGTAGGTAACATTTGTCGTTCCCCGACTGGAGAGCGCGTTCTTCAAAAATTGCTACCGAACAAAGAGGTAGCCTCTGCTGGCATCGCTGCTGAGAAAAGCCGTTTAATTGGTAAGCCAGCGGACGACATGGCGATTTTAATTGCCGTTGAAAATGGTGTCGATGTTGAAAACCATCAGTCTCAGCAAGTTACACCACAGCTTTGTGCTCAGTATGATTTGATATTGGTGATGGAGAAGGGCCATATGGAGGCGCTCACTCAAATTTCACCGGAAGCGCGTGGTAAAACCATGCTGTTTGGTCAGTGGATTGGACAAAAAGACATTCCCGACCCGCACCGTCAAAGCCGTGAAGCGTTTGAATATGCTTATAAGCTGATTGATGAAGCCGCACAGGCTTGGGTAAAAAAACTGTAGGTATTAAAAATACAGTAGGTTTAAATAGACAGCTTTTTAAATGTCATACTCTACACGTAGGCGTGGCTAAGCCAGCAACAGAATCATATAAAAGAGAAGTACGCGGAGCGTATATATCATCTCTTAAATAGCAATAATTTAGGAAGTAGCAATCTGATGACAACACAACCATCTCAGCAATCACACACAGATAACTCTGATGAGATAGATTTAGGAAAACTGCTTGGCATCTTATTAGATGCTAAATGGCTAATCATGCTCACCACATTTGCTTTTGCTGTGTTTGGTATTGCGTTTGCCCTGCTTTCAACACCGATATACAAAGCCGATGCACTGATCCAAATTGAAGAGAAAAGCTCTGGCGGTATTTCATCAATGGTTGGTGACATGGGGGAGTTGTTCTCTCAGGAGTCTTCTGCAACGACAGAAGTGGAGATCATCAAATCGCGTATGATCTTGGGCGAAACCGTTGATAAATTCAATTTAACCACCGTAACCTCTCCAAACTATGCACCCATCGTAGGTAAAGGCTTTGCTCGTTTAACTGGTGACATCAACCACATTGTGGTGAGCCGTTTTACCTTGCCAAGCTATGCGAGCGAATACGCACATACGATTCAGATTGTTGATGCCGAGCAAGGCACTTACCAACTGGTGCGTGACGATGAGCGCGTTATCTTGCAAGGCAAAGTGGGCGAGCTAGCAACTTCTGATGACTACAGCTTGTTTGTGGCAGGTTTTGAATCACACAATGGTTTCGAATTCTCTATTGGTAAACAAAGTCGACTAGAAGCGATCGAATGGCTGAAAAAATCTTTGTCTTTGTCTGAGCAAGGTAAGCAGACCGGTATTCTGAAGTTGAGCTTTGAAGGCGAAAACAAACAGCAGATTTCTGCAATCCTCAACCACATTAGCCAGATCTACTTCTTACAAAACGTGAAGCGTAACTCAGCAGAAGCAGAAAAGAGCCTAGAGTTCTTAGAGAGTCACCTTCCGGGTATCAAATCTGAGCTAACTGGCTATGAAGACGTACTAAACAATTACCGCCAAAAGAACGAATCGATCGACTTGGGCTTAGAAGCACAATCAACCTTGAAGGTAATGGTAGAGCTTGAAGCGCAATTGAATGAGCTGACGTTTAAAGAGAGCGAAATCAGCCAACGCTTTACTAAAGATCACCCAGCATACAAAGCCCTGCTTGATAAACGTAAAACGCTATTAGGTGAAAAAGAGCGCCTAAACAAGCAAGTACAAAAACTACCGAAAACCCAACGTGAAGTACTGCGTATGACACGTGATGTTGAAGTAAACCAACAAATCTACATCCAGTTATTAAACAAGGTTCAAGAGCTAAGCATTATTAAAGCGGGCACGGTCGGTAACGTTCGTATCTTAGATGACGCTCAAGCTTATGCTCGCGCCGTTAAACCTAAGAAGCCACTGATTGTTGTGTTAGCAACGCTATTGGGTGGCATGTTAAGTGTCGCGTTTGTATTGGTTAAAGCGGCGTTCCACCGTGGCGTTGAAAGCCCAGATCAAATTGAACAAATCGGCCTGCCTGTTTACGCAGCGGTACCAAAATCTGATTTACAGATTGAGCTAACCAACCGCTTTAAATCGAAAAAAGTACAAACCAAAGGTGTTCAGGCACTGCTTGCCGAATCGAACCCTGCCGATCTTTCAGTTGAAGCACTGCGTGGCCTTCGTACCAGCTTACACTTTGCGATGTTAGAAGCGAAAAACAACGTCTTGATGATCTCTGGCCCTGCACCGGGTATCGGTAAATCATTCATCTCGACCAACTTTGCCGCAGTAGCCGCAAAAACTGGCCAAAAAGTGCTGTTGATTGATGCCGATATGCGTAAAGGTTACTTACAACAAAGCTTTGGTGTGAACTGGGATAACGGCCTTTCTGATGTATTGAGCAGCAAGCAAGAGTTCGCTCAATCAGTGAAGTCGACGCCAGTTGAAAACCTCGACATTATTACTCGCGGCCAAGTGCCACCTAACCCATCTGAGTTGCTGATGCACCCACGCTTTGCAGAGCTAATGGAATGGGCATCAAAAGAGTATGACTTGGTGATTGTCGATACCCCGCCAGTACTCGCTGTAACCGACCCAAGCATTGTGGGTGCCTTTGCGGGTACCACATTAATGGTTGCTCGTTACGGCCAAAACACCATTAAAGAGATCGACGTCGCTCGTAACCGCTTCGAACAATCTGGCATCGAAGTGAAAGGCGTTATCTTCAACGCCATCGAGAAGAAAGCATCAAGCTCATATGGCTACGGTTACTACAACTACGCATATTCGAGCGACAAGAAATAAAAGCTAAAGAGCAGTAACGGGATACGAGTAACCGGGGAAACGAAGAGCAGAAAGGCAGATGCGGGATACGAGTTATCGAGTATTGAGTATCGAAAAGCGCCACTCGAATCCGCTCTTCATCTCTTCGTTACTCGTTTACCCGCTACCCGCATCTATTATTTTAAGCTCTTCGCATTTCGTTTACTCGTCATTCGTATCTATTATTTATCCACTCGCATCTGCACTTTAAATTATTCGAGGACTTAGCTTTTGGTTCTCCCCCTTGAACACCGGACTATTGTGAGTGATGGTGTTAATAGAAGGGGGAGTTAGAGGGGGTTGTTAGCGATGCCTAACCAACCCCTCCCAGCCTCCCCTTATATTGAAATTTTCTGCCAAGTAACAGTCGTGATAAAGGGGAGGAGCTAAAAGCACCACTCGCATCTGCTCTTTTAGCTCTTCGCATCCCGTTTACCCGCTACTCGCATCTGCTCTTTTAGCTCTTCGCATCCCGTTTACCCGTCACCCGCATTTGCTTTTCAAGCCTTTCGAATCTCGTTTACTCGTTACCCGAATCTGCTTTTAAGCTCTTCGTATCCCGCTTACCCGTCACTCGCATCTGCACTTCTAGCTCTTCGTATCCCGTTTACTCGTATCTGCTCTTGATCACCCGCATCTACTTCTTCACCACCCCTCCCGTTAAATACAATCCAATCGCCGCTAATACCGGATAACCAAACGCTTCATTGGTCATTTCCCCTAGTGGTTTCCAATTGTAGCCGTGCATGCAGCCTAGAATCACCATCACATGCAGTGCCACATAAGGAATGGTGAACAACAACACAATGTAGCGCTGTACTAACTTAAAAGGTTCATACGCCTTAAGCAGTGCCAGCTTGTGCTTCGCTTTTTCTTCATCAGTAAAAAACATCGCATCTCCTGTGTTGGTGAGTGCATCTAACCCTTTGCTAATTGAAGACTGGCTCCCGAATATTCTCCCGAACAATGTCATACTGCTCCTTGGTTTATTGATGGTTATATACCGCCTTTCTCGTCACTCCCGCTCTTAATCTCTTCGAATCTCGCTACCCGCATCCCGCAACTGCTCTTCCTGCTCTTCGCATCTCGTTTACCCGTCACCCTAATCTGCTCTTCCTGCTCTTCGCATCTCGCTTACTCGAATCCCGCAACTGCTCTTCCTGCTCTTCGCATCCCGCATCTGCTTTCAAGCTCTTAAAGCCACAACCGGACACGCCTTATTTACCCCCCAATCTTTATGCCCCTTCACATTCTCATCTGGAATCAAGAACTGCTCTTGCAGTGCTGCCATCAAACCAAACAGCGCCTTGCGCTGCGCAAGTGTGAAGTTATCTTTTGGTTGCAGTTCGGCATTACAGCCACCGACCAAACAAATCCCAATATTGCCCTTGTTGTGTCCTTTTACATGCGCGCCGGTTTGCGATAGTGGCCTGCCAAGTTCGACATCCCCATTGCGACAAATAACAAAGTGATACCCCACATCGCGCCAGCCTTTCTTTTTATGCCATCGGCGAATCTCGGCTACGTCTACATCTTGCTGTGGTGGCGTGGCGCTGCAATGCACCGTAATAAATGAGAATGCCGGGCAATGAGGCAAACGGAGTAAAACCGAAACCAGACTGAAGGAGTAGGGCGCGAGTGAAAAACAAGGCTCTAACGAAGGACTTCGCTCTTCCGTGCTAGCCCGCTCTTTCGAGTCAGCCAGTTCTTGTGAATCAGTAGACGCTTTTAACGGCTGGTGTGGAACTCGATCAGTTGCTGGTGGAGTGTTTGACAAAATAAATCCTCGTGTTGTTGTAAATAGGTGATTAAAGACGTTGATAACGATTCTTTTAAATCAGTGTGCAGTGCGATGTGTTGTCGCAAACTGGCGGCGACGGTTTTTGCATAACTGGGGTGGTGACTGACATAACGTAAATACATCACGCAATAACCCAGTGGCTGCCTACGCCGTGCTCGGCTGATCATCCAACAAATATCCTCATAGCTGGGGACGTCACCGCATTCATCCTCATTAAAATCACAACCTTCCATTTGGCTTTCTTTATAACCGCCGGCTTCATAGCTCAGTACTTGGCCAGACCCATCACTATCACTAAAAAATAACGGCTGGCGTGATTGATTCAGGGAATTAATGCGGCACTCGAGGCTCGCCATTCCGGGTTGGTACGCTGAAATAAAAAGAGAAACTATCGCCTTCATTAAGCACCTTATTGCTGCATGGGGAGGGCAATGTACTTCAACATTCTTGATTGGGGTTGGCGGTAATAGCACGAAAATGGAGGGACACAGAAAAGTGAGAAGTGTTTCGAAAAATTACAGATTAATAAGGTTGGTGTTGCATATCTATCCGAGGCATTTAACCAAACATCTTTTCTTACAACTTATCTCATGGGCGTTTCGCCCCTAAAGCGCCAAAAAGTGTTGTTAATGCTCTTTATATCAATGGATTTCTGTACGAATGATCATTTAACAAGGAGCGTTAACCATGTGTGTTTCTCTTATTCTTTCTTTTATCCCATTAAAAACCGGTTCGCCTATCAGCAAGTTGGTGCTATTGAAATTGGCCGATAACGCAGACGCGCGCGGCGTGTGTTTTCCTTCCTTAAATTACTTAGCGCAATATTGCGAAGTGTCGGTAAGAACCGTTAAGCGACACGTTAACGAACTCGAGAAACAAGGGTTTGTGAAGCGGATAAAGCGGTTTGATGATTCAGGACGCCAGCGCAGCAATATATATCAGCTACGCCTTCCTAGCGACAGCCACATTCAGCAGGCCGATTTAGACCAAGCAGCCAGAGCTCTAGATCAAGAAGACAGAGATCTAGAGCTAAATGATCAAATCGACCTAGATAACGCCAAGGTAGAACGAACAGACATACCGCCGGCCTCGCCAGAAACTGCACAGAAGACAGAACGCACAAAGAAAACAGAACATGCGCAGAAAATAGATCATTCAGACACCCACCTGGGTGACTCAAGATCCAACACGGAGAGTGATCACCTGGCACACATAATCTTTCATAAAGAACATAAAACAGAGTTGAGCTTGAAAAATGGCATCTTAGATGACGCCGATGTACTTGATCCCCCAAGCGGTTCTGAACAACATGAGCTATCGACATCTAAAACCAAAAATGAAGCCGTGATTCATCTGCTCACTAAAGAGGGCAGCGCGCCGATTTATCATGAGTTCACCACCATACTAGAGCGCACCTACCCAAAGTTAGATGTGCTGCAAGAACTGCATGCCATGCAAGCGTGGTTGTACATCAACCCCGATAAGCGCAAAACCTTTGAGCACATTGGCCACTTTGTGAATGGCTGACTAAGAAGAAGTGCCCAAGCCAAAGCGAAGCGAGACTCATCGCCAGTCTTTAAGCAAACAAGAGCGGCTAAACCCGCAAGGGCTTCTGCTTCTACATCGACCAAGGAAGCTAAACCCCAACCGGCAGCCAAACCCATGGAACCCAAACAACCCACGCCCGTCTCTCAGGCCCTCGCGGACTACCAAGCCAAAAGCACCACCAACCCGTTCGAAGCACGTATCAAGGCCCTAGTTCAATCCAAATCGCCAGGCACGGATTCTAAGCTGTGACCATTCGATTATTCACCGACTAAGCGCTTGTTCACACAGCCAAAAAACGTCAAGAAAAAAAAGCAGAATGAGGGATAGGGCAAATGGACGATACCAGCCTAAGAAAACTGACAACGGAAGAAAAAACAACCATTTTAGAGAAAGAGATAGCACGAGTTGAAGGGCGCATTGGCGAGTTCTTAGCTTTGTTGGTAAACCACTACCCACAAGGGCTAACACGCACCGAGATTAAAGCGTTATTGGCGGTAAACAATAACCCGAGCTTCGTCTCGCTGTACAGAAACGGCAATATTTTCATTGATATAGAAAAGCGCTACTGCGACGCAGCACAAGAAAACAGGTACCACATAGGGACTCAGTATCTGCAAGACGTACAATGCTCCCGCTGGGTCAATGCTTTGTGAGGCACTTGTCAAAATAAGGTAAATTGCAAACTGGTCAATATGCACTTGATTTGCTAGACTACGCAGCAAATTAAAACCGTATGAAAAACGCATAAACCTGAAGCACAGTGATAAATTTTGATTCATTGCCTGTAGGAGCCAAACCTAAGGGCGGTAGCGTACCCAAATGCGAGTGACTAGCAAGCTAAAAATGCGGCAAGCCTAAAAGTTGAAAGCCGTTTTGGTGGCCTATTGGGGCGGTTTTAAGAAAGTAAGAAGAATCTAAGTTTTATATGGGATTGTCTAAAATAGACCGTCTCAAAATGAATAAAAGTGTCTCAATGTCTTAAAATTGACTGAGACATTTTTATGAAGAAACTCAGGAAAACCCACGTAAAAACTTACTTTAAAGCGATCTCTGAATTGCTTGAGATACTTCGCTTGCGAGATTGTTTAGTGACGATTGATGCATCTGGGATGCCAAAGGTTATAGCTGAAAAGATCGTCACTCAAAAGAAAGGGCATGGTCGTTTCAATTCGCCAAGAAGGCGATAAGCCAGCAGAAAAAATGCAAATCAAGCACTACATAAGCTCAGAAAAACTGACGGCTAAAGCTTTACTAGAGAGTACGTGAGCACATTGGAGCATTGAAAATCAGATTCACTGGCGACTAGACTTTGGCTTTAAAGAAGATGAGTGTCTAATACGCTGAGAGCAAGCTGGTGAGAACTTAGCTGTTATAAGGTATATTGCTTTAAACCTGCTAACGGAAGAAACCAGCTTCAAGGCTGGGGAAAAAGAACGCAGAAAAAGCGAACCATAGCAACAGCTACCTTTCGCAAGTCCTTGTAGGACAGGGGGGCTTTATAATCTTGCCTTGGACTTGTGAGCCTTATGTGATCGTGATATTCATACGATTCGGTGCCCTAAAGTAGGCTTATATATAATATTTAATAAGAGAAAATATTGAGTAAACTAAAAAAAGACCTATCAATAACTTTTTTAGGGTCCATAGTTAGTGCCGTATGTAACATAATATGGTTAGCTTTGATATCAAGAGAATATGGGGTGGAAAAATACGGTATATATATAATTTGTCAAAATTTAGGTGTGTTTATAGCAACATTTGCTAGTATAAGAACAGGTGATTTAATATATAAAAATCACAAAGAAAAATCACTTTATAATTTTATTAAACTATTCTCATTTATATTGACAATGGCTGTTTCAACATTTGTATTTGTTATTTGTTATTCAATCATTGATTATGTCAGTGGCAGTTTATATTCCGAAATACCAAGGGGTATGATTCTTTTATCATTTATCTACATATTGTTATTTAGTTTTAATAATTACTCTCTTGCTATTTTAAGATGTGAAGGTAAATTTAATACGCTAGTGAAAATTGAATCTACATTTAAAATTGTCCAGTTGTTAACGGGAGTGGTTTTACTTAATTTTACAAGCTTGCTCAGTAAGGTGGAGTTTATTTTCTATATATGGTTTGGTTTCAATAGTATATTGCAAATAGTATTGATTATCTTTGCAACTCGAGGGGTTTTTAAAAAGTCATCTTTTTACAACTTGAAAATAAATTATTTTGCACATAAAGATAAAATACTGAATATACTATTCCACTCTAACTTGTTAGGCTATTTCAAAATAGCAACTAGCCCTGGTGATACATTTTTGATTGGATTATTTGCGGGTGCACATCAAGTCGCTGTTTACAATGTAGCGCTTCAAGTGATTAATATCGGAGTGCTAGTGAAAAATAATCTAAGTAATGTTCTGACCGCAAAAGTAATACAATTATATAGTGATAGTATAAGCAATCTAAAGACATTTGTGTCCAAGTATATAGCTGTAACCTCAATGTTGTCTGTGCTTTTTATATTTTTTATATGGTTGTTAGGTAAGCCTATACTTGATCTTTTTTTTGGAACACAACCAAATGAAATATCATTACTTCTACTTATAATGTCATTAAATTATGTTGTTACTCTCGTTTCGCTTTGTTATTACCCTATAGCTCTATCTGTTGGAGATTTAAAGTCTCGAACAATATTACTTACTGTGAAAATATTATTCCTTGTTAGTTATATATTTTTGTTTGAATTGTCTGCAATAGCTTTCGTGATAATAGAGCTAGTCTTTTCAATTTTAATCAGATTAATTAATGACTATCCGTTACATAAAAAGGTTTTTCATGCTTAAAAAACTGTTAAAAAAAATATCTCTAATTGTTTATTCAAAGAGGTTGATTAGAGCGATTTTACAGATATCAGCAAACTATTTAGCTGATTGTAAAAGATATATTAAGTACTCTTCGTCAATTAAGTTTGATGATGATATAAGTAAACTTGAAGGAAGAATATGTGTTTTTTACCATGCTTTAGAAAAAGGATTGTCATTACCAAATCCACGTAAGGGATTTGGTGAGCAAAAAACATCTGATCTGATCGATTTTACAGTTAAGTACGCATCATTTAAAAAACATAACCCGGCACTTATTTCAACCGTTTCAGGTGTACTTGAACAATATTTTACATTCAACAGTGGTTTTGTGAGTGAAGAGCTAGAGATTAAATATAAAAAGCAATATCAAGAAAAGTTGAAATATAAACCAAGCTGTATAGCAGGGACAACAGTAGTTTATAAGCCAAAAATGTCTTTTGATAAATATAGTGAATTTTCAAAAGCTAGACGTAGTATTAGAGAATTTACAAACAAACCTATTGATCGTAAAGAGATTGAAGAGTGTATAGAATTAGCAATATTTACACCATCAGTATGTAACAGACAGCCTTGGAAAGCATATATATATCAAGGCAATGATGATGTACAAATGGCTTTATCTGTTCAGCATGGTAATAAAGGCTTCTGCGAGAAATTACAATCGCTAATTCTTGTAACATGCGATAGATCTAAGTTTTGGCATGCACTTGAAAGAAACCAAGCATATATAGATGGAGGTATGTTCTCTATGTCAATAGTAAATGCTTTGCACGCTAAAGGTTTTGGAAGTTGTTGTCTAAACCTTTCTTTAACTAGCTCTCAAGAAATTAAACTACAAAAGACATTAAACATTCCTTTTTCTGAAGTGCCAATAATGATGATTACAGTTTCACATTATGACAACGGAGCAAAAGTAGCTTCATCAGAAAGAATGCCACTTGATATGATTTTAGGTAACTAACAATGAAAATCGGAATTTTAACTTACCATGACACTTTTAATGCTGGTGCCTTTCTACAAACGTTTGCTACATATGAGTATTTGAAAAAAACAGGACTAGATGTAGAAGTTATTGATTATGTTCCTAAAACAGGTTTTATTAAAGAATATAAAACAAAAGTCATTACAAAACAGCCTTTAAGAGGGATAAGAGCAATTTTATCTCAAAGAAAATTTTTAAAGAATAATTTAAAGTTATCTTCTAAAAGAGTTATTAGTGACTCATTTGATACTTCTAAAAAACAACTGGCAGGGTTTGACATGTTAGTTGTGGGTTCAGATACTGTTTTTGAAGTAAGACCAAGAGAAAAAGCTTTTGCGCCCGAAATTCCTAATGTTTATTATTTACCTGCAGATCTAGAATGTAAAAAAGTGTCTTTTGCTGCTTCAGCAGATAAATCTGATTTCAATTTACTCAATGCCAGTCAAAGTAAATACTTAAAAGATTCTTTGCAGAACTTTTCTCATTTATCAGTTAGAGATAAGTTCACTCAGGATTCAATTTCAAAGATTGCTAGTGTTTCATCAGATTTGGTATTTGATCCAACCTTCTTAATCGAATTTCCTAGTACCGGTGTAAAGCAGAAATTGACAGAAATTGGGAAGTTCGCGATTTTAAATGTGGCAAATAAGAAGTTTGGAAAAATTGTTGCGAATGAATATATGAGAAGAGGATGGAAAGTAGTCTGTCCTACGAAGTGTGGTTTAGCTGATGTGAATTTAAATGGGTTAATAAATCCACTCGAATGGGCAGAGCTCTATAAGTTTGCACAATTTACGGTAACAGATCGTTTTCATGGTACTATTTTCAGTCTTAAAGCCAACTGTCCAGTACTTTCAATTGATGATGCGATAGAATATGTGAATCAAACAAGTAAAAAAGAAGATATGCTTGCAAGATTAGATTTGATTTCGCTTTTAGTTGATTATAAAACCGTAAACGAAATATCACAAAACGACGTTGGTAAATTGATTGAAAATACGATGAAGGATTGGGATTATTCTAAAATTATCAATAGTTTAGAGATGGCTGCTAATGTATCAAAGAACTATTGGTCAAAGGTTCTTTATGATTAATATAGGTTTTTACGTACCAAAGTTAAACGGTGGTGGAGCTGAGAGAGTCTTTGTTAACCTTGCTAATGAAATGTCAAAAAATGAAAATTATAATGTTTTTATTTTTGTTTCAAAAATGGGGGGGGAATACGATGATCTAGTTTCTAACTCTGTAACATTTGTATCATTAGGCAATGTTTCATTGCTAAAAAGCATTATTCCTTTAGCTAAAGTTTTAAAGCAATATTCTATTACTCATCTATTGTGTGGAATGCCATTTCCTAATTTTCTTGGCGTTATTCAGAAAATAGTGAACTCTAAGTTGCACTTAACTCTGGTCGAACATAATGACTTAAGTGTACAACTGCGTGAAGGAACCGGGGGATGGAGGAAAAAAATAACTCCTATCATTATTAAATATTCTTATTTTATTGCAAATAAAGTAATATGTGTTTCTGGAGGCGTCAAAGATTTCGTTCTATCTTGTGATTCAAGATTAATCAATAAAACAGAAGTAATATACAATCCAATATACTCTAATGAATTAGTTAACAAAAGTTTAGAACCATTAGATGATGATGATTTTGTGAAGTCGGATTTAACTCTGATTACAGTCGCAAGACTTAATAGGCAAAAAAACCTATCACTTTTTATTGATGTTTGTAATGAAATTAAATCTAGAGATAGCTCATTCAAAGCTTATGTTTTAGGGGAAGGTGAAGAAAGGCCTAAACTTGAGGAGAAAATCAAGTCAATGGGTTTGTGCGATCATGTCAAATTGGTTGGCTTCAAAAAAAATCCATATAATTACGTGCGAGAATCAGATGTGTTTTTACTTACTTCTAAATGGGAAGGTTTTGGAAACGTAATTGTTGAATCGGCAAGCTGCAATACACCAGTAGTGAGTGTAAATTGTCCAAGTGGTCCAGCAGAGGTTATAGAAAGTTTAAATTGCGGTATTATTGTTGATAGTTATTGTCCAATTTACTTAGCTGATAAAGTAGTTGAGTGTAACTTAAATGAATATTCTATATCAGTATCTGATCTTGAAATTTATTCAATTAAATCTATTTCAAATAAATATACTAATGTAATTTTTGGATAATATGTTATATTTTTTAGTAGCCTTGAATGTATTTAAAATTAAATTTGGAATGTTAGATTTAACTTTGTTAGCATTTCTTATTACTTTGCTTTATCATTATAAGGTTTTTGGAAGTAATAAATTACTATATATAAAGAAAAAGCCATTAATTTTTTCTGTGTATACATTTGTTATCTATGGTTATTTTTTCCTAGTTACTTTTTTTTCAGAAGCTCTACAATTTGATGAGATATTAAAGTTGATTAGGTTTTTTCTTTCTTTATTATCAATATGCTGGTGTGTGGATATAATTGTTAACAAGTCACGTAATCCACTCTTTATTATATCAAGGGTGATTAGCCTTCATCTTATCTTGTGTTTGGTTCAAATATCTTTCCCACCTGTTAATATCTTTTTCCAGCAACATTTTCTTAGTGTGGGTAATTTTCACTGGTATCGCGTAACCGGAATTATGAATGGAACATCATCCGCGGGATTATTCTTAGGGTTATGTTCAGTTTTTTGGTTTTATATTTATCAAGAATATAAATCCAAATTTGAATTGGCGTTAGTGCTTATATCTGTCATTGTTTTCCCATTTACTGCAATGACAGGTTTGGCTGTTTTTATTGTCGGTATAATAAGTTATATTTTAGTTAGAAAAGATTTTGGCTTATTGTTAAAGTTTACGGCTGGGTTTTTGATTACATCTATCTTATTCAGTTCTGTATACGTTTTTGCAGATAGAAATAATGAAACTTTAAATAGGGTAGGAGTTATCGAGGTATTGTATCGTATTGATGCGCTACTTGGAAAAGATAGCTCTACACGTGCTGATCCTCGACGATCAGCTGAAAAGTTAGCGGACACATACCGGTTACCAGATGATGGAACGCAAATTATTTTTGGAAATGGTTATCCTTCAAAGCACCATCTTGCAACTACAACAAGTGATGCTGGAGTGGTAGGTAGTATCCACACTTACGGCATAATTGGTCTTATACTACTTCTAATATCCCTGGTCCTACCCTCAATCCAATTCTTATCACCGCTATCGCTCGGATTAATGTCATCCTATTTGGTTATTTTTCTTAAAAATGATTTAACTTATTCAAGGATCGTTTTTGACTTTTACCTAATTTCAATTATGACGTTATACTTTTATCAGAGAAAATCCAAGTTATCATAAATTTAGTTTGAGAACCGTATGAAAAAGAAAATATTATTTGTAGTTAGCAATTTAAGACGAACTGGGCCAGTTAACCAATTGTCTTATATTATATCTCATTTAGATTTAGATAAATATGAATGCAGGGTGTTAACACTTTCTCCTGAACCTGTGGACTCAAAGTTTGAAAGCTATATTTCCCAAGGGATCATTGTCGATACTCTTTCTTTGACTCGGGTTCAAAGTGTCTTGTTTGGCAGCTCTAAGTTGTCTCAATATGTAAATAATTATTCTCCGGATATTATTCAGACACAAGGTGTTAGAGCAGATTCATTAGGTTGCGCTCTTAAAAATAAAATTCCTTGGGTTACTACTTCTCGAAATTTCCCAATTGAGGATTATCCATCAAAGTTTGGTAAATTTAAAGGTACGTTGATGGCCAAGAAGCATATTAAAGTGCTAGCTCAGTGCAAATATTTGGTTTCTTGTTCTAACGCGATAGCATCTAAATTGAAAAATGTTGGTATAACGTCAACTATTATTTCAAATGGTGTCCCTCCAAGTTGTTTACCTATAATTGAAAATATGGATACAGCTACAATAAAGCTGATTACAGTTGGTAGTCTTATTCCCAGAAAGAATATGGAGTACTTGGTAAGATTGAGTAATAAACTTGATGAGTTGAATTTACAACATGAATTTATAGTCTTAGGTGATGGTCCATTATTGAATGAATTAAAAATGCTCGCTAATGGCCGTATGAAATTTATTGGGAACGTTAATAATGTAGAGGATTATTTATCCAGTTCTAATGTTTTCTTGTCATCCTCCCTATCTGAAGGCTTGCCTAATACTGTCCTTGAAGCTATATCATTCGGAGTTCCTGTTTTTTTGTCTAATATTCCACCCCACCGTGAAATAGCAGATAAGTTGCCGGAAAATTCTAGTTATATTTTCTCTTTAAGTACTCCTCCTGAAACTTTAGCTATAGAGTTTATTAGTAATATTAATATGATTTGTAGTGTAGATAGAGGCGAGTTAGCTGATGTGGCTAATAGTAAATTCGGAGCTAAAGCTATGTCTGAAAAATATCAAAAAATATATGAGGCTTCTGTAAATGAGTGATGATTATAACCCTTTAGAAAAAATGATAGCACGAGTACTATCTAGTAGCCCAGGATTAAAGAAGGTCGTAAAACTTTCCTACTCTTATATTTTTTACCTCCTAAAAAAGAAAAATTATAAATATCACTCAGAAGAAATAGTTGAGGTTATAGAAGATAATAATAATGAAACTTTCTTTGGGTATTACGATAAAACTCCTGATAATGGGAAAGGGCATGTTTTGGTATTTAATACTACTGGATCAACAGATATCTTACCCAAAAATATAGATTCAATTGATCTTGATGTTTATTGTCTTAAATCTAAGAGGTTTATTCTTTCAGAAAGAATAAATATTTCGGCTTTTAATTGGCAGCAAGCTAGTAGAGCTCATTGGTTAGATGAAGATATATTTGTTTACAACAACTTCGATTCATTGACAAATACATATAAAACTTATAAGTATTCTGTTTCTGCTCAAAAAATTATTGATTCATATGAAAATGCTGTGCAAGATTCTTTCAAAAATGAATACATGCTGTCAATTTGTTATAAGTCTCTTGCATTGTTACGACCCGACTATGGTTATTTTAAACACGAAGGCAATACACTGCCAAATTACGATGAAACAGGTATCTTCAAATGTGATTATAATTCTCACGAAGAAAAAATGTTATTTTCTGTAAGCGATGTTTTTAATTTTAGGTTTGAAGGGAATAGAGATAGTTTTAGGCACAAATTGAACCATGTAATGATTTCGCCTAATGGTGAGCTCTTTATCTTCATGCACAGGTATTATAATGATAGTGGAAGAAGGCTCGATCGTTTGATCTTAGCCAATTCTAACGGAGAATTATTAAGAGTATTATCAGATTATCAAATGGTTAGTCATTGTTTTTGGTATGATGAAACTACTATACTGGGTTATTTACGCTCTCCTGAAGGTAAAGATGCATATTGGTTAATAAATATAGAATCTGGTGATTTTTCAGCGTTCCACGATAATGTATTTGCCAACCGTGGGGATGGGCACCCATCTGTTAATGGCGATTATATTATCACGGATACTTACCCTAATAAATCGAGAATGCAGTCTTTGTTTGTAACGAAGAAAAATTCTTCATTGGAAGTTCAAGTTGGTGAGTTTTTCCATGGTTTTAAGTTTTCTGGCGAAACTCGTTGCGACTTACACCCTCGATTCTCAAAAGATGGAAATACTATATTCTTTGATTCGATTTTTAGCGGTAAAAGACACTTATGTTATATAGATATTAACATGGCAAAAAAGAAGCTTGATGATGATATATAAAAAAGTTGCTATTGCAATGTCTGTGTATAAATCAGATGTCTCCCAAAACATTAAACTATCAGTAGATAGTATATTGATGCAAAGTTACTCGAATTTGGATGTTTTTATTGAAGTCGATGGTTATATATCTGAAGATTGTGTCGAACTGTTAGGTTTTTATTCTAAACTAGATAACGTATTTGTTAATTTTAACTCGGAAAATCGAGGGTTAGCAACGAGATTAAATAACATTCTTGAAAAGATAATAGAAATTGGTGAATATACTTATATCGCAAGAATGGATGCTGATGACATTGCGTTTTCAGAAAGAATTACTGAGCAAGTAAACTTTCTAGAAAATAATTCAGAAGTATCTGTTATCGGTACCGATTTGATTGAAATTTCTGATACTGGGGAGGAAATTTTCCATAAGAGGATGCATTATGATCATCATAGTATTTCTATGAATATTATTAAAAAGTGCCCTTTTAGCCATCCAACAGTAATGTTTAGAGAAAATGTGTTTAGTAAATCTTATATTCGATATAAACCAGAACTAATGAATACGCAAGATTATTACTTGTGGGTTGATTTGTTAAGTGCAGGTTATAAGTTTGCAAATATTTCTAAACCGCTACTTTATTATAGGGTGAATGGCGACTTTCATTCGAGAAGGGGTTGGAAAAAGGCTATGAACGATTTACGGTCTAGAATTTATGCCTTTAACAAATTGGATGCACTTTCTTTTTCAAATGTTCTTCATACATTGTTGCTTTTCTTATTGAGAGTTTCCCCATCATTTATTAAATCTACAGCGTATAAGTTTCTAAGGTAGTTAAAAAATTAATTTTAATTTTGGCTATCCATTAACTTAACTGTTAGATTTTTCTATGGATATGACTTTTATATTTGTTACCATTTTTCAATGGTCATTTTAGGTAAAGTCGATTTTATAGCTAAACAGCTTGACCCCTTTTATCTAACAAACAAACTACGAGTTCTATGCTATTTACAAGCATGGATTTTAATGTCTTTTTTAATCTATTAACTTACCAGTTGGCTAATATATGAAAATTGCAATTGCCGGTACAGGCTATGTAGGCTTATCAAATGCGATGCTATTGTCACAGCATCATGATGTTATCGCGGTCGATATTATCGAAGAGAAAGTACAACTACTGAACGATAAACGCTCTCCGATTGTCGATGCTGAAATTGAAGATTTCTTGGCGAATAAGCCATTAAACTTTACCGCGACACTTGATAAAGAGTTGGCGTATTCAAATGCCGATTATGTGGTTATTGCTACCCCTACTGATTATGACGTAGAGACGAACTACTTCAATACCTCATCGGTTGAAGCGGTCATTAAAGATGTGATGGCGATTAACCCAAATGCGGTGATGGTGATCAAATCTACCGTGCCTGTGGGTTATACCGCGCGTATTAAAGAGGAACTTGAATGTGAAAACCTTATGTTTTCACCTGAGTTCCTACGTGAAGGTAAAGCCTTATACGATAACCTGCACCCATCTCGTATTGTAGTCGGTGAGCGCTCTGAGCGCGCGACAGTATTCGCGAACTTGTTGTTAGAAGGTGCGGTTAAGAAAGACGTTGAGATCCTGTATACCGATTCAACCGAAGCCGAAGCCGTAAAGCTGTTCTCTAACACTTACTTGGCGCTTCGTGTTGCTTACTTTAATGAGCTAGATACCTATGCAGAATCGCACGGGTTAGATACGCGTCAAATTATCGATGGTGTGAGTTTAGACCCTCGCATTGGTTCTCATTACAACAACCCTTCATTTGGTTACGGTGGTTACTGCTTACCAAAAGATACTAAGCAACTGCGTGCTAACTACTCTGATGTGCCAAATAATATTATTGGAGCGATTGTGGATTCTAATACCACACGTAAAGATTTTATTGCCGACTCTATTATTAAAAGAAACCCAAGACGCGTTGGTATCTACCGATTAGTGATGAAGTCAGGCTCTGACAATTTCCGCGCTTCGAGCATTCAAGGCATTATGAAACGCCTTAAAGCAAAAGGCATTGAAGTGGTGGTGTTTGAACCAGAGCTTAAAGAAAAAGAGTTCTTCCACTCATTAGTATTAACGGATTTCGAGCAGTTTAAGTCAGGCTGTGATGTGATTGTTTCAAACCGCATGGCTCAAGAGTTAGCGGATGTAAAAGACAAAGTGTATACGCGCGATTTATTCGGTTCAGACTAAGGGATAAGAAATGAAGTATTTGGTAACGGGCGCTGCAGGGTTTATCGGTAGTGCAGTAGTAGAGCAGCTAACGGCGAAAGGTCATCAAGTGGTTGGCGTTGATAACCTGAATGATTATTACGATGTCGCTTTGAAAGAAGCGCGCCTAGCGCGTATTCAACATGCTAATTTTAAACTGGTTCAGTTAGACATTGCCGATCGAGATGGTGTCGCTAGCTTGTTTGAAACTGAGCAATTTGACCAAGTGATTCACCTGGCTGCACAAGCGGGAGTTCGCTACTCTATTGAAAACCCACATGCCTATGCCGATTCAAACTTAGTCGGCCATTTGAACATTCTGGAAGGGTGTCGTCACAATAAGGTGAAGCACTTGGTGTATGCCTCTTCAAGCTCTGTTTACGGCTTAAATGCTAAAACACCGTTTGCAACGTCAGATTCGGTGGATCACCCAGTTTCATTGTACGCTGCGACCAAGAAGTCGAATGAGCTGATGGCGCACAGCTATTCTCACTTATACGACATTCCAACCACAGGCTTACGCTTCTTTACTGTGTATGGTTCGTGGGGCCGCCCAGATATGGCACCGTTTATCTTCACTAAGAAGATCCTTGATGGCGATACTATTGATATCAACAACAATGGTGATATGTGGCGCGATTTTACCCACGTAAACGATATTGTTGAAGGTGTGGTACGCATCGCAGATGTTGTACCAACACGTGATAACGACTGGACGGTAGAAGCGGGTTCTCCAGCAACCAGCTCTGCACCTTATGCCGTATATAACATTGGTCACGGCTCGCCAATCAACCTGATGGATTTTGTTAAGGCCATTGAAGGTGAGCTGGGCATTGAAGCGAAGAAAAACTTCAGAGAAATGCAGCCTGGTGATGTATACCAAACTTATGCAGACACCCAAGACTTGTTTGCAGCAACGGGTTACACGCCTAAAGTTAGCGTTAAAGAAGGCGTCGCTGAGTTTATTCAGTGGTACCGCGAGTTTTACAACAAGTAGAGTTTCAAGTCTCCACTTGGAAACGACTCGCTTTGTTTCAAGTAATACCCAGTCTACCAATAACACCTTCTGATACCTAAAGTGCCTCATTCCATACTGGTTTGAGGCACTTTTCTTCGTTATATCTGTTTTATCCACAATATTTTTATATATACGTCAGTTAATAACACATAAGAATTTAAATAATGATCAAACACTGCTTATTCCCTGCAGCCGGTTATGGCACGCGTTTTTTACCTGCAACTAAATCCATGCCAAAAGAAATGATGCCTATCGTTAACAAGCCGCTTATTGAATATGGCGTTGACGAGGCGATCCAAGCGGGCATGACCAGCATGGCCGTTGTTACTGGCCGTGGCAAAAGCTCATTAATGGATCACTTTGATAAGAACTATGAGCTTGAGCATCAAATCCAAGGCACGAATAAAGAGCCTTTGCTGGATAATATTCGCTCTCTGATTGATTCGGCGCAGTTCACTTTTATTCGCCAGCGCGAAATGAAAGGGTTAGGCCATGCCATTTTAACAGGCAAAGAACTGGTGGGTGATAACCCATTTGCGGTTGTTTTAGCTGATGACCTTTGCATTAATGATGACAAAGGCGTGTTAGCACAAATGGCCGCGCTGTATCGCCAGTTCCGCTGCTCTATTGTCGCGGTTGAAGAGGTACCAGAATCTGAAACCCACAAGTACGGCGTGATTGCCGGAGAGCACCTAAGTGATGACTTGATTCGCATTACCGATATGGTCGAGAAGCCTGAGCAGGGCACAGCGCCAAGTAACCTCGCGATCATTGGGCGCTACATCTTAACCCCAGACATCTTCGATATTTTGGAAGACACATTGCCGGGCAAAGGCGGCGAAATCCAAATTACGGATGCGCTGTTAGAGCAAGCCCAAAAGGGTTGTGTGATTGCGTACAAGTTTAAAGGTAAGCGTTTTGATTGTGGTAGCGTCGATGGCTATATCGAAGCGACGAACTACTGTTATAAAAACGTCTATCTGAAAGGCAGCAAAGCAGAAATGGACCAAACGGCTACAGAAAAGGTGTAGCGCATATAAATTCGCTGAATTGCGATAGTTTTTATCTTTATTGCTGTCGCTTCATTGTTCCATGGAATCACCTTTTTCTAACAATCCCCAAGGCTTTAACCAATGTCACTGTTTGAATACTTTGTCGAACTTTCCCTGTTCTTCTTTCTTTCCTTTTCGGTGTTGTACTGTATGCGTAAAGTGGGCTACGCCATAGGTCTAGTCGATAAACCGAATGCCAGAAAACATCATGAAGGTGTGGTTCCTTTGGTCGGCGGGATCTCTCTCTGCATTACTGTGTTGTACTTCCTTTACGTGAATGCAGCTGAGTTCAAGAATGTAGAGATAGCCGCAGCGTGCTTAACGGCACTGGTATTGATTGGAGTGGCCGACGACCGTTTTGATATCAGCTTTAAGCTCCGAATGGGCGTGCAAGCCATCTTAGCTCTGATCATCATGCATTATTCTGGATTAACCCTCTCTCATGCTGGTGATGTGTTCGGATTAGGCGTGCTAGATTTCCCAATAGTGGTCGACAGTATTGTTACTGTAATTGCCGTGATTGCTGCCATTAACGCTTTTAACATGGTCGATGGTATTGATGGGCTGCTGGGTGGCTTAAGCATGGTGGTGTTTGCATCGTTAGGTGTGGTGTTCTTCGCTTATGAACTCGAGTTTTACGCCTTTTTTATGGCAGTGATGGTGGTGATCTTATTACCCTTTGTGCTGTTTAATTTAGGGTATTTTGGCAAACTGCGTAAAGTGTTTATGGGCGATGCCGGCAGCATGATGATCGGCTTCATTGTCATCTGGGTGTTAATTGGCGGAACGCAACACGAGGAGGCCAAGTATATGATTAGACCTGTGACCGCCTTGTGGTTAATCGCGGTGCCTTTGATTGATATGATGGCCATTATGATCCGTCGGATTCGTAAGGGGCATTCTCCGTTCCATCCTGACCGCGAGCATTTTCACCACATCATGCAGCGCATCGGTTTTACACCTCGAGAGTCTTTAGTGGTGATTTGCTTGGTGCAATTGGTGTACTCAACGCTCGGGTTACTAGGCGAATACTTCCAAGTACCAGAATACATTATGTTCTACACCATTGTTGCGTGTTTCTTATTGCACACTTACGCGATGACGCACTCGTTTAAAATGGCCAAGATTCTAAGAAAGTGGAAGAAGTTAGAGGAAAAGCCATCTGAGGAAGCTGCAGTATTATAAGGTGATGGAAGTGAAGAAATAACAACATTTTCATGTTTATAGCAGCGGCAGTTAGCTTCCCTTATCGTCTGTTTCATTCATCGTTGTCTGTTGTTGTTGTTGTTGTTGTTGTTGTTGTTGTTGTTGTTGTTGTTGTTGTTGTTGTTGTTGTTGTTGTTGATGATGATTGGTCCATTCAGTTTTCAGGTTGCCATAACTCAAGCTATAATGAGCAAAAGGGCCCAATCTCAAGATGAGGTTGGGCCCTTTTTACGTTTAACTTGAGAAGTTTTAGACTTGAGCGCTTTTGCTCTCAATCATCTTCAATTGAAAACCTAAGCCATTAATACACTTCTAATCACTAGTAGACTTTTTCTGGAAGGTTACGCCAACTTCTAATCCAGCTTGTGATGCGCCAAACATAGCTCATGGCTACAGTGTATGAAGCAAAACACATCATAAACAGGATGAACATAGTTGATTCTGCGATCTCTAGGAATTCACCGTAGATACCGAAGCCAGCAAAGCTACTTGCGATGGCACAAATGATGGCGAGCGTTTGACGCGATGTAAAACCAAGGCGTTGGAAAATATGGTGTAGGTGTTCACGGTCGGGCTTGAAAGGGGAGTCACCGCGTCGTACGCGTCTGAACATGATGGCAGCCATGTCCATCAGCGGGACAGCAATTAGCCATAATGCAGTAATCGGTCGCATCATAGCTTCTGATGGATCTTGGCTTGCGCCCAGCAGTAACCAAATCACAGTAAAGCCAATCATCATGCTGCCAGCATCACCCATGAAAACTCTACGCTCTCGTCCAAGAATACCGAGATTCATTAAGATATAGGGAATAGTCGCGGCAATGAATACAGCACACAAGTAAGCTAAGCCGTGTTGACTGTCGATTTTAAGCAAAATGGCGATACCCGCAAAGGTCACAATCGCAAGGCCACCTAACAGGCCATCAATGCCATCGACCATATTGAACGCATTGATAGCACCAATCACAGCAAGTACCGTGACTACAGGGCTAAGAAACCCTAAATGCAGTTCTCCGGTTCCAAAGAGGTTACCAATGTGCTCTAGTCGGATATCGGCGAAATACATCATGCAAATGGAGAGGATCGCTTGAACCACAAGGCGAATCTTGAAACTGATATCGAATTTATCATCAAGAGCGCCGATAAAAATCAGCGCGGCGATAGAGGCTAAAAAGAGCTGGCTATGGGGGATCACATCGGGGTGCGTGACGATAAACTGGCCTATCGATAAGCTGATAGCGATACCGCCTACAAGTGGGATCGCACCCTTGTGCAGCTTTCTTTCATTGGGTTTATCTACTAAGCCGATGACTTTTGCTACTTTTCGCATTAAAAAGAGTGAGGAAAAGGAGAAGAAACCAACAAATGATAGCTCTAATAACATGATGAACTCTAGCCAATTTTTTGTATGAAGTTTAATTGCGTGCATCTTACGTTAAAAGTATCAATATGTACACTCAGTTGAGTATGTTTTGTTCGTTGTTTTTTGAGTGTGACATTTGGTTTTAGTATGTAATTTAATGTTAACTAAGAATGGTGACTACGCTGCTTTAGTCAGTATTATTGCTTAGGCTTTGTAGGTGCCTTAAACACAAAATGACATTTTTTTTCATATCCGATCCGCCTACCTGAGCCCTTTCTTGATCTTCCACTACAGTTTTGACTGTAAACTGTAGTAAAATTACGCTAATTTGTTTTTATACCGATTTATTTTGAATTGAACGAGGTCAGTCCTATGTCAGCTAAGAAGCCAATGGCTCTAGTGATCCTTGACGGTTACGGTTACCGTGAAGACAACCAAGACAACGCTATCGCGAACGCTAATACGCCTGTATTAGACGGTCTTATTGCTAACCAACCTAACACGCTAATCTCGGCTTCTGGCTTAGATGTAGGCCTACCTGATGGCCAAATGGGTAACTCTGAAGTGGGTCACACCAACATCGGTGCGGGTCGCGTGGTATACCAAGATTTAACGCGTATTACTAAATCAATCGCAGACGGCGAGTTCGGTCAAACTGAAGCGCTAGTGAATGCTGTTGATAAAGCGGTTAAAGCAGACAAAGCCGTGCACATCATGGGCCTTATGTCTCCAGGTGGCGTTCACTCTCATGAAGACCACATCTACGCAGCTGTTGAAATGGCAGCAGAGCGCGGCGCAGAGAAAATCTACCTACACGCATTCCTAGACGGTCGTGATACGCCGCCACGTAGCGCAGAAAACACATTAGCGCGTTTCCAAGATCTATTCGCTAAACTAGGCAAAGGCCGTGTGGCTTCGCTTATTGGTCGTTACTACGCAATGGACCGTGATAACAACTGGGATCGCGTTCAAGAATCTTACGACCTGCTTACTCAAGCGAAAGGTGACTTCACGTTTGATACAGCCGTTGCTGGCCTAGAAGCGGCTTACGCTCGTGATGAAAACGATGAGTTTGTAAAAGCGACTGAAATCAAAGCGGAAGGCGAAGAATCAGCAGCTATCGTTGATGGTGATGCGGTTATCTTCATGAACTACCGTGCTGACCGTGCTCGTGAAATTACACGTGCGTTCGTGCCTAACTTCGACGGTTTTGAGCGTAATGTATTCCCAGCGATCGATTTCGTGATGCTGACTCAATACGCAGCCGACATCCCGCTTCTATGTGCATTCCCACCGGCTTCTCTAGAGAACACCTACGGTGAATGGCTATCGAAAGAAGGCAAAACGCAGCTACGTATCTCTGAAACAGAGAAATACGCGCACGTGACGTTTTTCTTCAACGGCGGTAAAGAAGACGAGTTTGAAGGCGAAGAGCGTCAGCTTGTTGCTTCTCCAAAAGTAGCGACTTACGACCTACAGCCAGAAATGAGCGCACCAGAGCTTACTGAAAAGCTTGTTGCAGCAATCAAAGGCGGCAAATACGACGCTATCGTTTGTAACTTCCCTAACTGTGACATGGTTGGCCACACTGGCGTTTACGATGCAGCGGTTAAAGCCGTAGAGTCGCTAGACGAATGTCTGGGTAAAGTGGTTGAAGCAATCAAAGAAGCCGATGGCCAACTGCTTATCACCGCTGACCACGGTAACGCGGAAATGATGGTAAACCCAGAAACGGGCGGCATTCACACAGCGCACACTAACCTACCAGTTCCACTTATCTACGTGGGCAGCAAAGACGTTGAGTTCAAAGAAGGCGGCAAGCTGTCTGACCTAGCACCAACGATGCTGTCTCTGTCTGGTATTGATATCCCAGCAGAAATGTCAGGTGAAGTGATCGTTAAATAGCTTTTAACTTTCATCGAATACTAGAACGGCTGCATGCGAGTGTGGCCGTTTTTTTGTATCTGGAATTTGAGTATAGATACGGGATGCGAGTAAACGAGATTCGAAGAGCTTAAGAGCAGATGGGTGGTATGGGTAAACGAGATGCGAAGAGCTTAAGGGCAGATACGGGATACGAGTAAACGAGATTCGCAGAGCTAAACGTTATTTGCAGAGTATGCAGTGTTGAATGAGTAGTTGTTCTAAGTTTTGTTTTTGCAATGCGATCACATCAACAATTACTCTCGTTTCTTTCGGATGAGCTGACGGTAACGTTCGGTAGATAATACGAAAACGATCGAGATGAAATTCGCGAAAGTTTTTCACTCCAAGCTCTAGTAAAGAAGGGGCAATGTTTGCAGCATGAGGGTTATCAGAAACTAAGGCTTCAAATCGGTCGAGAAGAGCTTCTATGCGTTCAATAACAGCCACTTCACTAGAATAATCACTTAAGTAATTAATTAAAGCATCAAGTAATTGCTCAAAGGTGTCTGTGTACTCGATGGTTGTCATATTATTGAACCGATTGTTTACGCTTTGCCAATTTATCTCGAATCTGAGAGCTGGAATTTACTCGGCCATGTTTTTCATCATCAATAGAAAACGACAATAGTTTCATTAGCGCTATAGCTTCATCTCTACGTTTTCGATCTTCATAAGATTCAATCGTATAAGCGGGCTTACCATTTTGAGTAATGGTCATAGGCTCAGATAAATCGAGGTTAGCCGCGTGCTTTTTTAAGTAACTTATCGTTTCAGTGGACATTATCATCATCTCTTAATGTGGAAGTTTAAATGTAGACTATATTTAGTCTGATGACAATGGCGCTTCTTGATGGTGAAACTTTATATTATTGATCTAGCGAGATAAGGTTTGCTTCTTTTTATTCAAAACCGAACGCTCAAAATCCAACAACCATTCTTTGCGGTTCATGCCGCCGGTGTAGCCCGTTAATGTGCCGTTCGCCCCAATCACTCGATGGCAGGGGACAACAATGCTAAATGGGTTCTTACCGTTCGCACCACCTACTGCTCTTACTGCTTTCGGGTTATCCATTCTTTTCGCTTGTTCACCGTAGCTGATGGTTTCCCCATAAGGGATACTGGTCAACGCGACCCATGCCTTGCGTTGAAAATCGGTGCCTTTAGGTTCTAAAGGTAAATCAAAGCTGGTGCGTTTTCCTGCAAAGTATTCGTCTAGTTGGCGAGATACTCTAAGGCATAACTCGTCGGGGTTTTCTGTAAGCTCTGGTTCGGTATTGATATGGTCAATTTCAATAAGCGACACACCATTACTCACAATGATCATCTTGCCAATCGGTGCGTCATACAGCATTTTGTAAGTGGTGTCTTCCATGTCATCTTCCTTCTTCTAGTCTTTTTTTGCTCTCAAGTTCTTAGAATCTCGATACCCGAATCTCTCATCTGCTTTTTTAGGCTCTTCGAATCTCGATACTCGAATCCCGTATCTGCTCTAAAAATCTCTTCGCATCCCGTTTACTCGCATCCCGCATCTGCTTTAACCCTTATACGAAGCGCAAACAAGTACCCGGATATTCCGCCCATGATGTTTCCTAGTGCTAAGCCAACAAACATCCCTTCGACACCATCGATTTGGCTACCTATCCACGCAAAGGGTAAGGTGAAGACAAACAGGCGCATGAAGCTCCATTGGAATGCTTTAAGTGGTTGATGCATCGCGTTCATGCCGCTGATCAACATCATCACAATGCCTTGAAATCCATAGCTAAAGGGTACAACTAACAGGTAATGCCACAATATGCCTCGCACCGATTCTTCTTGAGAGAAAAGGGCGGCTAAAGGAATGCTCAGTGGCACCATCATTAAGAAGACCAACCCTTGGAATAATATGGCAAAGCGCATGCTTAGAAACAGAGCCTTAAAGCTGCGTTGGGGGTTGTTTGCGCCAAAGTTCTGAGCCATGAAAGGCGTAAGAGCCGAAGTCAGAGACATCAACACAATGATAAGAATGGATTCAATACGTTGCGCTGCGCCATACGCCGCCACGGCTTCGGTACCTTGTTTGGCCAGCATCATCATGATGATGGCACCCGCTAATGGATTTAGTGCGTTAGACAGAGCGGCTGGTGTGCCTATTTTTAGGATCTGTCGCCAGTCATTGATGATGTTTTTCAGTTTTGGAGGAGCAAGCAGTTTTTCTCGTACGGTCAACACGTACAGTGATCCACACAAAGCACCAAACCAACTGAAACCACTGGCAATGGCTGCGCCTTGAATCCCCAGTTCAGGAAAAGGCCCATAACCGAAGATGAGTAGTGGATCTAAAACGCCATTGATAAGCCCTGCGAGCAGCATGATCTTGGCGGGCGTTTTCGTGTCACCGGTTGCTCGAATCGCGCTGTTGCCTGCCATGGGGATGACCAACAATGGGATCGCGAGATACCACACCGACATATATTCCGATATCAGCGGCAACAACTCTTGCTTTGCCCCTAACAGGGTAAACATAGGTTCTAAGAAAGTAATACCTAGCGTAGAAGCGCAGCCGACAAGAAGCAGAGCCAGTAATAAGCCATGACAGGTAAAGCGTGCTGCATTTTGTGCGCAACCTTGGCCAAGCAATCGCCCAATACATGTCGATAAGCCAATGCCGATTCCCATGGTGATGCAGTTGATGCCAAAGGTGACTGGAAAGGTAAAGCTCACCGCTGCTAAGGCTTGGGTGCCGAGCAATGAGATGAAGAAAGTATCGACGAGGTTAAACATCAAGATCGCCACCATACCGAATATGGTCGGTATGGTCATGGTACGCAATGTACTCTCAATTGGGGCAGTTAATAGCCCGTGCTTATCTTGCATGTAAAACGCCGATAGAAACCAAAAGCGTAGGATAAACAGATGCGGGCGGGAAGGGAATAGCTTAAAAGCAGATACGAGATGCGGGTAAACGAGTATCGAAGAGCTAAAAGCGGAGAAAAGAAAAGCAGCCTTCTTTTGCTTAACCCCCTGACATTTACACAAGATTATTCGCAGGGGCGTTTTTGCTTTTCGTATCTCGCATCCCGTTTACTCGCATCTGCTCTTATCTGCTCTTATCTGCTCTTTGGATCACAATTTTTATCTTTTCCCCCTTGGGTTCTCCCACATCGCCCCAACATATTGGGTAACCCCATGCCAATCGTGGCAACTATCAAATTAAATGGAAATTATCAGGAGATCTGACCGATGAATATCCGTCCTCTACACGACCGAGTTATCGTTGAGCGCCAAGAAGTTGAATCTAAATCTGCTGGTGGCATCGTTCTAACTGGTTCTGCCGCTGAAAAATCAACGCGCGGTATTATTCTAGCTGTTGGCAAAGGCCGCATTTTAGAAAATGGTTCAGTACAACCATTGGACGTTAAAGTTGGCGATACTGTTATCTTTTCTGAAGGCTACGGCACTAAAACTGAAAAGATCGACGGCAAAGAAGTTCTGATCATGTCTGAAAACGACATCATGGCGATCGTTGAGTAATCCGCGCCACACATTGAACTGATTTAATAAAGAATTTTAAAGGAAATTAAGATGGCTGCTAAAGACGTTAAATTTGGTAACGACGCACGTATTAAAATGCTAGAAGGTGTAAACGTTCTGGCTGACGCAGTAAAAGTAACGCTAGGTCCTAAAGGCCGTAACGTTGTTCTAGACAAATCATTTGGCGCACCGACTATCACTAAAGATGGTGTTTCAGTTGCACGTGAAATCGAACTTGAAGACAAGTTCCAAAACATGGGCGCACAAATGGTTAAAGAAGTGGCTTCGCAAGCGAATGACGCGGCGGGCGACGGAACAACTACAGCAACAGTATTGGCTCAGTCTATTATCGCTGAAGGCCTAAAAGCGGTTGCTGCTGGCATGAACCCAATGGATCTTAAGCGCGGCATCGACAAAGCGGTTATCGCGGCAGTTGAAGAGCTGAAGAACCTTTCTGTTCCTTGTTCAGACACGAAAGCTATTGCTCAAGTAGGTACTATCTCTGCGAACTCTGATTCGACAGTAGGTAACATCATTGCTGAAGCGATGGAAAAAGTAGGTCGTGATGGCGTAATCACGGTTGAAGAAGGTCAGGCTCTACAAGATGAGCTAGACGTAGTTGAAGGTATGCAGTTCGACCGCGGTTACCTGTCTCCTTACTTCATCAACAACCAAGAAGCCGGTTCTGTTGACCTAGATAGCCCGTTCATTCTTCTTATCGACAAGAAAGTGTCGAACATCCGTGAACTTCTTCCGACTCTAGAAGCGGTTGCTAAGGCATCTCGTCCACTTCTTATCATCGCTGAAGATGTAGAAGGCGAAGCGCTGGCAACTCTTGTTGTGAACAACATGCGTGGCATCGTTAAAGTGGCTGCGGTTAAAGCACCTGGTTTCGGCGACCGTCGTAAATCTATGCTGCAAGACATCGCTATCCTAACGGGCGGCACGGTTATCTCTGAAGAGATCGGCCTAGACCTTGAGAAAGTAACGCTAGAAGACCTAG
This sequence comes from Vibrio sp. L5-1, assembly GCF_021728315.1. Taxonomy (NCBI): domain Bacteria; kingdom Pseudomonadati; phylum Pseudomonadota; class Gammaproteobacteria; order Vibrionales; family Vibrionaceae; genus Vibrio; species Vibrio sp. L5-1. Next base: position 61,740 of record NZ_JAKKCQ010000006.1, on the reverse strand, counting down.
GTCAAGCTAAGCGCATTACGATCACTAAAGAAAACTCAACCATCATCGATGGTGCGGGTAATGAAGAGATGATCAAAGGTCGCGTTTCTCAAATTCGTCAACAAATCGAAGATGCGACGTCTGACTACGATAAAGAAAAACTTCAAGAGCGCGTAGCTAAGCTAGCTGGCGGTGTTGCAGTAATCAAAGTTGGCGCTGCGACTGAAGTTGAGATGAAAGAGAAGAAAGACCGCGTTGAAGATGCACTTCACGCAACTCGCGCTGCTGTTGAAGAAGGTGTGGTTGCTGGTGGTGGTGTTGCACTTATCCGCGCTGCATCTAAAGTTGCTGGCCTTGAGGGCGACAACGAAGAGCAAAACGTAGGTATCCGCGTTGCACTACGTGCAATGGAAGCGCCTATCCGTCAAATCACGACGAATGCTGGTGATGAAGAATCTGTTGTTGCTAACAACGTTCGTGCTGGCGAAGGTAACTACGGTTACAACGCGGCTACTGGCGAATACGGCGACATGATTGCAATGGGTATCCTAGATCCAACTAAGGTAACGCGTTCTGCACTTCAGTTCGCAGCATCAGTAGCAGGTCTTATGATCACAACAGAAGCGATGATCACTGACAAGCCACAAGATTCTGGCCCTGCAATGCCAGATATGGGTGGCATGGGCGGTATGGGTGGCATGGGCGGCATGATGTAATCATCCCCCTTTCTCGTAACAGAGAAAGTCATACATAAGCTTTGAAAACGGAGACTTCGGTCTCCGTTTTTATTCTTTTCGCATCTCGTTACTCGCATCCCGCATCTGCTCTTAACCATTGCTCTTTATGATTTTGCGTCTTATATTCAACAGTACAGTTATGACATTGGTCTAACATGGATAGCTGTTGAATAAAGGATAATAAATGCTTGATTGAAAATGGATTAATCAAGTCAACAATAAGTCAGTGGAGACTCCCCAATGAAAAAATTACTTTCAGTACTTGCTGTGTCTGCAGCAGTAATGGCACCGGCAGCATTTGCTTCTTCGCCTGTTATGTTTTCAACGATCAACGGCTTCAATGCTCCGGATTCAGATGCGGTTGGTGGTGTACGTTTGGCTCTGCTTCACGGACAAGTGAACGACCTTAAAGGTGTCGATCTTGCGGTTGTGGGTATGTCAGAAACACAAACCACGACGGGTGTGAACCTGGGTATCTTCGGTGCATCAAAAGTGAACCAAGAAATGACAGGTGCATCGCTTGGTTTCTTCAACTGGAATACCGGTAAAACAACGGGTCTTAACCTAGGTGCAGTGAACATCACTAATGATGTGAAAGGCGCGAACGTGAGCTTCGTCAACTACTCTGAAGGCAACACTATGGTTGATGTTGGTGCGGCGAACCTTTCAGAAGTGTCGACGGTTCAGGTTGGTATCTTCAACAAAACCAACAAAATCGAAGGCGTACAAATTGGCTTGATCAACTGTGCTGATAACGGCTTCTTCCCGTGCTTCCCGATTGTCAATTTCGCTAAATAGAATATGAATTTTACGAAATAGAACGCGGTTGAGCCTCTAGATTCACTATTGGTGAGTTAAGTGATTTATTAGTGCTCAAGCCTATCAATGCCTAAATTCTTTTGTTTAGGCATTATTCTTTTGTTTAAGCATTGTTCTTTTGTTTAGACACTGTTCTTTTGTTGAAATACTGTTGTTTCAATCCCCTTTCCGATTTACCTACCTCAAATTAGTTAATAAGCACTTGGTTTTATACTTTCTATTGCAGTATTTTTACTTATAAGTACAATGTGCGCTAAAATCACAACGTCGACTTATATGCTTTGATAAAACACCATACCATCGATTTTAAAAAGGCTTTCTTAAGCCTTACCGCCAGTTTTTTAGTCGTTTTGGGCTTATTGCTCGTTGATTCAGCGGAAGAATCAGATAAACAGTATGGAATCGAAAACCAAGGTGTCACGCGCTCTCTTGCTGAGCTCACAAAGATCATTAATGCCCTTGAATACAACATCACGGCACTTTACCCACTGCATGGCGATACTTATGTGTTCTCGCATGAAAAAAAGGTAGAGGGTGAGACGTGCTATTTCATCAGTGAGGAGCAACAAGCCCCTCGTTTTGACTTTATGTTCTCAGGCCCTAGCGAAATGTGCGATCCGAAGTCAGAGCTTAACTCTGAAGCCGGTAAGCGCTTATTCATCGCTCCAACCATGGCTTATTTTGCCAATACTATTGATACCATCTCTGCGATTTACTTTATCTCGAAAGAGAAGTTTATTATCTCTTCGCCTTCTGATTTTGCTCGCACGATTAAGGGCGATACCTTTGACTCTGTGGTGAACAGTCGTCCGTACTGGGTGAATACGATTCGTTTTGGCTTAGCGCAAGGTCAAGACCAAGTTGTCTATACGGGCCAATATGATGATTACCTGACGGGTAAAAAAGTCGTGACGTTAACCAAAGGCATTTACGTTAATGGTGAGTTTAAAGGGGTATTGGGTGTCGATGGCTATGTCTCTAACCTCGTATCGAACCCTACTCATGGTTATAAAGTCACCAGTACTCGAGGCGCAAACAAGTACGGGGTTATGGACTTTACCTATTCCAAGCCTTTGTATGTTGATGACATTAACACCCAGTTATATCTAAGTATTGAAGAAGAGAAGAGCGAGCACTTTCTGCATGTATTGGAGATGGAGAAGATTCAGCTTTCGATACTGTTTGTTTTGTATTTGCTCTCGGTTTTATGGCTATGGCGTTTTTATACAAGACAAGAACACCAGCGTTTGAATGACCTAGCAATGTGCGACCCATTAACTGGTTTACTGAATCGACGTGGCTTTGAAGCGAGATTACTGGCTCAGGACGAACAGCCGATTATTGGTGTTGGCGTGTTTGATATCGATGATTTTAAAGTGGTTAATGATCAGTATGGCCACAAAACGGGGGACGAGGTGATTTGCCATGTTGCTCAGTTGATGCTGAACAGCGTTAGGCAGCAAGATATCGTGGCACGGTTTGGTGGTGAAGAGTTTGTTGTCGCGATTACGGGTGAATCTTCTGAGTTGCTTTCGTCGATCTTTGAGCGAATTCAAAACGATATTAGCCTGCAAAGTTATCGATGCCCAACGGGTGACAAGGTGAATATTTCTGTTTCTGGTGGGGCGACGCTCTACTCTCTGTACAAGTTCGACAGCGTTGGTCACTTGTGGGAAAACCAGAGTATTCGTTCTTCGGATGAGCAGCTTTATAAGGCGAAAGCCGCGGGTAAGAATCAAGTGTGTATTCACGTGCATTAAGCGCTTGTCTAAAAACTCAAAGCCTAGTCGTTTGACTAGGCTTCTTTTTCGTTTCTAAGAATTTTCCTCTAAGAAATCGAATCTAAGGACAAAATGTCTTTAAGATAAACGCATCTAAAATTAGAGGTTACTTCTTCACGCGACCTTTATTCATCCACTTCTGATGCACACCACGACGCAGGCTTTGGAAACTGTTTTCTACTTTGTCGACACCAAGCAGTATCACAAGTGCCATTAGAGTGATGATGACTGATTGAGAAAGGTGTCCTAACGCAATCATCATCCCCAACGCAGCCAACACCCAAATAATGGCCGCAGACGTGACTCCATGAATCTTGCCATCCAATGTCATCATTACCCCGGCCCCAAGAAATCCCACCCCCGTTATTATCTGACCAAGCACACGGGCTTGATCGAGTGTGTTGGGAGATAAGCTAATCGCCATGGTGAGAAAGAAATAAGTACCGCTGATAATCAAAATGGAGGTTCGTATTCCAACGGGTTTACCGCGGGTTTGCCTTTCGATTCCGATTAATGATCCACACAGCATACATGCTGCGAGGCCTGCCCAGCTAAAGGGGGCAAGGTTGAGAGTTTGTTCTATAAATTGTGACATATCACCCCTCCTAAAGATTTAGAATAGAGCCGAGTATGCTAATAATAGACCGGACGATCGAACAAAAACTTTTTGTCTTAACGATTGGATTGTCTGCTTAAGGTTTAACAGCCGGTGGTGGTCAACGAGAAGGTAGGGGTTTCTGTCTCTGTCGCTTCTTGGTATTCAAGGTAGCAGTTATCAGATTGGTTTTTGCGGCTCGCGGGTGCATACAGAATAATGCCATCATTCGCATCTGTGTTGGTAAAGAACCAGTCAGCTCGACCCGTATCCCAAACTGCATCTAAGAAGGTGGACTCTATGAGCATTGACCAAGTTTGATCGTTCATCGCCGCCGGATAGCCGTACGCCACTAAGATGTTGTCACCCTCAACGTTGATGGAGGCGCTCGCAGCCTTATCTAAGCCTAGTGCTGATGTCTTGCCATAAAGCATGGTGCTTGCGCCTTCCATTCCACCTTTAAGGCCATTTAATGTCGAGATGCGAGCATCGGTTTGTAGGTTGAGAAACTTAGAAGCGGCAGTCACCGACACAATACCCAGAATGACAATTACGATAACCAATTCGATCATGGTAAAGCCTCGGTTAGAGGACCAGTTATTGTTCGGATGCGTCTTCATTTTGGTAACTTCTTTATTCAATGTGTAGGTCGAGTGGCGTCTTGCTGCTGCGGCCACCAATCTCACGAGTTAACTTAGGTACGAGGTAGCCTGAAACCTCAGAGATTAAACCCTTAAAGTGCATCTTTGCTTCTTCATCGGAGATATAGAAGTGAGCGGCGCCCTGAACTTTATCAAGTACATGCATATAGTAAGGTAAAACACCGGCATCGAATAGCTTTTCGCTTAATTCTTTCAAAGAGTTAGCGCTATTGTTAACGCCTTTTAGCATCACCCCCTGATTAAGCAGAGTCGCCCCAGTTAGCTTTAGCTTATGAAAGGCTTGTTTGAGCTCCACGTTGATTTCATTGGCATGGTTGATATGACTGACCATCACCACGTTGAGGCGAGTTTGAGCTAACAATTGGCACAGTTCATCTGTCACTCGAGCGGGGATCACAACCGGTAATCGGCTATGAATTCGAACGGTTTTTACATGCGGAATCTGTTCGATGGCATTGATCAGCCATTCGAGTTCGCTGTCTTTGGCCATCAAAGGGTCACCACCGGATAAGATAACCTCGTTGATCTCTGGATGAGTGGCCACATAGTCGAGGCTAGTTTGCCACACAGACTTAGAACCCTTGTTGTCTTGGTAAGGGAAATGACGGCGGAAGCAGTAGCGGCAGTTGATGGCGCAGCCCCCTTTTACAATCATTAGCGCGCGACTTTTGTATTTGTGCAGCAACCCTGGGATTGCGTTTTCTTGCTCTTCTAATGGGTCGGCTGAATAGCCTTGATGCACCTCGAACTCTTCGTTGAGTGGTAACACCTGACGCAATAGAGGGTCGTGTGGGTTGCCTTTTTCCATTCGCTCAACAAAGCTAAGAGGAACTCGAAGTGAAAACAGCTCACGTGCTGCGAATCCTTTTTGCCACGGTGTTGGGTCTATTTCCAATGCTTGAAGCAGTTTTGTCGGGTCAGAGATCGCATTCGATAGTTGTTTGAGCCAGTTTTGCTCAACAGATTCGACTTTTCGGGTTATGATATGCGGCATTGAAATTAACTCAAAGATGTGGAAGAGAAAATCATGGCGTCAGTAAGCACCAATGAATTCAAAGGCGGTTTAAAATTCATGTTAGATAATGAGCCTTGCGCAATTATCGACAATGAATACGTTAAGCCAGGTAAAGGCCAAGCGTTTAACCGTGTAAAACTTCGTAAACTGCTGTCAGGCAAAGTGTTAGAGAAAACATTCAAGTCAGGCGAAAGCTTCGAGCTTGCAGATGTTGTTGACGTTGAATTAGGCTACCTATACAACGATGGCGAATTCTACCACTTCATGAACAACGAAACATTTGAGCAAATCGCAGCAGACGTAAAAGCAGTCGCTGATTCAGCAAAATGGTTAGTTGAAAATGACGTTTGTACTCTAACGTTGTGGAATGATAACCCTATCACTGTTACTCCGCCAAACTTTGTTGAGATCCCAGTAACTGAAACTGATCCTGGCCTTAAAGGCGATACACAGGGTACGGGTGGTAAACCTGCAACTCTAGCAACAGGCGCGGTCGTTCGTGTACCTCTATTCATCGCTATCGGTGAAGTTGTTAAAGTTGATACTCGTACTGGCGAATACGTTGGTCGTGTAAAATAATTTGATTGTGTCCACCTTGTTTGAGGTGGCTCAGTGAAATAGAAAAGGTCGCTTATGAGCGGCCTTTTTTGTATCTAGCGATCAGGAGAAGCGGTAGGGGCAGATGCGAGTAACCGAGATGCGAGATACGAAGAGCGGGAAGATCAAGGGCGAGTGAGCTAGGTGTGTGAGATTCGACAAGCAACAAAAAAGCAGAACAAGAAATTCCTGTTCTGCTTTTAGTCTTTTCGCTCTTAAGCTTTTCGAATCTCGATTACTCGAATCCCGAATCTGCTCTTAACTGTTAGATCATGAAGATGAAGATAACAGACAGTGCGCTGATTAGGCCTGCAACGAAGTAGCAGCCAACTTTACCTGCAACGCCGACGTGGAACTTAAGGTCGTGCATGCCGTGGTGAAGACGGTGCATTGCGTGCCACATTGGCAGTGCTAGTGTACCGATGATGAATAGCGCACCGATAATGCTGGTGGCAAACTCAGACACACGTTCGTAGCTCATTGCATCCGCATCGATAATGCCCATTGGCACTAAGATACCCAGCACTAGAATCGTGATCGGAGTGATCATCGCGAACCAAGTACCGCCAGCGCCAAATAGGCCCCACCAGATTGGTTCATCAGAGCGTTTCGGATCGTGGTTAACAGGTTTCATTTTGTAATTTGTGTTCATAACGAAGCTCCTTACACCACCATAAGAACGATTAAAGAAATAAATGCCACCGCTGCCCACTGGGTCAGTACGATGATTCTTTTATCTACCAATTTGCCTTTAAGACGGATTGGCATTACTTGAGGCATCATGCTGAAGAAGGTCTGAGCGTGCAGTAAGCTGCCTAGCAGTGCCACGATATTAATACCGATAACGATAGGGTTAGCCATAAAGCTTAACCAACCTTCCCACGCTTCAGGACCTTTCACTAGCGAACCCAAACCGAAGGTTAGGAACAGAGTGAATAGAATCAAAGGCAGTACAGTCGCTTCACGTAGCATGTAGAAACGGTAGAACGGATGGTTGCTCCACCACGTTCTCTTCATCTCACGAACATAAGGTTTACGATTGCTCATATTACGCTTCCTCCTTCGCTTTAACCGGTTCGCCATCAGGTTTGAACATCGAGATAACGAAGTCCATTGAAGACTCAACTTTACCTTGGTTTACTGCAGCCGCTGGGTCTACTTTCTTCGGACAAACGTCAGAACAGTAACCTACAAACGTACAGCCCCAAGCGCCGTTGTCGCCATTGATAAGCTTCATACGTTCAGCTTTACCATTGTCACGGCTATCTAGGTTGTAGCGGTGAGCAAGAGCAAGTGCCGCAGGGCCGATGAACTCAGGGTTTAGACCAAACTGAGGACACGCGGCGTAACACAAACCACAGTTGATGCAGCCAGCGAACTGTTTGTACTTCGCCATTTGCTCTGGAGTTTGGATGTTAGTACCGTCTTCTGGCTTGCGGTCGTTACCAATGATGTAAGGCTTGATTGCTTCAAGGCGCTCGATGAACGGCGTCATGTCGACAATCAAATCTTTCTCGATTGGGAAGTTAGCCAATGGTTCAATCTTGAAGCCATTCGGGTAGTCACGTAAGAAGCTTTTACATGCCAGTTTTGGCACGCCATCAACCATGATGCCGCAAGAACCACAAATCGCCATACGACAAGACCAACGGTAAGACAGGTCTTTATCTAGGTTATCTTTGATGTAACCAATCGCATCAAGTACTGACATGGTTTCATCAAACGGAACTTCAAAGGTTTGAAAGTGAGGTTCTGCATCGTGCTCAGGGTCATAACGCAGGATTTCAATTTTTTGGATTCGATTCGCTGACATTATGCTTGCTCCTCTTCGCTCTTCTTCGCATTCTCTTCTGCTGCTTTTTCAGCGGCAGCGGCTTTCTCGGCTGCTTCACCGTATAGACGAGCTTTAGGTTGAGATTTAGTAATCTTAACGCCGCTGTAGTCGATAGTTGGTGCTGCATCTTCGTTGTAGAAAGACAGAGAGTGTTTCAGGAAGTTCACATCATCACGTTCTGTGCAGTTGTCGTCTAGACGTTGGTGTGCACCGCGAGACTCTTTGCGAAGAATCGCTGAGTGAACCATTGCTTCAGCAACTTCAAGACCGTAGCCCACTTCGATAGCGTAAAGTAGGTCAGTGTTGAACACTTTGCCTTTGTCTTTAATGCTGATCTTCTTATAGCGCGCTTTCAGTTCAGTGATTTTGTCGATGGTTTCTTGCATCAAGTCTTCTTGACGGTAGATACCACAACCCGCTTCCATGGTGTGACCCATTTCAGTACGGATATCAGCCCAGTTCTCATCGCCTTCTTGAGCTAAGATACCTGCGATGCGATCTTCAACCGCTTTAATTTGCTTAGTAATGGCTTCTTCATTCCAGCCTTTGAATTCAGCTGCACGTTTCACGGCTTGTTCACCGGCTACGCGGCCAAATACTACGAACTCAGCCAGAGAGTTAGAACCTAGGCGGTTTGCACCGTGCAGGCCAACTGAAGCACATTCACCAACGGCGAATAGGCCTTTAATGCGAGTCTCACACGTACCGTTAGTTTCAATACCACCCATGGTGTAGTGAACAGTTGGGCGAATTGGGATTGGCTCTTTTGCTGGATCAACGTTTACGTACGCTTTTGCAAGCTCACAGATGAACGGAAGACGCTCTTGCAGATACTCTTCACCAAGGTGGCGAAGGTCAAGGTGTACGACATCACCAAGCGGGTGCTTGATGGTGTTGCCTTTCTGCTGCTCGTGCCAGAATGCTTGAGAAACTTTGTCACGAGGACCCAGTTCCATGTATTTGTTCTTCGGCTCGCCCACTGGAGTTTCAGGGCCCATGCCGTAATCTTGTAGGTAACGGTAGCCGTTCTTGTTGACGATGATACCGCCTTCACCACGACAACCTTCAGTCATCAAGATGCCAGTACCCGGTAGGCCTGTTGGGTGGTATTGAACGAACTCCATATCACGCAGTGGTACACCGTGGCGATAAGCCATTGCCATACCGTCGCCAGTTACGATGCCGCCGTTAGTATTGCAGTGGTAAACACGACCTGCGCCACCGGTTGCTAATACAACAGATTTCGCTTTAATCGTAACAAGCTCACCTTCAGACATATGAATCGCGATTAGGCCTTGTACTTCGCCATCTTCAACGATCAAATCCACCACAAAGTACTCATCAAATCGTTTGATTGTGTCGTACTTCATCGAAGTCTGGAACAGAGTATGAAGCATGTGGAAGCCGGTTTTATCCGCTGCGAACCACGTTCTCTCTACTTTCATACCGCCGAATCGGCGTACGTTTACTTCACCGTTTTCTTTACGACTCCATGGGCAGCCCCATTGTTCCATTTGGATCATTTCGCGAGTCGAGTTTTCAACAAAGTATTCAACAACATCCTGTTCACATAGCCAGTCGCCACCGCCAACAGTATCGTTGAAGTGGTTATCTAGGCTATCTTCGTCTTTAATTACTGCTGCTGAACCGCCTTCTGCTGCTACCGTGTGCGAACGCATTGGGTAAACTTTAGAAATCAGTGCTACTTCCAATTCAGGATTAGCTTCAGCCGCAGCGATAGCTGTACGAAGACCAGCGCCGCCTGCGCCGATGACTGCGATATCTGTGGTAATTGTCTTCACAGTTATTCTCCAGTGTGATGCGGAGTATTCCGCTTGTAATTATAAAAAGCTTATTGGTGGCACTTACTAATTAATAGTACTTACTAATTGGCAGTACTTACTTATTGAGAGCACTTAAACGGCATCAACCGTTTATCACCCCTAAGCCTTAAGTGGTAGGTTCAGTGTACGAGAGGAAGGTATTTGAAAAGTTGATGTATTTGGGTTTTTAGGTCGGTAATGCATATGGAGGCATAGAAATTATAGGTTATGTGACTGCAATCACGGCAATGAATTGTTGATAACGATTAACCCACAGGACTGGTGTTAACGGCTTGTTGAGTATGATTTTCGTTATCAATGTTGATGTGGAAGCTGTATTGATAATTGTATTGTAGAACGTAATTTTCTGGCTTCATTAAAACAACATTTTGCTTTCATCAATAGACAGATAGAAGCTTACAAAAGAGACGAAAGGTGGTAATTTTCGTCGCCTAGAATTCAGTGATATGGAACTTAATAATGCACTCTACATGGCAACCGGCCGCAACCATTAAGCAGTTAAAGCAACGTGCTGATATCCTTAATCAAATTCGTCAGTTCTTTACAGAACGAAACGTGATGGAAGTGGATACGCCTGCGATGAGTCACGCTACGGTGACGGATGTGCATTTGCATACGTTCAAAACTGAATTCGTAGGGCCGGGTTATGCGCACGGCCAGCCATTGTTCTTTATGACCAGTCCAGAGTTTCATATGAAACGACTGTTAGCGGCGGGCAGTGGCTGTATCTACCAAATTTGTAAGTCTTTCCGTAACGAAGAAAATGGTCGTTACCATAATCCTGAGTTCACCATGTTGGAGTGGTATCGCGTTGGCTTTGATCATCATGACCTGATGGATGAAATGGATTTGCTGTTACAGCAGGTTCTAAAATCAGGTGTTGCGGAGCGAATGACTTACCAACAAGCCTTTATTGATGTACTGGGTGTGTGTCCATTAGAAGATTCGATGGATACCTTAAAGCAGGCTGCCGCGAAACTAGGGCTCAGCGACATTGCAGATCCAGAAGACGACCGCGACACCTTGTTGCAGCTGCTGTTTAGTATTGGGGTTGAAGCTAAGATAGGGCAACAAGTACCTGCGTTTGTTTATGACTTTCCGGCTTCACAAGCTGCACTAGCCAAGATTAACCCGAATGATTCACGAGTGGCGGATCGCTTTGAGGTGTATTTCAAAGGTATCGAGTTGGCCAACGGCTTCCATGAACTCGATAAACCACAAGAACAACTTCAGCGCTTTGAAGATGACAATGCAAAACGTATCGAGATGGGATTATCGCCTCAACCGATTGATCATCATTTGATTGAGGCATTAAAAGCGGGCTTGCCAGACTGTGCAGGTGTTGCTTTAGGTATTGATCGTCTGATCATGTTGGCTTTGGGCTACGACCATATCGATGACGTGACGGCTTTTCCGTTCCCGCGTTCTTAGCTTTTTGCTTTTGTTGTTATTGAGAGTTAATGGTCATTAGCTATTCACCATTAACTCTCAGCTTCCAACTCGCCTCACTCGCTGACCAGAATTCCGGTGCCATTAGCTGACCAAGATACCGGTGCCCACTACGGCAACAATGGCGCCGAACCAAGCGTAGGCATTCGGCCTCTGTTTGGTATACAACCAGAGTATTGGTAACAACATGATGGGTGTGGTCGAAGATAACAGCGCGACCATGCCGACATTACCTTCTTGCAGTGCATACAAGATCAGCGTCATTCCCACGGCCATCGCTAAAAAGCCATTAACCGCAGTAATTGCGAATATTTGTTTATTCATTGGATTGATCGCGCGCGAAAGCTTGGCGCCTGTTAAGCGAAACAGTGAGTGAGCAACAAAGGCGGTGATCATTCGAATGGCAGAGGCTGCAATTGGGTCGATACTGGTTTGCATCACGGGTTTGGCAATAATGCCGCCCAATGCTTGGCAGATCGCGGCGGTGATTCCCAGCGCCACACCAATCCACACCGTACCCTTAATGGTTTCGAGTTGGTTATTCGATTGCCCTCGACGACCAAAGAATATTGCGGTTAATACACCACTAAACACCAACGCCGAGCCAATAAGCTCCACCGAAGTCATGCTTTCGCTAAACAGGAAGTAACCAAGAATCGCCGAGAACACGGCGTGACAAGAGAACAGCAAACCCGCTTGGCGCGGCCCCATGCGGTTCAAACAGGCAAATAGGGCGGTATCACCAATGAAGATGCCAATTAGGCCAGATAGCATCATCGGCGTGACTAGGTCGGCTTCGACACTTGACCACCCACCTGTAAACCAAGCCATGCTTGATAAGATGATCGCGGTACAACCCATCCGCCAGCGGCTATAGGCGAAAGAACCTAAGTGTTGAGCAGGCTTTACTGACATTAGGCTCGCAATCGCCCAAAGAAAAGCGGCAGCTAGAGCTAACCATTCGAATCCCATCTGAATAACATCCTTGTGTCTGGGATAAATTAGCTCATCAATATGCATCAAACCGAACTGAGAACAAAGTGATTCTTATGAAAGAACGACTTTGTTTCAGTTATTAGTTTATGTCAGCTGTCGCTTGCTGGTGTGGTTCAACTTACTTTGCTTGAGGCGCGCTATACCTCAAAGCGCTATACCTTAAAGCGCTCTACGTCTTGGCGCATTGACTCCGCAGCGCTGCTCATTTCATTTGAGCTATTGCGACTGCTTTCCGCCTGTTGTGCCAAATCGTCAGAGGCATCTTTGATTCCTTGCGTATTACGGCTGATATCTTCGCTCACCGCGCGTTGCTCTTCCGCAGCACTCGCGATTTGCAGCGCCATGTCGTTGATTTCAGTGATCGCTTGCGTGATTTTAGTCAGGCTGCCATGGGCTTGTTCTGCGAAGCCAACACTGTTCTCTGCCAGTTGAGTGCTGGTGGTCATGCTTTCAACGGCATGTTCGGTATTCTTCTGCAGCGTATCAATCATCACGCGGATTTCTTCGGTCGAGCCATGCGTTCTCTGACTTAACACGCGCACTTCATCGGCGACAACCGCAAACCCACGACCTTGTTCACCAGCACGTGCTGCTTCAATGGCAGCATTCAATGCCAGTAGGTTGGTTTGCTCAGCAATGCCTTGAATGGTTGATAAGATCTGGTTGATGCTTTGAGCATTGCTCTCTAATTCACGAATTACATTGGCGGCGTCTTCAACTTGAGTCGCAAGGCCAGTAATCGCATCACGGTTTTGTTGGATTACCTCTTGGCCTTCATTACAAGCGGTAGCGGATGCCTGAGAAGCGGATGCCGTTAATTCGGCATGGCTAGCCACTTCGGCTGCGGTAGCCGACATTTCATGAATCGCGGTCGCAATTTGGTTGATATCGTTTTGTTGATTCTCAACGCTAATCGAAGATTGGGTCGCCAGTTGATTGGCTTTCTCTGCATGGTTGTTGAGATCGTGGCTGTGCTCTATCACGCCCTTCAACATGCTTTGCATTTGGCTTAAGAACTGGTTCACAAGCTCGGCAAGTTTACCAATCTCATCCATACGTGTGATATCAATACGCTGAGTGAGATCGCCTCTGCCTTGAGCGAGCTGAGTCAGCGCTTCTGACAAGGTTTGTAATGGAGAAAGTAGGCGGTTGATGACCATTGTGCTCGCTATTGAAATGATGATGTACAAAATCAAAGAGGTCAGCGTGATGAATTGAATGGCATCGGAGACTGCAGAAAACGCCATGTCTTTATCGATAACGATACCTAACGACCAATCGGTGTTCGGGACATTGGCAATATAAACCAGCTTATCGCCTTGACCAGGCCAAGTTAGAGTGGTGATCATTTGGTCTTGAAGTAGTTGTGACACCTTGTTGGTTGTTAGTTCTGGATTCAAACTGGTCAGTGGTTTTTGACTCAGTTCTTCATCACTGTAAGCCACAATGTTGTTGTTACCATCCACTAAAAAGGCAAAACCATCGTTCTCGAGTTTTACATTGAGCACGGTATCAATAATGCTGGTTACGGTTAGATCGGCCGCGAGAACACCTTGTCTATCGCCACTGAATGCTTTCGCAAAGCTGATGACAATGCTGCCGTCAAAATCTTGATAAGGTTCGGTTATGATGAGGTCTGATGTTGCGTTTGCATCTTTATACCAAGGGCGAGTGCGCGGGTCGTAGCCTGCTGGCCAATCTTCACCTTTGTCGCCATAGGCGATAGTGCCATCGCTGAACCCTGCATAAACAGACAAGAATTGTCCGGCTTGCTTGGTGATCAATAACTCGCGATCAGAGTTGCTACTACTTGAAATAGTCGATTCATTGGCAAGCATCATATCGCTGCGGATTGATAGCCAATCGGCAATGTAATTCGTCGTGCCAACGCTAACATTTTTCATTTCTTGGTTGATCGCGACTTCAGTCTCTTGATTGAGTTGAGTAACCGATATCCAAGCTTGAGCGCCACTTACGACGGCAATAATGACCGCAATGGCGATCTGAATTTTAAACTTAATAGTATGTCTCAAGGTCCATTCCTCTCTATTAGACAAAAACCTAATTACAGTGACGTACTTAATGGTGAACTGATGTGTCTCTGATAGGTGTCTAGTGTCGTCATATTTAAAATGCGAAACGTGTCTAAAATCATAATTTAAATATATATATGATTGTTTTTACTAAACAGTGAAGTGGAATCACAATAGGCTGTTGCTAAGGTGTTAATTATTATCGATTTTATCTTGTCGCTTACAGTTTAATAAACCCTCTAGCTAGCGACATCATGATTGCTATCTGGAGGGCTGTAGTGAGAAGTTAACGTGCTAGGTGATAATAAACAGTGCGAGGTAGACCATCAGCAAGCCGACGATCCCTAAGATGATACCCATCTTCGCCATGTCTTTACTTTCGATAAGCCCGGTCGAGTAGGCCAACGAGTTTGGTGGTGTCGATACGGGTAAAATCATACCTAGCGATGCAGAGAAGGCGACGACAACCAGTAGTCCTTGCAGGCCTCCTATCGCAACCAAGCTTTCCATTGATGCACCAATCGCAGCGGCGATCGGCATCAGTAAGTTGGCCGTAGCGGTGTTTGACATGAAGTTCGCCATTAACCAACATACGATTGATAACGTTAGCACTACCGCCGTTGGTGAGAGCGACTCATAATCAATCGCGTGTGCGAGTGCCACGGCTAAGCCTGTTTTATCTAGTCCTATACCAATCGCAATACCACCTGCTACTAGCCACAATACATCCCAGTTAATCAGCTTAAGCTCTTCTTTGCCCATGATGCCGGTGAGAGTAAAGACAGCCAGTGGAATGATAGACACCACATAGGTGTTCATGCCATGCAGTTTGGTGGTCATCCACAATAGGATGGTGGCGGCGAAGGTGACGTAAACGACAATCGCACGCCAGCTTTTTCTAAATTGGCCATCAAGCTTGAGCACCATATTTCTTTCTTTAGAAGGGAAGAGTTTTTGTAGGAGAAACCAAGCGATGGTCAGTTGGATGATCACAAAGGGTAAGCCCATCATCATCCAACTAAGGAAGTCGATACTGTTCTCGCCAGTTAGGTATTGCAGTGCGATGGCATTGGGTGGTGTACCTATGGGTGTCGCGATACCACCGGTGTTAGCAGCAATTGGAATACACAACACCAACGCCTTGACCCCCATGTCGCCTTTTGGTGCTGACGCCACGATTGGACCTAGCAGTGCGAGCATCATTACTGTGGTTGCGGTATTTGACATGAACATTGAGAACACGGCGGTGATCAGCATTAAGCCGAGCATAATGAAGCGCGGTTCGGTGCCGAATGGCTTAAGCAGCACTCGTGCTAAGTTGTTGTCGAGTTCGTACTTAGATGCCGATATCGCGAGAGCGAAACCACCCATGAAGAGGATGATGATTGGTGACGAAAATGCACCGAATATGTCGGTATATTTGATTAAATCACCGAGATCGTGTCCCGCTGGTGGATTTCTAAATAGGTGTAAGCCTTTGTCGGAAATCATCACCAGTTCAAGCGCAATGATCAAAATGGAAGTGGCGAATACCGGAACGGGTTCAAGCACCCACAGTAGAGCGGCCAACAAGAATATTGCCAACAAGCGGTGTTGAATCAGCGTGAGATCATCGATTGGTATTGAATCTATCGGCATGAATAACACGCCCAAGGGAATCGCAAAACAAATCAACAGCTTGGCCAGAACGCCAACATTGAGTTTAGGCATGTACAAAGACCCTATGAATAAAATATCTTCAAATAGAGTAAGTTATCTGGATTTTTGGTACTTGGAGACGGGTTGTAAAATCGGAAAGTTGTTTAAGGTTTCGACAGTTGTTTTGTTTTTGGTCAATCTTTTTATGAGGCAATTCGACGTACTGCTCGTTGGGAGCAAGGTTGTCGGTAGTTAGATTGGTTGAAGTCTTAAAGGGAAGTATCTCGAAATAGATAAGAAAAAGGCGCGTTCTTCTCTAAAAATAGAAAACTAACGCGCCCTTAAAGCTTATTAAGTTAACTCAGAGAGTTAGACTTGGTCTGTGTTCTCTGTTGAATCAACAGCTTCAGTCTCAGCGTCTTTGCCCGCGATATGCGCGAAAGGGGTGCCTAGAACTGTTTTCTCGCCATTTTGCATCGTTTCGTCAAACTTGATTGCGTCTTTAGCGAACAGGTTGATAACCGTTGAACCAAGCTTAAAGCGGCCCATCTCTTCGCCTTTCTTCAAGACGACGGCTGTATCACCTTGTGCAGGGTAATCCCATTTGTAAACTGAGTTACCACGAGGTGGAGTAATGGTGCCAGCCCATACTTGCTCGATGCTGCCAACGATAGTTGCGCCAACCAGCACTTGTGCCATTGGGCCAAACTCAGTATCAAAGATACAAACTACACGCTCGTTACGTGCGAATAGGTTTGGAACGTTCTCTGCCGTTAACGGGTTTACAGAGAAAAGGTCACCCGGAACGTAGATCATCTGACGCAGTGTGCCGTCACATGGCATGTGCACGCGATGGTAATCACTTGGCGACAAGTAAAGCGTTGCGAATTCGCCGTCTTTAAATTCATCCGCCAGAGCAGCATCACCACCCAATAGCTCACGAGCTGAGTAGTTGTGGTTCTTAGCTTGAATCAGTTGACCGTCAGTAATTGGGCCAAACTGACTTACGCGAGCATCAGCGGGGTGAACAATCACGGATTCGCCTTCAGCGACAGGGCGCATGCCTTCTTTCAATTCACGTACGAAGAATTCATTGAATGTTTTAAAGTGTTTTGGATCGCTATGCAGAGCTTCATCCATGTTTACTTTGTATTGCTTGATGAACCAGTTGATGATCGCTGTCGTTAAGCCACCCGCTTTAGCAGACGCCAGTTTGCCGACTAGGCGAGTTAGCCCATGCTGTGGGATCCAGTACTGCAATCCAACTTTAATCTTATCCATTGTATTAATTTTCCAATGCTAATTGTTTTTCAATTAAATCTGTCGATGACGGTTTAGGGCGCGAGATGTTACTTAAATTCGCGCCAATTGTCAGTAAATGCACACATTTGTTCACAAAAACGCGATTAGAGATCGGCTTTCTTGCTTCGTGAGTACTGACGGTTATCTTTGTTGTCAGCCATTGTTTCAATAATGCGATGGTAGCTAGCAAAACGTAAGCGGCTAATTTTACCGTCTTCAACGGCTTCACGTAGCAGGCATCCAGGATCGTCATTGTGTTTACAGTCACGGAATTTACAACCACCTAGGTATGGCTTGAATTCAATGAAAGCATCTGTGACTTCATCGGGTTCTAAATGCCATAGGCCGAATTCACGTACCCCTGGGGAATCGATAAGATCACCACCAGAAGGGAAGTGATACAAGCGCGCTGCTGTGGTGGTGTGTTGACCCAGACCTGAGTTTTCAGAAACTGCGCCTTCTTCAATGTCTAATGTTGGCATGAGTGCATTCACGACGCTGGATTTACCTACGCCAGATTGACCAACGAAAATGTTGATACGATCTTTCAGTTCGGCTTCCAACTCTTTGATGCCGTACCCCGACTCTTTACTGACGAACATGACTTTATAGCCGATTTTCTCGTATATTTTCAGCGTTTCGCGGTATTCGCTAATTTGTTGTTCTGTCAGCAAGTCGACTTTATTGAGCACAACTAACGGGGCAATATTCACCGTTTCAGAGGCGATCAAGTAACGGTCGATGATATTAAGTGATAGCTCTGGCAGTACAGCTGAAACGATAACCATTTGGTCAACGTTAGCAGCAACCGGTTTTAGGCCGTCGTAGTAATCAGGGCGAGTTAGCATTGACGTTCTTGGCTCAACGGCTTCTACAACACCAGAGATGCCGGCCATTGATTCAAGTCCTGCGCGCCAAATGACTTTGTCTCCAGAAACTAACGTTTCAATACTGCGGCGTAAGTTACAACGGTGAACTTCGTTGGTTTCAAGATCTTCGATATCGGCATGTTGGCCAAAGCGCGTAATTACGAGTCCGCTTTTTGTTCCGCCAAGCATGTTCTCATCCCACTGGATAGAATCTTCTTTCTTGAGTCGCTTGTTCTGGTTGCTACGTACACGACGCACTTGACCTTTGGTTAACTTCTTTTTTTTAGCCACAATTTTTCACTTAACACATCTAACTTGATGATTGAGGACTCAAACGGAATGTTGTTGGTACCATTGATTTCGATGGCCCTAAAGCTAGTTTGAGTATAGTTATTTGGGTATAGTACCTCTTTTATACATAAACAAATAGGCGACGCCTTATGTCCTTTAGCGATCAGAACCTTATTTGGGTTGATCTAGAGATGACAGGACTTGATCCTGAAACTCATAAAATCATTGAAATTGCTACTATCGTTACTGATAGTGAGCTTAACATCCTGGCTGAAGGACCTGTTTTGGCTATTCACCAACCTCAGAGTGAATTGGACAAGATGGACGAGTGGTGTACAACCACCCACACCGGTAGCGGCCTAGTGAAACGAATTCAAGAAAGCACGGTTTCAGAGCAAGAGGCTATTCAACAAACGATTCAGTTTCTTGAGAAGTGGGTACCAAAAGGTAAATCACCGATTTGTGGTAACAGCATTGGCCAAGATCGCCGTTTCTTATACAAACACATGCCAGAGCTGGAAGAGTACTTCCATTACCGTTATGTCGATGTAAGTACCCTGAAAGAGCTGACTCGTCGTTGGAAACCCGAAGTACTCGATGGTTTTTCAAAGTCGGGAAGTCACCTTGCATTGGATGATATTCGTGAGTCGATCGCTGAACTGCAGTACTACCGAAAAACGATTATTAACATCTAATCAGATCAAATGATCACGTTTATCTAACTTTTCAGGGACATAAGAGCTGATTTTTTTGCAAATCTGCGTGCTTTTACAGCAGTTGAGTAAAAACTTTCGTAATTTTGCATTAAGGACTTGCATCACAAAAAAATGCTCTTATAATTCGCAGCCCTGAACGACGAAAGACGTTTCAGATTGCGATACTAGCTCAGTTGGTAGAGCGCAACCTTGCCAAGGTTGAGGTCATCGGTTCGAACCCGATGTATCGCTCCAATTTCTTTCTTAGGATTGATGTTGGGAAATAGACTCATTGACTTAAACAATGCATCCGGACGCGGGA
>NZ_JAKKCQ010000006.1:41356-42182 GCF_021728315.1 Vibrio sp. L5-1 | reverse complement strand
TAACTAAGCGATACTAGCTCAGCTGGTAGAGCGCAACCTTGCCAAGGTTGAGGTCATCGGTTCGAACCCGATGTATCGCTCCAATTTCTTTCTTAGGAATGATGTTGGGAATATAGAGTCATTAACTTAAATAATGCATCCGGACGCGGGATGGAGCAGTTTGGTAGCTCGTCGGGCTCATAACCCGAAGGTCGTCGGTTCAAATCCGGCTCCCGCAACCACATTACAGTTGAACGTTGATTACTTTCTTGCAGTAAGAACTTAGCTTCTTAGCAGACAGAATTAACGGTTAACTAATGCGATACTAGCTCAGTTGGTAGAGCGCAACCTTGCCAAGGTTGAGGTCATCGGTTCGAACCCGATGTATCGCTCCAAATTCTATTCTTAGAGCCTTGCTCAGAATGAAAATGGTTTAGTCTCATTGTCTTAAACAATGCATCCGGACGCGGGATGGAGCAGTTTGGTAGCTCGTCGGGCTCATAACCCGAAGGTCGTCGGTTCAAATCCGGCTCCCGCAACCACATTACAGTTGAACGTTGATTTGATGCTTCCTAGCAGACAAGATGAACGGTTAGCTTATGCGATACTAGCTCAGTTGGTAGAGCGCAACCTTGCCAAGGTTGAGGTCATCGGTTCGAACCCGATGTATCGCTCCAAATTCTATTCTTAGAGCCTTGCTCAGAATGAAAATGGGTTAGTCTCATTGTCTTAAACGGTAATGATGCGAAAAGAGAAACATCCGGACGCGGGATGGAGCAGTTTGGTAGCTCGTCGGGCTCATAACCCGAAGGTCGTCGGTTCAAATCCGGCTCCCGCAACCACATTA
>NZ_JAKKCQ010000006.1:0-41256 GCF_021728315.1 Vibrio sp. L5-1 | reverse complement strand
CAGTTAGGCGCCATTTATTGCCCAAGGCAGTAAGAGCCGCGATTAACTAATGCGATACTAGCTCAGTTGGTAGAGCGCAACCTTGCCAAGGTTGAGGTCATCGGTTCGAACCCGATGTATCGCTCCAAATTCTTTCTTAGGATTGATGTTGGAAATATAGAGTCATTAACTCAAATAATGCATCCGGACGCGGGATGGAGCAGTTTGGTAGCTCGTCGGGCTCATAACCCGAAGGTCGTCGGTTCAAATCCGGCTCCCGCAACCACATTACAGTTAGGCGCCATTTATTGCCCAAGGCAGTAAGAGCCGCGATTAACTAATGCGATACTAGCTCAGTTGGTAGAGCGCAACCTTGCCAAGGTTGAGGTCATCGGTTCGAACCCGATGTATCGCTCCAGCTTTCTTCTAAAAAGCTATTAAGACTCTTTAAGCCACCGTGTTTTTCTTTAGATCACAGAGTTTAAAGACGACCTTAAAGGTCACGCTCTTTCTTTAATGCTGCGAAGCATAATCCCCCCAAAAAGCAAATAATCCTCCATCATGGTGGATATTTTTTTGTCTTAAATTTTTCTTAGCAACTGGAATGCTAGTAAACATCAGGTCTCTGAAGCAGATACTTGAGGTTTTTCACATCTATAAACAGACTTATCCACAAAATGTTAGGTGTGGATAACTTGGTTGATAAAGTTATTTCAGACTTAATTCTTTACATATCCCCAAAAGATCTTTCTTGTTTTCAATATATTAGCTGAATTGTGGCGATCGTAACTTGTTGTTTTTTATCAGTTTGAGTGTTTATCTTGAATTTGATAAAAGATCGTTAACTTGTTGTTTTTTGATCTTAATCATTTATCTGTACTGTGTTTAACTTTGTGAGAGTGTCGGAAGTTTACGAGAGTTCTGAATTTTTTCCACATTGCTGAAATTGAGAACAAGGTCAAACATTGTTCTAAAATTATGTGCAACGAGTTGTCTTAAATCTTGGACTGTTGGCGTCCGTTAGTCCGCCAATCGTTGGTACCTAAAGGCTAGGCGTCTCTCGGTAGTCCTTTTTCCACGATACGGATAAGTCTGTGCTTTTTGGTGGAGACTTTATTCTTGCCTTCTTGGATGCTACTGGCATTCGGCAACTGTTGTAGTTGTTTATTCAAAGCCCACTCAATATGCACATCTAGCATTTCGTTTTTGCCTTGATGAGATTCTAGTGTTTCAACAATGCGTTGTTGAAATGGCGCATTGCCCATAGCAACAAAGATATTGCGCAACCACTGGGTGTGGCCGATACGTCTTATTGCTGAGCCTTCCATTTTCTTTAGGAAGGTTGCTTCGTCCCAACTTGAAAGTGAAACCAGATCGGCTTCTTGGAAATCTTCTCTACGATGAAAGTCTGTTTGCTCTGTGAGTTCGGCATGACGATTCCACGGGCAAACTAACTGACAGTCATCACAACCATAAATACGGTTACCAATTGCGTCTCTAAATTCTTCAGGGATCACACCATCGTATTCGATGGTTAAGTACGAAATACATTTTCGAGCATCCACTACGCCATCAGCAATAATGGCACCCGTTGGGCAAGAAGTGATACATGCGGTGCATTTGCCGCACTCATCAACACTGGGCTCATCAACAGGAAGCGGGATATTAACCAATAGCTCTCCTAGAAAGAACCAAGAGCCCGCGTCTTTATCGAGAATTAACGAGTGTTTACCTGTCCAACCTAGCCCCGCTTTTTGAGCGAGCGGTCTTTCTAAAATAGGCGCTGAATCCACGAAAGGACGTGAGTCTAAACCTTCGACCTCTTTTTCGATTCTTTGTCCCAGCTTTTTCAACTGGTTACGGAACAATTTGTGATAATCGCGGCCTAAGGAATAACGGCTGATATAGCCTTGAGTGGTATCGCTTAGGTTAGAAGCAAACTGAGCTTCTGGTGGCAGGTAGTTCATTCGGGCGCTGATCACTCGAATGGTGCCTGGATGAAGTTCATCAGGACGTGCACGCATCATTCCATGTCGAGCCATCCAATCCATTTCGCCGTGGTTGCCAGCATCTAGCCATGCTTGAAGAGGGGCTTCATGTTCACTTAAATCAACATCGCAGATGCCAACTTTTTGAAAGCCTAGCTCTTTTCCCCAGATTTTAATTTTTTCAGCAAGATGGTCTAGATTCATGGCTTCATTCTTAATTCTTATTTTCTCTGTTTTACAATTAGAGATAAGGCTAATTAAAACTAGGTTCGGCAAAAATGGGGGCGGATCTTAACGGATCTTAGTGATATTGACCAGAACTGACGTGTTTTGATCAGTATTTTTCATAGAACTTACACTTGAGTGCTTGTCTACTAAAAGCATCACGGTTTACTATTCTTGTTCTTTTGATTTTTATATAGTCAACGATCGATTTTTAGAGAACGTATTCATGAGCACGAAACAATTTACTTTGAAAGATGAACAAGCAACGATTCAATTAGGGACGGAGCTTTCTAATCTTTGCTCACAGCAGACGACTATTTATCTGCATGGTGATCTTGGCGCAGGTAAAACGACCTTCAGTCGTGGCTTTGTAAAAGCACTTGGCCATCAAGGAAATGTAAAGAGCCCAACGTATACTCTAGTTGAACCTTATCAACTTGCCGATTGGCAGGTATATCACTTCGATCTTTATCGCTTAGCCGATCCTGAAGAATTAGAGTTCATGGGGATTCGTGATTACTTCACACCAGATGCTATCTGTTTGGTTGAATGGCCTGAGAAAGGCTATGGGATGCTACCAGAAGCCGATTTGGACATTGATATTCGTTACCAAGACGATCACCGTATTGTTTCTTTAACCGCTAATAGTGAATACGGACAGCGCTTACTTAGTCAGTTGGAGTTATGTTGATTTCTAGACGCCTTATTTCAGCAGTAGCCATGACGGCTGCTGTTTTTTCTATACTGTTTTCTTCACTTGTTTCTGCAAACTCACTGAAAAGTTTAAGGGTTTGGCCTTCTCCAGAAGAAACTCGTGTGGTTATCGACTTAAAATCAGAAGCGGACTTTAGCTATTTCACCTTGAGTAGCCCGAGTCGTTTAGTGGTCGATTTAAAACATACCAACCTTGCAACTAAGTTACCGGTCGTGGTGAAAGATAGCCCCGTTCTATCTAAGATTCGTAAGAGTTCACCGCCAGACAAAAATACCTATCGCTTGGTTTTTGAGTTGAAGAAGTCCTCTACAGCGGAGTTGTTTAAACTCAGCCCGACTCCTGGTGGTCAGTACGGACATCGTCTGGTGATCGATCTGCCTCATGGTGCGGTAAGCAAGGGGATAACGACGTCGAAGCCGAGTAAACCAACGGTGAGCAAAAATATTAATCAGGTTAAACGTCAGAAAGACATTCTGATCGTGATTGACCCTGGTCACGGTGGTGAGGATCCAGGCTCTATTGGTCCAAGTCGTAAGTATGAAAAGAATGCGACTCTGAGTATTTCTCGTAAGCTTGCTGCACAGTTGAATGCGGTTCCTGGGATCAAAACTCGCATGACCCGTAATGCCGACTACTTTGTAAACCTTAACCGACGTGTCGCGATTGCTCGTGAAAACGAAGCTCATCTGTTTATCTCTATTCACGCGGATGCTTTTACTACCCCTCAACCAAGAGGCGGTTCGGTGTTTGTGTTGAATACTCGACGCGCAAATACTGAGATCTCTCGATGGATCGAGAACAAAGAGAAGCAGTCTGAATTACTCGGTGGCAGTGGTGCGGCTTTCACTGGCAATATTGATGATAAGAACGTAAACCAAACCCTGCTTGATTTGCAGTTTAGTCACTCTCAAAAAGAGGGCTACAAACTGGCAACGGCGATTCTGTCTGAAATGGGTAAAGTCGCGAAGCTGCATAACAGTAAGCCGATTAACACCAGCTTAGCGGTATTACGCTCACCACAAATTCCATCGGTATTGGTCGAGACGGGCTTTATTTCAAACCCAACGGAAGAGAAGCTTCTTTTCCAACGTTCGCACCAAGATAAATTGGCACGAGCAGTGACTAAAGCTGTTGTTAAGTATTTGAAGGCTAACCCGCCAGAAGGGATTATCCTGTCTAATGCAACGTCGTCAACGGGTAGCGTGAGCCAACATAAAGTGTCTCGTGGTGAGTCTCTGTCTGTGATTGCGAGTAAATATGGCACGTCGACACAGACGTTGATGAAATTCAACAATCTGAAATCGAGCAGCCTAGCGATCGGCCAAGTGCTTAAGATCCCAAGCAGTGCTTCAGGGTCATCATCAAGCAGCGCAGTGAAAACCAAGACCATAACCCACACGGTTAAGTCTGGAGAGTACCTAGGCAAGATAGCCAGCCGTTACAAAGTACGGGTGGCAGATATCAAACGTGAGAACCGCTTGAAGTCTGAAACATTGAAAGTGGGTCAGAAGCTACGTATTACGGTTGAAGTGAAAGATGTCCCTCTGCGTAAACATAAAGTCGCAAGAGGTGATTATCTTGGCAAGATTGCGTCGAAATACGGCGTGAGTGTTAACAGTATTCGCCAAGCGAATAAGCTACGATCTGACAGCCTAGCGGTAGGGCAGGTGTTGATTATTCCGCACAAGTAAGCTTTTTAACGCAGACATGTTTCCATCAATGGCAGTAAGGTAGCTGTAAATATGACGATCAAAATACTGCCAGCTCGGTTAGCTAACCAAATCGCAGCGGGTGAAGTGGTAGAAAGACCAGCCTCTGTTGTAAAAGAGTTGGTTGAGAACAGTTTGGATTCAGGTGCCACACGTATCGATATTGATATCGAGAAAGGTGGCGCTAAGATGATCCGCGTTCGTGACAACGGCAAGGGCATCGTCAAAGATGAGCTTGCCTTAGCGCTGAGCCGTCATGCTACCTCTAAGATTCATACCCTTGATGACCTTGAGGCGATCGTCAGCCTTGGTTTCCGTGGTGAGGCGCTCGCGAGTATCAGCTCTGTTGCGCGATTAACCATGACTTCACGCCCTGCCACTCAAGATCAAGCTTGGGCAGCACACAGTGAAGGCCGTGACATGCAGGTGAAACTGCAGCCTGCGGCGCATCCCATTGGTACTTCGGTCGAGGTGTTGGACCTGTTCTTCAATACGCCAGCACGCCGCAAGTTCTTACGCACCGAGAAAACCGAATTCACGCATATCGATGAGCTGCTTAAACGCATCGCATTGAGTCGCTTTGATGTGACGATTAACCTTCGTCATAACGGCAAAATGATTCGTCAGTACCGCGCTGCCAAAACACAAGTTCAAGCAGAAAAACGCATCGCTGCGGTATGTGGCAATCCTTTTGTTCGTCATATGCTTAAGATCGAACTTGAGCATCAAGGCCTAAAGCTTCATGGCTGGATCACCACGCCAGAAGGAGCAAGACAACAAAGCGATCTGCAATACTGCTATGTGAATGGTCGTATGATGCGTGACAAGCTGATCAATCATGCGATTCGTCAAAGCTATGAGACTAGCCTGCGTCCAGACCAATTCGCAACTTATGTACTGTTTATTGAATTAGACCCGCATCAGGTGGATGTGAATGTTCACCCTGCAAAACATGAAGTGCGTTTCCACCAAGCTCGCCTTGTGCATGATTTCATTTATCAGGCATTGAGTGATGGACTAGCCCAAAGCAAACAGATTAATGCGGTACCAATCAAGCAGTCTGCGTTTCATCAATCAGAAGCAACGAATTATCAGCAAGATAATGCAATGCCTGAATCTAGTGATGTGACTAGTTACCCAACGCAAGAAAGCACTGTCCCTGTTTATTCGGATCAAAACCCAGTATCTGATCAAAGCCCTCCATCTGAAAGGGCGCGACATGCTATTGAGCAAACGCCTTCATACCCAAGAAAAGCAGAGTCTGAGCGCGCTTATGAGCAACCTCAACACAGCGTTAATGATGGTGGGCAACACTATGGATCAACAGCCAACCGAGGTTCATCGTCTAACAGAGGTTCTTCATCGAGTCTTGGTTCGTCACCTAGCCGAGGTTCGTCAGCTAACACAGGCTCGTCGCCTCGCGACACCAGTTTTACCGGGTCTCCTCGTCAAGAGTGGATCGAGTCTCGACCTGAACCTAAAAAAGAGAAAGAGCCACACCAGCATCATGCTGAACCCGCGCCCTCTAAGCGAGAAGTGAAAGCCTACAAAGAGCTTCTGAAAACGCCAGATTTTGATGATCAAGTTGTAGCTCCATCATCTCCTCAAGGGCATGTGGCACCAGTTGAAACCAGAGACAACATAGAAAATAAAGAAAACATAGAAAACATAGAAAATAGAGAAGCTAAGCCTGCTCAACAGAATCCTGTTCATTCAAAGCCAAGAGCACCTGTGACGGACTTAGGCAAAGCCGTCTCGGTAGTGGAACGCCAATATTTGGTAATGGGAAACAAAAACGGCAGCGTATTGCTGTCTCTAGCCAAAGCGGAATTGTTACGTGTGATTGGCCAACTTGATACTCGAGAAGGGGCGTTAAAAAGCCAACCGCTATTGGTGCCTTTATCGATTAAGCTTGGTAGTGAACTTGTCGAGGTTGCTAAGGCGTTGAGCCAAACACTGGCGTTATTGGGGATTGAGCTTAAGGCGCGAAACAGTGAAGCGGTAATGGTGATGGGCGTGCCTTCTCCTTTGAGGCAGCAAAACTTACAAATTTTGATCCCAGATCTGTTATCTTACGCGGCTTCATTAAACGCTCAGATTGTCGATAATCACGCTGCTACTGTTTTTAACGCAGATAATGTTTCTAACGCTGCTAATGTTTTTAACGATATGTTGCCATCATTGGTCAACTGGATCGGGATTCAAACGGCACAAGTAAAAAGCGACTACACTTTATCTGAAGCGGTTCAACTAGTTGGGGAACTTGAACAGCTTTGGCATGGTCTACTTCCATTAGATGATCCAGAGTTTGTCAATCCTATCGACTTTTCAGCGACCATAGCCGCGTTTACGGTTTAACTTTTTCGCGATGGCATTTGTCTTTTTAGCTGAATACGTCGCGACACAAAGCCCTTTTTTATAAAGCGCTCTAACAGAGAAACAAATACAAAATATCATGACTGAAAAATTACCTTTAGCGTTGTTTTTAATGGGCCCTACGGCATCAGGAAAAACAGATTTAGCTATCCGCTTACGTCAGAAATACCCAGTAGAGATCATCAGTGTCGACTCAGCATTGATCTACAAAGACATGGATATCGGCACCGCTAAACCGGATGCAGGAGAGCTCGCGCTCGCGCCCCATCGTTTGATTGATATTCTCGATCCAAGCGAAGCGTATTCTGCGGCAGATTTTCGTCGTGATGCGATCAATGAAATGAATAAGATTGTAGCGGAAGGAAAAATTCCGTTACTGGTTGGTGGCACAATGCTGTACTACAAAGCATTGTTGGA
This sequence comes from Vibrio sp. L5-1, assembly GCF_021728315.1. NCBI lineage: Bacteria > Pseudomonadati > Pseudomonadota > Gammaproteobacteria > Vibrionales > Vibrionaceae > Vibrio > Vibrio sp. L5-1. The sequence goes on along the minus strand of NZ_JAKKCQ010000006.1, from coordinate 33,847 downwards.
AGGCTTATCGCCATTACCGGCCGCGGATCAAGAGATTCGAAAGCAGATTGAAGCGGAGTCTATTGAACAGGGTTGGCAGGCATTGCATGATCAATTAAGAGAGATAGATCCCGTATCCGCTGAAAGAATACACCCAAATGATCCACAAAGGCTTTCAAGGGCATTGGAAGTTTACCGAATTTCGGGTAAAACATTAACAGAGCTAACTCAAACGAAAGGCGATAGCCTGCCATTTCGTGTAAAACAATTTGCAATAGCTCCCAAGGAAAGGAAAGAGCTCCATCGCCGTATTGAACTTCGCTTTGAGAAGATGATAGAGGCGGGGTTTGAAGATGAGATGAAGGCGTTATATGCCAGAGACGATCTTCACCCTGAACTGCCATCGATCCGATGCGTTGGTTATAGGCAGATGTGGGATTATTTAGATGGGAATTGCGATTTAGACGAAGCGGTTTTCCGTGGTGTCTGCGCAACCCGTCAATTGGCCAAGCGACAAATCACCTGGTTACGCAGTTGGGATGATTTAACTTGGTTGGATAGCGAAAACATTGATCAGGCGTTAGAAACTCTTTCAGATGCAATAGCATCTGATTAGTATTGCTGTGTATAATGTGATCGCTTTTTGCGTGAATATACTCTGAAAAGGATCAGTTATTGAGGCTTTTAAAAATCACAGCCTTTCAATAACAACGGAGTTTTTTTATTCGTTTAGCTCAGATGCAAAGGCCGCACCTTTTTGTGCACCACTAGCTAAATAATTACAACAAAATATAAATAAGGAAAATAAAATGGCTAAGGGGCAATCGCTACAAGACCCATTCCTAAATGCACTCCGTCGTGAGCGCATTCCAGTCTCTATCTATCTTGTTAACGGCATCAAGCTGCAAGGTCAGATCGAGTCTTTCGATCAATTCGTGATCTTATTGAAGAACACAGTAAACCAAATGGTTTACAAGCATGCGATTTCTACTGTGGTTCCTGCTCGTGCAGTTAGTCACCACAGCGGCGAGCAACAGCGTGCGCCATCTGATCGTCCAGAGAAGACTGAAGATTAATCGTTCAATTGATACAGCTTACGCTGTAATAAGGAGTTGGTTGCTTGTTTGACCGTTATGAATCCGGCGAGCGAGCCGTACTTGTTCATATCAACTTCACGCAAGAGGGAGAATGGGAAGACCTAAGCGAATGTGAAATGCTGGTCTCCTCAGCGGGGGTAGAAACGCTACAAGTGATTACTGGTAGCCGACAATCCCCACTCCCTAAATACTACGTTGGAGAAGGTAAAGCCCTAGAAATCGCTCAAGCCGTTCAGCTGACCGGTGCTGAAATTGTGATTTTTAACCACTCTCTCTCTCCTGCCCAAGAGCGAAACCTCGAGCAATTGTGTAAATGTCGTGTGATTGATCGCACGGGTTTAATCTTAGATATCTTTGCACAACGTGCGCGAACTCATGAAGGTAAGCTACAAGTTGAGCTCGCTCAGCTTCGTCATATCTCTACCCGATTGATTCGTGGTTGGACTCACCTTGAAAGGCAAAAAGGTGGTATTGGTCTTCGTGGTCCAGGTGAAACTCAACTGGAAACCGATCGACGTTTGTTGCGTGACCGTATAAAAGCGATATTACGTCGTTTAGCGAAAGTGGCTAAGCAGCGTGAACAAGGACGACGTGCTCGTAATCGAGCTGAAATCCCAACAATTTCTTTGGTTGGTTATACCAACGCAGGGAAATCAACACTTTTCAATCAAATCACTAGTGCAGGTGTTTATGCGGCAGACCAACTGTTTGCAACTCTAGACCCAACACTACGTAAGATTGAATTGGCAGATGTCGGGCCTGCAATTCTCGCAGATACCGTAGGTTTTATCCGTCATCTACCACACGACTTGGTCGCTGCGTTCAAGGCTACGTTACAAGAGACGCAGGAAGCTGACATTTTGTTACATGTTGTTGATGCCAGTGATGACCGCTTTCGTGAGAACATTCAGGCTGTTCATGAAGTATTAGAAGAAATCGATGCTCATGAAGTGCCAACCCTTGTAGTCATGAACAAAATTGACTGCATGGAAGACCAAAAACCTCGAATTGAAAGAGACGAAGAGGGCGCACCACGCGCTGTTTGGGTTTCTGCAATGGAAGGAGAAGGGATTGAACTGCTGTTTGAGGCTTTAACTGAGCGTTTAGCGAGTCAAATGGTTCAATTCCGGTTGTGTATTCCACATCAACATCAAGGCCGTATTCGCAGCTTATTCTTCGAGATGAAATGTATTCAACAGGAAGAGTATGATGAAAATGGTAACTTGTTGATAGATATCCGAATGCAACAAATAGATTGGTCTAAACTTGAAAAAAGAGAAGGGGCGCTCTTAGGTGACTTTATCGTTACCAAAGAGACTGCTACAGTATAACGTCATATCAAATGATGGAGCTTTCTAATGGCGTGGAATGAGCCTGGAAATAATAACAACGGCGATAATAACGGCCGCGATAATGACCCTTGGGGTAAGAACAATAATCGCGGCGGCCGAGATCAAGGACCGCCAGACTTAGACGAAGTGTTTAGTAAACTAAGTCAAAAGTTAGGTGGCAAGTTTGGTAAAAAAGGTGGCAACGGTAACGGGCCATCTATTGGTGGTGGCGGTGCGATTGGCTTTGGTGTCATTGCTGTCATTGCGATTGCTATCTGGTTCTTCGCTGGTTTCTACACCGTTGGCGAAGCAGAAAGAGCCGTTGTACTTCGACTGGGTCAATTCGACCGTATCGAAGAACCGGGTCTTAACTGGCACCCACGCTTCATCGATGAAATTAAAGATGAGCAACTGGTTAACGTTCAAGCGATTCGTTCTCTACGTGCTTCTGGCACCATGCTAACGAAAGATGAAAACGTTGTGACGGTTGAAATGGGCGTTCAATACCGTGTTTCTGACCCGTACAAGTACTTGTATCGTGTAACGGATGCGGATGATAGCTTACGCCAAGCAACTGATTCTGCGCTTCGTGCGGTAATTGGTGACTCACTAATGGATAGTATCCTAACAAGTGGTCGTCAGCAGATTCGTCAGAGCACTCAAGAAACGTTGAACCGTATTATTGATAGCTACGACATGGGTATTCTGATTGTTGACGTGAACTTCCAGTCAGCACGTCCACCTGAGCAAGTGAAAGATGCATTTGATGATGCTATCGCGGCTCGTGAGGATGAAGAGCGTTTTGAACGTGAAGCTGAAGCTTACCGAAATGACATTCTTCCAAAAGCAACAGGTCGAGCTGAGCGTTTGAAGAAAGAAGCGGTCGGTTATTCTGAGCGTATTGTTAATGGTGCTTTGGGTCAGGTTGCTCAGTTCGAGAAGCTTTTACCTGAATACCAAGCTGCTCCTGAAGTAACACGTAACCGTATGTACCTTGATACAATGGAAAAAGTGTACTCAAGCACATCGAAAGTCCTGATTGATTCTGAATCAAGCGGTAACTTGCTATACCTACCAATTGATAAGCTAGGCGCACAAGGTGGTTCTCAGTCGGGCACTCGCCCTGCAAAAGCATCATCAACTTACGATCAAATTGAGTTAGAAACTCAAGCGGATCCAAAGTCTAGCACTCAAACTCGTTCAGACAGTTCACGTCAAGGGAGATACTAATAATGCGTAAATTAATGATCCCTGTATTAGTTGTGACGATTGCCCTTCTATTGATGTCACTATTTGTGATTCAAGAAGGCGAACGTGGCATGGTAATTCGTTTTGGTCGAGTTCTCGATGACAACGGCGTATCACGAATCTATGAACCAGGCTTGCATTTTAAACTGCCACTGTTTGACCGCGTAAAAGTACTTGATGCTCGTATTCAAACGATGGATGGTCGTTCTGACCGTTTCGTAACATCAGAGAAAAAAGACGTTCTAATTGATACCTACGCAAAATGGCGTATTGCTGATTTTGGACGTTTTTATCTGAGTACCGGTGGCGGCAATATCATGACGGCAGAAGCACTTCTTGAGCGTAAAGTGACAGATGTTCTTCGTTCTGAAATTGGTGCTCGTGAAATTAAGCAGATCGTGTCAGGCCCTCGTAATAAGGACATCCTGCCAGACTCTGCTGATAGCGAAGTTGTTACAACGGTAGCGGCTGCAGAAGCTCTAGAAGTTGATGGCGAACGCGACAAGATCATGGAAAACGTTTTGTCTGGAACGTCAGAAAGTGCGATGGCTGATTTAGGTGTTGAAGTTGTTGATTTCCGAATGAAGAAGATTAACCTTCCTGACGAAATCAGTGAATCTATCTACCGCCGTATGCGTGCAGAACGTGAATCGGTTGCTCGTAGACACCGTTCTCAAGGTCGTGAGAAAGCAGAAGTTATCCGTGCTCAAGCTGAGCTAGAAGTAGCAACAGTTCTTGCAGAAGCTGACCGTACAGCTCGAATCACTCGTGGTGATGCAGATGCAGAAGCAGCGAAGATCTATTCTGATGTGTACAGTAAAGATCCTGAGTTCTATGGCTTCATGCGTTCATTGCAAGCTTATGAGACATCATTTAGCGATAAGAGCGACATTCTAGTACTGGATCCGAAGACTGACTTCTTCCAATACATGAATCAAGCGAGCGGCGCTCCAGCAAAATAAGCTGATGCGTTGTGGATGCTTAACTCAATAAGCAAAATACGTTAACACTTAAAAGGCTCCTATTATGGGAGCCTTTTTGTTTTCTATTCTTTGAAGACTCAAGACTCAAGACTAAAGACTAAAGACTAAAGACTGAAGACTGAATATTGGCCATTACGTCCTCGAGGGAAATCGAGCGACAGAGCTGTGCTTTGAGAAAGCCTAGCGGTAGGTCATGAAAGCGATAACGACGCCGGCAACCACAAGGCAACCGCCAATTCGACGCAGTTGCGTGTCTGGCTGTTGGCTTAATTGAGCAACCATGTTTCTCCAGCCATTGGGTGCAATCAAGGGCCCCAGCCCTTCAACGATAAGAACAAGCCCGATTGCGAGCCAGATAGAATTAGACATGTTGCTGCCTTTTGCCTGTAAAAAGATAATAATATCAGCATCTTTAAGGATCTTCGCGGTGTCATTGCAAATTTGCTTGTCGTTAGCTTTAACAATTATGAACAAAAAATGACTGCAAGAAATGTGATTCGGTGCTAGAATCCATTTTTAATTAGCAACAGAAATTGGAAAGATGGGAAATAACGTAGTCGTTCTAGGCACCCAATGGGGTGATGAAGGTAAAGGTAAAATCGTTGACCTTTTAACTGAAGATGCAAAATACGTGGTTCGCTACCAAGGCGGTCACAATGCAGGTCACACACTTGTAATTGACGGTGAGAAAACCGTTCTTCACTTAATTCCATCAGGTATCCTACGCAATAACGTTAAATGTGTTATTGGCAACGGTGTAGTATTATCGCCTGACGCACTTCTTAAAGAAATGAAACCTCTTGAAGATCGCGGTATCCCAGTACGTGAGCGTCTTTTCATCTCTGAAGCTTGTCCTCTAATTCTTCCGTACCACATTGCAATCGACAACGCGCGTGAAATCGCTCGTGGCGCTAAAGCTATCGGTACAACGGGTCGTGGTATCGGTCCTGCTTACGAAGATAAAGTTGCTCGTCGCGGTCTACGCGTTGGCGACCTTTTCGATAAAGAAGCATTTGCTGAGAAGCTAAAAGAAGTTATGGAATTCCACAACTTCCAACTAGAGCACTTCTACAAAGCTGAAACAGTAAGCTACGAAGAAGTTCTTGAGCAAGCGATGAGCTACGCAGACATGTTAACTGCGATGGTTATCGACGTAACTGACGAACTAGACGCAGCACGTAAGCGCGGCGACAAGATCATGTTCGAAGGTGCTCAAGGTACGCTACTAGATATCGACCACGGTACTTACCCATACGTAACGTCTTCTAACACGACTGCTGGTGGTGTTGCTGCAGGTTCTGGTTTTGGTCCTCGTCACATCGGTTACATCCTTGGTATTACTAAGGCTTACTGTACTCGTGTTGGTTCAGGTCCATTCCCAACTGAGCTATACGATGGCCTTGAAAAACAAGACCCAGTTGGTAAGCACCTAGGCGATGTTGGTCACGAGTTTGGCGCAACGACTGGTCGTCTACGCCGCACTGGTTGGTTCGATGCTGTTGCTATGCGTCGTGCAATCCAAATCAACTCTCTATCTGGTATCTGTCTAACTAAACTAGACGTTCTAGATGGCCTAGAAGAACTAAAAATCTGTACTGGTTACAAGATGAAAGATGGTTCTATCCTAGAAGTTTCTCCAATGGCTGCTGAGTCATTCGAAGAAGCGACGCCAATCTACGAAACAATGCCTGGTTGGTCTGAAAACACATTTGGTGCTAAATCTATCGACGCGCTTCCACAAGCTGCTCTAGATTACATCAAGCGTATCGAAGACCTAACTGGCGTTCCAATTGATATCGTATCAACTGGCCCAGATCGTAACGAAACTATCATCAAGGTTCACCCATACGGCGCATAATGCCCGCTGAGTGATTACCAGGCACTAACCGTGCTGTGGTAATTAAAGTGCTTTGTTAATTAAAGTGCTCTGATAATGAAATAGTTTTATAAAAGCCGACTTTATTAAGTCGGCTTTTTAATACCTGCAATTTAGCCACGCACTCTTTGATGGTGATCTTTTAAGCGTCATCAGGCAAAATATTGCCCATTAGCGGCAAGTTTTGTCTAAAGCCGTCAGGGTTATTGCCGATACAGATATCATGGAAAGTGAAGTTCACCCTGTTTTGTGCGTGTAGAAATCCTCTGCGGCCCTCAATAGATAACTTTAGCGACAGATAATAGAGTGCAGGTATGAAGCTACGAATTGTAGCAGCTTCATTAATAATGGCGCTGAGCTCACCCTTGAGTCATGCAAATTTGACTGACGTGGGAGAGCCCGTTCCAATATATACAGAAGCTGAACTGATTAATTTAATCGAGAATAATCAACATCTAGAGCGAGTGAAAGCTGATAAGTGCCAGTTAGTTGAAGATATCGTTGCTCGTGCGACGCGTATTAGCTTGCCTTCTTATGAGTTTTTATACGGTGATATGTTGGCTTGGGGCGTGTGTGTTCCACAAGATGTCGAGCTTGGCATTTACTATATGGAAAACGCGGCGCATCAAGGTTTACCTGCTGCACTAGAGCAGCTAGGTCGTTATTATTCTCGTGGAACCTTGGTTCAACAAGACAAAGAGCGCGCGATTCCGTATTTACGTGAAGCGGCCTCTATGGGTAATCTAAGTGCAAGCATTCACTTAGCGGAACTCTTGCTGCGTGATTACGGTAGCCCGTTAGATTATGAAGATGCTTACCGCTGGTTATACAACTCGGTGACTGCGGATGATAGGCAACACAAACGCATCACCGTGCTTCGTAGCGGTCTGGAACAGAGAATGCCGGACAACATTATCGCTCGAGCAAAACGTCGAGACGTGTTCTGGTAATTACGAATATTAATTAAGGTTGATGGTGAACGACTGCACTCGTTAGCCATCTATCTTGATATAGAAAGATATCGTATTAAAAAGGCCTCGTAGGTAAATACCTATGAGGCCTTTTTTGATCTGAACTGCTTTTTTGTTTAACCGCTTTTTAGATTAAACAGAAAGCGCAGTGATTTAGTTTTAGTCGTTATTGAACAACTTCACCAGATTCAATCACCGTCTTACGAACGACTTTAGTGAAATCGAGTGCTTCTTGGCGAATCTTATCTTCATCGACGGTTAGCATGTCGCGGTCTTGCATGATGATCTTACCGTCAACGATGGTGTGGCGAACGTTACCCGAGTTAGCTGAGTAAACTAATGCAGAGTATGGGTTGTAGACCGGAACCATGTTTGGCGCTTTCGTATCGATCACTATGATGTCGGCGAGTTTACCGGCCTCAAGAGAACCGATCTTATCTTCCATGTGTAGCGCTTTTGCTGCGCCCATTGTTGCCATGTCGATCACTTTGATCGGCGGCATTGCGGCACGATCTTTATTAACCAGCTTGTGAACTTTAGCGACTTGGTTGAATTCATCAATGGTGCTCAGTGTGTTACCAGACATTGGGCCATCAGTACCTAAACCAATACGAACGTTTTCGTCGTACATCTTAAGCGCAGGAGATACGCCTTTTGCTGACTTGATGTTGGCACTCATGTTGTGAGCCACACCCATATCCGATTTTTTCACCAGCTCGATATCATGATCGTCAACGAGGATCATGTGTGCACCCACCAAGTTTTTGTTGAGTGCGCCAATGCTGTCCATGTATTGAACCGGTGATAGCCCATCTGAACGCTCGGCGATTTTCTCTTCTTCACGGTGTGATTCTGCAAGGTGAATCATTACTGGTACATCGAGCTCTAGAGAGAGCTTAGAGATCTTCTGCAGTATCTCTGTGGTGTTGGTGTAAGGCGCGTGTGGTGCAAACGCGGGTGTGATACGCGGATGGTCTTTGTATTCTTCAATGAAATTCAGCGCGTATTGGATGCCTTCTTCAGCATTAGCCGCATCAGCGACTGGGAACTTAATAACGGTTTCACCAAGAATGGCTCGCATACCGATCTTATCGACGGTTTTCGCCACTTCATCTTCGAAGTAGTACATGTCGGCGTAAGTCGTGACACCGCCTTTAACCATTTCGACATTACCAAGGTTAGCGCCAATACGCACCATGTCTCGCGATACCAGTTTCTTCTCTAGAGGGAAGATATAACGGTGAAGACGGTCAGGCACATCATCGGCCAGCGAGCGGAAAACCGTCATCGATACGTGAGTATGAGTATTGATGAGACCCGGCATCACGATATCGCCATCCACGTCTAACACTTGTTTCGCTTGGTACTGCTTCTCTAGTGAAGCATCACCAACGGCAATGATTTTGTTGTCTTTTACGACAACAGTACCGCTCTCATAAACCGTTTTGTTTTGGTTCATGGTTAGAACCATCGCATCGGTAATCATCAAGTCAGCTTTTTCCATTGCTGAACTCGCAAATGGAAATAGAGCGAGGCTTGCCATTGCTGAAGCCAATAGGGTGCGTTTTAGTTTCATATCAATACTCAGAACAGGAGTTGGTAAAGTGTCAGGATAATAGTGTATTTCATTCATGGCGCAAACGTTTGTTTTATCGTTTGCTTGAAATTTTGATGATAGTCCGCCTCTATGAAGCGATGTTTCACAAAGTGAAGATATGTATCAATCTTAGGTTATTTTAGGCTTTTCCAAAGCATATCTGTAGCTTACCCCTAGCATCAGATATACTAGGGGTATATACATTCCTTGCTTAAGCAGGCCCGCCTATGTCAAAAAACACACCAATGTCAGAAAACACGACAGCGACAACCACTGTTGATCCTTTTGCCGACCGAGAGTCGAAAAATTACGAAAACCCAGTACCAAGCCGAGAGTTCATTATTTCGTTTCTAACAGACGCGAATATCCCAATGAACCGTAACGATCTATTCGAAGCTTTGGGTCTTGCTGGAGAGGAACAATATGAAGGGCTGCGTCGTCGTTTACGTGCAATGGAACGTGATGGACAGCTTATCTTTACCCGTCGTCAGTGCTACGCATTACCTGAGAAGATGGAATTGATTAAAGGCTATGTGATTGGTCATAAAGACGGTCATGGTTGGGTTCGCCCAGACGGCAGCGTGGGTAAAGACAATGATATCGTGTTGCCGCATCACCAGATGAAAACCATCATGCACGGTGATTACGTACTGGCTCAGCCTACTGACAACAGTAAACGTGGTCGTCGTGAAGGTCGTTTGGTTCGTGTTCTTGAAGAGCGTAAAACCCCACTTGTTGGCCGCTTCTTCCTAGAATACGGCCATTCTTACGTGGTTGCTGATGATTCGCGTATTAGTCACGACATCCAGATCCCTACTGAGCATAAAGGCGGTGCTCGAATGGGTAATGTGGTAGTGATTGAAATTACGGATCGTGGTGGTCGTTCTCGTAACATGATGGGCAAAGTGACCGAAGTTCTTGGTGAAAACATGGCTCCGGGTATGGAAACGCAGATCGCGATCCGTACTCACCAGATCCCACAAGAGTGGCCTGAAGCGGTAGATAAGCAAATCGTAAACCTCGGTGAGCACGTTCCTGAAGAAGCAAAAGAAGGACGTGTTGATCTACGCAAACTGCCATTGGTTACCATTGATGGCGAAGATGCGCGTGACTTCGATGATGCGGTTTACTGTGAAGCGAAGAAAGGCGGAGGCTGGCGCCTGTGGGTAGCGATTGCTGACGTAAGTTACTACGTTCGCCCAGATACCGCGCTAGACAAAGAAGCGATTAACCGTGGTAACTCGGTATACTTCCCGTCACAAGTTGTGCCAATGCTGCCAGAAGTCCTTTCTAATGGTTTATGTTCATTAAACCCTCAAGTCGACCGTTTATGTATGGTGTGTGAGATGACTATCTCAGACAAAGGTAAACTGTCGGGTTACAAGCACTACGAAGCGGTAATGAACTCTCATGCCCGTCTGACTTACAACAAAGTTGGCGCTATCTTAGATGGCAATGAAGAACTTCGTGAGCGTTACGAGCCTGAAGTACCACATCTTGAAGAGCTTCATAAGATGTACAAGGTACTTAAGAAAACGCGTGACGAACGTGGTGCGATTGAGTTTGAAACGGTCGAAACGAAATTCATCTTCAATGCGGATCGTAAGATCGACCGTATTGAACCAGTCATCCGTAACGATGCACACAAGATCATCGAAGAGTGTATGATTCTTGCGAATATCGCATCGGCGTCTTACGTAGAAAAAGCGAAAGAACCTGCACTGTACCGTGTTCACGATACTCCGGGAGAAGAGCGCTTAACGGGCTTTAAGAGCTTTCTTAGTGAGCTAGGTTTAACGCTGGAAGGTGGCCTGTCGCCATCACCAGTAGACTATGCACAACTGATGCAACAGATTAATGAGCGTGAAGATCGTGAGTTAATCCAAACCATGCTACTGCGCTCGATGAAGCAAGCGGTATACAACGCGGACAACGCAGGTCACTTTGGTTTAGCTCTTAAACGCTATGCTCACTTTACCTCGCCAATTCGTCGTTACCCAGATTTGCTATTGCACCGCGCGATTAAGTACCTTATTGCGAAAGAAGAAGGCCGTCAGAGTGAGCGTTGGACGCCAACGGGTGGTTACCACTACACTTTCGATGATATGGACTTCTACGGCGAGCAGTGTTCAATGACTGAGCGTCGTGCTGATGATGCTACGCGTGAAGTGAACGACTGGCTGAAGTGTGAGTACATGCAAGACCATGTCGGTGAAGTGATGGATGGCGTGATTGCCAACGTGACTGGCTTCGGTTTCTTTGTGCGTCTCACTGAACTGCACATTGATGGCTTGGTACATATCTCAGCGCTAGCGAATGATTACTACCAATTTGATGCTGTTGGTCAGCGTTTAGTCGGTGAAAGCTCAGGTAACATCTACCGCTTAGGTGATTCGGTTAAAGTGAAGGTTTCTGCGGTTAATCTAGAAACTCGCCAAATCGACTTTGATTTAGAAGACACCGATCGTCAGCCTCGTGGTAAAGGTAAAACGGCCAAGAAGCGTGCAGCTGAAGCGATGAAAAAGGCGAAAAGCAAGAAGCGTTCAGCGGTGAAGAGTAATAAGCCGGGTGTACCTGCGACGCCTTTAGTTGAACCTACTAAGCGACCAGACGGTAGCTCTGAAAGTTCAGCTAAGAAGAAGTCAGCGAATAAAACCGGTGCTGCGAAGGCGCGAGCTAAGAAAAAGCGTACTGCAAGTCGTAAGCCAAAGGCTGATAAGTCTTAAGTTTATAAGTCTTAAGCTTAATAAGGCGCTTTGCTAGTTAGGTTTAGCACAGCGCTAATTTAATGCGACATGACTTTAACGCGAGATGACTTTAACGCGAAAAGATTTTAATGCGAGAGTATCAGGCGCAAGACGCATACTCTCGAAATAAACAACACAGGGGTGGGTGCATCGGGTTTGATGTCATTCATCTCTGAGCAATAAGAGTAACCAGAGACAATGAGTAACGAATTTATTTACGGTATTCACGCGGTGAAAGCCGTACTAGAAAAAGATCCAGCGCGCTTTATTGAAGCGTACGTGCTTAAAGGTCGTCAAGACGATCGTCTTCTTCCATTACTGAATCAACTGCAGCAATTTGGTGTGTCGATTCAACAAATGGGCCGTAAGCCGCTTGATGAAAAAGCACAGGGTGCAAATCACCAAGGTCTTATTGCTAAGGTGAAGCCTGCTAAGCAGCTTAATGAAACTCACCTAGACGATATCCTAGCGCAGCACGAACAGCCTCTGCTGTTGGTTCTAGATGGCGTAACAGACCCTCATAACCTAGGTGCTTGTCTACGTAACGCGGATGCTGCGGGTGTGGCGGCTGTTATCGTACCTAAAGATCGCTCTTCGCCGCTAACGGCAACCGTAAGTAAGGTTGCTTGTGGCGCAGCTGAAACCGTTCCTCTAGTACGCGTAACCAACCTAGCTCGTACAATGCGTGCACTGCAAGAGCAGGGTGTATGGTTCGTGGGTACCGCAGGTGAAGCAACGCATGATATCTATCAAGCGAAGCTAACGGGTCCTCTTGCGGTAGTTATGGGTGCAGAAGGTGACGGCATGCGTCGTTTAACGCGTGAAACCTGTGATGACCTAATTAAGATTCCAATGTCAGGCAGCGTGTCGAGCCTCAACGTTTCGGTAGCATCAGGCATCTGTCTGTTCGAAGCGGTACGTCAGCGCCTAGCTCAATAGGGTTAAGCTGAGTTAAAAGGCAAAACGACTCTAAGTCTATGAATTTATTAACGCTCACCATTTGCTGGTGGGCGTTTCTTTTTAGGGCGTAGAGTGACAAATTGACAGAATCACAGATGGCTAGATGGCGAAAGAAAAACTGTTTCATTATTAGCCAAATACCGCTTGCCAATACCGGGTTCTTTCTATAATATTTGCCGTCCTTAAAACTCGGTCATTTTTCTTTAGTTCCTTGCTTCCCTTGGACGACCGAGCCTTTCGTGGAAGCTAATAATCCGTAAGGAGCAACCAAATGCGTCATTATGAAATCGTATTCATGGTTCACCCTGATCAAAGCGAGCAAGTTGCTGGCATGATCGAGCGTTACACTGGTTCAATCACTGAAGCTGGCGGTACTATCCACCGTCTAGAAGACTGGGGCCGCCGTCAAATGGCTTACCCAATCAACAAACTTCACAAAGCTCACTACGTTCTTATGAACGTTGAAGCTGGCCAAGAAGTGATGGACGAGCTAGAAACTGCTTTCCGTTTTAACGATGCAGTTCTACGTAACATGATCATGCGCACTAAAGGCGCTGTGACTGAGCAATCTATCATGCTTAAGCAAAAAGAAGAGCGTGCAGAGCGTGCTCCTCGTCGTGATGACCGTGAAGAACGTGCACCACGTCGTGAAGAAGAAGCTAAGCCAGAAGCTGCTGCTGAGTAATTCTTTTTTGGCCTTTTAGGTCATTAAATTTTATTCAACTCGTTTAGGTATTTTCACTACAAGCATTTGCTTACGCTTATTTATAAGCCTGTGTTAATACCGCATTATTAAATTTAGATCAGGAGATAGCCCATGGCTCGTTTCTTCCGTCGTCGTAAATTCTGCCGTTTTACTGCAGAAGGCGTACAAGAGATTGACTACAAAGACGTAGCAACTCTAAAAAACTACATCACTGAAGCTGGTAAAATTGTACCTAGCCGTATCACTGGTACAAGTGCTAAATACCAACGTCAGCTAGCTCGCGCTATCAAGCGTTCTCGTTACCTAGCTCTACTACCGTACACTGACAAGCATCAGTAATCGGTAATAGTTAACAATAGTTTAAGAGGACTAAGATAATGCAAGTTATTCTACTTGATAAAATCGGTAACCTAGGTGGCCTTGGCGACCAAGTAAACGTTAAATCTGGTTACGCTCGTAACTTCCTTATCCCACAGGGTAAAGTAGTTATGGCAACTAAAGACAACGTTGCTATGTTCGAAACTCGCCGTGCTGAACTAGAAGCTAAAGTTGCTGAGCAACTAGCTGCTGCAGAAGCTCGCGCAGAGACAGTTAACACTCTAGAAGGCGTTACAATCGCTTCTAAAGCTGGTGACGAAGGCAAACTATTCGGTTCTATCGGTACTCGTGACATCGCAGATGCTATTACAGCAGCTGGTGTTGCAGTAGTTAAGAGCGAAGTACGCCTACCTGAAGGCGCTCTACGTAACATCGGCGAATTCGAAGTAAGCATCCAACTTCACTCTGAAGTTTTTGCTACTGCGAAAATCGCTATCGTTGCAGCTGAGTAATTTCAGTACCAAGACGAATTCTTTCTTTTGAAAGTTTTAAACACCAGCTTCGGCTGGTGTTTTTTTATGTCTGAAATATAGGAAAACATAGCGAAGGGGTTATAGTAAGTAAAAAGCTTACAGTGATCCAAAAGCCCTTATTGCTGAACAGGCCGTTCTCAAGGTTAGAAGTGGCCTTAAGATTAGAACTGCTCTTGAGACTAGAACAGCTCTTGAAACTAGAACTGAAAGAGCAGGTTAATCGACAGAACAGAGTCTTCTTTGCTTAATCCATCAGGTACCTTATCGTGGTACTGGCGAGAGTGAGCTATTTTCAGCGCAATATTGTCAGTAATATCGTTGATCGCTTCTAATTCAGTATCAAATTTCAGGTTACTGTGGCCAGATACTAACGTCACATCAGCCTTGAGCTGCAAATTCTTCAACACCTGCCATGATGTATTCACATTGCCACGGAAAATCGCCTCTTCAACAATCTCTGGGAAGATGATGTCATCGTCGTCCAATTCATCGAGATTAGGTTCTTGGTAACGAAAACCCGGTCCGACTTCGACTTCCAACACAAACTCTTCAGTGTTCGAGAACTGATAACCCAAACCACTAGATATTGTGTAGTCTTTAAAGTAAGCACTGTATCGTGAATCGACACCTTTAAAGCTGCCGTAAAGGTAGGTTTTAGGGCTTAACTTGTAGTCACTCTGAGCCGAGTAAGTCGATTGCCTTTTATCTTCTTCACCGTCTTTGTAGAGGTTGTAGTATTTCCATTCGCCACTGGTTCTATGACGGCCAGCCGTATACTCACCGTTTAGGCGGGCATTTAGCGATCGTGAATCAGAATTACCAGTATGCGACTGATACCCAAATTCGACTTCCGTCTTGAGTGGGTTCGGCAGTTCTGTGTCACTCGTATCACTTGGTGCGATATCCATATCTTTTTCAGGTGTCGGTGCAACGACGATCGGCTCAACAGTAGGTTCTGAAACTACTATAGAGTCGAGGATTGCATCGACAGAGGCTTTAGCATCATCATCAGCTAAGGCCAACGGAGAGCTCAGAAGGCTGGTGCTTAGAAGACCAGAGCTTAGAAGACCAGTGCTCAGAGCCAATAATTTGGACACGCATACCTCTAGTTATACAGTGAGTGAATGGCAGGATCGTAATGCTACCCTTGGTTAATTCCGTCAGCAATAGGTAAATTCTTCCTGAAGAATAAAACAAACGCTTAGGAACGGATTACAAATGAGTGTTCTTGGGTATAATGAACGATCATTATTAGTTATTGAGTGTAGTCATAGTGGATACCAAAAGTCAGAAATCAGCCAACGATCAGGTGGACGCCATCAAGGTCCCGCCACATTCATTAGAAGCTGAGCAATCTGTTATTGGCGGTTTGTTATTGGATAACGAACGCTGGGATACAGTTGCTGAAAAGGTTGTGGCCAAAGACTTTTATAGCCGTCCTCACCGTCTGATCTTTGAAGCGGTAAAGGATATCCTTGAAGAAAGTTCTCCTCTGGACCTGATTACACTCTCTGAACATTTAGAGCTTCGTGAGCAGCTAGAAGACGTAGGTGGCTTTGCTTACCTTGCTGACTTAGCCAAAAACACCCCAAGTGCCGCTAACATTAATGCGTATGCGGATATCGTGGCACAGCGAGCACTGGTTCGCAGCCTGATCGGTGTGGCGAATGAGATCGCCGATTCTGGTTATGACCCTCAAGGTCGTACATCGGAAGAGCTGGTTGATCTTGCTGAAAGTAAAGTCTTCGCGATTGCAGAAGGCCGAGCAAGTGAAAACGAAGGCCCACAAAACGTTGATAGCATTCTCGAGAAGACGCTAGAACGTATCGAAATCTTATATAAATCGCCACAAGATGGTGTTACTGGTGTCGATACTGGCTTTAACGATCTCAACAAGAAGACAGCAGGCCTACAGGGTTCTGACTTAATCATTGTTGCTGCACGTCCATCGATGGGTAAAACCACCTTTGCGATGAACTTGTGTGAAAACGCAGCGATGAAGCAAGACAAACCGGTTTTAATCTTCTCTTTAGAGATGCCAGCTGAACAGCTGATGATGCGTATGTTAGCGTCACTTTCTCGCGTCGACCAAACCAAGATTCGTACTGGTCAATTAGACGATGAAGATTGGGCGCGTATTTCGTCGAGTATGGGTATTCTGATGGATAAGAAGAATATGTATATCGATGATAGCTCGGGCTTAACACCAACAGAGGTTCGTTCGCGTGCTCGACGTATTGCTCGTGAGCATGATGGTATCTCTATGATCATGATAGATTACCTTCAATTAATGCGTGTACCTTCGTTGTCTGAAAACCGTACGTTAGAGATCGCCGAAATTTCGCGTTCCCTAAAAGCGCTAGCGAAAGAGTTGAACGTTCCGGTTGTGGCACTTTCTCAGCTTAACCGTTCCCTAGAGCAACGTGCTGATAAGCGCCCAGTAAACTCGGATTTGCGTGAATCAGGTTCTATCGAGCAAGATGCCGATTTGATCATGTTTATCTATCGTGATGAGGTTTATAACCCAGACAGTTCACTGAAAGGCATCGCTGAGATCATCCTTGGTAAGCAACGTAACGGTCCTATCGGTTCGGTTCGTTTAACATTCCAAGGTCAACACTCCCGATTTGATAACTATGCAGGTCCTGCATTTGATGATGAGTAAGTTAATGACTTATATGAAAGCAGCGACGGCAAGCATTGACTTAAACGCGCTCGAACATAACCTGAACCAGATAAAGTCGAAGGCTCCACAGTGTAAAGTTATGTCGGTTGTGAAAGCAAATGGCTACGGGCACGGCTTACTGCATATCGCTAAGCACTCGAAAAACTCAGATGCTTTTGGTGTGGCACGTATTGAAGAAGCCTTGCAACTGCGAGCTGGTGGTATTGTTAAACCCATTTTGTTGCTGGAAGGGTTTTACTCTTCGGGTGATTTACCCATTCTGGTAACCAATAACATTCAAACCGTGGTGCATTGTGAAGAGCAATTAAGCGCGCTAGAGAATGCAGATTTGGAAACACCGGTTGTGGTATGGCTTAAAGTCGACAGTGGCATGCACCGATTAGGTGTTCGCCCTGAGCAATACCAAAACTTTGTTGAGCGTTTGCATCAATGTGCGAATGTTGCCAAACCTCTACGTTACATGAGCCACTTTGGTTGTGCTGATGAACTTGATAGAGCAACCACCGTTGAACAGACTGAGCTTTTCTTATCTCTCACTGACGGTTGTGAAGGTGAGCGTTCACTTGCTGCCTCTGCGGGTCTATTGGCTTGGCCTAACAGCCACCTTGATTGGGTTCGTCCGGGAATCATCTCTTACGGTGTTTCGCCTTTTGCTGATAAATCAGCGCAAGAACTTGGCTTTAAGCCTGTGATGACTCTGACCTCACATCTGATTGCGGTTCGTGATGTTAAAGCGGGTGAAAGCGTAGGCTATGGCGCTAACTGGACCAGTGAACGTGATACCAAGGTTGGCGTGATCGCGATTGGTTACGGTGATGGTTATCCACGCATGGCACCTAACGGCACTCCAGTGTTCGTTAATGGACGAAAAGTACCGATCGCAGGACGAGTGTCAATGGACATGCTAACGGTCGACCTTGGCCCTGATGCTGCAGATCAAGTGGGCGATGAAGCGACTCTGTGGGGTAAAGGCTTACCTTCAGAAGAAGTAGCAGATCATATCGGCACTATCGCGTACGAGTTAGTCACTAAGCTGACTTCACGTGTTGCGATGGAGTATGTGAAGTAGCTATGGATCTTGTAAACTAAATGATGTTCAAGCGAACGACTCGACACTGGTTAACGTCAGCTATGGCGTTGCTCGGTGTTAGCTTTTCTTCTTCTGTCTTGAGTGAAGAAAAAGATTCAGCCTTTGTCCCTTTCTATTTTAGTACTGAAACTTTGGGCAATACCTTTGGGGTTGCGGGTGTCGCAAAGGGTGTTTGGCAACCTCAAGCCGCTCTGTTTGGTATGGCGCTTTATTCAGACAAAGACAGTTACGTCGGTTTTCTATCGGCCTTTAACTACGCTTTGTCTGAGAATGTTTTATTCAGTACTCAGATGTACCAAGCGCGCTTCAACGACAATCCTTATTACATTGGCTCTCAAGGCGACAACGATTCATCTATTGATGATAAAACCATTGCCGATGGCTTAGAGCAAAACTATCAGTTTGAATTTAAGTATTTGCTACCTTGGGGCAATGTTGCAGAACATGGCTTGTTAGGGGCTTTTCAGCCAATCAAAGATGTGAGCTTTGCTTCGCCAGTCGAGTCGGGTGTCAGTTCGATTATCTTCACGCCTTTTTATACTGCTCGTGAGCTAGAAGGTTTAAATAATACTGAAGAGGCGACAGGCTTTAGTCTGGCATTGGATTGGGATAACCGTGATAGCACTCGTAATCCAACCACGGGCTCTCATACTAACCTTGAATTCACGACCGGAGCAGAAAGCTGGTCTAACGATGATTTATGGTTGAAGTGGACGTTCCAAAACAGTCAGTACTTCGCATTAGGCCCTTTAGGTGACCTGTTCGACCAACAAGTCGTGGCACTCGATTTCTATACCGCTGATACACCAACCTGGGATAACTGTTCTGGGCAAGATTGTGCTCGTCCACCGGAAACTGAACAAGCTCGATTGGGTGGTTTATATCGCTTACGAGGTTATACCGGAGGTCGCTATCATGGACGTTCTGCGGTTCATTACTCTGCTGAGTACCGAGTGATTCCTGACTGGCAACCTTTGGGTGATATCCCACTGATTAACTACTACGATTTGCCTTGGTGGCAATGGGTGGCGTTTGCCGAAGTCGGGCGCGTTGCTGATGAGTACGATATAAAAACACTGCACTCGGATATGAAATGGAGCCTAGGTGGCGCGGTTCGTTTCCAAGTAGAGGGTATTGTTGTTCGTGCTGAGTTAGCTCGAGGTGGTGATGAAGGGACCTTTAGGGTCATGATAAACCAGCCTTTCTAATCTGGTTTTACTAACTCGAATATCTCATATTTTTAAAGGGTGACGCATAACTGTGTCACCCTTTTTTGTTGTCTATCATTATGTTTTTAATGGTTTTTTATAGTTAGCTACTTAAGGTTATTCACCTTGAATGGTCGCAATGACCGTACGGCTTCCACCACAATCTCGGTGCTCTCCTAAGTAAATGCCCTGCCATGTACCTAAAGCTAAACAACCATTGGCAATGGGTATTGTCACACTGGTGCCAAGTGTCGATGCTTTAATGTGGGCTGGCATGTCATCATCGCCTTCATAGGTGTGTCTGTAGTAGGGGGCTCGCTCAGGTACAAACTTATTAAAGTGTGATTCCATATCGGTACGGACGGTAGGATCTGCGTTCTCGTTTAGCGTGAGGCTGGCAGAGGTATGTTGGATAAAAAGATGTAATAAACCAACAGATAGAGAATTGATATCGTGTATCTGTTGTTCAATTTCATCAGTAATGAGATGAAATCCACGCTTTCTTGCATTTAGGTGTATAGTCTTCTGAATCCACATACGCCATCCTTTATAATGTATTTGGAAAAAAAGTGGTTTAACGCTATCTTTTGAACTTGAATTTATCAGGTATCGCTCACATTTAATTATGTTAGAGCTAGAGTCTGTACCGATTCTTGTATCAGGAAATCGAATCCTGATTTATCTCAAGGTACAGCTCTTCATATGCGGCATAATACGTCGTGAAAAAAAATTACAAAGAATCTTTCAGTGGTGACGCGGTTTGGTCATCACAGAAAAATATAAACTTTCGCCTAATCGGGGGTTCTATTCATCACCCAGGTGACGTTTAGAATAAAACCTACAGTAACATCGGGATAGATACCATGTTGAAAAATATCAACCCAACGCAAACACAAGCGTGGAAAGCTCTAACTGCACATTTTGAGTCTGCTCAAGATATGGATATGAAAGAGCTGTTTGCTCAAGATGCAAAGCGTTTCGAGAGCTTTTCTACTCGTTTCGGTTCTGACATCTTAGTGGATTACTCTAAGAACCTTATCGATGCTGAAACGATGCAGCACCTATTTGCTCTTGCGAACGAGACTGAAGTTAAGTCTGCAATCGAAGCAATGTTCGGCGGTGATGCAATCAACAAGACTGAAGGTCGTTCAGTACTTCACACTGCTCTACGTAACCGTAGCGACAACCCAGTAATGGTTGATGGCAAAGACGTAATGCCAGCAGTGAACGCAGTACTAGCGAAAATGGAACTGTTCACGCACCGCATCGTTTCTGGTGAGTGGAAAGGTTACACAGGTAAAGAGATCACTGATGTAGTTAACATCGGTATCGGCGGTTCGGACCTTGGTCCATACATGGTGACTGAAGCACTTACGCCATACAAAACTCGCCTGAACATGCACTTCGTTTCTAACGTAGATGGCACTCACATTGTTGAGACACTTAAGCCTCTTAACCCAGAAACAACGTTGTTCCTAGTAGCATCTAAGACATTTACGACTCAAGAAACAATGACGAATGCACACTCTGCTCGTGATTGGTTCCTGGCTGAAGCGGGTGATGACGCACACGTAGCTAAGCACTTCGCAGCGCTATCAACTAACGCAACATCAGTTGCTGAGTTTGGTATTGATACTGACAACATGTTCGAATTCTGGGACTGGGTTGGTGGTCGTTACTCACTATGGTCTGCAATCGGCCTTTCTATCTCTCTTTCTATCGGCTTCGATAACTTCGCTGAGCTACTAGATGGCGCACACGAGATGGATAACCACTTTGCTTCAACTGAGTTTGAAAGCAACATTCCAGTGATCCTTGCGCTTATTGGTGTTTGGTACAACAACTTCCATGGTGCTGAGTCAGAAGCGATTCTACCTTACGATCAATACATGCACCGTTTTGCTGCTTACTTCCAGCAAGGCAACATGGAATCAAACGGTAAGTTTGTTGACCGTGAAGGCAACCCAGTAGAATACCAAACAGGTCCTATCATCTGGGGTGAACCTGGTACTAACGGCCAACACGCTTTCTACCAACTGATTCACCAAGGCACTAAGCTGATCCCATCAGACTTTATTGCCCCTGCAATCAGCCACAACCCAGCATCTGATCACCACCAGAAGCTAATGTCTAACTTCTTTGCTCAAACTGAAGCACTAGCATTCGGTAAGACAAAAGAGACAGTGGAAGCTGAATTCCTAGCGGCAGGCAAAACAGCTGAAGAAGTGGCTGAGCTTGTACCTTTCAAAGTATTTGAAGGTAACCGTCCAACGAACTCTATTCTTGTTAAGCAAATCAACCCTCGCTCTTTAGGTAACCTAATCGCGATGTACGAGCACAAGATCTTCGTTCAAGGCGTTATCTGGAACATCTTCAGTTTCGACCAATGGGGTGTAGAACTTGGTAAGCAACTAGCAAACCAAATTCTTCCAGAGCTTGCTGACGATGCTCAAGTAACCTCTCACGACAGCTCAACTAACGGTCTAATCAACGCATTTAAAGCGTTGAAAGCTTAAGACTGTTTGAGTAACACCAAGTAATAACTGTAAACGCCAACCTTTCGGTTGGCGTTTTTTTATGTTCGTTGATTTTACGGCAATAAAAAAGGCTGACGTATGTACGTCAGCCTTTCGTTTTTTTATTTACTCGATTGCCTCTATTCGAAACAGATCTCGATGAAGGCATTACCCCACTGAGATGTGAAAGGCATGATGATAATAGCACCTTCACACTTATGACGAATGGTGTGGCCTTTACCTGAAACGACGATTGGCGTTGCCATGTCGAAATCAAAGCCGCTTTCTGCAAGAATACGTTTTGCACCACCAGTCACCATATTAGTGATTTCACCCACCATATCGGTCACTTCTTCGTTCAAGCCATTTGGTCGTTCACCCAACATGTTTTCCATGATTTCTAGGGCAAGACCTTCATCAAAAGTGATCGACATTGAGCCACGAGATTGTGTGCCAACCATACCAATTAGGCCGGATACATCACCACGAGCGATCTCATCTTTCTTAACTCTTGGTTTTTGTGGCTTCAATTCAAGAGAAGCCATCGTTTTTAATACGTTCATCAAAGAAGCTAAAAACGGGTTTACAAATTCAGCGCGCATAATGTTCTTCTATAATCTTATTCTTTCATTTCGGAGGAGCAAGATTGGCAAATGCCATGCGATTCAATGACATGATTGGTCAATTGAAAGCCATGCTTCTCAGCGTTACTAGCGAGTAGAGTGACAAGCGCATCGTCTTGCAATTCTATCACAGTGCCACATTTATCGCAGATCAGTAGTTGGGAGAAATGTTTGTTTGCATTGCAAGAACAGCAACATATGAAGCTATTGGTTGATTCAACTCGGTGAATGAAACCTTGTTCCAACAAGAAATCCAAAGCACGATAAACTGTAGGAGGCTTGGCTTGCGGTTCACTGACTTTCAACTGCTCTAATAATTCATAAGCACTAGAGGCTTTTTTATTAGAGAAAATGAGCTCAAACACTCGCTTTCTCTGAGGTGTTAATCTAACGCCTCGAGATGCGCATATCCCTTCAACTTGCTCTATTAATGTGTGGTCCAAATTTTTCACCATTCAATCGGACATCCCTATTCAAACCCTATTTCTAGGTTACTACGTTTTGGGAGCCAATGATTTCTATTAAAGTCAGGTACAGAGCGTATTGTGACCCACGACTTTGAATAAGACAAGGTAACTCAAAATGACAGTGTGACTCAAGGCATAACTGATTAATGAGGCTGAATTAGAGATCTGGTGAATGTGTTTATAAAAAAATGTGCAATAAGGTGCTTTTATAAAATGATCTCAATCGACATTGGCTTGTCATCGACTAAGAAAGGTTTAGCGTTACTTGGCGCGGGAGCGGCTTTGGTAGCTGGTCACCCTGAACTTGTCACCGCGAGCATATCGGCAGACGGTGTTCAATTCGGTGGCATTATTGGCGCAAGTGCTCCAATAGTATTTGGCTTATGGGAAACTCTACGTAATGAGTTCAAGTAATGGCAGAGTATCAAACAATAATTGTTGCCGTTGTTAGTGCCTTG
Source organism: Vibrio sp. L5-1 (assembly GCF_021728315.1). Taxonomy (NCBI): domain Bacteria; kingdom Pseudomonadati; phylum Pseudomonadota; class Gammaproteobacteria; order Vibrionales; family Vibrionaceae; genus Vibrio; species Vibrio sp. L5-1. The sequence goes on along the minus strand of NZ_JAKKCQ010000006.1, from coordinate 10,453 downwards.
TCTAGCGGTGTTGGTGTGGGGATAGCGCTTAAAACGGATGTGAAGTGGTTGCGGCTGATGATGGAAAAGATGGATGAGAGATTAACTAAGCTTGAAAATAAAAGCCTTAGTTCGTAGGGGCATTGATCAAATGAGACTATCGTTAGTTCTTAAGTGATATCTGCGTAAAGCAGAACAACCAGTAACAAGGTTCAAAGCCAACAAGAGAAAATAGACATGCTAGAACCAATATTTCCTTATGAATACACTACAAGCAATATTGCTTTAAGGACATTACTGGCAACTCTACGCCCTAAAGAATAAGTTATCGGCAGCTAAATGTGATCTAAATCACATTTTTTGTGATTTATATGATATTTTAAAAGCACTGGTTATTCATCCATGAATATGGTGCATATACATTAAATACGTATAATATGCGCACGTAAGAGGCAGTACGCAGTTTTTACGCACTATCGCAGTAATGTATTTGTTTTGACAAAAAATGCACCTATAGCGCTTTTAGGGGCGTTTAATATTAAATTGACTTTGAAGTTGACAGTTATTGAGAGGTCAGTATAATTCCGCGCCCTAAGAACGGCTATCTGCTGGCATTGACCTTCAGGTCGATAGCAATTAGAGTTCGTTTGTAGTCAGTAGTTAATGGAATTTATTCCATTAAGGCTATACAAAATTTTGTCTCTGGCTTGATAACCCAGAAGACGATCTGAAGGATTAAGAACCCTGAGGATGTAAAACAAAGTCCGTTTGAACGTACATCAAAATGACTATAAACATTAAGCCCGTTCCCTGTAGGTGACGGGCTTTTCTCGTGCCTTGAGTTTGCATGTGGGAATTTGTGTGGTAACATATCAATATTCAAGTGAAAATACCTTCATATCTAGCTTGAATACATCTGTCTTATCAACAGATTGAAATGTAAATGTCGGCTCTTAACCGACTTAATGTACGAATGCATAACCTACAGAGGTAACACTAATGCGAAATGTAAACTTGCAACAGAATCAACCTAGCCTACACAAAGTGGGACACCCAATCGTAAAGCTAACAGAGAAACAATTCACTAACTACAGCAGCTTATGGGCTTCTCGTCAGGTTGGTAAATTGTCTAAAACAGCTCTATTGCTCAAAGCAATCTCTGACAACCCTCTCTCCCAAACGAATGAACTAAGACAACTAGCTGGTTGTAGTAATGTCCCTGACTTAGTGAATTCAATTAATAAGAAGCTGATGGGTAAAGGCTTAATGGTTATTCGTGTTGAACCCGTTGGTGTGGCTCGAAATGATGACTTCCATTTCTGGTGTCTAATTGAAGCACCAATCATGAGTATTCCAGTGCAAATGGCTGTTAATGACCCTCTTAACTAGCACTTATATCAGCGATTAATTAAAGCACTACGATTGTAGTGCTTTTGGCATATCTCAATATTCTTAACTTATTATCCGTAGAGTTAGCAGTAAAAGATTCATTGCGGAGTCTTATTGTGTAATTTATGCGGAAACAGCTGTGTATACACCTGCCATAATATGTTTAGGTTTCTATGACCTGTCACTTGGGCTACCTCTTCAATGGAGTAGCCCTTTTCAAATAGTCTACTAGCTCCCTCTCTCCTTAAATCGTGATATCTCAAGTCCTCAATACCCAGTTCGTTTCTCACTCTTTGAAAGCCAGCACTAACACTTCGTGAGTTGTACGGGAAAATTAGTTCACCTTTGTTCGGTTGCTTTAGTGCGATCTCAAATGACTCGCCAAGCAACGGCACAATCATGTGGTTACCTTCTTTCTTCCTTGGGTCTTTTCTATCTCTAACCAGTATCGTCTTATGTTCTTGGTTAAGGTCTTCCCAACGCAGCTTGCAGACTTCGCCAATTCGCATACAAGTAAGAATGCTGAACTCTAGAATGTCAGTGAATGGGATTCGAGTTGTGCCATTTGGCCGGAAAGACTCACGTTGTTCTAATCCAAGCTTTAATAGTTTCAGTTCTTCAGAAGTCGGGCGGCGTGTTCGTTTCTGACTTTTACCGACTAACCCCATATCAATCAGAACAGGGACGGCTTCATCAAAAATCTGGTGATTGGTGTCGATGTTGAAGACAGGCTTAGACTTTTTCATTACAGAACGTAGGTAAGCAATATCATGATAAATCGTTGCGGGTTTGGCTCCTGCGCCTCTTCTGTTTTTACAGTGCTCGATTAAGTCGCTAGTTCGTAGCTGATTACTCTCAACTTGGGCGATATCGCAATCTCTAAGCATCTTAATCACATAGCGTTTGGTGCGGCCTGTATTGTCCCAAAGGTCACGCTCGGCCATGAACAAATCGAGGAGTACCGAAAGGGGGACTGTTTTTGGCTGATTGAGTACCCCTTGAGCCTCTAGTTCAGCTACCCTTTTTTTACCGAAAGCTTTAGCGAGTGCTTTCTTTTTTAGAGTTTTGCTTTCCCTGTGTATAATGCGCGAATTCTTTTTAACGATGATTGTTACCTTGAACCTTGGTTCACCGCTTTTTAGCTTTCTGGTCTCGATGGTGTAACTTGCCATTGTCCAACTCCTAAAGGGGTACTTGAGGGGTACTACAGGAAGTAATTCCGTTTAATTCTAGGTAATTCACTGTATGTTTGTACAGTATTAATTGAGACTGAATCATGACAAACACTAATAAAACCAGTAAATACGCTAGTAACCGACTTTCTGTTGCACCCATGTTGGATTGGACTGACCGCCACTGTCGTTACTTTCACCGTTTGCTTTCTCAGCAGACGCTTCTGTACACGGAAATGATAACAACAGGTGCGATCTTACATGGTAAGGGCGATTTTCTAGAATATAACGAGCAAGAACATCCTCTTGCACTTCAACTCGGCGGTTCAAACCCGGTTGATCTAGCTGCTTGTGCCAAGCTTGCTGGAGAGCGTGGCTATGATGAAATCAACCTTAATGTCGGTTGTCCTTCAGACCGAGTTCAGAATGGTCGATTTGGTGCTTGCCTAATGGCTGAACCTGAGCTGGTGGCAGATTGTGTGTCGGCAATGAAAGAAGTCACTGATATTCCAATTACCGTGAAAACGCGTATTGGTATCGACGACCAAGACTCTTATGAGTTTCTAACTAAGTTTGTTTCGACGGTTTCTGAAAAAGGCGGCTGTGAACAATTTACTATTCATGCTCGTAAAGCATGGTTGAGTGGCCTTAGCCCGAAAGAGAACCGAGAGATCCCACCGCTAGATTACGATCGTGCATACCAAATCAAGAAAGACTTCTCTGATCTCGTGATTGCCGTGAATGGTGGCGTTACTACTCTTGAGCAAACTAAAGAGCACTTGCAACACCTTGATGGTGTGATGATCGGTCGTGAGGCTTACCATAGCCCATTTATCTTGGCTGAAGTTGATCAACAGATTTTTGGTTTAGACACGCCAATCAAGAAGCGCTCGCAAGTGGTTGAAGAAATGTACCCGTACATTGAGCGTGAGCTTTCAAATGGTGCAAGCTTAGGACACATCTCTCGTCATATGCTTGGTTTGTTCCAAAGCATGCCGGGCGCAAGGCAATGGCGTCGCTACATCAGTGAAAACGCACATAAGAAAGGTGCAGGTATCGAAGTGATGCAGACAGCATTGGCTAAAATCCCTAAAGAGCTAAACGTATAACCTCCCTCTAGGTTAAAAGTTCGAGTTTAAAAGCCCAAGCTAAAAAAACAAGCTTATAAACCTAAGCTTAAAAACCTAAGGCTAAATTCGCCACTAGAGGCTAAATTTACCATTGATAGTTTCTTTAAAAGCCACGCATTTAGATGTGTGGCTTTTTATTTACCTGATAAATAAGGGTTTTATTGGTTTTACTAACTTGGTATGGAAGCTGCAATGTTAGAAAGTAGGAAAGATAGGTCATTAACTCATTAGGGAGACCATTATGTTTGAATTAATCTTTGTTCTTATTTTCGTCGCAACTCTACTTGTCACTGGTATCACGTTTATGACGGTATTGGCTGCAACCGGAATCGCGTTAGTCGTCATGTTGGTCTTGGGTATGATGGGGGTTGTGTTTAAGTTGCTGCCTTGGTTAATTGTGATTGCATTGGGTATCTGGTTTTTCAAAAACTTTGTACACAGTTCTAACCAAAGACGTTACTAAGGTCATGGTGTCGTCAAATCTTTGATCGTCATCGGTTTATCGTTTTAGAATTTAAGATGTGTGATAGAATTTTCCCCAATAATCTATGAATGTGCATACAATTAGCACAACGATATGGAATTGGAGCTATCTCAAATGAATAAAATGCCATTAATTGCTTTAGTGGGAATGCTATCTTTAAGCTCGGCAGTGTCTGCTGAAGAAGAGTTTTCTTACACGGCTAAAGTCGGTGCCGATATGTGGTGGGGAAGTACAAAGCTAAACGAAGTTAGACAAGATGATGATTCTAACTCACCTTCGTTGTATCTCGCATTTGAGCATAATGCCCCGATGCTACCAAACGCTAGCTTTCGCTATACTTCTGTTGATGCAGATTCATTGGCTTTCGATAAGTACGACTACACCTTCTATTACACGTTGTTAGATCACAAGTTGATGAACTTCGATGCGGGTGTGACGTTTACTCAGTATTCAAACTCGAATTATATCGAACCGAAAACGGGTGGCGCTCAAACAAGCTTTGATGAATTCACTTGGAGCTTCTACGGCAACGCAGAGATCAACGTTCCTGAGACCAATTTCGATATCATCGGTACGATGGAGTTCGGTGATAGCAGTGGTATTAAGAGCACTGATTTGATGGCAGGTGTTCAGTACCGAATTCCTGTAGCAGAAACTGAGATAGCACTGCGTGGTGGTTACCGCGTGATCGACCTTGATTCGGAAGAGTTCTTCTCTTCAGAGGTTGGCAAAGAGTTTGTCATGGTTGATGGCTGGTTTGCTGGCGCTGAAGTGCGCTTCTAGGCCATAGAAAGCAAATTTAGAACGAATTTTGAGAACGCCACTTTATTAAGTGGCGTTTTTTTATATCTATTGGTTATATCCTTCTGGAATTAGTTAGCACATTCATCACTTTCGACCATCCTTTATACAGAGAGCTAATTAGCGTCTATTCTTATAAGGTCTATGTTGTGAGGTCAAAGCAAGGGATGGAATATGACACTCAATGAATTACGAAATTTATATAGAGAAAATCTGTTAGTTGAAGCGATCATAGAGCCCTCAATTCAAGAAGGGTCTTGGGTTGTGGAGTTTCGCCATATGGGAGGTGGCTTTGTTCTGCTTACTGATGTTCATGGTGAAGAGTGCCATTACGCGGATTTAGACTTAGCATCTAAATCGGCAATGGCGGTTGGCTTTCAGCAAGTGCGTATTGAAAACCAGTAAGTCAATTTAGGTTTCAATCGGTTTTTACTTCCAAAAAGTTATAAAACATACTTTTCTATTCTTTCTTGTTATTAAAAGGAGTGGTTAATCTATCGTCACGCAATGATTAGGGATGTCGTGACCATGTCTTTAAATAAGAAAGAGTCTTCACAAAATAATAATGCACAGTCTGGGGCTAATGAGTTACCTGGGCTAGCAGCACCACTTAATGACCAACAATTGGGTCATCTTCAACACACTGTTTCTGAGTTATCTTCACAACAACTGGCATGGGTCAGTGGTTACCTTTGGGGAGTTAGCCAAGCTCAGCCTGTCGGTGCAGCTGCGCCAATCGCTCAAGCGGCTGCTGCAGTAGCGGCTAAACCAGCGGGTAAGCTCAGCATTATCTTCGCATCTCAAACAGGTAATGCTAAAGGTGTCGCTGAATCGCTTGAGGCAGAAGCTAAAGCCTTAGGTATTGCGGTCGAGCTTTTCGATGCAAGTGATTATAAAGGTAAGAACCTAGCCAAAGAGACACACGTCATTTTTGTGGCTTCAACCAATGGTGAGGGCGAAGCCCCTGATAACGCTATTGAGTTGCATGAATTCCTACAATCGAAGAAAGCGCCAAAATTATCAAACCTACAATACGGTGTGATTGGTTTAGGTGACTCAAGCTATGAGTTCTTCTGCCAAACGGCTAAAGACTTCGATAGCTTCCTCGCTAAGCTTGGTGCTAAATCGTTTGTCGACCGTCTTGATTGTGATGTTGATTACGAAGAATCAGCAACGGAATGGTGCGCTAAAGCATTAGAGCAAGTAAAAGAGACGCTATCGACAGGCACTGAAGCCGATGTGGTTCAATTACCAGTCGGTCAAGCGGCCGCCGGTCATTCGCAATACACCAAACAAAACCCATACACCGCGACACTATTGACGAGCCAAAAGATCACCGGCCGTGATTCGGGCAAAGATGTTCGTCACATCGAGATTGATCTTGATGAGTCGGGTATTACTTACCAACCGGGTGATGCGCTAGGCGTATGGTTTGAAAACAGTTCAGAACTCGCAAATCAGATCCTTTCTAAGGTTGGGTTGTCTGGTATCGAAAGTGTTGATGTCGATGGTGACAACTTATCTATCCACAGCGCACTCGTCAGTAAATTCGAAATTACATCTTCAAATCCTCAACTAGTGACTAAGTTTGCTGAGCTTTCGGGCAGCAAGAAGTTAATTAAGCTGGTGGAAGATAAAGACAAGCTTCGTGAATACGCGGGTAATACTCAAGTTGTCGATGTTTTAGCTGAGAAGAAAACTAAGCTATCGGCTGATGAATTGATTGGTCTACTACGTAAGCTGACACCGCGTCTCTACTCTATTGCATCAAGCCAAGCTGAAGTGGATGAAGAAGTTCACTTGACGGTTGGTTTGGTTGAATACCAAAAAGGCGATGAATCTCGTTTAGGCGGAGCTTCTAGCTTCTTAGCTCAGCGCTTGGAAGAAGGTGGTGAAGTGAAGGTGTTTGTTGAGAACAACAATAACTTCAAACTACCACAAGACGACAATACACCAATCATCATGGTTGGGCCGGGTACCGGTATCGCACCGTTCCGCAGTTTTGTTCAAGAGCGTGAAAACAATGATGCTGAAGGCAAAAGCTGGCTCTTCTTTGGTGACCGAACTTTCACTCAAGATTTCTTATATCAAGTTGAATGGCAGAAGTACCTTAAATCTGGTGCGCTAACCAAGCTTGATGTTGCCTTTAGTCGTGACCAAAAAGAAAAGGTTTATGTTCAAGACCGCTTAATTGAACAAGCAGCTCAGGTTTGGCAATGGCTTCAAGAGGGCGCGTACCTCTATGTATGTGGCGATGCGACTCGAATGGCGAAAGATGTTCATGAAGCGTTAGTTACAATTGCGGAAAAACATGGCAATCAGAGCCGCGAGCAAGCTGAACAATATATTAATGATTTACGTAAAGCGAAACGTTACCAAAGGGATGTGTACTAATGAGCAAGCAAGTAATAGAGCAAGAAGTGCTAGGTCAAGTACTGGGACCTTTGGCTGATAACGAACGTCTTAAGCGTGAAAGTAAAAATCTTCGCGGTACGATTGAACAAGATCTCCAAGATAGAATTACGGGTGGTTTTACTGCTGATAACTTTCAGTTGATTCGTTTCCACGGTATGTATCAACAAGACGACCGTGATATTCGTAATGAACGTACCAAGCAAAAGCTAGAACCTTTACATAACGTCATGCTGCGTGCGCGTATGCCTGGCGGGATCATCACTCCGAAGCAGTGGCTCGCGATTGATAAATTCGCAGATGAAAGTACCTCTTATGGTTCTATCCGTCTCACAACTCGTCAAACTTTCCAGTTCCATGGCGTGTTGAAGCCGAACATTAAGTTAATGCACCAAACACTAAACAGTATTGGTATTGATTCCATTGCAACGGCGGGTGACGTAAACCGAAATGTTTTGTGTACCACAAACCCGGTTGAGTCTGAGCTCCATCAAGAAGCTTATGAGTGGGCGAAAAAGATCAGTGAACATCTATTACCTAAGACTCGTGCTTATGCAGAAATCTGGTTAGATGGTGAAAAGCTAGCAACAACGGATGAAGAACCTATCTTAGGTAGCAACTACTTACCACGTAAGTTCAAGACGACGGTTGTAATTCCTCCACAGAATGACGTAGATGTTCATGCTAACGATCTTAACTTCATCGCGATTGCTAAAGACGGAAAGCTGGTGGGCTTTAACGTATTAGTGGGTGGTGGTCTTGCAATGACGCACGGCGATACTTCTACTTATGCACGTAAAGCTGACGATTTCGGTTTTGTGCCATTAGATAAAACGTTAGATGTAGCAGCTGCGGTGGTAACGACTCAGCGTGATTGGGGTAACCGTTCGAACCGTAAGAACGCCAAAACCAAATACACACTAGACCGTGTTGGTATTGATGTATTCAAAGCAGAAGTAGAAAAACGTGCAGGCGTTGAGTTTTCTGAAAGCCGTCCTTATGAGTTTACTGGCCGTGGCGATCGTATCGGTTGGGCGGAAGGTATTGATGGTAAGCACCACTTAGCGTTATTCATCGAAAATGGTCGTTTACTTGATTTCCCGGGTAAAGCGCTGAAAACAGGTGTTGCTGAAATAGCGAAGATCCACAAAGGTGACTTCCGTATGACAGCGAACCAAAACCTAATTGTTGCTGGTGTACCTAAGAGCCAAAAGGCAAAAATTGAAAAGCTGGCACGTCAATACGGTCTGATGGATGATGCCGTTTCCGAGCAGCGTAAAAACTCAATGGCTTGTGTGGCATTCCCAACATGTCCTTTAGCAATGGCAGAAGCTGAGCGTTTTCTTCCTGAGTTTGTAACGGATGTTGAAGACATTCTGAAGAAACATGGATTACCAGAAGAAGATAACATCATCCTTCGTATCACGGGTTGTCCAAACGGTTGTGGTCGTGCAATGTTGGCTGAACTGGGGTTAGTCGGTAAGGCTCCGGGGCGTTACAACATGCACTTAGGTGGCAACAAAGCCGGAACTCGTATCCCGAAGATGTATAAAGAGAACATCACTTCAGCTCAGATCTTAGAAGAGATTGATTCGCTGGTGGGACGTTGGGCTACGGAACGTAACGACAATGAAGGGTTCGGTGATTTTACAATCCGAGCTGGCATCATCGAAGAGGTGATCATTTCAAAGAGGGATCTGCATGCATAATTCTGTCGCTTCAAAACTGAAGTTAGCAGAGCTACTCGCATTGACTAAGACGGAGCAGATACTTCGTCTTGGACAAATCAATGCTGAGTTAGAGCAGCTAACCGCATTAGAAAGAGTTAAGTGGGCACTCGAACATTTAGAAGGGACACATGTTGTGTCTTCTAGTTTCGGAATCCAAGCGGCGTTGATGCTGCACTTAGTGACTCAAGCAAAACCAGATATTCCGGTTATTCTTACGGACACTGGGTATCTATTCCCGGAAACGTATCAATTTATCGATGAGTTAAGTCAGAAGTTGACTCTAAACCTTCAAGTTTTTCGTTCTCAGCAGAGCCCTAATTGGCAAGAAGCGCAATATGGCAAACTTTGGGAGCAAGGTATAGAAGGGATAGAGAAGTACAACAAGCTTAATAAAGTTGAACCGATGAGAAGAGCGCTGGATGAACTCGAGGCTGGCACTTGGTTTTCTGGGTTGAGAAGAGAGCAATCTCAATCGCGTGCAAACTTGCCTATCTTATCTATCCAAAATGGTGTGTTTAAGTTCTTGCCAGTAATTGATTGGACAAATAAAGATGTTCATTATTACTTAGAAGAGCATGGTCTCAGTTACCACCCACTTCGCGAACAGGGGTACCTTTCTGTTGGAGATACTCATACGACTAAGAAATGGGAACCGGGTATGACTGAAGAAGAAACCCGTTTTAATGGTCTAAAACGAGAATGTGGTCTCCATGAAGACGATGGAGAGCAATATGGCTCTGGGATTTAGACTCATTGCCATTTCAAAAGCTGCCATAAGGCAGCTTTTTTGTTTTCTAGCATGAAAATTAGAGCAATTGTGGATAAGTCTGTGGTTATTCTGTAGGTACTTTGTAGTTAAACTTGCACAAATAAGGCTTTGAGTGTTTATTCGTCATCTAACCGTTATTTTTACATTTTTCTTTAATAAACACTTGCCAATGTGAGGAACATCTCTATAATGCCGCCTCACTGACACGGTAGACGCCACAAGGCTTCAGCGAAGAATGTTAGTAAGGCAACTAGCTTTAAGCGATTATTCGCTTCTACTTTTTAAAAGTAGAAATTAATTTTCAAAAGTGTTTGACACTGAGAATTAAAACGCTAGAATGGCCGCCTCTTCCGAAGTGATGTAAGTCACAACGAAGAGAAGCTCTTTAACAATTTAAACCTATCAATCTGTGTGGGCACTCGTTGATGAATATCAAAACGTTTTATCTTCCCTTTTAATTAAGAGAAGTAAAACAGATTCCTCGGAATCAACTTTGGTTTCAATGAACTGAGTGACCAATACGAATAACTACTTTCTCTTGTAGAAAGAAAGTATTTGGCACAGTCAATTCATTATCTTTCTGTTGG
>NZ_JAKKCQ010000005.1:0-268197 GCF_021728315.1 Vibrio sp. L5-1 | reverse complement strand
TATCTTCGATGTCTTCGGCGATCCCTTCTTGAGCAATAGAATCTAAACGGGTCATTAATTGCTTCGCATTATCAACAGGGCAAATTAAACCCATACCTAACGACGCATATTTCACGCCCTCTTTTTTGCTCCATCGAACTACTTATTAGACAAAGCGAAGAACGCCCCCGCCTCATTAAATCCTTGCGTTTGTTTGGCTTGAATATTGTGAGATAGATATTTCATGACTTACTCCTGACGTTAATACAAAAATATCCCAGTAATTAAAACGGGCAACGGTGAAACGAAAAGAGGGATCTCGAAGGAGCTGATACATCCTTAACAATAAAATTGTCAGTTAGGTCCGCTATTTTAAAGTGGTGCAAGATACTCTTCTCAACCTCAGCCTGAGTGGATGGGTAGAACTTAGAATCACGCGAAGTAAATCCCGCAATTTTGAGTTCAGCTAATGTAATGTCGCTACACGGCGTAAGAGAAAAGCCGTGCTCTTCTCCCTCTGTACGCTGAGGAGTACGCAGTAAAGAGATATCATTTTTTGGTAAGCTTTCGTGCCCAGCGGCGAAACGCTGGTCGCTGAGCGTCAATTTAGAGATAGTTGGGGTTGGGTTTTGTTGTGCCATGACAAGTTTCCTTTCTGTTTGAGGATGGTGAACAGTCTGCGAGCGACATCCAGTGATGCGAGTAGAAAGGAAAATCGGCACATAAGAAAACAAGCCTTTACTCGACCTTAATTGAAGCCAGTGAAAGGCAATAAGGAGGCACGACGAAGCACAGCTACGCAGTAGCGGAGGCGTTGGGTGATTACTTAATGTCAGATAACAGTGCCATAAGTTATCGCGAGAGGAGGTGTAGTGGCATAAAGTATGTAACACCTCAGCAGAGTCATTGCGGCGAGGATAATGAAATTCTCCGACAGCGTATGCAAGTCTACCGACGTGCTAAATTGACTCATCCAAGCAGGTGGAGTCGGCAGACGAGAGACTGGAGTTATATCGATGAGGTGTACTTGAACCCTGAAAAGTGTGCAGCGTAATCATTCATGTTACTAAATTGTAAAAAAGACGACAGCTTGCTTGAAAAACAGCGTATGCAGATGATCTTCATCAAAACCTATCGTCTCTATCTCAACACCAAATAAACTTCGCAGTAACTTCGGCATAACCTTTCGTAGGTAGCTGCACATACCAGGATTCAGGATTTTCCGACGGTACTTAGCTACCCAAACTACGTGATATTTCGTGTAATAAACACTGTAGGGCGATGGATAATATTGCATTTATCCATCGTACCGCCTCCAAAAGCATTCATCCAAGGATAAACCCGTGGTTTTCTGTATATACAGAATAAAATTAAAAATAATATCTAGTCATCAAATTTAAACTTGTCATTGCATTAAATTTGTCCATTTGATGATTGATGCTAGCCCCAAGTGATAGCATGGGCGAAAAATCATAAACTATAGCCCCACCAATTACACCACCAAAATGATTTTCTTCTAACTTGTGACTCAAAAGTACTTCACTTAGTTCTTCGCCATTTACATTCTGATTGTCAGTTTTTCTAGATTTTGCACGATATTGATTATATGTGACGCCGGTTTTAAGTCTAGCACTCCATTGGCCATCTAATGCGAGCGTATACACTGAAGATAATTCTACTTGCTTAACGTTCATAGATGCGTCCCACTCTTTATCGAAATATAGACCAGGGGTATCAACACTAATATCTTTCCGGGACTCACTTATTTTATATTGGCTATAGCTGAGTTCCGCGGCCCATTTTTCATTGAATGAAAATCCAGACGTTGCACTAACAATACCATAATCAAACTCAGGTTTTAAAGTGACGCCATCAGAAAAGTTTGCGTTGAATTGACTCTTGTGAAAACCAAACCCATATTCCAGGCCTATATAAGGTGAAGCTAACGATGTTAATGGAGCCAGAAAAATGGCAATTAATAATAATTTTTGCATAATAACCTACACAAGTTAAATTAAAACCTATAACCTTAAAATTTAAAAAATGTATTACCTTCGACTTGGGTAATATATAATTTCGCTTGGATAAATAAGGTCAATTGAATTTCTTTTTAGCGCTAGTTGCGGATTAGATAATATTAATTCATGTAATGGAACACCTAACTTACGTGAAATAAATGTAAGATTATCACCTTTTATCACGGAATATTTTTTATAATACGTATTTTTTACGCGTTTATCACCATCAAAATTTTTGATACTTGTTGTCGGACGAGATAGAACAATAAAATCATCCTTAACATTATCAACTTGAATTGGATTTATTTCAAACTTATAATTTATTGACAACAGTAATGAATATATATTGTCATTTATATCCGAAATTAAGGTTTGATAACCAGCATCAACATACCAATCCTTGTGAAACTCAAAATGGATACCAACATTGATTCCTGGATAGATTTCTTTATTAAGATAATTAACTCCTGCGCCCACATAATAAGAGGCATAATCACTTAAAGGAAATACCCTACTAGATCTTAAAAAATAATTGTCAGGATTAAATTCGTTACTACTATTAAGTTTTGACAGTCCCGTTTCTACCAAAAATCTGTCTTGATATATATAGCCGAAAGAAACCTCATAACCATGATATTCATCATACCCTTCACCTGATTCAATTAAGCTTCCAGCATAACCAATGCCAAACTTAATGTTATCGTTAACAGTAACATTATCTTCTTGAGAAAACACTTTACTCGTTACAAGAATAGAAAACATCAAAAAGACTGCTCGATTATATTTTCTCATTATCTATATCTCTGGTTCAATTGCAAAGTTGACAGTATCCATATATTCTCCAGAAGTTAGAGTTGTACCATCTACATCTATATAGCCAAATGCTAAATTAAATATAATTGGATCATTTATTAGAGAGACACCACTCCCGATAGTGACCCATTGATTTAAAATCGTACCACTATCATTAACCAACACTTTATTTTCATTTCGATTAGCACCACAACCTTTACAGTGAATATAATATGGTATTTTAATATTGACATTATTAGTGTTTTCTAAAAAGTAATTATTATCTAAAAGAGATAATCGAATACCATTACTAAAATAACCATCAACTTTAACTTGAACAGCAGCTTCATTACTCGACACAAGTCGACTAGTTGGGTAATAAATAGGTTGTAAAACCACGTTTTCTGGAATCAAATCAACATTAGTAATCCAAACTGGATCATAATCTATTACAATAATAATGACGTCACTGAACTGACGGTAAGTTAGTGTCGACCCGATATAATAAGGTACTTTAATTGAAACAGGCACGGATGCTGAGTAAACACCTTGATTAGAACCATCTAATGCACCTAGAAGCTCAGCATTATCAATAGAAATGATTGGTCGATACAAAACGAATGGCACGGATAATATATCATTATCTATACGGATATTTGATACACAATTATCTCCCCGAACATCTATAACAGATCCAGAAATAAGTTGAGAGTTACAACCACTACCAATTCCAGAAGAAACTTTTGAGCTTGCAATACCAATAGTGTTGTATTGCATCCCCGTCACAGAAAAACTAGAAACTTCAATTGAATCACTGCCGTTTAAAGTCGAATAGCCAAAAAATTTAATTCCTTTCGCAGGAGGGACTACAAACGTGCTTGGCACCCAACTTTTTACCGTAGGCAATCCCAATGAACTGGCTTCATGCCAATTAGAGATCACCTTCTCATCCGCGGAAATATCGACAGCGTTTTCCCATTGAATGCCGTTAGCACCAACTTTAACTCGATATTCTATTTTTGCCTGTGCTACTGAACTTGAAAAAATAACAATATGAAAAAAAATTAGATAGAATAACTTCATTGTTAATCCTTAAACTCATCGTTTATATTTAATTTACCATGTTTATTAAATGAATTGTCATAGGATGCAACATCAACAGTAATTTCTTTGTTTTCTATTTCAGATGGTAATTGAAAGACCTTCGTTCTGCCTGCAATTACAATATATCTAACAAAACATCCAGAATACATTTTATCATTATCACAACTATTAACAGAAACATATATTAGAGTGTTACTTTTATTTTCAACCACTAAATTATCATCTGTACGATTAATTTTGTATTTTATATCTGGTTTGTCTGTTGGAATAATAAAAACTGGAGAAAAACCATAATTAAGTTGCATAGCGGAACTCATATCAGAGCTATCGCCCGGATCTCGATACGGTGATGGCATAAATGTCACGAAAAACATTAAATCTCGGGAACTATCACATGTCACATTGTAACAAAGACTTCTAATACCTACATTGTTTGACTCACCAGAATGGAGAACTAGCTTATTTTGAGTTGTACTAATTTTCCAGTTTTCTACATTATTAGCGTTATAGGGCGTTTTAATAAAATCAGATCCGTCTTCGTTTACATGAAATTCATCAATATTCGCCGAAATAAACAAAGGCAAGTCACTAGTATTTGTTAATGTTAACAATCCATTCTTTTTTTCGTCTGCAATAATAAACATTTTATCCACAACTAACCCTGACGCTTGGGCCAAAGATAAAAATTGACAAAATACCAAAATCAATACAGAACTTACTTTTAAAAATCTCATATTTGACCTCTTAAATTATTGTTTCGCCACTGGAAAAACAATATTGTTAATATATTTTCTTATAGCATTTTCTTTTAATTTCTCTACTGAATCTATATGATTTACGAGCAAATCCGTCATTTTTACTCTATTGTTGGCTATATAAACAGCGTTTAACTGACCAACTGGTTTAGTGATAATATGATAACTATAATTCTCTAACTGTTTAATTATGCCGCTTTGCTTTAATTCTGCATTAGTAAATAATCCGACATAAATCGCTTCATAACCTCTTCCATCAACATTTACAGCAAATACGCCGTCCGTATCCGTTGGCAAACAATAATTCTTACCAAAGTTCATATATACATTATGTTCATTTCTAGGTATAAAACACTCATTCCTATCACTGACTAATCTAAAATCAAACCCTTCTAAAACAGTGACACGATAAACACCATCGATAAGTTGAACAACCGATATACATCCGTCGCCTAAGCATTCTACGTTAGAGACGAAGTTATTATTAATATTATTAAAGCCACTAATAAATGAAACCGTTTTATGTACTTGTGGAACAAATTTTAAAACTTTACCTGGCGTAGAAAAAAACGTCGCATTTTTATCTCCGGTATTGTTTAATCCAACACTCTCAGCATCAAAATTCACTCGATATTGACTATAGCTCGAGAGCGGGATGATATTAAGCGAATCCGTTGTGGATTTCTTAACTAGATTACGCCCATCCTGATTAACCGTCACAAAACCGTTTACTTCTTTATCGATTAAATTCTTATTTTTCTCTTTAATATCCAATGCTAAATAAGATGAAGCCGATTTTGATGAAATATATAGTTCATCAGAAAATATTTGTGTAGAAGATATAGTACCCGTTGCCCCAATAGTACCGTCACTGTTTGCATAAAGCGAACCACCAAAATGTGCTTTATCACCAATACCATTAGCCGTAATCATACCTGTTTGAGAAACTGTGCCTTGGCGCCTGTCATACAAATTACTTATATTTAATGAACTATTAATCAGGTCAGACTCTAATAAATCAGCTTTATTTAGCGTATTAGAGAAGCGATTAGCTGAACTCTTGTCACCCATTACCGACGATATCAAATCGACAGTATCAGATAGTGGTAAAGTCCACATTATCGAAAAAGAACCCTCTTCAAAGTCACTATCAGTTTGAACAGTGATATCGAATGACGAACGGCTAAAAGAATCAAATCTATAACCTAACAATACATCATCATAAATACGCTCACCTTGTTCCAAATTTTCATCTTTACTTAACGTATACACAGCATATAAAGAAGAACCATTATCAAATCTGTAGTTAGATGACCAGAACAACTTTTCATAACTTGATGAATTATAGAGATAAGTAGATAAATATCCTCCTTCACTTTTCATTTTTTCATAATTTAGACTACCCCAATTGGATGAAAACGTCGTGTTCAAAAAATGACCATCGCTAAAAACATGACTATTTAAGACTATATCAGCATCGAAAGACCCAAGTGAATACTGCATGCCAACTTCAAATGCGGCTTCATCTTCAATTACTTTCGTACCAAGGCCTATAAGTAATCTAGGTAATAATTGATAACTAAGACGCCCTTGAACAAACGCTTTGCTTTCTATTTCTTGACCGTTTTCATACTCAATTGTTGAAATTCCATTGCCCGATGACGTTTTTCCAGCTGAAATTAAATAATCAAATTGCCCCTGAGTTAGGCTATCTTCAATACTATTAAAGATGAAGTAAACACCCTGATTTACCGGAGCTCCCCCTGTACGCAAAACCAACTCAACTTCATAACGTCCTGATGGCAATTCATTGTAACTAATAGAATTTTGACCTTGTTCAACATTTCCTTGATATATAATTCGACCATCTCGAATAAGCTCAACATCGCCGCTTTGAGCCGAATAAAAGTTAAACTGTTTATTCGCATTACTCCCGCCGACTATCATATTTTTTGATGAACCTAGAAAAAATGAAGTTTGTGGCATAATTGAACTAGAGCCAGAGAGAAAGTCAGTGGAGTTTACTCTCGGCAAGTATTGAAAATAACCGGATTTTATGAGCTTGTCATCCCAGTCTAAATTATAAGAAATATCATACAAAGTAAGATCGTTTTCTTTATTACTATTTCCAAAACCAACATTAGTGCCAACATTAGATGTGATATACCCATAAGGTAAACCCGCAACCAACTGATCATTAATCGACACAGATGTATCTTGATCCAAATATGATGAAAAATACATATTTACGTTATTTACAATCCCAGAATGCTCGCTATAAGCTGAGTGATAAGAAATCGAATCCGGACCTTTTCCTAAATCTAAAACTTTAGGGTGAACAAACAAATATAATTCTTTATCTCTATTATTGAAAACAAACTCGAAAATTTCAGGATATAATACACACTCAGTAATATACCCGCGACATGAACTTTGGTTAGAAACTCCATCCGACAATGCTTTGATTATTTCATCTACATATTTGGCATCAATGCGATTATCGTTTAAAAAGTCACGAATCTTAGAATGACTTTCTACAGTTGTCAGCTTAACTGTTTGATAATTAGACACAAGCAAAATAGGATCTGTAAAGCTACCATCTAAATTTCTAAGTTTTATTTCGTTAATACTATTTCTAAAGAATTCATCAAAACCACTAGGTATGTTATTTTTCAAAGAGCTTGCTTCAACCAATGTAGGAAGTAAACAAATTGCTATCATCGCTTTTATTTTGACGAGTCGAAATAACATATCATAAACCTATAGTAACAGAAAAAGAGAGGCTACCAGCACATTCAGTGTTCATTGCACTACCACTAGGCATCGCTTGTGCAATATCCGATATTGTTAAAAAGCTCAATTCAACCTTGTGGGTATTCTTTTTAACCAATAGCCCATTAGATAGCGAATCTGTTTCAGCGAAATCATCAACTACAACTGAACCATTCGGACTTCCGACTCCGACAAACTGATAATTATCACTGCCAGAACCAACGTTGTTAATTAACGTGGAAACAAATATAGGATTTGCTGATTGTGTGGCTGAAAAATCAACGGCATCATTTAAAAAGTTACCATTTATACAGTGAGCGTCATTCTGAACTAACTCAATTGAATAAGGAACATCAAT
Organism: Vibrio sp. L5-1; assembly: GCF_021728315.1. Lineage (NCBI taxonomy): Bacteria > Pseudomonadati > Pseudomonadota > Gammaproteobacteria > Vibrionales > Vibrionaceae > Vibrio > Vibrio sp. L5-1. The sequence goes on along the minus strand of NZ_JAKKCQ010000005.1, from coordinate 260,419 downwards.
ACTAACATCTGGCATATTAGCAATACCTGAAGGAATATCTGTCTCTATAATTAAATGCACATCTTCTCTTTCAAAACCGCTCTTATCCGACAATAATTTCAAATTGATTTTATTTGGGACAATAGAAACTCCAGTGATTGATTCTGTATACAAATTATAAATTTCAATTTTTGTAGTAACATCTGTGCTACCTCTGAAATATTTTGTTTTTGCAAAGCAATTAGCACTCAACAAAATCAAGCACGTTATATAAACCAGATATCTCATTATTTTTTTCTATAATAATAATAGTACAAGAGTTTATGTACTCTTGTACTATTAACACGATCACACGATCACACGATCAACAATATCATTGACTAGAGACCTAATATCTTAAGCGGCTGTCGCCGATAAATTTACTTCCACAACAATATCACGACCGGCTACTACACTTGGATCCAGAGCTTGCTGATTACTAACTTTAACACCAATTCGATTAAATGATGTATCACTGTAACTCGCGCCTTTGCTTACATTTTCACCATTAATAGACACAACAATAGGAAGCGCACCACCTGCTTGTGCTTGCAAGTCAACACCATCAATATCAGCAATTACATTATCAAGCGTCCAAGTAACAGTACCTCCAGACCAAAGATCACCAGCTACAGGACTTGTAGCGTCTCCACTATTCGCACGCATTTCCAATACAATATGCTCCGAATCGAATGTTGCATTAGGTTGAATATCTAAAAACGCCCCTTTAAATACATCAGCAGATGTAGAACCATTATTACCAGTAATCATGTAATCATTATCAGCCAAATTCGCTCCAATTTGACCATTCCATGTTAATACAGCTGTAGCATCTGCAAATGCAACTTGGCTAGTCAAAGCACTCATCATAACTAACGATAATGCACTAATTTTTTTCATTTTACTTTTCCTTTCTTTTCTTTCTCAAATAAAAAAGTTTTGCTTGTATTTAAATAAACTAAAAATAATTACAAAATAAAATACTACAACCAAAACTAAAACTAAAACTAAAACTAAAACTAAAACAAGCCTCAATTTCTAAAATATTATACATTAAATAACGAGCATCTAGTTAGCAGATGGGATCTTATCCCATCGCAAATGCTAACCTGGAAATATTTACGTTTGTAGGGATATGTCCCTTATCGATCAAGTTCCCTTAGAGGGGTAAGTATTCAAGACCTCTGTATCGAAAAGCGGAAACCAGAGTATTTTCTTAAAAAACGAGCACTAGCTCTCTGGCTAAGCAACTTAAACACTTATAGATCCTTAAAAAGGATGTACCAGCATCTGAGTGGTTACTCTGGTTAATTAGCTGATGATGCTAAATCTTCCGCGCTTTTTATTTACCCCATTTCGTTCCAATAACACATATTGTCTCGTCTTAAAGTACGTTGACGATTTTAGTAAACCAGAGTAATTCGATGAAGTTAATCACATAGTTTGTAATAGCACATAGAACAGCGTATCTTTCCTTTGTTTTAAGGAGCATGGCGAAGAAACCGCAATAGTGGGAAAGGTATAGACAAAGATTGTATCAATTGGCGTTACAGTCGCTTGGCCGAAAATTAGGTATACGGCAATTTCAAGTAGATATTACAAGTTAGAGGGAAACCATGCCAACATATCAATGATTTATTGTATTGACAGAAAAGATCAATACGCCTTAATAAATTTTCGCGAATACGAAAAGGGGTAGGAAATAAAATTTGGGGGAGAGGATATTTTTTAGATAAGAACTGCTAGAATGAACAAATTGATTTAACGATATGTACGACATCAAGGTAAACAAGACATAGAGTATGATCGCCAATTCCAGTTATTGAATACCTAACAGCAGCACGGATACCATTTTTTAGAGAATTATAAGGCAAATCCGCCTTCTAAGAAGGCGGATTTTTTATAATCTATAAAGCTTGGCCACAGAGATAAGTTCTATAGTCTGTTTTATATGTAGTGCCGCTAGTATTTCCGTTACTCATATTAAATACATACCCTTTAGTGCCACTAGATGTGTTCCACACCCAATATTCTGAACCATGAGTAACGTTGTCGTCGTTTGGCATATTTACAAACACGTCATGAACCTCTTTAGCTACACCAGTACCAAAAAGATACGATGAGGTACCCGTGCTAAGTAGTCCCCAATCATTATCTCTTCCACCCCAATCTTCATTTTGTACACTTGCTTCATTTCCACAAAACCACATCGCCCCGCTTTGACTTGATTTTTTCCTAGAAGGTAACGAAAATCTCATTTTCAGAGATGATACAACAAATGAGTTGTACAAAGTCAATGTAGCAGTGTTACTTGTAATCCCATTTAATTTGGCAACAAAGTCCAACTTTCCACTTCTTGAATATCCAATGCCAACCGTTATCATCGCCCCGTTTATGGTCAAATTACTGTCGTATCCAGAAGAGGTTTTAGACCACGATACCGTATTAGATATGTCTGCGGTGGACCCGTCTGAGTACGTACCAACTGCGGTTAACGCTTTAGTTTCTAACCTACTCATTCGCCATGAACCTGGGGAAGCATTTATACTAACAAGAGAAGCGCCTGTTACGGAAATTATCGCGCTACTAGACACTGAACCTGTACCATAACGCGCCGGACACACAGCCATGATGGTAACGTCGCCTAATTGGCTAGATGAATTTGTTGTGACTTTACCATAATTATCCACAGTTGCTCGGTTTGTGTTTGAAGATGTCCAAGTACACTGCCCATTGATGGCTTGAGATGAGCCATCACTATATGTTCCAGTAGCAGTGAGATCCACTTCAGTACCTTTGGGTAAGGTTTGGCGAGTTGGCGTCAGTGTAACAGACGTCAAATAGGCCTCTGATATTCGGACACTTGCACATATAGACAGTTCATTCAACCAGGCTTTAATTGGTTGACCGTATCCACCACAAGCATTGGCCTGTGAATAAACTGCATGACCAGTAAATTGGTTGAATGACGTACCTGATTGATTAACGTAGCTAGTATCATATTCCCAGTTTTGTTGTTCAATCGTTGATGTTACATCACGTGACACGCCATCTGTAAATTTACCCATAACAGTGAGATAAAACGGACGGCCTATAGCGAAGTTATCCGCTAGTAAGTACGAGGTACTATCTTTCGATACGATACTTTCTAGACTAACCAGGACAGCGTCAACAATGGTCACTGTTTGTGAGTTAGACCAGATACCGTCAATAATCCAAGAAATATCAAAACTTCCTTGATTTATGTCACTTGACTTTAACGTCCAATTTGAACCGTCGTATGTAATATCATCGACATAATGGTGAGACCCCGGACCAGTATATTCGGTGCCATCAATCATCCATGTAATGCTCGCTTCATCACTGACTAGGGAACTCGAATTATCGCTGTACTCTATTTGTCCATCAAGAGTAATCGTTGAACCTTGCGGTACCGTATGCGAAGACACGGATAGCGTACCCTTTGTAACTACAGCAGTTGTAACTTCAATATCAATAATATTAGACCGCAATGGGTCTTTATTAGCATTATATTGACCATATAAATCTGTGTTACCAATAGTATGTGCTATGAATCCAAAGCTATCTTGAGTCAAAAGCTGACTACTTTGTACGAACGTGGTCAATGACTTATCGAATAAAAGCATGTCATTCTCTACCGAACCGTCGTTAAAATAGCCGGTCAGCGTTGTGTTAATTGACTTGCCATTTGGCATGGAAATGGAGGTAGTACCAGAGCGTAACTTGGCTGATAATTGTAAACTCACTAACATACGATCTGTCGCATCACTTTTCTCGACACATGCAGGATAGTAACTGATATCCGAAAGAGGGTTATCTAACGTTGTTATATCTATAGTATACGCACCAGCTGAAATATCGAGAATTTTAATGTCTCCAGAAGTACGGTCTAAAACTAAATATTCACTATTTTGGGGCCAAAGTGCTGTGTTTAACCAACCTCTATCTACTAGTGATTTTATTTCTTCACTTGTTGCTAACTCTGCACTTAGTTGAGAGCAATAATCAATAACGCTATCGCTATATAATCCAGCTACAGAGTAATTTATTCCAGATACACGAGTGGTGATTGATTCGTCAAAGGTATAACTATTTGCTATTGCGACGTTTAAAGTCTTTGGTGCGTAAAACAATGTATTGGATTGTTCGTCAGTTACATCAACCCAAGGAGCCATATCATTTTCATCCAACACGGTTACACTAATATGGCCAATTTGATAACTACCTTTATGATCACTGACGGCATAAGTGACGAAATGGACATTTTGGGTTGATACTTTAAATGTAAATTTAGTATTAGTTAAATTATTTTGATTTGCGCCATCAATGCTGGTTTGAGGGGCAGTTAATGATTTCACATAAATAAGTTGAATATCGTCCCCATCCAATGAATTCACATAGGGGCTAACGTCGATTTCAATGCCATTAATCGCGTCCTTAAGAGGGACATAAGTTTTGCCGTTTAAACCATAAATGGCATTGGGAGTTAACAACTCAATCCCTTGGTTCGCATTTTCTGCGACTGCAATGTCTATAACACCACTATATGCTTGACCAGCAGAGTCATCAATATAGCTGTACATTAGTCTGTCAATACCGCTGGTTCCTGGAGCTGGTATATATTCAATAAGGTGATTTGTAACATCAACGTTAACTAAAGAGCCTTTGGTATAAGGCTGCGTGATTGAAGGAGAGAGCGTCCAATTAGACACATCGGTTCCAACTAAGCTTAATTCATTAATTAGACTAATTTGAATTGGTTCGTAGTTATAGTCTGGATCTGTTGTTGTGTTTACTTCATTGATTTTTGCAACATGCGACAGTGCTGGCAGTTGAAACATGTCGCCATCACTCACAACAACGCGCACCATACCACTACTATGTTCGTTTACATCTGCTTGATTGTTAGCAATAACAGCATACGCGTAATCACAAACTTTAGTTTGCTTACGGTTAATCGTAAAAGACTGCTGTTCGATGGAGATAGGGCTGCATGATGAATTACTATTTATAACGGACACGTCAGACAGCCTAAAGACATTGTCAGATTGATTAGCTAATACAATAGTGGATAAATCTACAATATATCCACTATCATTAATTTCAGTTTTAAGCAACGCATCTTGAGCAACGACTTCCACGATGGAATCTTGTGGAGAAGATGGTTCCTCCTCTCCTGTACCACACCCATTTAATGCAAGTGTAACAAGACCAAGAGAAATAACTTTTGAATTATATAACAATCTATGTCTGCCTTTTCTCATTCTAACATGACCAATTTAATGTTTGATTTATTTACATCTATGAACGATTAATCATAGATAACTTGTTTACAAAGGCCGAGATGTAACATGTAGAAAATTAGTTGCAATCCTAATATTGCTTTTACTGATAACATCAAACCATTGTTCAAATATAAAGGACAAAAACAAAAAACACAGCAGAAATATAAAAACATTGGAAATTTAAGACTTTTCCTACACAGAAAGATGAACCTTCGCTTAATTTGATAGAGCTAAATTAAGCTTTGAAATTTTATCGTTTACAATATTTCGTCCTTAATAGAATTAGCATCGCACACAGATCAAAACAGTAAATTCGCTAAGAGTATTAATATGTTAACATTAATTAAAGTGGCTCTTTGCCTCATTGAATTAGTAAAAATCCCCGCCCTGAAAGGTGTTACACATTTAGCACTAATGATGACTATTCCAAGTAAACACCGTGTTAAGGGCTTTGTTGCGTGATTAAATTTAGAAGTAGAGCCTATCTGTTTCGTGTATTTCTTAGTCGATACGACTAGTTGCAGACATACTTAAGCCAGTGAGCTTGTTCAACGCTTTTGTCATCGCGTAAGTTACCCACCGGTGCATTGAAGTTCTTAAGCTCAATCGTTCTCCTGGCAACTGTTTAAGTCAATACATCGCAGTTTCTGAGAGTGAGCTTTTGTGGTAACCATACCGTTATTTCCAATACTTAGCTGAGCTGTATAATTTTTTCAACCTACTGCGAGATTTCTGGGACGAGCACGTTCCCATAAGTGCCCTTTGCCTTGGAAGAATAATCGTAACAACACACTTAATCCTAATGACATCGTGATAGGCACTTGCACCATAAGCGCCATCACCAGATACCTCAAAGATGCTTCGGCGTGTTTGTTTTAAGCAAGAACCAACATGCTTTGTTCTTGGCTGAATACAAGTGTGTGCGGACAATTTAGTGGAACATGGGCTAGCCTAAATATCGAGTAGATGAATACTTCAGCGCTCTCGGTGGCATAGAAAAAACTCGTTTCACCATGAGCGCTGTCGTGATAGATAAATCACTGAACCAACGTGGATTCCCGCGGCTAATGAGCAATTGGTTGCCGTACTTCAAGTTGATTATTTCGTTAAGAAATTTAGCATAGGCTACAACAGGTCGTAGACGTAGCTTATCAGATCGTAAGTTCCTGATTTAGTTCGACTGAATTACGCAACAAAGCCAAGATTAATGGGAGTAGTTATCGCAAATCCTAGCTTCTTTATATTCATCGATCTAAGCAATAAACAAGAAAGAGCTTACATGCTTTTACGAATAATCTTACTTACCAGTAAAGCCCATTATTTTATATTGAATTTGATTGCAATTATTTATCAGGAAGAATGAAGTGGAATCGAAAAAATTTGAAAAGTTAAAAAGAACGTTACAGTTAAATCAACTAACCGTATTACAACGGAGTGAACTTCAACGATTAATTGGCGACCAGATGAAAATAAACGCCATTACGTTAAGTGAAGAAGAGCAGCGCTTTATACTGATGATGTTTTCTGAAAAAAAACCTGTAGCGGGTTAAACAACACACGCTTCACCATACAACCTATTGGTATGGCTAAGTCACTGAATGGACGCGACCTCTCGCACTTGAACCTAACCATTTACTGCTTATCTATCGTTCCCAAAGGACGGTGTGTTATTTTTAGTTGGTTGTTTTTTAAAGAAACTCAAGCATCAAGTGATGACAAGTAGTGGACGTAGTTGAACAGATCGTAGGTTATGGATTTAGTTCCAGTGAATCACGCAACAAAGTCGTCTCTGATATACATTAACATTTTCAGCCTGTTAGCATATTCACTTAAGTAAATTTCAATATGACAACGTTATTTCAACTGCCAATAGATACAATCAATTCACATTTTTTGTAGGAATTGACTGAAGTTTTATTGGTGTGAGCAAATAAAATTTGGGACCAAATGAGGTAGATTTTGAAAAACGTTCTTATTGTTGATTCACAACCACTTTACAGTGAAGCACTTGCTAATCTTGTAATTGATGTAATAAATACTGTTGACGTACAACAATTGACTAGCTGTGCAAAAGTAATGGAATTAGTTCGCAATCAAAGTATTGATTTAATTATTTTAGATGTTGTTATCGGTGATAGAGATGGCATGCGTTTAGCTAAAAACATCTTGGCTAGCGGATATCAAGGGAAGATCCTTTTTGTTTCCTCCAAAGATTACTCTAGCTTGAGTAAAGCCGCTTATGAACTAGGTGCCAATGGTTTTTTACACAAAAACCGAAGTAAGAACACAATCAAGGACGCGATTATTAGTATTGTTCGTGGCTATTCTGTATTTGATCTTGACCATTCACAGTTTTCAAGCAGCCCTGCATTGTCAAAACAAGAGGCTTTAGTGTTTCACTACTTAGCTCAAGGTTATTCGAATAAACGAATTTCTGAACAGTTATCGTTAAGTGCGAAAACGGTCAGCACTTATAAAACGAGAATCTTGAAAAAATACCATGCAAATTCATTGATTGAGCTTTTACATACGTTTGCGGAATCAGAGAACACAAAAACTTTTAGTATTTTTTTGTAATTCTATATTTGGTGATAGTAATGATACAAACTGGTTATGATACATCATGTTTAAGTTAATTGTCCGTCTGACAGGATTTGTATAACATAGTACCTATAAATAAAATTTGAATTTGTAAAACTAACCGAAAATCTGCAGATAAGAGTTGAAACGGAATTTTGTTTTGATAATTTTGCACTGGAAGCAAATAAATCTAAAACATGCAATCTTGGATCTTACACTTTTGATTTTTGACTTAAAAAAAGGTGGCTAAAATGTATGAATATCAGCAGAAATCTTAGTTTTTCATGCTATTATCCATAGTATTAGATGAGACTGAGAATTAACCAACTTTAAGAAAAATGTATTTTTCTTAAGATATAAATATTGAAGAGTTATATGCCTTTCCCTAAAGATACGAACAGAACATTTATTAAAAAAGCAATAACAAAATGGGGTAATTACTACGATTACTCTCTTGTTCAATATGTAAACAGTCGGACACCAATTGTTATTATCTGTAAGAAGCATCAACAAGAGTTTGAGCAAACCCCCAAAGCACACTTTTCTGCAAAGCATCATTGTTGTAAATTGTGTTACCAAGAGGTGGCGGGTAGTTATCAAAATGAGTGGCGGTTACGGAATAAGCCAGCAAGTTTAGATAAATTCACGCGATTAAGAGAAAGCATTTTCCTGGACATTTAGAAATAGACGCGCAATTCGTTAATCTAAAAGCCTTAAATAGGAGAGCGATCAACCCGAGAAAGAAATAATTTAAGGAAAGAACCACAAACTAGAACTTCAAAATTTGAAACTATTTTTATAAATCACGCATATAAACAGAATCGGTCTTGCGGCTTTTGTGCAAGTGCAAGTGCAAGTGCAAGTTACATTAAATCATTATTATTTTTAATTCTACATAACAGACCAAATCTCAAGTGTAGCCAACCTCACCGATAAAGTCGCATCGGTTTTGATACTTACTTATATTCAAGGATATATATGAATAAAATGCTAGTCTCAGCAGTAACTTCTTCAGCACTTCTACTCGGAGGTTGTTCTTCAAGTCCAGATGAAGAAACAATGACGAAAATAAACAATCTTAATAACCAGGTAAGTCTGTTAAACCAAGATTTACAAGACCTTAAGGAGCAGAAAGTAACACTAACATCTGAAGCTCAATTAACTAAAAGCACAGCAGTAGAAGCCCAAGAAGAAGCTGATCGCGCAAACGAACGAATCGACAACATAACACAGTCTTGCAACAAATAGTTCAGTCAGTGTGCTTACACCTCCCTCGGGGAGGTGTATATTCGCATCACAAGCATTCGCTCACTGAAGTAGCTATGTATTAAGCAACACACTCTATGAAAATATACAAGAATATAAACATCATACAGTTGCTTACACCTTTATTTCCCGAAGTAATGTTACTGTTAATTAATAACAAGAAAGGACGTTGGTATACTAAATCAGTTGAACCGCTCTTAAATCCTGTAACCTAACCTCATGTAGTTGATGTAATAGTAGCGACATAGGAAAGTCAAAAAAGAAAATAACTGACCGGAGTGAATATAATAAAACTCTATACAAACGAAGTAGAGGCTTTCCGTTTTCTGATGCTCACATCGAAACCGTTTTAACGCCGCCTTACACTTACGCGTGCCTCAAGGCTTTATAGACTCTATATTTGCATTGATCATTGGTTGACGCCCCATTTTTGATTACACAAGCGTAAGTAAGCGGTTAAATATAGGAACAGTTCCAAAGGTCCAATTCGACACATCGCGATAGATTCAACAGGCCTGAAAGCCTTTGGGGAAGGTGAATAGAAAATTAAAATACCTGAAGCTGAAAAGTTAGGACTTGGAGTAAATTGCACTTTACCCTGCGATTGATATTGATACCCATAATGTGATTAGTGCTGAGTTAGTCTTGTTAACGTTGGTTCAGTAGAGTTCATCCGATATTACTGAACCCAGCAAAGGAAATGAAGCCGTTGAAACGCTCAAAAACGATAAGTTAGCTTAGTGTAAAACTGCCCTTATATCACGACCGTTGTCTCTATATAAGGGGCTGACTATCGATACATTGAGCTTGATATGTTACAACTCCCAAATTGGAGAGGTCATAGCTAGGTCATAGCTAGTATTGAACAACGCCCTAGGATTAGGTATACCTATTATAAACTAACAGCTAGATAATGCAGGGGAACTGCATTCCTTACCTAATTTGATCAACAACGCCACTAGAAAGCATTAGAATTATAGAACCATAAAGCACGCATCTAACCAAAGAGAAGAATCAATGTTTAAAGAATTATTAAAGAAAACGAGGCAAGGGAAAAACCTTAGTCAAACAGACATGGTAGACCTGTTATCCACACATCCAAGCTTTGAAAGATTAGATAAAGGTACTTATTCACGCTGGGAGAATGGCCGCACGGTACCATCAACCCAAAGACAAATACAAATAATGTTAATTAATTCATCGCTAAAGGATGCACTATCAATAGCAAGGGAAGCTGCAGGCCTGACATTAATTAAATCAAAGGCAGACATTGAACAAAGATTATTTGATAAAAGGTTTCCTAATGTAAGTCATTCCGACCTAACAGAGGAAATAAGTGAATTTCATTATGAACTAAACTATTCAACAAACTGTAATGCTATAACAACCCCACAGTATGCCGACCCTAAAATAAGCAAGATATTAATGCGTGAATGGGGAGAACAACGGTACAATGACTTTCAAAAACTAATCAACCCTGACAATTCAAACTATTTACTTCTTGAATATCATAATTGTGAAGGCGAACTTCGAGCGCATCATGTAATTTATCTAACTACGTTACGCGAGCTAATCAAGGTCAACAAAAATAGGCCACGCATTATGCAGAATAACTTAGTACATGATAATGTACTTTCCACACCAAGCACTTATTCCTCATCAACAACAATATTTTGCTCTAGCATATTAGAGAGCATATCATTCTGCTTAGAAAGAAACTTCACTGCAGAGTATATATATATACAAACATCTCGCACGGCTTTCAAAGAGTATCTAGAATCACTTGAAGGTACCGTCACCAACTTTGGGGATGAATCTAAAAGTGGCTTAAAGCACTTCAATAAGACTTACAAATGGGTCGGCATACTAATACCCTTTAATAAAATGGTCCAACAAATACCCATCTTTGAAGCGATCTACAGTTCGCTTGATAACAAAATAGAAATAAAATATCTAAAATAATACAGATATAATCTATACCAACGCTAGCTCGCAAGCTGAAGTGGGCTTAGCGAAAAAGTATCCTTGCACAAAATCAACACCCAACTCTTTTAACGTTTGCACTTGGCATTGAGATTCGACCCCTTCCGCAACCAACTTTAAATTAACATCCGAAGCAAACCCAACTAACATTTTAATAAACATTTTTGTCTTTTCTGCGTCTAACATATCGATTAAGGATTTATCAACTTTAACCTCATCATAGTCAACACTCAAAAGATTACATATAGTTGCCGAATCTTTTGAAAAATCATCTAATGATATTTTAATATTATGACATTTCAACTTCATGACCACTTCCCGTAGCCTTAAAGAATCCACAGCTTCCTTCTCAGAAATCTCCAATGTAACAATGCCTTTATAACATTTTCTAACGCTTAACATTTTAGAGACGAAAACATCATCTAACAATTGATTTGAATATATATTAAATGATACCTCAACATCAAGTAAGTCATTTCTATTTAACTCTAAAAATGAATTTTCAATAAATAAAATTGTATAATCATTTATTAAACACCTATTATTTAAATTCGACAAATACAATTCATGATCAATCTTCAAACCGCCATCAAATGTTCTAGTCAGTGCTTCCAACCCACTTACCTTGTTATTTATCAAGCAATACTTAGGTTGATAAACAATATTAACCTCCACACCATCATATAAAAACATTTCAACCCCTTGCAAATTAAACTATTAACTTTAACCGGCGGAAGTGAAAATTACGTTATCATATCAAAACCCACTCAAGCAAAAATGCTAACAACCTATAAACATCCGAATACGACTTTGTAGCGTGACTTCACTTAGAGGTAGAGCGGACTTTATTACGTGATTCAGTGCAACTAAATCCATAACCTACGATCTGAACAGCTACGTCCGCTACCTCTTGTAGCCTCATGCCTAAGCTTCTTTTCAAAACAACCAGTACAACCGTTCACTCAATTACCGCAGTTCTCTGACCTTTTGGGTTGATGAACACGCGGTAAATGACTAAATTGAAGCGTAGGAGGTCGCGTCGATTCTGTGATTTAGCCACACAATAGTGTTCATGGTGAAACGAGTGTTTTCTATGCCACCGAGAGCGCTGAAGTATTCATCTACTCGATATTTAGGCTAGCCCATGTTCCACTAAATTGTCCGCACACACTTGTATTCAGCCAAGAACAAAGCATGTTGGTTCTTGCTTAAAACAAAACCGCCGAAGCATCTTTGAGGTACCTGATGATTGCGCTTATGGTACAAGAGCCTATCTCGATGCCATTAGGATTAAGCGTCTTGTTACGATTATTATTCCAAGGCAAGAGGCACTTATGGGAATGTATTCGTCCCGGAAACCTCACAGTAGGCTGCAAAAAAATATACAGCTCAGCTAAGTATTGGAAACATCGGTATGGTTGCTACAAACGCTCACTTTCAGAAACAGTAATGTACAAAGTTAAACAGTTGCTTGGAGGTTGTTTAAGTTTTAGAAAAATCACAATGCCCAGTGGTGGAAACTTACGCCTTGAGCTTGCGAATCCCCTCATAATCAGGCGTAAAAACAATGAGGTAGACGCGCATCGCCGTCTTTGATCTAATGAATATCGCTGAACACACATTTCGAACAAGTGGGTTAACAATGCGCGACATTCAGATTCTACAACAAACCATACAAAACCAATGCCCCTCCATTCACAAAAAACGCTAGAGTTCTCTGATACTTGCTACAAAAAGTGTACTTGACGGTTCAGACTCAACGCTGACTAAACTAGGTCGAAAACTGGAAACTACATCGTGAAAAAGACCTTATCTATAAATGGCATGCCTACTTAATAACGGGTGCTAGCCCATGCCTTGTGATCCTTGTTGATTGGTCTGATGTTCGTGAACAACTTCGTTGTTATATGACGTTAAGTGCATCAGTTGCACTTGATGGTCGAACTATCACAATCTTTGAACAAGTTTTTGAGTATGGCCAATACAATTCACCGAAAAGTCGCCAAACATTCCTCGATAAATTGCAAAGTGTTTTGCCGAATAAAACCAGTCCAATCATTATTTCTGATGCGGGTTTTAGAAATACTTGGTTCCGCCAAGTACAGGAGAAAAGTTGGTTTTGGTTAGGTCGTGTCCGAGGTGAAGTATCAATCAAACAACCTCAAAAACCTTGGGCCTCAAATAAAACCTTTTATCCAAACGCTGTCCATAAACCCAAATATATTGGCCACTGCTTATTAGCAAAGAGATCACCAATATCTTGTGAAGCCTATGTTTATAAGGGATTAGAAAAAGGCAGAACCAGCCAAAAAAAACACTCCGCTACACATCTCTATCAACGCAGTGCAAAGGAGCCGTGGCTACTCGCGACTAATGTCCCTCGACATATCTTAAATGAAGTACAAATTACCAATCTGTACGCCAAGCGTATGCAGATAGAAGAGGCATTCCGCGATCTAAAGAGTACCGCCTATGGAATCACACTTCGTCACAACAGAACTCGCTGTACTAAGCGATTGGATATCCTGCTTCTTATTGCATTGCTCGCTGAAATCTTGATGTCGTGGAATGGCCTAATTGCAGTACAGGCCAAATGGCATTTTGACTTCCAAGCCAACAGCATTAAACACCGCCGAGTTCTATCCATACCTCCTCTAGGGAGAGAGGTACGAAATCATCGGCGATATCAAATTAATGAATCCAATATCAATGGGGAATGTTCGAATATCAAAGGCTCACACACAACGCAGGACTAGGGAAATTATGAAGGGATCCGTCAGCGCCTTGAGTAAAGCGCTGAATAAGCTTACAAGCTTGGTATACCTGAAAACTTACTGTATTGATAAAAAATACAGAACAGACCGACCTATCTTTAGACAGAATTAAACAATAATATTATAAAAACGACAGCCTAAACCTAAGATAAAGCGACATGGTAAAAGAATAGCCGCTATTGCGCCGGCAAACAAGAAGGTCAGAACTACCGGTGGGATTCAGCGTAAGTGACGTTAATCAAACTTTTAGTTCAATGGCTTAAATAAAATAACTAACAACAACTAATGGTATTCAGATACTGTTTTATGGCATCAAAGGGCCAAAATAGCCATCCCAAAAGGACCTTGTGCAAGTCCTCTGTCCGACTCAACTAGCAAGCTATTGAGCAACCTTCGAGATCGTAGTAATACAAGAAATCTCCTAATTTTCTGTCAAAAGTTAGAATACTCCAATAAGATTAAAAAACTACCGACTGTCCAAAAACCTTTACTATAAAAAAATATAATACATTGAGTTAAAAATTGGCTAAGCGATAATTAAATAATCCAGATAAATAACAACGTAAAGATTTGCTAAATTCACACTATGCTCAACTGCAAAATATACTTAATGACCAACTATACTTGATATTTACTGTTTTGCTTTTGCAAGATCTGCGATAAACCAACCAACATAGGCAATGTATCATCGAAGAATCGGCGGATACCAGAACAAAGGTAATTAAGCCCTTGTTCACCGTCAGGGGTCATGATTAAACGGTTTTTCGGGCATTCGCCCCAACAATATTTTAGGTAGGGACACTGCTTACAATATTCTGGTAGTGAGTCACGCTTTGCCATACCAAAAGTAAACTGTCGAGTAGAAAATACCATTTCATTCAACGTTTGGTCGTGAATGTTCGACAACTTGTATTCGGGATACACATAATGGTCACAGCTATATACATCACCGTTATGTTCAATCGCTAAGCCTTTGCCACAGAATTCTGCGGTAATACAAAGCTGAGAAGGCTTTTCCATCACTTGAGCGACAGCAGTTTCAAATAGGTTGACCAGCACTTGACCTAAGTCATTGTTGACCCATTCGACAAACATGGTGCTAAGAAATTCCCCCCAATCATCAGGATCAACTGACCAATCAGTGACAACTGACATTGGATGCCCAGGTTTAGCTAACTCACTCCCCAGCTCTGGGATCATCTGTTCATTCCAGAACTGTGGTGCGGTCGTATGAAAATCATTTGGCTCGACCACAGGTGCTAGCTGGATATAAGTCACGCCAAGATCGCGGGTAAGGAAACGGTAGATCTCCAATGGATACTTCACGTTGTGGCGATTTACCGTCACCAAAGCGTTGAATCGCACCTGACGTTGCTGCAGTTTTTCAACTGCTTTCATTACCAAATGGAAAGTAGGCTTACCGCTACGAGTTTTGCGATATTTGTCATGCAGCTCTTGTGGACCATCAATCGACAATCCAACTAAAAAGTTATTCACATGTAAGAACTCACACCACTCATCATTAAGTAGAATGCCATTGGTCTGTAGATCGTTTTCAATACGTATGCCTTCTGGCTGGTATTTCTTTTGTAGCTTAACCACTTTGCGGAAGTAGTCTAATCCAAGCAGTGTTGGTTCACCGCCCTGCCAAGAAAATACGATTTGCTCTCCGTCTTGACTCTCAATATAACTCTTAATAAATAATTCTAAGGTTTCATCATCCATTTTAGGTTGCTTTGGTTGATGAAGCAGGTTTTCTTTATGTAAATAAAAGCAATATTGGCAGTCAATGTTACATTTTGCACCGCCGGGTTTTGCCATCACGTGGAACCGACGTTCATTTCCTTGTAGGGATTTAAACGCCGTTTTCATTGGCACAATTGGCATAGTGGTAGAGTGACGTGGGGAAATTTTGCTCATGCATATCTCTCTTCGGATTGTGGCCCCCCTATGAGCGCCACTTGTAATTATACGTTACTTAGGAACAAATGAAGCAGCTTCCATTCGAGGAGGGTACTCCTTAAAGGTGTCCATAACTTCTTTAACCTTCGCAATTGCAGGCATAACTAAGAACGTACGTTCGTACATCCAACGGTCGTAACCCATACCTGTGTCACCACGTTCGAATGGGTCGATGCTTAAGTCATAGAACTGCGGAACGCGCAGTTTAGTAAATGGTTTCTTCCAAATATCTAAACCAGTTTCGTTCTCTTGAATCAAGAAATGGAACTTATACTTACCTTGACGTAAAGCGAGTAGATCGCCGTCATCACTCCAATAGACGAACTCATTACGCGCAGACTTATCTGTTTTACCTATTAGGTAAGGTAGCTGGTTGTATCCATCCAAGTGAACTTTGTAGTTCATATCACCAACTTTTTTTCCCTTAAGCAACTCATCAGTCACTTTATCGTTACCAGCGGCCGCGACTAACGTTGGAAAAAAATCTTCTAGAGACATCATACCATTGAACGTTTTACCCGCTTCTATCTTACCAGGCCACTTGATCAACATAGGCACACGGAACGCACCTTCCCACCCCGTGTTTTTCTCAGAGCGGAATGGCGTCATCCCCGCATCTGGCCACAAGTTGATCATAGGACCGTTATCTGTGGTGTAAACGATGATGGTGTTGTCATCAACACCCAATTTCTTTATTTTGTTTAGTAGATGACCAATTTGGTCATCGTGTTGCTTCACACCATCAGCGTAGAAACCCGCACCTGTTTTACCCTTGTACTCTTCTGGTAGATGAGTGAAGTTGTGCATACGAGTGGCGTTAAACCAAGTAAAGAACGGTTTATCTGCTTTGACTTGTTTTTCAATGAAGCTTTCAGCTGCGTCGAGGAATTCGCCATCAATGTTTTCCATGCGCTTACGTGTTAGAGGGCCTGTATCTTCAATTTTTCCGTCAGCGTACGAGTGGATAACGCCGCGTGGACCAAACTTCTTCTTGAACTCAAGGCCCGTTGGGTAATCCACGTTTTCTGGCTCTTCTTCCGCATTCAGATGGTACAGGTTACCGAAAAATTCATCGAAACCGTGGGCTGTTGGAAGATGTTCATCTCGGTCACCTAGATGGTTTTTACCAAATTGACCTGTCGCGTAACCCATCTGTTTTAAAATGGTAGCGATGGTTGGATCTTCTTTAGAGATACCTTCAACCGCACCAGGTAAACCGACTTTTGATAAGCCAGTACGCTTAGGCATTTGGCCTGTAATAAAAGCAGAGCGGCCAGCGGTAGAGCTTTGCTGTGCGTAAAAGTTTGTAAACTTAGCGCCCTCTTGAGCAAGAGTGTCGATGTTTGGCGTATTGTAAGCTAACATATTTTGGTTATACGAACTTAAATTCCAGTAACCTACATCGTCGCCAAATATCACCAAGATGTTGGGTTTCTCAGCCGCGTTTGCGGTAGCAGAAGCAGCACCTAACGCGAGCGTACAGGCGTTAAGCACCAGTCTTCTCCCTTTTTCTTTGGTTGCCTTTTTCATAACATCTCCATTAATTCTCTGAAATTATAGGAAGTTCATCTTAAACTCCCATACAGGTTAGGTTAAACTAACAAGTAAACGAAATAAATATAGTGAAATTTTGTTAATGTATAAATTCAATTTATGAGAACGATAATGGACTTAAACCTAATTCAAACATTTCTTGTCGTAGCAGACCTCCAATCTTACACTAAAGCAGCAGAGCATCTGCAACTTACGCAGCCTGCAGTCAGCGCATCGATGAAGCGCCTAGAGCAACAAGTAGGGAATAAACAACTGTTTGTAAAGAAAGGAAGAGGTATCACGCTGACTTCAACAGCGTATCAACTGGCCCCTCAATTTCAACAAGCCATTAACATTATCGAAAGCGCAGTATTAGAAGAAAAAGTATTTGAAGTGTATTGCTCAGAATCTATTTTGCACAAAATCAAATCACTTAATGGCGCAGTATTACACGAATCCCCCCCGGAAAAATGCTTTTTATTTGAGCAACTTAGACGTCAGGAAATGGACCTAATCGTAGATACAGTGACCACCAAAGACCCTGCGTTTGTTATCGAAGAAGCTTACCAAGAGCCTGCTGTAGTTATTTGTCGTGGTAAACACCCTCGAATTCAGGGTTCGCTAACCAAACAAGAGTTTTACAATGAAACTCATTGTTTGTTTTCTGGAAGGTGGCAAAACGCTACCGGTTTTGAGCAACTAGCTAAAGAAGCGATGCAAGAGCGTAAAACCGGTGCAGTTACTTGCTCGCTGGCAGGGATGGCAATGAACGTCGCGCTACATGATTACTTAGGGCTCATGTCCAAATCATTTGCAACAAAGTGGAGCAAGCGTCTCGATCTACAAATAATCGAATGCCCCATCGACATTTACGAAATTCCTTATAAATTCATCTATCATAAACGTGATACGCATAACCCCGCTCATATGAAGTTACGCGAACACATTAAGATGCAAATCAACAACTTTAACTCCGTCCCTTTGGCATTGTAATATTTCGGCACATGACGACATAGTTAAATGAACTTCCTCACAGAAACTGATAAACTATATTACAACGAACAAACGAGTATTTAGAGCCTGATTCAATTTACTTTGTTGCGTAATCCAAACTAGATCCATAACATAAGAGCTGATTAGCTAATTCCATTCATAATCTTATTCCTAAATCTCTTTACAAAAAAACCAACTGGAAGCAATACAACCAATTTCTCATTAACCGCGGTTCTCTGCTATTTTGGGGGTAAGTGGCGAGTCGATTCAGTGACTTAGCCTTCACGACTGTCCTCAGGGGTATGGGAAAACGAGCATTTTCTATACCACCGAGAACGCCGCAATGATTCACCGACTCGATGTTTAGGTTCATATTCCGTTTAGTATTAAATACAACACTTTTGTTAGCCGAACACAAAAGCAAGTTGAGGTCACATTTAAGACAAAAACGAGAGCCTGCCACGATGCGATTAAGATTAAGCGAGCCGTTGCGCTTATTCCTCCAAGAGAATGGGCTACTTTCTGGGAGCTGGGTCATCCCCGAAATCTCACAGTAGGTAACCAGAAGTTATATGGCTCAAATGAGTATTGGAAAGAGCGTTATGGTTACCACAAACGCTCCCTCTTAGAAACAGCGATATATCGAGTTAAACAGTTGCTTGGTGGTCGTTTAAGTTTAAGAAATTACAATGCACAAGTAGGTGAAACTTACGCGATGATAAAAGCGTTGAACAAGCTTACTGGGTTAGGTATGCCTGAAACTTGTCGTATTAACTAAGAAATGCCCGAAACAGGGTGGCATTAGCTCTAAATTTAATTACGCCTCAAAGACAATCAAAGACAATCAAAGACAATCAAAGACAATCAAAGACAATCAAAGACAATCAAAGACAACCACGATAATCGAGTGCTGAACATAACTCAACTTTTGCAGTCACTAAATTATACTGAGCATCGATTTCAGTCAATTTGGAATTCAGAAAATCAAATTCTGTAAGAAGATCTGCATACTTTGATGTAAAGCCTGCATTATAATTATTCAAACTGTAATATCTAGTCAACCTAGCTGTCGATAACTCAATTTGACTAATTTCATAATGCCTTTGCGCTGCATATAGATTAATTAAAGAACTGTTCATAACGTCTACGACCGAACTAATTACATTTTCATAATTTAAATGTGCCGTTGTTAAATCAGCATTAACTAAGCCCATATTAGTAGTCCGCTTATGCCACTCAATAACAGGAAAAATCAATAATGAAGACATAGAACCAAACGGATTTTCAAAAATTTCACGCAGTTTTTCACCTTGAGTACCAATGCTCCCAGATATCGAAAATTGTGGATACCAGGCAACTTCTTCAAGTTCGAAATTTAGTTCACTAGATTTAATTTGAAGCATAGAACCTAATACGCTATGATGTGTACCAGCGAATTTTGGCAAATCAGAAAATGTCACATCAGGTAAATTTATGACATCAACTTCGCTAATTTTAATTATATCGATAAATTCAGTATTCCCAGAAAAAAATTCAATTCTGTTAACTGAATTGAAAATTTCTTCCTTGATATTTTCAATTATAGCCACCGCGGAGTCTAAAGATTGTTGAGCGGACAGGACCTCAGAACCAACAGAAACGCCAGAATCTAATCGTTCCCTTTCAATTTTCAAGATATCAATACGGATATCTTTGATTCTTTTATATACATCGAGCTTCAACTTGTTAGAAGATATTGACACATACTCGTTAATAACTAAAGTGGTTATGTCATTCTTAAGGCCTAAAAAGTCTAAAAACGATAACTCTTGGTCTATCGACATCAACTTATCTTCAATATTTTTTTTACCAAAAAAATCAACATCATAAGACAAACCAAAAGAGGTACTATAGTTACCACTAGATTCATCTCCGTGGTCCAAATATTTTGAATGAGAAGAACTAACATTAATATTCATCTGAACACCCTGTTCATCATCTTTCTTTTTTGTATTTAGTTCCCCTTTTTTGATGTCTAGTATAGCTAAGTTTAACTCGAAATTATTGATAATGACACTAGCTAACAATTCATTTAAGTAAGGGGTAGTTAACAAATTAGATTCTTCTATATCATATAACCAATCACCCTGTTCATTTTCCACCTTCGTTTTTTTTTCGTAATCAAAGTGATTACTATTAATATTACTACAACCAATGATAAGCAATAAAAACAAATATAAACACTTTTTAAAAATCATCGAGAAAGCGCTTCTATAGGGTTTAATTTCGAAGCCTTAATGGCAGGTAACAAGCCGAATAATAACCCAGTAAATAAGGAAAATGTCACGCCAACAAAAATGGAATAAGAAGACAATATAATCTCAAAATCAATTAATATATTTTTCATCACAATTAATGTACCAACGGACAATAGAACACCTAAAAAACCACCTAACAATGTAACAAAAAGGGACTCAATCAGAAACTGTTCAAGTATATTTTTTTTTGATGCTCCAATTGCACGACGCAATCCAATCTCTGAATACCGTTCACTAACCGAAGCCAACATTATATTCATAATTCCTGATCCTCCAACAAACAAAGAAATAAAAGAAATTGACAAGATAAAAATTGAAAATAAATTTTTCACTCTATTAAGAGATTCCACATACTCTTTATCTGACCAAAATGTATAACTACCTTTTGTAATCTTATATAAGTAATCAATAATGATTTTTTCTAAATCAGACTCAATTGCTGTAAAGTGAAACTCGTTAATAACATTTGAATTACTAATTCGATGGATAAATGTAGTATACGGGATCCAGGCAATAGGTTGTGGTGTGCGTGCGTCACTCTGTTTTACTATACCTATAATAGTAAAAACCATGTTATCGATAATCAATTTATTGCCAATTGAATCATGCGTTCCAAATAGTTGTTTGTTTAGAATTTCATTAATCACAACAACAGTTTGACCAAGTTCCACCTCTTCTTGATTCATTAACCGACCAATTAAAAGCCGTAACTTAATTAGATTCTTAAATTCATGAGATACGCCAAGTATTGTACTGGCATCATTTGAAATACTATTATCATATTTTTTGAAGGCTCGCTTTATTTTCTTTTGCGCGCGTAAATATGGCGAAATATATTTAATTTCGTTAAATGTTTTTAATTTATTGAACGTATCTTCTATTAGCAGTCCATCTTGCTCGCCATAAGATGCAGCTTGAACCGTATTATTTCCCATTCGTGACAACTCTGATATCACTTGTTTTTCTACACTTTCAGATACAGACAAACTAAGTACAATAGTTGCAATACCTACTATTACTCCTATGAGACTTAAAAAAAGCTTTATCTTATTATTTTTATACAAAAAAAATAAGTTTAACAACACGGTTTTCATACGATACGGAAAATTATAACCTTGTATTTCATTATGATTAATTTTATCATTAACAACAGACCCCTCATTAATACCATTTATAACCTTACCGTCCGAAATTGAAACTTGCCTATCGCACAACTCAGCAATACTCATATCATGAGTAACTATTATTACAGTAGTTCCATCTTTATTTATTTCCTTTAAAATATTTATTACTTCTTCACTATTTCGTATGTCCAATGCACCAGTTGGCTCGTCAGCCAAAAGAATCCGAGGTTCACTAACCAAAGCTCGCGCAATAGAAACCCGTTGCTGCTGCCCGCCCGAGAGCTCACTTGGCTTATTAGAACTCACTTCTTTAATATCTAACCGGTTTATAGTCTCTACAAGGGTATTCGAATAGTGAGGTTTTTTGCACTTAAAGTATAACAATGGTAATTTAATGTTCTCTAAGCAACTAAGGTAAGGTATTAAATTATATGATTGAAAGATAAAACCAAAATAACAACTCCTAATCTTAGCCCATTGTTCATTGTCATAAGACTGCATATCACAACTATCTAAATGATAATCTCCACTCCAGTTAGAATCCAAGCCAGAAATAATATTCATTAATGTAGACTTTCCCGAACCAGAACTCCCTACTATAGCTACTAACTCGCCTTCATGAATATCTAAGTCAATCTTGTCTAATACAACAGTATTATTACTATTTTTATGGAATGATTTAGTTAGATTTCTAATTTTAATCAAAGGCATTAATCGATTCCTTCTAAAATCAAAACATCACCAACTTCAATTCCGGAAACTACTTCGGAATTTAAAAAATCATACAAACCTAATTCGACTGTTTTGGTGATAACATTACCATTATCTAGTACAGTAACATTCGCAACTCCATTTGTGTCATATCGAACATAATGGCTAGGAACAATAACAACATTTATTTCTTCCATTATTTTTATTTTCGCACCTACTGACATACCAATACGAACGTGTTCTGACAGTTCTCGGGAAACATGGAAAGAAACATTATAAATAACACCTTTTGAGGTTGAACTGTTACTTAATGGAGTCAAATCAATATTCGATATTTTTGATTTATATGTCTCATTTGAAACACCCAAGATATAGAAATCCACAACATCTCCAATAGATATATTCGAAATATCGTACTCCGATATAGGAATTCTCACAATATATTGGTCAGAACTTGCAACTTTTATCAAGTTACTTACTTGCTGCGTTGAAACCAAAGTTTGACCTTTGTCAACCTGTATAGACACCACTGTTCCGTCTATTGGAGAGCGTATCATTGTGTAAGTCAATTGAGCTTTTTTTGAGTCCACCGCCAACATCGCTGTCTCTTTAGAAAGTTTGCTACTTTGCAAGGACGCTTTGCTTTCCAAGTATACAAGATTTTGCTCTTTCAACTCTTGTGATGTTTTGCTTCCAATCTTTACTAAATGTGCAATGAGCTCTAACTGTTCTTGTTCATATAGAAACCGTTCGCGACTAACATCAAAATTTGCTACAGCTATCTTCAGTTCATTCTGTGCTGTTTTAAGCTCGTTTGCACTTACAGTAGGGTCAATTTCGATCAACAGTTGACCTTGTGAAACTTTATCGCCTACACCAACCATTAATTCGGTAACTTCCCCAGAAACACTGGCGCCAACATCAATCATTTTAGCGGCCTCAATCACACCGATAGACTCTACGTTACGAGTGATACTGCCAATCGAAACAACATGCGTCTTCCATCCCTGAAACTTATTTGGACTGCCAATGATGTTCACATAAATAAAACATAATAAAATTAGAATAAAAAGTAACAGCAAAGTGTTTTTTTTATTAGTTACAATTTCACGAAAATTCACTTTCATGATCCTGATTTTTAATATTAAGATCAATAATTTTATCTGCCTTCCTAATTGAAGAAGGGTTATGACTAGTAAAAACAATCGTTTTTCCTGTTCCTTTCAATGTACTCATAATTAAATCACAACTCAACTCGTCCAAATTACTCATAGGTTCATCTAACAATAAAGTATTCTTATTCGAAAGTAATGCTCTACATAATAATACACGTTGCTTTTCTCCTGAAGAAAAGGGATTTGTATAATCATTAATTTTCGTATCTATACCTTGGGGTAATGATGCTATAACCTGTCCCAAACCAAGCTTTTCTATTAAAGTAAGGATATCAGAGTCACAATGATTTGCATCAAACATTGTGATATTCTCACGTACAGAACCACTAATAAAGTCTTGATTGGTAGCATGATAATAATTTGATGAAATAATCACGTTATTATCCATCTCGCCCCCATCATCATTCAACAACTTAATATTACAATATAAACCAGACAATATTTTTAATAACGTAGTTTTACCCGAACCAGAGCAACCAGTAACAGCAACTAACTGCCCTTTAGTTATTATCAATTCGGGGAAAATAATTGAATTTCTATCAGACTTTTTTTCGACAATGCCTACATGATGGAGCCCTCCGACTCTATCGTTATCGAACTGGTGAATGCTGTTATCCTTTTCAAATTCAATAACGTCTTTTCCTCTTTCCTGTGCTGCATCAAAAGCGCCAAACGAGTCATTTATTTCAATCAAACGATTAAAAGAAGTAGAAAACACCTGCTTAACATAAAAAAACAAAAATACAGATGATAAAGGGGTGTTATTATATTGAATCAACCAAAAACACAAACATAATGTCAATATCATATCAAATATCCCAATAATTTCTTGCATTATTGGGAATTTCAGATGCTTTAAACCAGATTCAATGTTAAAGTCTACGAGTTGATTCACTTTCGAATCATTTACTACGCAAAGATTCTTACTTGCCTTTTTTGACTTTATGTCAGAAATTGAATTAAAAGATTCCACAAAATGCTTAAATATATTTTCTCGATAAGATTCTTCAACTATGCTAATTTGACTTAAATTCTTCCTCGACACCCAAGCTAAGAATGATGATATGCAAGATACAGATAGTAAAAAAAAGGCCAAATATGGGGAAATGTAACCAACAATTAAAAATGAAATTATAAGTTGAATAATACAGATAATTAAAGTGTTATAAATAGTCGATTTTGCAACTTGCGCGCCTACAAACTTAAGTGCCCTATTAGCAACATCTGTTGAGGTCCGACGCTCAAAAAAAGACATCTTATTATTTAAAAATCGAGCATACATTTTATTACTTTCTTTGGCCATAGTTGCGCCTTCTATTATCATAGTTCGCTTATAGCCTTGCCTAATTATAACTACAGAAATTATTTGAGCTATTGCCAGATAAAATAACATATGAAAATCTAGGTTTTCAAAGTTCTTAAAACCGTTATTTATATTTAACATTATTGCCGGCAATATCAAAGATAGTAATGTGGATAATAAACCATAAATTAATAAAAGAGCGTCGAGTTTTATGACTTTATTCTTAAACTGGAAAATGTTAAAAAATGAATTATTAGCGTTAAGCTTCTTTTCTTCATCCAATACGATAGCGTATCCGGATAAGCTCATTTTTAATATTCCAAGTTTTAATACCTGCCTACCTAAAGCGGGATTCATTACAACTGCACAATAACTATTAACCTTCTCCAATACGACATAATGGCTGTCATTGAGATGAAGAATGCAAGGAGTAGGCAACTCTTGAATTAGTTGAATGTTAAATAAAACTGCACGAGCATTAAGATCTAATTTCCCAAAGAGTTCAGTTAAGTCATAAAGGCTAGTCCCAAGATCTGATGGTCTGCATAATGTTCTTAAATAACTCAAAGGCGCATTTTTATTATGGAGCTCAGCTATACTACTTACACAAGCCAACCCACACTCAGCCATTTCACCTTGTAAACACACTGTATTCATTATTTAACCTTGTCGATAGAAAAATGAGGGAAAATGCCAAAGTAACCACTGCTTGTAATGCATCCCTCCAATTACATGCTCTATCAATAATGGAAGCTCATGCTTAACATTGTTTTTTTCAATAATAGGTAATATTTCGATTTTCAAACGCCCATTTTTTAAAAAAATATAATATGGTAATACATCTTTTCGCATTAAAGAAGGAAAATTAAAGGGGCCAGCATGTAAATTAGATTCTTTACCAAACAATATTGATTTTCTATAAGAGTGACTTTGACCACTCCTCCTGGTGTATTCTGGTAGTGCGTCAGGAAAAACTGCAAAATCAGCGGTATTATTTCTTACTTTCTTTACTATTTTTCTTATACCTCGTGAGGCGTCAGTTTTCGATTTCACAAAGGGATTGAATAAATACAAATCTCGATTGTTTTTTTTCCATTTTTCAACGACATCCCCCCAACGCTTGTTCCAATCACCTTCATCAACATCACTAATAACATATAATCTATTATTTGACGCACCCAAGCCAACAATCACTGCTATTTCATCAGAAAAAACATGCAACGGATATAAAATAACATCACAGCCAGTTTGGTTCTTATATTCAACTCTAGATTCTTCAAGTTTTTCAGAACAAAAGTTAATTTCATTACAAATAACTTTATTGCCATAACACATCATCTGTACATACAGTTTACAATACATATCAAAAAATGCTTTGTTAGGTAAAAAACTATGTTTACCTACGATTTTTTTTGTGTTACTTCTAACACTAAACCCATTAACACCCAAACAAAAAATAAGTGAATATAAAGCACTAAACGAAAGACAAGTATATAAACACACTTTAGGAAATGAAGTATTACAAAACCCAATGATTACCCTAAAAATCAAATAAAAAAAAGCCGCCATCCTCTTTAAAAGCATAACACCAAGATCTAATAGTGAATAAATACAAAACAAAATTTCACTTCCATAAGAATGGTGGCGCCTTTCTTTAAAACGCCACCATGATTAAATACTAAATACTTTTATAACCTTGAGAAAAATTACCGCTACCACAAACGTCGTTAGCTTTTTTGTTGCTCATCTTTTTGTCATTGGAGTATCTAGTGAAATTATAACCACGTTCTACAACTTGCCCACCACTAATATAACTAGGAGCGTAACAATTTATTTCCCACTTCCCACCAATAATCATTCTTGATTCATCTAAATTTACATTTTTCATTTTTCCACCTTACATTTTACAACATTTAATGTACAAACAGAAAGAACAGGCACATACCACAACCCATTGCTAAATAATTTATACATACCTTCATTAACTAATATTTTTGTAATGGATTTTATTTCCACCAAGCGTATGAGTCGAAGATGAAAATTACGATTTACGATTGACAGCCAACTTTTATTAACCTTCAAACCAACGCTCACCCCTCTTCCATTGTCGTAACCGAACTTTCATTTGCAAATGCAAACATTGGTAACTGAATAAACGCAAAAGAATTTCCCATCCAACCTTTCAGACGCAAGCTGATTGCCGCTAATTAGATTAATTTTAAATCCCAAACCTAAGTCAGCGCAATAGCATCTCGCCGAAAATATTTTTCTACCTGCCAACAAATCTTGAATATAAGAAATTAAATACACTCACCAAAGATTAATAGGACATTAATCCTACGATTTTTATATTTCCTTGCTTTTATTTTAAACTTTTGAACTAAAAGTTTGATTAACGAAACTCTTAGTTCTATTCAATAGCCCTTTTGTACCAATTTCTCCATAAAAATAATGTTCCGTTTTTATTAGCTTCGTTAGTAATGATGCGCCCTAGATTCTTAATTTAGTTCCACTGAATTACATAACAAAGCGGCTTTGTTTCCTAAATCAGGGAACTAATGCTTAAAGCTACGATCAGATCATCTAAGTTCACTCACATACTTAGAGCAATGCCAAAGCCTCGCTACAGAACAACTAACTGGAAACAATATAACCAAGCTCTAATCAATCGTGGTTCACAGACATTCTGGATTGATGAAGAAGCGATTCAACAGTGGAAGCAACTCAAGCAAGGTAAACGAGGTCGACCTCGATTGTTTAGTGACTTAGCCATTACGACCGCCCTCATGGTTAAACGAGTATTTTCGATGCCGTTGAGAGCGTTACAAGGATTCATCGATTCTGTTTTCAAACTCGCTCAACTCCCGTTGTCATGTCCTCATTATTCATGCATCAGTAAACGAGCCAAAACGGTTAATGTGTCATTCAAGACAAAGACCCGAGGCGCAATACAGCATTTAGCCATTGATGCAACAGGGCTGAAGGTCTACGGTGAAGGTGAATGGAAAGTAAAAAAACATGGTACTGACGGGAAGCGTCGAGTTTGGCGTAAGCTCCATTTAGCAGTAGACACTGGCACTCATGAAATCATTGCAGCTGAGTTAAGTTTATCGAATGTCACCGACGGTGAAGCTCTTCCTAATTTACTGAATCAAACTCGTCGTAGGATCAATGAGATATCCGGTGATGGAGCTTACGACACAAGACAATGCTACGAAGCCATACGTATTAAACAAGCTGTTCCACTTATTCCACCGAGAGAAGGTGCTGCTTTTTGGGGGCGAGGTCACCCTCGTAATCTGGCGGTAGCTTGCCAGAAATTATACGGCTCAAATAAACATTGGAAAAAGAAGTACGGTTACCATAAACGGTCACTTTCAGAGACGGCCATGTTCCGTGTAAAGACACTGTTTGGTGGGCGATTAAGTTTAAGAAACTATAATGCTCAGGTTGGTGAAACCTACGCCATGATTAAAGCGTTGAATAAGCTCACAGGGTTAGGTATGCCTAAAACAATAGAAATAACCTAATAATCACCCATATTGGCAGTTTCTATCTGAGATCCAATTAGGAAACAAAGCCTAACAAAGCCGAGTCGCTGCGTCAGCGAAACAGCCAGGGTTAGCGAAATGGCGTCAGGAAAGACACCAATACCAGTCAGCGCGAAAAACCCTAACAGCTGAAGTTGCTAAGTTCAAAAGGCAATTGGCTGAGCAAGCTGAAGAGCAAGATATCGTAAAGAGGTCTGCCACCTGCTTCGTATATGGAATCTACGGGTTTACAAGATAAGAATGTGCAATGGAGTAAGATGCGGTCGTATATTCGGTTTTTCATTCAAGGAGCGACCTTCTAACCTTTGATGCATGCGTATCTACTGTCCTTGCCGCGAAAAAACTTTTTATAACATTGCGAAGTAGTCAGGGCCTCAGTAGGCTGATCTAACCATTGAACATAATTATTTGTAATCTGTTAATTCATTTTGCAAGCAAGTATATTTTGTGTTATAGCGAGGCATTGCGCAAACTGTTCTGACTGTTCTGACTGTTTTGTTCGCTAATGCGATACAAGCCCTTTTGAAACCGACCCCATTGACAAACTAGATAAGCCACGTCTGTTTTTCGTTAGTAGGTGCTGTACCTTGGTGATATGGCATACATATCACCAAGGTACAGCATCGAGCGAAGAGCCCTAACTCTGCCAAGTTTATTAGTCCCTTCATTGTCATTTTACCACCTAAACTGTATTGCTTAGGTGGTAGCCTGATAAACGCTGATGCTTGTCGACCGTTAGTAAATTGTGTCCCATCACCCAAATTAGCATAAAGCATGGAGGTGGTTACCTCACGAACACCTTCAAGAGCCATGAGTCTTTTACAGGGTTCTATTTGGCTAGTGGTCGCATTCATTATTTCTGAATATGGTTTAACTCATCTTGCAGGTAGAACATCCCTTTCATAATGTGTTGAAGTCACTAATGCAGCTAGGCCTTTAACAATACCGTATTCGTTATATGATATTTCGCATGTGCAACACCAGACACGATAGTTTTCGAAAGAAACTGGCGATTTGCTTCAAGATACATCAAAGTTTGTTGTTCAATCGATTTGGGTTTGCTGTATTTTCTTCTTATTTGAAATGTTGCATTAGCGCTAGCAAACGCATCATTGGCCCCAGTTTCATGACCCTCAACATAGGCCTTCACTTTTTTAGGACTAATTATACGCACTTCGTGGCCGAAGGACTCAGCGTATCTCCCCCTGTAGTGACAAGTAGCCTAGCCTTCTAGATCAACAAGGGATGGTTTGGCTTTAGCAAAGAGCTCCTTAAGCTTCTGCCTGCTGATAGCTTTGTTACAGAGCAACTCTCCCTGGCGGCTTATATTGCAAACCTAAAATGGATTTTTCTCTAAGTCTATGCCGATTCCGTTAGTTCTTAGCATGATGACACCTCATTTTACTTTTCCTGCCGATGCTTAAGTTTGGCAGAGAATGAGTGGACCCCATACATCGCAAAAAAACTAAAGTAGATTACGATGAGTTTATGTTCGAATACCTGCAATGTTCTCCGCATAGCTATGGTGTTAGAAGCTTCATGAAGTGGATTTTATTACTGAATTAAGCATCGCCACAAGATCACCCAGCGTGAGGCAATACACCAAAAGCTTGATAAAAAGTTCAAAATAGCTTTTGACAATAGTAAAGGTCGTGGTAGCTCAATGCGTATCCACAAAGAGTTGGCTGATAGTGGGGAGATCCGTAATGCTAAAACCTTACCACCAGTATGAAGTGTCAGGAATTAACGCCGAAATCGTTATACCGTCTTATTGATGTCGCCCTTCTCTATTAGCGCAAATCGTAGCGTTAAAATACCACTATGCATGATCTCTTTATCGACAAGAATCGATGTTCGGCCAGTATGGTATATCAAGCTAAGTTGTAAAAAGATGATTTAGCGAATACAAATGAGCAGCGAGGACTATAGTCATCTTCTTACTTGGAACGCGGCAAAGGACTAATAACAATCCGTCCAAAGATCGAGATGAATGAAAGACACCGTATTAGTTGGCGTATCTGTGTTGATGCTTGAAAATCAATGAGTCCATTTAAAGATACTTGCTTTATAAGCAACTCTTAATCAAAAAATCTCTCGGTGCTAACTATCTTCTTTGTATTTCAGTCAATAATCTCATAAGTTGATTTGTTGTATCAGGAGTAACTTTAGTTATTGTTATGACATGTTGTTGTAAGGAAAAATGGATTGTAAAGATACGCCGGACTTTGATAGAAAAGTTTCTAGGTGTAAAAGCAAAATACATGTGTAGACATTGTCGTACTACGTTCAAAGTCAAAGGACACTAATAACTAAAATGATTTCCTTTCGTCAGACTGAACACTGTATTAAGCGACACATGTTCAACGGCATACATTTGCTTCGCATTTTATGATGAACAAATGGATATTTTGGTGTTACAGCGTATTCTTATTTTGCTCCAGAATATTTGATACTAGCTGTACACATCAATCCTTTAGATAATTAATGGCGGCAAACGTAGTAATCGACAGTTTTCACTGTCGACTTTTGCTATTCAGAGCATCATTTTATCTATTCCCAATCAAGGATAACCTTGCCAGAAAGCCAGCTACGCATAGCATCAAAGCCTTCTTGGAAATCATCAATCTTGAAGAATTCACGTTATGTCTAGAACTGACTGAATCAAAGGGGATAAAGTAAAAAAACTGATGCACAGAAACTGAGGACATGGCAATAGTTACACTTAACTGTTCATGTTGATACACCCTAAACAATGAGTGTGGAAGTCAGTTTTGTTGCAACATGAGGCTCTAAAAAAGAAAGTTGGTATCTCATTGATACCAACTCAAAAGAATGCAATGCTTTGGGAATGATGTATTTTATAACTAGAAGCAGTTAACTTTGTCGACAAGAGCTAATAACAAAAAGAGCCAAAGTTGACTAAATTAATTAACCAATAACTTTTAGTGTTTTTGGTTATAGTATGTGTAAGACAAATCCCAATAATACTTGAGTTATTTTAAATGAAACCAGAAGTACATAGGTTTGAGCTATCAATAAATAGCACTATCTCTGAAGTCTATAGCCACTTTACTAAGGCAAATAGTGACCAAATCCTCGATAGAATGTTTGAAGGTCTTCAAAAAAAACTCCGCAAAATTAACTGCTCAGAGAGAGAGAGGGAATGCACTTTCATTAATGTGTATATTGCATACGGCAAAAGACAAGAGGACTTTGATGGTCAAGGAAAGGCTTGTGAAATTTTGTCTACAAGGAGAATCGAAAGTATAATAAAGACTCACTCTAACCTTTCGCCAGAAGACCTACTAGGTGAGGCTTTACGCTCTTTAAAGCAGTAATCTTGGACTTTGA
Organism: Vibrio sp. L5-1; assembly: GCF_021728315.1. NCBI lineage: Bacteria > Pseudomonadati > Pseudomonadota > Gammaproteobacteria > Vibrionales > Vibrionaceae > Vibrio > Vibrio sp. L5-1. The sequence goes on along the minus strand of NZ_JAKKCQ010000005.1, from coordinate 228,492 downwards.
CACTTTCTGATTTAGCGCAGGATAGCTAAAAATATGAGCAGAAAAATTAAGAGTAATTAAACATCATTAACTCGTTTATGTCCGTGCGACCTGAAGTCGTATGAAGCGTTGTTCACCACTATAAGAGTGACTGAAGGTATGGTACGCCCCGCATTTGCAAGTAAATAATAACGTGCTGATTTGCGCCAATGTATTCAGAGTTTTTATGAAGTCACTACACAACTTCGCTCTGCGATGAGATCCGCGCCAGATTGTCTTCATAACCATCGAAGCATTTTAATTTGCTTGTTCACTCAACAAGTTTCAATCTGGTGGTCTAACCATTTTGTCCTCACTTATCATCATTGCAAATCTGGTTTAAATTTTTAGTGAGAATTCTTTATTTGTGCCCAAAACAGACCACGCTATTTTTGCGAGCTTATTAACTAAAGCAACAACAACCACATTAAATGGTTTTGCGCGTTTTAGATTTTGCATATTTCGGGATTATCCGATCACCTATTTCGGTTTAAACCGAACACTGATTCCGCGATTATCCGGTCACTTTTGACCTATCTCCGAAATCGGTGTTCGGAATAGCGAAAACCGCGATCGGAATGTCCGAAACCCTACCTTTTTCTCTTTTAAATCAATAGCTCGCTATTCTTTACTTCTTAAACAAGAAAGTAAGGAAGCGACCGTGGCAAAAAAGAGAACTCCAATGAACAAAATCAAAGAGGTATTACGCCTTAAGTACGGCTGCGGTCTCTCCAATCGCAGCATCGCTTCTTGCCTTAAACTCGGCCCGTCCACCATATCGGAACTCCTTACTCGCTTTAAACAAAGCCAACTTGGTTGGCCTCTGCCTGAAAGTTGTAGCGGTGCTGATATCACTCAAGCTCTGTATCACGGCAAGAAAGCCAGTCGCGATAAAGTCATGTCAGACTTCACTCAATACGCTGTCGAACTCAGACGTAAAGGTATGACGAAGATGTTGCTCTGGCAGGAATACCATGAGCAAGAACAAGCTTACGCTTACACTCAGTTCTGCGAGCACTTCACTCGCTGGTTCAAAACCAAAAAGCGCAACATGCGTCCGCTCCATGTCGCAGGTGACAAGCTGTTTATCGATTACTGCGGGCCTCGGCTTCAAGTGGTAAACCCTGATACAGGTGAAGTGCGCGAAGCCGAAGTGTTCGTGGCGACCTTAGGCGCGTCAAATTACACCTATGTTGAAGCCTTCCCTAGTCAAGGTAAGGCTTACTGGTTAGAGGCGCATGTGAATGCGTTCGAACACTTCGGCGGTATACCACAGATCTTGGTTCCCGATAATCTGCGTAGCGCGGTCACCAAAACCAATCGCTATGAGCCGAGACTTAACGACAGCTATCAAAAACTGGCAAATCACTATCAAACCGCTGTGATGCCTGCTCGCCCCTACAAACCGAAAGACAAAGCCAAAGCAGAGAATGCCGTGCCCCTAGTTGAACTCTGGATCATGATGCGGCTACGACACCAAACCTTCCATACCTTCAAAGAACCGAACCTCGCCATTCGTGAGCTTATGAATGACTTAAACCAACGTGAGATGAAACAGTATGGTGCAAGTCTTAAAGCGCTGTTCGACAAACTCGATAAACCTGCATTGAAGCCGCTACCTAAGCAGCGATACCTATATACCGAAACCAAACAAGCCAAAGTCGGGCCTGACTATCACATCGAATATCGCCGTCACTACTACTCGGTTCCTCATCAACTTGTTGGTCACCATGTTGAGCTAGAAGCCTCCAACCGTCTGGTGCAAATTTACCATCAAGGTAACTTGGTCGCCCAGCACCCACGTAGCCAAAGGGAGCGCGGAAACAGCCCTCAACCAGAGCACATGCCGAGTAATCATCAAAATCAAAAGTGGTCGCCTGAGCGCTTACTCAACCTAAGCAAAGCCCATGGAGAGTCGCGCCTAAAGCAAGCCTGTAAAGATTCACTAATACTGACAAAACCCAATTACACTTTCGTCAACAATCTACTCAAGAACAATCGTGAAAGGCAACTGAGTAAAGACAAAGCGAATACGCCGAACCTTGTTCACAGTAATGTTCGAGGCCCAAACTGTTATCACTAGGAGAAAGGATATGAACGCACTCAATCATCAACTCAAAAACCTCCGCTTGAGCCATGCGGCGACAGCAACAAGAGCAACTGACTACTTACGCAGAGCTGGACTTCAAGGAGAGGTTAAGCTTTCTTCTGGAAAGCGAGATCTTGAACCGTAGTCAGAGCAAAATCCAACGCTTAAAACGACAAGCTAAACTGAGAGTGTATGCGCAACCGAGCCAACTCATCTACAAAGAGGGACGAAACCTCAATCGCAAAAAGATGAGCGAACTTCTGACGGGGAGTTATCCGCACAAGCACCAGAACATCTTGAGCACAGGCCCAACAGGAGCAGGTAAAACGTATCTTGGCTGCGCACTTGCAACCAGCTCCTGCGACCAACAACAAACGGTCAGATACTACCGATTAACTCGCTTGCTTGATGATCTGACCGCAGGCCGCCTGGATGGTAGCTATCAAAAGCAACTTCAATCGTTGGCTAAGAAAGCGCTACTGCTCTCTTGATGTCAGACTCCCTGAACGGTTCTCGATGATCTAGAAACTCAAGAAGAGTTATGCGGTGAAACAGCTTTGCGAAGTGTTCGGGGTTCATCGCAGTAGTTATCGTTATTGGGTAAATAGAAATAAAGCTCTAGCGTCAGAGCGTGTACTTATTCGCGCCGAAGTTCGACAAGCTCATGAGATTAGCAATGGTTCCCCCGGAGCGAGAACCATTGCAGACATAGTGACAACAAAAGGTATTCCGCTTAGTCGTTACCGTGTGAGTAAGTTCATGAAAGAACTAGAGTTAGTCAGTTGCCAAAACATACGTACAGAAAAACACAGCAGGAGCAGGCTCCTATACCTAACCATCTTAATCGTCAGTTCGCGGTAACTGAGCCAAACCAAGTCTGGTGTGGCGATGTGACCTACATCTGGACGGGGCAACGATGGCCTTATCTAGCTGTTGTCATTGGCTTATTCGCTCAAAAAATCCTTGGTTGTGCAATATATCACTCACCAGATAGCGCATTGACTGGGAAGGCGTTAACCATGGCTTATGAGAGCTGAGGGAGACCACCTGGCGTGATGTTCCACTCGGACTAAGGTTGCCACACTATACGAGTAAGAAATATCGTCAACTACTATGGAGATATAGAATCACTCAAAGCATGGGCCGTCGAGGTAACTATTGGGATACTGAGATTAGAATATAAGTACAGACTGTTTGTACTGACCCGTGCTGGGATTGGCTGAAATGTCTTTGTATTGACCTGTCTTTCAAAGAGTCTATTCAATTCTATCGACTCAGTTGTAACTTAATAAGAGCTTTGTATTGCATCTCCAGTGTCCCGTCCTGCTGGGCGATTCACACAGGAGAGTGATTAAATGAACAGTAACGATCCCCGCTACAAATTGTATTTAGGTGTAGATACTCATTTGGATCTTCATGTTGCAACACTTATCAATGAGCTTAGTCAGGTTGTTAAAAGTAAGTCATTTAGTGTCGATCTTGCAGGTTATCGTGAGCACTTAGCATGGTGTAAGTCTTACGGGTTCCTTCAAAAAGCTGGCATCGAAGGTACGGGAAGCTCTGGTGCTGAACTGACTAAATTCTTGATAAGAATGGTATTGATGTATATGAAGTGATGCGAATGAATCAAATGGAGATACGTCTGAAAGGCAAAACAGACGTTATAGATTCAGAGAATGCGGCTAGAAGCGTATTATCTGGAGAAGCAGCAGTCATTCCTAAAAACCATGCAGGACCAGTCGAGTCATTACGGAGCCTGCTAATGACCCGCAATAGCGCTGTCAAAGCAAGAACTCAGGCGATGAATCATATACGAGCTCTTCTTGTATCAGGTCCTGATGAGCTAAAACAGTCCCTTTACCAGCCAAAGCCTAGTGCGTGTGCAACCGCACGCTTAGCTCGGTGCTCTAATAGTAGCGAGCCATTAATGATTTCGCTTGTGCTGTTGGCACAACGTTGGAACTTCCTTAATGACCAAGTAAAATCTCTTGATAATGCTTTGAAAAACTGACTTTGAACACAGCTCAAAGCCTTGTGTCAAGGTTTGGGGTCGGCACAAATGTGGCTGCAACGCTCTTAGTTGCGACTGTAGACAACGCCAACCGATTAAGGAAAGAATCATCGTTTGCAGCCTTGTGTGGCGTTGATATGACCCCTACTGTCAATAAGAGCGTAGAAGTTTCTGCTCCCACATTTCAGAGCCTTTTGTTTATTTTGAGATAGTGTTAACGCATAGATGAAGCAAGTAATTTCGTCGGTTCTCATGCTGATATACGTGGATTACTCATCGCGTGATGAGTAGCGCCTACCTTACTTATTTCGTCGTGGCACCTGTCTTCAGTCTATGCTCATGGTTCAATAAAGCGCGAGCTTTATTGCCATCCTAACGCCGTCGGTGTTTGTGCCACACCCGATGCTCCATCAAATGCGTTAACACTAATTCTTTTCTCATGCAGGCAGCCTTGCAATCCGTGTTTTTGGATCGACTGCGCTCACGACCACCTCTCTCGCGATAGCCCAGATATACGCGATCATTTCTCTTGCGATAGCGGCGGAGACGACATTTCGATGTTTGCCTTTTTGTAGTAATCGTTGATAGCGGCGACATAATCGTTGCTGAGCATGCCAAGCAATATCGACAATTTCTTTGGGCAGCCCTTCTTGTCGCAGTTGCAGTTCGACGGAGATATTAGCTTTGTGCTTATAAGTATGTGCTCCCTCAATAATCAATCGTCGTGCTCGGCTGTTTCCGCATTTGGTTAGGCTCCCTCGTTTCATTTTTCCGCCACTTGAGCTTTCCGTCGGTACGAGGCCTACATAAGCCATAAGTTTTCTTGGATGGTCGAAGCGACGTAGATCGCCTAGCTCGGCAATGATGCCGAGAGCAACAAGTAGTCGCCTCCCCCCCCGCATGGCCTGGATGGCTTTGACAACAGGGTAGTAACGCCAGTTTTTGACTTGGTGTAATAACTCGTTATCCAACCGTTGTAATCTTTGCATCCTCTCACTGATGGTGATGATCATCTCTTGCAATACAATTTGTTGGCTGTGATGGGGAATAATGAGGTCGGTTAGCCACCGTAGATGCTTTTAGACCAGTTATCATTCACAGTTGCTTGTACATTATTGCTTAGAAGAAAGCCTTTGAATTGGAACTTTGCATCTTTAAGGTCTTTCATCGCGGTTTCTCGAGCCCTTGATAAATCTCTTATCGCCTCGTCTTCAGATTCAGGAACATAAATAGGTGTTAGCTCTTCAGCCTTAAAAAGCTGGGCAAGTTTTACAGCATTTCTCTTATCTGTTTTGACTCTATTCCCTGACTTCTTAGGAATAAGGGAAGGGGCGATGACACAGCAGCAATGCCCAAGGCTGGTGAGCAATCGGTATGTCCAGTATCCACAAGGCCCGGCCTCGTAGACAAAATGGAGGGTGGCTTTTGGGTATTTAGATTGCAGTTGCTGTGTGAGTTTAATGAGTGCGTACTTGTTAGACTTTATCAGTCCCAAATGTTCAAGTTTAGTCCCGCGTTGTTCTTGCAAGACGGCGACTTGGATAAATGACTTATGCGTATCTAAGCCTATGAAAATTATGCTATCGTTATTCATGCTAGCCTCCAAATTTAGTTGTTCGAACACACTAATTATGGCTCTGGCTTTACGCTAACCCACGAAATTGGAGGCTAGCACCTCGTGTGGGTCATTATGTCTAATCCAATTCCAGTGTCATCGGGGAAAACTACCCGGCATAGGTTGAATCGAGGAGGTAGCCGTAGTGCGAATAACTCTCTTTGGACCGTGGCAATAGTTAGAATGCGTAGTGATCCCAGAACAAAAGACTATGTTGCACGAAGAACAGCAGAAGAGTTATCAACTAAGGAAATAACTCGCATCTTAAAACGTTATATAGCGAGAGAGCTATTCCCGTTAATACTGAAAGATCTAGCGAGTATTCAGAAGCTTAAAAACGGAATGGGTGCCAACGAATGGCGATAGAAGTTTTACAGAGGCGTGCCAAGCAATAACAGATTATCTGGTTGATTATTACAACCAACATCGGCCACATCAATACAATGGTGGATTAACACCAAATGAATCAGAGCGACAATTCTGGTTTACCCATAAAACCGTGGCCAGTTTTACTTGACCACTTCAAGTGTTATCACACACACTGATACTCTCCCCCTTCCCTCGGTTGCCTTCCTCTAGTATTAAAGAGTCGGTATACCCAAACTCATTCACCAAAATCTCATGAACCTTGACGGCCTTTACGGTGGAGTAAAAGTCGGTTGAATTCACCCAAATCACGTGCATGGATATGTCAGCGGATACTGTAGAACGAACGGCCATGTGACCCCCTAAGCGCCAAAACGCACATCGAAACAAAATCCTGAGCACTTAAACGTTCCCTCCCCTGTTGTCACAAAGCGCAACGCTGGAAACACAGACCCGTAAGTGGTGTACATAATGATGCGATCCACTCGCTCGTGCAGAAACCATTCACCAAAGCCAGCGCCATTTAATTCGATGAAAAAGTCACGTATTTCATGGAAAGCAAAACGACGCGACACCAATTGCGGAAACTGCTGCTTGATAGCGTCAACGAACCCTTGGTCTTTTAACGCTGCGATATCAGCCAGTTGCTCTAGCGACTGACGACGACTGAACATTTTCAAACGCTGGATTTTGGAAACAAAATCAGACTTTCTTTTTACCTCATCACGACACTTTTTGACTTGATAGCGCAACTTCAATACCGCCAAAGGACTAGAGATATCATTTTTTGGTGAGCTTTCGTGCCCCAGCGGCGAAACGCTGGTCGATGAATTTGAATTAGAGAGAGTTGGGGTTGAGTTTTGTTGCGCCATGAGAGTTTCCTTTCTGTTTGAGTATCACTTTTCGGAGCCGCTTGGCTGTCCGCTATCTCAACATCGTTCTGCTTTGCAAGGGCGCGCAGCGGCGAAGCCTCCCTTGAAAAACAGGTTGTGGGGAGAGACGGTTAACAGCCTGCGAGCCCGAAAATGAGGCGAGTGAAAGAAATCGGCGCATAAGAAAACAAGCCCTTATTCGAACTTATTCAAAGACAGAGAGATCAACGAGGAGGGAGCGACAAGGCGCTAAGACTCTTAGGGCAGTCAGGCCTAGCCCATAGGGTGACGCCTAAGGCAACGATAAAAGTCGTGATAAGACACATTTAAAGTGTTTGTCTTTACAAGGAAATGAGGCTCAGAACAGGTGACAAGACTCTTCAAGTGTCATGTTCATCAGTGTTTGAAGTTAAGTCCGAGGTAGGCCCTATGACAACGCTTAAAGTCTATAACGAGCCTTTATATAAGATATGTAGTACATATGTAATACATATTTAATTCATTTTGTTGATCAACTCAATGAGATCTTCATCATCGATCTTATCTCGATATAAAGCCAAGGCTCGGTACAGTTTCGCTGCAGACACATTTCTCTCTGTCTGCTCTTGCAGATTTGCTACCCAATCAGTTATCCGTTCTTTATCAGTCAGTGACATTCTAAGAGTCAGAGGAGGCACCTTATAAGATGTCGTCACCTTCTTTTTGACAGTCGTAATTCCAGTCGACTTACTTGAACCCTCGTTCTTGTCACTAGAGATAGCTGTTATAGCTCCTCGTTTCTTTAACTTGCTCATGTGTATTACCTATGTATTACATTAAATTTAAAAGAAACGCAGCGAGTTTTCGGTAATCGTTATTAACAAGAGAGCCCGATTTATAAAAGCGCACAGGAGAAGAAACGGCATTAGCTTGTCCGACATGCTCAGAACGACGGACAGATACTGGTAGCAATTTATCTTGTACTACCTCCAATTCCTCATCAATGAACTCATTAATAATAGCGTTTCTTGAATCGACCTCGTTCCTCAGAATCAGATAGTTGCCCTCGTCATCCTTAATTTCAGAGACAGCTTCGAGTAAAGGACTAATGCCGTCCAGTGAAAATGCACCAGAATCAACAGGGATCAAAATAAGGTCTGAGGCCTGGATTGCGTTAAGAGTCGTTAGGGATAAGTTTGGTGGAGTATCAAGAAGAATGAAATCATAGGTATCACCTAACTTCGCCAATTGCTTCTCTAAAATTCGTTCACGATTAATCTTTGTCAGTGATGTTTCGATGACACGTGACAACTGAACATCAGCGGGAGCAACATAGAGGTTTTCAATGGAGTTCCCATTAAGCTTTGCAGGTTGAATTAGATCGACAATGGACACAACTTTAGGTTTATCAAACAAAGCAGCAACCGTATCTTCAAACTTAAAATCACGTTGTCCCGTTAACGTTTTGGAGCAGTTCCCTTGAGGATCAAGGTCAATGACTAACACTTTTCGTTTTCGTGCAAGCTCAGCTCCTAAATTGACAAGAGTCGTGGTTTTTCCAACACCACCTTTTTGGTTCGCTGCGCTGATGATCTTTGTTTTCATAGTAGACACCTAATGTATTACATGTGTAATACACAATAATAAACATACATCGCCCTGTCAATGTATTACATATGTAATACACTTTTCATTAAAAGTTATCCAGCCGTTACTAATCAATAATATCAAGGCTATAAAAACCCTAAAGAAGATGGCACCAGCCGCGAGAGCTCTATCCACGTTGAATTAAGTTATTAGGCTTCTCACCAACCAATACCTGTTGTTTAACCTAACCTCAAGACTAGAATCAAAGTCGAGTTCTGAAATTGAAAATATTGTAACTACGACTGGTACACTGTTTAAGCATAAATCTGATTCCTCAAGTGCCGTATTTGGAGCGAGCATATCGACAAACAAGTCGACGTCCGTAGATCATAAGAACGAACTTAAAGAATCAACGTACGAGTGAAAGCATTTACACGCCACCAGTAATAAGGATAACCCAGGGAATAAACAGCCTTCTCGCGCATGGTTATTTACCGCTGGAGCATCATTGGGATGATTTTAAAATCAATGTCGACCGCGCGCGAACTTAATCCCAAAGAATTGCTCAGTTTTACCTACTGGCGTGAGAAGCATCGCCAACAGGTTGAGCGCCACAGCAAAATTGAGTCACGCCCCAACAAATCGCGCCTTGGGCAGAATTTGACAAAACCCTGGAAGTGAAATCCCATTGTTCATTGCGACTATTACAGAGTGCCAAGAAAAAGGAGTGAACCTTCTACCCCATAGATTTAACAACCAAACTCAGGAGCACCTGGCTGGCTCGCCATTGAGCACCATCGATTTCTCATTTCGGTTATTAATAAGACGGTATTGCAAAGAATGGGAAGACGGCGGATATAGTAAATAAACGCATTGAGTATTTAGACCACCCACACCCGATTCTCTGGTACTAAGGTTGACTACGCTGTAGTCTACAAGTTTCGGAAAAAATTTTTTGAAAGGCAATCCCCGAAAGAAAACATCCCAATGAGCAGCCCATTTAGTCTTCTACTCTTAACACGACCTCGCCCTGATCTAACAACTCGACAATCGCTTGTTGGTAAGCTTCTTCGACGATGGTTTGTTCCCATACACGTTCGTAATCGGGTAAGACTTGCTGTCTAGAGATGGTCGACACCCCGAAGCTTAATGTGCCCTCGATACGATGTCGTCGAATGGTGACTAGCTTGGCCTCCGTCCACGAAGGTCCTGGTTGGGTGATGCGTCTAGATTGGAGTGCTTTTTTCTTTTTCGCCACGATCATGCCTTAATAGATGTAGGCCATCAGCTTATCAGAAGTGGCACAAACGCTTTACTGTTTGCTCAGCAAAAATCGACGTAAACCTCGCTCCGCGCGCCTTACAAACAAGATGTACACCTTGTCACCCTCTGCTTGTAAAAAACGCGACAAGGGTTGATACGACTTTACTATAATTAAGGTGCTCAGGAGGCTGGCGCCCAGACTCCGGAAAGTCATTGAGGCCTTCAACTTCGTCGAAAATATTTTAAACCAATTGCCTGGCCGCAACCCGATTTTCAAGGGCAATGTATTCCGCGATATCTTAAGGTCAGATAACGCGGGCTCACTCCAAATCACTTCAGCCATTTAGACATTTTGTCCTTAGCTTCATCATGTCTCAGTGACGTGCCTTCTGAGATGACGCGCTCACCGCGAGCGATCCCTTCAAGGATAGCCCAACGGTTTTGCATAAACTGATAGTCGTCCACATCAACCAAATACGCGGAAGGTTTGCCATATTCGGTGATTAACACAGGCTCTTTGGTATCGTGTAGTTCCGCGAGGGTTTTGGTGGCTTGACGCTTAAGGGAAGTAACGAGCTCGACTTTCATAAGTTACTCAAAAAGCAGACCAATAAAGTGATATATTGTATCGTTTTCACTGTAGCAAGTTGCGTCACTTTGGTTTCGACCTTAGAGCCTTGCTATTCTTATGATAAGATACCCTCACCAATAAATAGTCAATGTGAACAATGTCAGAACATTCATATCATCAACTTCTTAAGTCGACCTTCGAAAACACTCTTCTCCACCTTTACTTCAAAGTAAACGTTGCCAGTCACTTTGTTAAAGAAGAGCAACGAAACAAAATCATCATTGAATTCTTGAAGCCAAAAATCAAACAAGCTCGATATAGCATTATCAAGAAAAAGCTTAAAACGGTTTGTTTGATGAAGAATAAGTTTGGTTCAATCGAAAAACACTTAGAGAGCGTTTTATCTCAATATTCAGCGATAGAAAGTCAAAACGACGTTGATAAGCTTTACGCCTTGTTAGAACACTTCGAGAAGAGCGGATTAGAAACAAAACTTATTGAAGAGACCCCTAAACAGGAAATGGACGTTGTTTATATCGACAGAGCACATATCGATAACTGCTTCGATAATGAAAACCGTCAGATTGCACCAATTTCGCTGTTTATACATACGAATGAATTAGACAGGTTCACTCAGTGCTTAGTCACCCAGCCTTATTTCACATTTGAGTTGTGCCAAACAAGTGAAGAGTTGAAGAACTATCACTATCAAGTTCACCCAATTAGCTAACACAACCAAATCTAAAAAGCAGGGCACTTCCAACCCATATCAAGATGTGTTTGACGCGACTTACCAAGTGGTACTACCGGCCTTTTCCTTTTATCATCACAATCAAGGGAAATCTTTTGATCTTCGAGCAGTAAGCTGATCAGGTATAAGCCTAACGCTGAATGATCTTGGCCATTTGTCTTCACCGCCACGGCTTCAACAATGAATTCAATTCCTGTTGAAAGTGTCTCTGTATCTTTAAAAGACATAAATCCCCCCTCTTTATGTACTGTATAGATATACAGCAAGCTGGGGTGTGTAAATCCATATTTGCACGAATTGAGACATTAATCGCATAAAATGGGGTTATGTCGACTCAAACTCATTATTAAATTTACCAAGAGATCTTATTTTGACTCGATAGTTACTCATTATTCTTCAACTCAAGGAAAAGCTGACTCAAGCACCGCCTTCTTCTTCCCTACTTCATACTCCGCCCAGTATAACGTTATAGGGGCAGATATCTGATGAACAGCATAATCACCACGATGCTCTGGCCCATTTTGCCTATTTTCGGATAAAGCAGACTTGACCCATTCAAACAAATAGATGTAACGACTGACGGTCTGGCGACACAGGTCCGCATTACGCGCCACCAAACCAATGGTGAGCTCCTGATTTTTGCGTAACAAAACCTGACATGTGCGGATAATTCGGCGAGTGGTCTTCGTCCTACGAAGGTTATGGGTTCTTCTGGCCGCTCTACGCTGCTTTTCCTGCAGACTTAATCCACTATCCAACCTCATCACACCTCGTTGGCAGTCTGACCGAGCACAATATTTATCCCAGGTCCAACGGGAAACACTTTTCACCACCGCCAACACCTCACAGCACTTCAGAGGCGGCTTATCCGGGGTGCCGGTATTTTTATAATGAGCGAAACTCTCGACACGGCGTTTAAAGCTCGTATAACTGCCCTTTTCTCTTTCTTCGTCGACAATGTCATACGCGTATCGGCGAGTGTGTTCAAACAAAGTACAGTTTCGAGAATAAGAGACATCAGTATCTTGACGAAGCCATGGCCGCGTTGTCTCCAGCTCAAGAGAATCCGCTAACTCATTGAGTTCATAGACACTCCGATGGAGTTCGGTCGTCTGCCACCAAGGATGAAAGGGCGTTTTGGCAACAGGGCCTGAATAACTCAAGTCCGCCTCAAGTCGTAATGCTAAGGCGCGATAAATGGCTTTGAGGTACTGAATGGGTTTGGATCGTGCTTGATCGCTGGTGCAAACCGGCACAATAGCGTAAAAAAGGTGGGCTTTATTACTGGTGCGGTTTCGAACGATTAGATTAGGGGGTGGCAAGCCTTCATCTTGCCAAATATAGAGGTTGGGGACAGCTCGATGGTCATGATCGATGTCAAACACCATCCACGCCTGCATATCTTTACGATTAACCTGCATATACGGCCATCTGACCGCATAGTTTCGAGGTCTGATGAGCATCGCGGTTTTATTGTCACTGCACCTCGAAAAATAAGGCGCTTCCTCAAGTAGCCGACTCAAACACGAAATGGATGAAGACGCAGCGTATTCAGAGTGAGCCGTCATCTCATCACCCTCGGTGCACCTTGCCCATACTCACCTTTAGAAAAAACAAAGCAAGAGAGATTGTCTTGAGCGTTGAGCGCCGTTACTGAATCAGTCCTCTTGACTCTCTCTGACAAGATTTGAGAGCCAGTCAAAGCCATTCCTTTCGAGCTTTCGTAGCCGCCACGGGTGTCAATTTTTATCGAACGCCTTTTCGAAGGACAACAGACTGCATCACGCCACTCTTCTTTACCTTTTAAGACTAAATTGAAGACTGCTTCAATACTGGTTTGAATAACTTTACCCTGTACGACCGCAAACACATGATGATTCATAAAGTTGACCTCGGCTAAATAACGCTCACCTTCTGAGAAACCAATAACGCAACTCTGGAAAATTAAAATGCGTCAAAGCCAACGTTGTCTGATTCTTTGTATTCGCTTCTCAAGGCCGAATAAACGAATTCGCAGTCGTACTTGTTCAAACACATGGTTCGAACGCCTTAATTGGGTCATTAACCTCGCCTGCTCAACCCATAATGAAGAAAGTTGACGATCGCATAACTCGCGTCGAATACGCCTGATATACCTAAGGCCTCTACGCTTATCTTCCTCCGTCAATCCATGACCAGACGTTTCAGGACATGACTTATCGCACGGAGTAATAGACATCATTGCTCCGAATTGATGTTTGAAACAAATAAACCATTAGCGTCTGCCGCCTCCTCTATGGCTTTAAGCAGACAACCACCTTGATTCAGTTTTTCCAGGCTCCTGATGAGTTTTACCTGAATGCTGATGCTGGTGTGCGCGGTATGAATAATCTTATGTTTTTGAGTGCGAGTTAGGCGATGATTTCCTGCATACTCCAACGCCATTCGAGACAATTCACCCGAATAGATCGAGTTCTCTAATGCGCTTTGAACAAAGGTGTCTTCCGTGCTATCAGATGTTATATGAGCGGTGACCACCCCCAACCCAAGAAGCAAGCTGTTTACGATGGTATGATTGCCACTCACTTTGGCGAGAGTGATGGCTTCAACACAACTCAGGACATGAGGCTGCTCAGGGTTAAGTTTATTCCGCAGCATGGTCGGACTCATCCCTATAACCTCTGCCAGCCTAGCCATATTCTCTGACCTAGCAAACACGCAACACGCCTCATTAAAGGCCCCTTGTTTTGTGCGAGAGAACTCGCCTATTGAGTCAGTTCCGTTCATAACCAATACTCACTTGAAGACAAACGAGACGACAACGAAACTCCAACCAAGAATGTTTAGCCCCAACGGACAAAAATCTTTGGACGAAATTATGAAAGATAAACACATGGCTACTTACCCCATTCTCTCCAACGTTTCACGCGTTGCCATTTCTAGCAACATGACCATATTGATGAGAGGGGTTTCTTTACCTTTTGCTTTAGTTTTAATAGGTAAGCGACCATCAGCGACCCAATCCATAATGGTGCGCTTCGGCATTCCAGAGAACTGAGAGTATTGATCGTACGTCATGAAAGGCGTATTTAGGACTACTTGATATGAGAGCATAATGATATCCTGTTTAGTCATTGAATGTTTAATTTCGGAATGACGAGTTGCACCCCACCATTCCGAACTCAATTGCGATTATTGATCACATATGAATAACAAGCAACTTAAAATAGACCAAATATCGTATTTGGGAGGTAGGGATATTATCAAGAAGTTGATAGATATCACGAATTCAGACCGCCAACAGGATGTAGCAGACGTATTTGGCATCCCAAAATCAACAATCGCGACTTGGCGACAGAGAAACCTTACTCCCTTTGAAATTGCAGTGAGGACTCATTTGAGCACTGGAGTCTCACTTGAATGGTTACTTCTAGATAAAGGCGAACCGTACCCTAAAACACCAACCCAAAAGCATATTAATAAGAAGAACGAATCGAAAACTCTTTTCGATATCGACTGTTTCTCTATTGACGACGGTAAATTGGTTGGGAAAGGGATACTTGCATTCGATAAAACTCTTCTAGACGAGTTAGATGTGAGTAATGTAATAGCAATCAAAGATGGAACTACTACGTTCCTTATAAATAAAGAATCTCACCAAGCAGTAAGCGGTACATACCTAGTTAATATGGACGGCCTACTCTCGCTAAACGACATCCAGCGCTTACCAGGCAAAAAACTAGCAATCAGCTTTAACGGTTCGATTCTAACCGTCGAAGAAGATGAAGTAAGGGTTGTAGGTAGAGTCGCGTTAGTAATGGAAAAGCGTTAACTGTTGCACTCACCTGTTTGAGAGCACTGCAGCTAATTTGATTAATAGCGTCACCGATACTTAACGAGCCTCTTATCAGCCTCCCCTCTTGGGGAGTGGCACTTGCAAAGAAAAAGGCTACCTTATGGCAGTCTTCTTCTTTGGCCCAGTATTGGTCGTTGTGCAATCTCTAAGTAGTTCTGAAACATTTTTGGACAGAAGCGCGTTAGAGTTTGAGATCTAACACGCTCGATATAGATTAGAATAAGTATCTTGAAACCTTAAACGCTTGTATGTTTTATTTGTTGCGATTTTTCAACTGCTCTATCAAAGAGTCTACTTCTGCTTCCACGTCGAAAGAAACTTACTCATAATTCCCCTATATTCCACTAGTGACTTCATATGTAATTGTTCTGAGAAATAACGTTGCTGCTTGAAGAGAGTCACCAAACTGGAGAGGACGTTTTTCTACCGGAGCAAAAACCTGTCCATCATGGTTTTGGCAGAAACCTGGGTATATCGAAGCATTCTTAATCCTAGTTTTAATTAAAGAAAATGCACTTTCACCTTTAGTTAAAACCTCATACATATTGAAGTTCATCGCATAGACTTCGTCATTTCTACTTATGACTTTTAGTTGTCCACCTCGCTGCTGTGAATGCGAGCCAATTGACATATTTGAACAATGTGGAAAAAGACACTCGAATTTTTTGTTTTTCTTCAGTTTTTCAATTTTCCCGATTTCTTTTTTCAGTTTATGATCCACTGAAGCCTCCTAAAAAAATAACGCCTAGCTAAGTGGCTAACAAACCCACCACCTAACTGAATTGACCACCTTATACTCCAAACTAAACCGAACCAAAAATGCCAAGCGTTTGTTAGTCCGTCTTAAGCGCCTTGTTACGTCTTTACCGCCAGCATTGCACCACAAGTAGCTAAGAAGCCACCTGAAAGCTTGTTTAATCGCTTTCTAGCAATATGCCCCTTAAACATGAAGCTAGCTTTTGAAGCAGCACATGCATAAGTTGCTAGAATGCCACCCACGGATATCGTAGACAGAAGTAGTATGCTGACGACGTCGAGCGCAGTTAGAGCAGTTAAATCAACAAAAGCAGGGAAGAACCCCATATAAAACAAAATGGCTTTTGGGTTAGAAAGAGTCATGAGCATCCCCGTGATTAAGCTAGATGACTTTATACTTACCTTTGTTTTCTTAGCAGTTAAGTCTGAAACTTCAGAAGTCCAAGTAACGTAAGCCAACCATAAAAGGTAAGTAACCCCTACGTATTTGATTAGGACGGCGAACTCACCCATCAAGCTCGCAACCAAAGATAGACCGGATATTGCTAAAAATATAAAAATGTAATCAGCAACCAATACTCCAACTACCACCAATAGCCCTTGTACTGAACCATATACTATAGACCTAGATACCACGGCAAGAACACTTGGTCCGGGAATTGCCGCGGATAACGCCATTGCAATAAATAAAGCTATTCCTGATGATATTGTCACTGTCTCTCCTTAGACCTAACATTCTTAATAACAGGCAGTCTCGTTTTTCTGCCTGCCCGGCTTTCCATTAATTTATCATAAGCCACTAAAAATTAAAGAGAACACATTGAGAGGTGCACTCTATCCTCACATAAAAACGCGCCGGCATGTTATCACTTTTAACAATACGTGTTATCCAAGATATGAAAATCATAAACCTACTAATAAATAGTAACTTATTACGTCTTCTATCAACAAAGCGAGACTAAACACTAAGTAAAACATGCCTCTTTCCATACTCAAACGACATTCAAACTTAATAACCTGTATAGATACATAGAAAAAAAAGATGCTAAGAAAATCAGTCATAAACTTGATATTAGGTTTTGTAGGGAAAACTCACACGTCTAGATTCTGTAGAATATTCAATTTAACTCACTTTGGGGCAAAAATGAGCTAGCCAACTTGCTAATTTAGAAGATCAAGCCGACAGTACGGACTGTAAGTTTCTGGTCTAACTGATTTATAAATTATCACCTCTACATTAAAACAACCCAAACACATTGTTTTTCCCATCTTGTTCAAGACCTTTAATCTGATGGTGTTTTGGCTCTCCACCAAACAATAAAATATACAACTTCCGGTCTTGATACGTCCCCACTACATAGTGGTCTTTTTGTATCACGTACTCGATAGTTTCGGCTTCCTCATCGGTGCACAGATATTTAATATCAACTAGCTTCACCCATTTCAAACCGATCACGTTCTCTGCTTCTATAAACCCACCAAATGGCGCAGTAAAACGGTTACCTAGCTTCAAAACTGCATCAATCATCCCTTGGTTCTTCTTACTTACCCCAATTGGACCATCACTGTTAATTTTGAAGTGACTGTATCCAGCAGTCACATGAATTGATTGATACATAGCAATAACCTATTAGCTTTCTTAGCACTTTGAGATAGGAGCCTAACCTGTGCTTTTTGTCCGATATAAAACATTGTTCTACGTTCTAGCCCCAATTATACTGTTTTTATATACAGTAATTTTAGGCTTTATTATGTCTATCCGCAATTTAAAAGATGGTTCTACTAAATCTTGGCTCTGCGAATGTTACCCGAATGGGCGAACGGGGAAGCGTGTTCGTAAAAAGTTTACGACTAAGGGCGAAGCAAAGGCTTTTGAGCTTCACACTATGAAGGAGATTGACGATAAGCCATGGATGGGAAGTAAACCCGATCACCGTAGAATGAGCGAACTGTTAGACACTTGGTGGACCATACACGGTCATACGTTGAAATCGGGTAAACAAGCTCGGGATCTAATAGCCAAGACAATTGAAGAATTAGGAAATCCAATTGCCTCCCACTTTAAAGAACGAGACTACTTAGACTATCGTGCAGCGCGAATACCCTACCGTGGCAAAAATAAATCTATTAAGATTTCACCAACAACACATAACACGGAATTGATTTATCTAAAGGGAATGTTCAAGAAACTAATTAAGTACAATCAATGGAAATACCCCAATCCACTTGAAGCTATCGAAACAATCAAAACAAGTGAGAAGAACCTAGCATATCTAACCAAGCCACAAATTGAAGAGTTCTTAGTTAACCTGAAAAATTGCAATCGAGTCATTACAGTCTCGATTCCACAGCTCATTGTAATCTCTAAGATTTGCTTAGCCACCGGTGCCCGTATAAGTGAAGCTCTAACTCTTACCCGTTCACAGGTAGCTGAATTTAAACTGACTTACACCGAGACAAAAGGTAAGAGAAATCGAAGTGTGCCCATCTCACCTGCTTTATATCAAGAGATCTTAGATATCGCGGTGAGCAACCATGAAATTTTCAACACTACTTACAAGGATGCCTGGCGCTACATTAAAAGGGCTCTACCTGGCCACGTTCCGAGTGGACAAGCGACGCATGTTTTACGGCATACTTTTGCTTCGCATTTTATGATGAACAAAGGGGATATTTTGGTGTTACAGCGTATTCTTGGACACACTAAAATTGAGCAAACAATGGCGTATTCCCATTTTGCACCAGAACATTTGATACAAGCGGTACACCTCAACCCATTAGAAAATTAATGGCGACAAAATGGCGACACACACTGTAATCGACCGTTATTTAGCGGTTTTATTAGTCAAAAAGGCGACAGTTTTCACTGTCGCCTTTTACTATTTAGAGCCTGAGTTTATCTATTCCCAATCAAGAATAACCTTGCCAGAAAGCCCACTACGCATAGCATCGAAGCCTGCTTGGAAATCATCAATTTTAAAGTGATGAGTAATGATTGGTGACAGGTCTAACCCTGACTGAATCAAACTTGCCACTATATACAAAAACAAAAATAACCATTAAATATCAATAGATTAAATTTATTACCAATTAAAAATGGCTACAGAATGGCGACAAAAAAGGCAACAGTTTTGCCTGTTGCCTTCTGATATTCAAAACCGGTAGTAACCTACTCCCAGTCTAAAATCACCTTACCAGACATACCAGATCGCATCATGTCGAAGCCTTTCTGGAAGTCGTCCACTTTGTAATGGTGAGTAATAATTGGTGTTAGATCCAGGCCAGATTGAATCAAAGAAGCCAGAAGGGAGGTGCGTCCATCACATCAAAACCTATTGCATGCACAATTTTTTATTAAATAGATAAGTCAAACAACTAGTTATGTGTTTTATTCATTAATAACCTTCAATTCTTGATATTTGTCACACTTATACCTATTACTATCAGTTTTGTGAATATTTCTAATAAAAACCTTGATTAAAATCACCATTTATAATAATAAATTATTAAATAAATTACATTATTAATTGATAAATATACGTTTCTTTAAAAGTACATAAAATATTAAGCTTGATGTTAAAAAAATAAAATATACTATCTGCGCATCTTTCGAATATAGCAGTGAACAATACTTAATCGAATGTGACTTCTAAAAATAGTTTGATTTTCAACTATTTCACCCAAAATTAATTTCAATCAAAGAGCACAGTATGAAATATATAGATCTTCGAAGTGATACCATTACAGAACCTACGGATAATATAAGAGAGGCCATGAGAAATGCTATAGTTGGAGATGACTGCTTTGGGGACGATCGAGCTGTAAATCAGCTGCAAGAATATTGTAAGAAATTTTTCAGAACTGAAGATGCTTTACTGACGTGTGGCGGAACGATGAGTAACCAAATAGCTTTACTTTCTCTAACTAATGCAGGAGATGAAGTTATTTTAGATGCTAGCTATCATATCAATTTTTTTGAATCTGGGTCATCTTCAAGATTAGCCGGCGTGTGTTTCAACCTAATTAACACGGAGGATGGAATATATAACGTTGATAATCTTGATAAGGCTATTAATACAAAATCAAGATGGAATAATAACTACCCTCATCCTAAAGTTATTTGCTTGGAGAATACCGTTGGCTCAAAAGGTGGCTCGGTTTTTTCATTAGAAAAAATAAAAGAGATTAGCCGTTACGCTAAACAACGTGACATATTTTTGTACCTTGATGGCGCAAGAATACTCAATGCGTCTGCCTACAGCAACGTTCATCCGAGCGAATACCTACAGTATGTTGATGGTATGTCGATGTGTTTTTCCAAAGGTCTCTGTGCACCATTAGGGTCCATCATGGTCGGGAAAAAGTCGTTCATTGACAGCGCCAGGAAGTACCGGAAATGGATTGGTGGTGACATGCACCAGTTTGGTGTTGTTGCAGCTCCTGCACACTACGCTTTGAAGCATCACTGGGAATTGGTGGGTGATGATAATGATAAGATGAACGCTATCTACCTGAGCCTCCGAGGGTTAAATGGTGTGGACTTGATTTACCATGGGACCAACATGATGTACATCTCAGCGCAGTCTCTTGGTACTACGGCACAAGACTTCGTTGCTCTTGCTGAGGAGAAAGGGCTAAAAATGATTGCATGGGACGACGATAAAGTGAGGTTGGTAACCCATTTTCATGTGAAAGAAGAAGACGCCTTAGTGGTCAGCCAGACCTTGCTTGACATCATTGCCCACTATCAGGAAAAGCTGACATTAACATGTGAGCCTTCACTATGAAATTTTTAGGCTTGGTGAAAGACTTTATTGGGATACCTAAAATTGTAAAAAGTCTCATGCTTTCCTCATTAGCATTGACTGTTGCAAGAGCAATGAGTATTCCCTTTTTTGCAATATACCTAAGTTTAGAAGCGGGTCTTAAACCCAGTGATGTTGGATTATTTATAGGCAGTGCGATATTTATTTCAACCGCGATAGGCGCAATAGGAAGCACGCTTTCTGACATTTTGGGCAAGCGTGTCATGTTGTTGGTTTCATTATTATCCTGTTCAATTTCATTATCTGGACTGTATTTTTTTGATTCGTTGTTACTACTTTATGTATCTAACCTATTTTTTAATATAGGCTATTCAATATTTTCACCAGTCTCAAAATCAATCATCTCAGAAAAAGTGGATGAAAAAAACAAAGTTCGCGCATTCTCAATTAATTACATTCTTGTTAATGTAGGTTGGGCTGTCGGGCCTTTATTGGGAGTTTGGCTAACAGGAGAAAAACATAAATCTATCTTTTTAGCTGCATCTTTTATTTTCTTTTTAGTTTTTCTTTACTATTTAATTTTTGTTAATAGTGAACAGCCGAAAGAGGAAAAAATAGAATCTCCTAGCATGATTAATATAATTAATGTTCTAGTTCAGGATAAATGCTTATTATTATTCATTATCGGGGGAATCGTTTTGAGCACTGTCTATAGCCAGTTTACGGTCTATTTATCTCAATACTTTATTCTGACGGAGGATCATGTTAATAGTACGAAGTTTCTTTCTTATATGGTTACGACCAACGCGCTTTGTATTATTTTCGTCCAACCATTACTCATTGGCTATACAGAAAAGATTTCGCCGACTGTGAATATTTTTCTCGGAGGCTTTTTATTGGCATTAGGTCAAATTGGCTTTTTCCTCTCTGGGGATATTACACACCTCACCCTCGCTATGGTGGTATTTACGGTTGGGGAAATTCTCATTATCCCTAATCAGTCCGTTGTCATCGATAGAATTGCACCGGACGAGATGAAAGGCGCGTATTTTGGTGCGCAAAATTTACAAACACTCGGTTATTTCCTGTGCCCATGGGTCAGCTTACTGATCCTTGAAAGCCATGGCAGCAATACGATGTTTCTAACGCTGTCAGCGCTCAGCGTTGTCGGTGCACTCTTCTTTGTCGGCAAAAACGAGAAGAATTTAAATTCAGCTTAAAGGTTAAATAAAATGTATAAAAAGAAAGATTGTTTCATTATCGTTGATGGCTACGGGACCGGAGCGCATTACGCTAAGTACTTAAGCAGTTTTGGGATTGAGTCGCTGCATGTGGAATCGTTCTCGGCGTCAGAAGGGGTATTGAGCTCCTATTGTGGAGGTGACTACATA
Organism: Vibrio sp. L5-1; assembly: GCF_021728315.1. Taxonomy (NCBI): domain Bacteria; kingdom Pseudomonadati; phylum Pseudomonadota; class Gammaproteobacteria; order Vibrionales; family Vibrionaceae; genus Vibrio; species Vibrio sp. L5-1. The sequence continues at coordinate 206,622 of NZ_JAKKCQ010000005.1, read as the reverse complement.
GGTAATGTTACTTGGGGTGGTGATATTGAGAAGGTTCTTGAGAAGCTCAAAGGTCGAAATATCTTGTGCGTGCTACCGGGTAAGGACCATGCAGTGGAACTGTCGGACATCATTTCCCATCAGCTAAACTTGTCATACTCAAACATCTTTGGTCTGTCAAAAGCGAGACGCAATAAGTTTGAAATGCAAGAAGCTCTGCGAAAGGCTGGTGTTCGCTCGATCGTTCAGTTCAAATCCGACAATGTGGATGGCATCTTTTCTTGGATAGACAACGACGAGAACAACTATCCTTATATTATTAAACCGCTAGAAAGTGCTTCATCAGATGGAGTGCGAATTTGCCACAATCAAGAAGAGATTAAGTGCGCATTTGACAACATCTACCTCAACAAGGATGTCTACGGAAATACCAACAAGGAAGTCCTAGCTCAGTATTATCTCGACTCTGATGAAATTGAATACTGCGTTAACACTGTTAGTCTCAATGGGCAGCACTTTGTCAGTGAGATCATCCGAGTGTATCGAGTGCGTATCGACAACAGTCCAGTACATGACTACAACGAATTGTTGTGTCCTATCGAGGACAGCGAGACGTTTAACTTATTGGCAAATTACATCTACGAGTGCTTAGACGCATTGGGTATTCGAAACGGTGCAGGCCACAGTGAAGTGATGATCACGAGCGAAGGTCCAACGTTACTAGAAACTGGTGCTCGCATGCCGGGACGTATTGATTTATCCGCCTACACTAAAGCGATGGGTCATAACCAATTATCCGTATTGTTTGAGTCGATCTTAGATCCGGAAACGTTCAAGGAACGAGTTAAGAAAGGTCGTCGCAAACTCAAAACCAACTCCAGTTGCGTTTTCTTTATTTCTGATAGAGAAGGCACTGTTGTCCAACCCTTCCCTACTGATGAGCTCGTCGAGAATTACACCCACTTCCATAGTTTTTACTGGGGCGCAGGTAACACGATCGAAAAAACAATCGATTTTACCAATACCCCAGGACAAATGTTTTTACTTGGTGAGGACAAGAACAACATCAAAGCGGAGAGGCTCAAGTTTAGAGAACAAGAAGACTCTTACTATCTTTCTATGATTTAAGCGGATGAATAGATCCGAAAACATTACTCCACTCACTCTAGGAAAGGTTATTGTCCAAAGCCATGAATTATGTTGACTTTAAATCCAAAATTAAACGCATAGTCAATGATTATGTAGAAACCAATGAGTTACGGGATCCTAGGTTGGAACCCGATCTTAGAGAATTGTATCAAAGACTTGGTCAAGAGCAATTGCTAGCTCCCTCGTGGAGCCAGCAATTCGGTGGGCTGGACTTAGGCCAGCCAGCCAATTTATTTGTTCTTGAGGAACTGGTAAGCCGAGGCTTATCTGAAACATTATATTTACTTAGCGTGCACTTTGTCGGTGGCCTACTCAATATAGCGGGTAGCGAATCTCAGAAGAAGAGGTTTTTGCCAGAGATCGCAGCAGGGCGGACGTTTTTTTCCATTTTATATACAGAACCAACGTCTGGGTCTGATCTTGCATCGCTGCAAAGTCATGCGGTTGTATCCGATGACGGCACGTTCGTCATCAATGGGGAAAAAATTTACTCGCTCAAATCACAGCAAGCCGATCACGCTTTGTGCGCCATCCGAACAGACTCCAACAGTGGCGGTCATAATGGCCTTACGTTGTTCATAATCCCACTTAATGATGACTGCGTCAGTATTGAGCCTTTGGACTCGATCAGTGACGAAAATTTCTGTCGGGTAAGGTTCGACAATCTAATAGTCTCTGCCGAGGATATTGTTGGAGAAATAGATAAGGGGTGGGCCCTTATCACGGAAGCCATTTCCCTTGAACGAACCGGTTTTGATTACTACATCAAAGCCGAGCGATTTTTTCATCTCTTACTTGCATCAAGCGCCTACTTTCATGATGGCCCTTGGGATGAAGATTATGTCAAAACGTTAGAGTTTGAGCTTCGTTGTGCGAGAAAGCACGTCGATGCGGTCTTGAGTGATTTTTTTGAGCACGGAAAAGTTAGCGAGTATCAAGGGTCAATTGCGAAGCTAATCTCAAGTGAATTGGCGGTAAAGATCATAAATTATGTCCACGATAACCTTGACCAAACAGCCGTGCTCGTTAACGAACCACAGTTTTATAACAACATTAGTGCTGCTTATCGCGAGTCGCAAGGATTGTTACTGTCTGCAGGCAGCTCTGAGATGATGCTTGAAACCATTGCGAGGAAATCCATTTATGAAGAAGGTGTAACATGAATATTGTATTTGAGACAACGTTAGAAGATTCCTTCAATACACTCTATGCCGACGATTTTTTTCAGACGGATGCGCATTCATTTATGGGCACCTCACTCAGTGAGGACAGCCTCATTTTCCATAAGCCAAGGTCTCTTGGTGGGTTTGATTTGGGTGAAAAGCATCGACGAATTTTAGTGAATCAGTTCGCGCGTAAAGCGCCATATTTACAGGAGCTTGATAAGTTCAGACTCATTGACGTGTTGTCACTATGTCCATCGCGAGAGCGCGATTTAGATTTAGATGCTGTCACACCGATTATCTTGGATCATCGCTCTGCTTCTCATGTAGCAATTACGAAGGATAATAACGGGTTTCGATTAGAAGGTCTCATTGGCCGAGCGCAAATGGGGAGCCCATCACTTTGTATCGTGTTTTTCCACGAGCAAAACGTCTATCTCTATCGGATCCTTGCGGATGAGTTGTTCATAGAGGCTAAAGGGGCCAACCCAACAGGGTTAGTCGGCGATTTGCTGCGCGCCAAAGACCTACACCTTGATGATAGTCAACGTATTGCTCAAGTCAAGTTGAGTGAAGCGGATTATCACCAACTGATGCGCCAAGCCCGAATGGATTTGATGTCGTTTTCTTTAGGCTATTGCCATACTTTACTGAGTCTATGTAAACGCAGGTTAATCAAAAAAAAACAGTTTGGAAAACACCTGCATGAACATCAATATTTACGACTTAACTATGCCTCACTGTTGGCTCAGTACACCGTTTTTGAACAGGGTTATCATGGGTCCAACTATCCAAATCAAGGGCTTGATGCGATTAAATCCTTACTGCTCGCGATTTTTAGAACCACGGTACACATCCACGGTTGCCATGGCCTGACTGCGGAGTCGGCAGTCTATGAATTCTTCGCAAAAACCACGGATCTTTCAGAGAGAATTAACAAGGTAGTCTCGGATGGAAACTAGAATGAATGAGATTTATGACAGGGTCACCAAGCTGCCATTTACTCAACGCCAAAAAATCATCAATCTTATTGATGCGAAAACACCCTCCTCCCAAGTTGAAGTAAAAAACTGGCTGGTTCCGCCTGACTTTTATGAAGACAAGCCGTTTGCGTGGCTGGAGACAAAGTCAGAGTTTATCTTTGATCGTAGTGAGAGTGTGGTCTCTCAGATCGTGTTGTCATACATGTTAGTGTTAGCTCGCTATTCTGCTGCGGACAGTTTTGGTTTGCGTGCTCAGCTGTTGGACACACAGGTAACGCTTGCGGTTAACTTGCCAGAAAACCTCAGTCAAGAGCAAGCTTTTACCGATAAGGCCATCCCTTTAGCTGGACGACTTCCCTTGTACGTCGAACCGTCCTGCCTCCGAGAAGTGGACGACCATGAAGCGGCCTCTAATTTTGGTTTCTCGTATAACTCACACGAACACATCGACAACTGTGACGTGGTGTTGCAGATCGCTGAATGCAAAGAGCGGATTAAGGTCAACATTGGATATAATCCCAATGTTTACCACGAGAAACTGGTTACTGGCATTATGGGGAAAGTGAACGCTTGTGCCCGCGCGTTTACTCGTAGAGAAAATGTGGATGACGCGGCGGTGTTTCTGCCAACTGGGGAAGAGTTGGACACATTGCATTCCTTCTCTTTTGGAGAAAGTTTACCTATAAATATGCCGTCTATTCTTCCTCAAATTCTGGCGATTATCGCGGCTGGTCATGAGCGGACTTGCATCATGAATCACAAGGAGACACTGTCGCACGATGTATTTCACGAGAAAGTAAAGCAGTTCTACCTAAAGCTTGAAAGGCTAGGGATCCGCCGAGGAGACAGGGTCTGTCTCTATTTACAACGCAGTCCTGAGGCCGTCGCCGCCATCATTGCGATACTCTCTTTAGGGGCTACGTATATCCCCGTCGACATCAAGAGCCCTGAGAGTCAGTTGGTGTACATCCTTGGGGATAGCCAAGCCAAACTTCTGATCACTGACCTCATCGAGTGGACGGTCAGACCGTCGACTCCGTCATTGCTGGTTCAAGAAGTCGAAACTGTTTCAGGGTGCAACTTTAACATCCCCGACTTGCTTTATCGCCCGAGTGAGCTGGCTTACATCATCTACACTTCTGGTACGACGGGTAATCCCAAAGGCGTGAAAATATCGCACGGCGCGTTGGCCAACTTTGTTGCGGGGATCTCAAAAGACTATCGAATTACTGAGCACGATACCGTGCTTCAGTTTGCCTCTCTTGCGTTTGATGTATCTGTCTTCGACATGTTTTGTAGTTTGTTTAATGGATCTAAACTGGCGATCCTTCCCGATGAATACAAGGCCGATCCGCAAAAGATAGCGACGTTTATGTTACAGAAAGGGGTAACCGTCGCGGAAATTCCGCCAGTGCTGTTAGATTATCTCAAACAGCACCTTTCGCAATTGCGCTCGCTCCGCTTGTTGTCATTGGGGGGGGAGAAGTTCAGCAATGCCGTCACCTTAGCATTTACTCGAGCAGGTATTGAAGTCATCAATGGTTACGGGCCGACGGAAACGACTGTGGCCGTCACCACCTATCGATGCCAAGACAATGAGGAAATCAATCCTTCGATCGGAAGGCCATTGCCCAATGTGAGAGCGTTTATTTTAGATGAGCAACATATGCTTGTTCCGCTAGGAATGCCAGGACTGTTGTTTATTGCTGGACCAAGTGTTGCTCAAGGGTACTTAAATCTGGATAAAGTGACGAAACAAAGCTTTGTTAATGTTGATCTTCCATGGGGAGAAAGCGTGAATGCTTACAATACGGGTGATGTCTGCCGATTTCGAAATGATGGTAACATTGATATTTATGGGCGAAATGACCGACAAGTCAATATCAATGGGCATCGAGTCGAGTTACTACAAATTGAAAATACGGCTTCTTCCATTCATCTGGTCGAGCAATGCTCTGTTATCCATGATAAAGGTACACTTTACCTCTTCTATACGACGCAACCAGAGCTGCACATTGTCCCGGAATCGCTTCTTTCGTTAATCAAAGATAAGCTACCTTACTACATGTGGCCGTCGAAAGTCATTCATGAACGCGAGATCCCATTGACGCTGAGTGGCAAAGTCGATGAAGCTAAGTTGAAAGAGTACATTGAGCTAATAACAAAGGACTGCGATTCCGAGGAACATAGCACCACGATGAACGCGGTAGCGGCTATCGTTCGTCAAGCCATTCCTACCTTTGAAGGGGGTGTAGAGGAAGATTTCTTGAACAGTGGTGGCGATTCTTTGGCCATTATCCAAATCGTGTCTGAGATCAAGAAGGTGACGGGGATTGAGCTGACGTCTCCCCAAGTCTACTCCAATACCACACTATCTTCTTTAGTCACGTTGCTTGAAACAAACGGCCAACTTACGACAGAGTCTGCTAAATATGAGCTGGCGCGATTTCTCGATGAGTTGTGGCTGCTCAAATGCCGCCCCGTAAAAACACCACGGCAAAGATTAGTGTTTTTCCATTGCGCGGGAGGATCTCCCTATGATGTTAAGCCGTGGGTACGACGTCTTGGATCGCACGTTGAAGTGTTTTCGGTCCACTTACCAGCGCATGGAAACCGGAAATCGGAGCCGCCAATGTCCTCAATTGCCGAGATGGCCGAATCGTTATCCCAAGAACTCGTCAACTTTGGAGACATACCGACTACGTTCGTCGGGCATAGCATGGGCGGGCTCTTAGCCTATGAAACCGCTCGACAGCTTCAACTTAAAGGTGTGGCTGTAGATAACTTGATAGTAGTCGCTTCAAGAAGCCCCAATGTGGTTCCTGAGACCAAGATTAGCGATGAAAAAGACGATGATAAGTTTCTTAATAAGTTGTTTAGTTTTGGCCAGCCTACGCAAAAGGTGGCTAGGGCTGAATTATCGGAACTTACCCAATGTCTTAGAGCCGATGCTGTGGCTTCAGAGCATTACGTAATGGTACCCAATGGCACACTGACATCAAACTTGCATCTGTTATTTGGTAAAAATGACACATTTACAACCGCTCAGCATCTAGACGAATGGGCTAAGTACACGCAAGGAGCCGTACATCAATACTTGTTTGAAAGTGGTCACTTCATCATCAATGAGTGCACCGAGCACTTTGTACAAATCGTTTGCCACGTACTTAATAACAACGCACAGTCATACTAGGAGTTAGAAGGTGAATTTCTTTAGTCGCATGTTAAAGCACATTGCACGTAATGAAAACCTGATCAGCACATTCAATCAGGACCCAATGGCCTATGAGGCTCTTCTAAAACCCGCAAAACGATACATCGTTGAACATGAGAGTGAAGCGATAAAATTGGCGTCGCGTTACGAGGCGAAAGGGTACGCGATGTCACTCGAGTACATGGGGGGAGAAGACAGTAAAACACGAGAACTTTGTGAGATAAACACACTGCAATTTGTTCACTTGGCCAGCCGCTGTGAGCGGCTGACACCAGGGACAAACCTGTGTCTCGATCTTTCGACGATTGGGCTCGTATTGGACCGCGATTTCGCTCTAGAAAATCTAGAAAAAATCTGTTGCGCTGCTCAAAAGACCCAGTGCAACGTAATCATCAGCATGGAAGAATTCCATAAAGTCGATGATATTTTGTTTGTTTATTACGCGCTGTCAGAGAAGTACGATAACCTAGGTATTACCTTGCAAGCATACTTACATCGAACACAAGATGATCTAACTGAGCCACGATTTGCTCGGGGTATCGTTAGGCTGGTGAAAGGTGTTTATTCAGTTTCAGAGCGTATCGCTATTCAGGAAAAAGCCCATATACGAGAAAAGTATCTTGAGTATCTCACTCAGCTTGCCAAGCAAGAAGTTCCCGTTCTTGTTGCCTCTTGTGACGAAGCGTTGATCGAAGCCATCCTCGGCAACAAACAGCTCTCAAAGGCGTCGATAACCTTTGAAATGTTGCATGGAGTTCGTCCTGAGTTGTTAAAACAAATAAAAGACCGGGGATATCAGACGAGAATTTATCTGTGCTACGGAAAAGAGTGGTATACACACTTTTTCAATCGCTTATCAGAAAAACCTGAGAATGTGATTCAAGCGATAACAGACTTACAAAACGAGCAAACTGTCGTTCATCCCTACTAAGAGTTTACAGGCTACGTGGCGTCAATGTTGACCATTCTAGGATTATCTACGGGTGTAAAAGAATGCGTCTGAAATTGCGAAACAATTGCGAAACAATTGCGATGGTACTGGAACACGTAGCCGAACATGGCAAATTGATGATATTTACATCATAGTGAAGGTATGTTTGATGTACCTCTATCGAATAATCACTCGCTTGGTAAAACGGCCGACTTCTATTTATCCCTCACTCGTAATAGTAGGGAGATACAACGGTTTATGGGTTGAAACAACAGATTATTTCTTTTCAGATGTTAACAACAAGCTAAACAGGTCGGCATCACTCACTGGAGTTCTCTTTCAACAATGATTTGATGCTTTATACGCAGAGCGTAGATGCAATCCAAGATGGGTTGAATAACTTCGCATTCTACAACGTTGCAAAAATTAATGGTGTGCCGAGGAGGGCTATTTTGTCACCTCATTTTATACGTAAACTTTGAAGATATTGAAGAGTCAATTCAAAAAGGCAGCTCCCTCATGCACTCTCACCTCCGACCTGTGAAGGGGTGAATTGAAATTTAAATAACAATTTAATTTCAAGCGCTTAATTAAGAAATAAAACCTAAAAAATTTCCATGTAGTAAATATATAGCTTTATAGTTCTACAGGCTTGATTCACCACAACTGCTTCTGAAACTCAAAGGATTAATATCAGCAATGCCATAATTTTCCGCGAATAAAGCTCAAGTTATAGTCAGTGGGGTTTGAATGGGTCGAGTCGAAATACCCTGCCCCCGGATAGAACGAAGCCTCAGTATAAATTCTGAGGCTTCATAGTAAAATGTAGCAGTGTTGGATCGAGGCCCACGGATTTTGCAAAGCTTCGTTCAAAGTATGTTCCAGAGGTATCCAAGTACATTGTTCTGCACCAGTTAGACTGGACACCGCATTAAGCGACATATTGTTTTTCAAAGTTAACTGGGCTTAGATACCCAAGAGCACTGTGCCTTCTTGTCCGATTATAATCAACTTCGATATATTCAAAAAGTGCTTGGCGCATCTCTTCTCGCGTCATTATCGGCTCGTATTGGACTGCTTCTACTTTCATTGAGTGGAAAAAGCTTTCAACACAGGCGTTATCCCAACAATTTCCCTTTCTACTCATGCTTTGTTTTAGATTATGGGCTGAGATTAAGTCTCGGTAGTCTTTTGAACAATATTGGCTACCTCTATCACTATGGATACCCCCCTTCGGGCATGCCTCTGCAGAACAATGCCATTGATAGCGCATCACAGACCAGAGTAGCGGTCATTCTGCTACTCATTGACCAACCAACTACTTGCCATGAGTACAAGTCGATAACGACCGCTAAATACATCCAACCTTCACTTGTCGCTAGATAGGTAATATCTCCAGCCCATTTTTGGTTCGGTGCTGTCGCATTAAAGTCTTGCTCAAGCAAGTTCGGGGCAACAGGAAGCCTATGCTTGCTGTCTGTCGTACATCTGAACTTTCGGGCACCTTCGCGACTAAGCTCTGGCGCTTCATGCTCGCGACAATGGTTTTTAAATCATGTTTCTTACCATTTTCTTCAAGTTCTTTTTGAATACGCCTTGCACCATCGCGTTACTTTTTATCATCAAAGACTTCTCGAACTTTGCAATCAAGCTTCTCGCGGTGTTCCTTGCGTTGAGTGACTTTATGGCGATTATCAATCCAATAATAAAACCCACTTCTAGAAACCCCAAACACCTTAGCCATACGGACAATCCTATATTGCATCAGGTGTTCGAGCATAAACTCATAGCAATTTACTTTAGATTTTTCGCGAAGTAGGTGGCGGCCTTTTTTACGATATCTAGCTCTTCTGCTTGCTCAGCCAATAATCGTTTTAGTTTGGCATTTTCAGTGGCGAGTTCTTTTTTTCTATCACTGATTTTAGCGTCTTTTTTGATGGCTTTACGCCATCATAGATTTGAGATTCATATAACGATAGCTGTCGTGCAGCAGTTGCGACACCGATTTTTCTGCTAACTTAAGCGCTTCGGCTTTGAATTCAGGAGCATGTTTGATTCGTGTTTTCTTAGTTGTCATTGTTCACCTCGTTAGTGATTGTACTCACTTAACTCAGTGTCCAAAACTAATGGTGCGGATCACTCTACCTGACCACGTTCCGAATGGACAAGCGACGCATGTTTTACGGCATACTTTTGCTTCGCATTTTATGATGAACAAAGGGGATATTTTGGTGCTACAGCGTATTCTTGGACACACTAAAATTGAGCAGACAATGGCGTATTCCCATTTTGCACCAGAACATTTGATACAAGCGATACACCTCAATCCATTAGAAAATTAATGGCGACAAAATGGCGACACACACTGTAATCGACCGTTATTTAGCGGTTTTATTCGTAAAAAAGGCGACAGTTTTCACTTTCGCCCTTTGCTATTTAGAGCCTGATTTTATCTATTCCCAATCAAGAATAACCTTGCCAGACAGCCCACTACGCATAGCATCGAAGCCTGCTTGAAAATCATCAATTTTAAAGTGATGAGTAATGATTGGTGATAGGTCTAACCCTGACTGAATCAAGCTTGCCACTATATAAAAAAACAAAAAATAATCAATTATTTAAATTAGTTATCGATTAAAAATGGCGACAAAAAAGGCAACAGTTTTATCTGTTGCCTTCTAATATTCAAAACCGGTAGTAACCTACTCCCAGTCTAAAATTACCTTACCAGACATACCAGATCGCATCATGTCGAAGCCTTTCTGGAAGTCGTCTACTTTGTAGTGGTGAGTAATAATTGGCGTTAGGTCTAAACCTGACTGAATCAAAGAAGCCATCTTGTACCAAGTTTCGAACATCTCACGACCGTAGATACCTTTGATAACCAAGCCTTTAAAGATGACTTGGTTCCAGTCTACTGCCATGTCTGATGGTGGAATACCTAGTAGAGAGATCTTACCGCCGTGGTTCATGTTAGTCAGCATGCTGTTGAACGCAGATGGGTTACCAGACATTTCTAGACCTACATCGAAGCCCTCAGTCATGCCAAGATCAGCCATTACGTCTTCAAGCTTCTCTTCCATTACGTTTACTGCGCGAGTTACACCCATTTGACGGGCAAGATCTAGGCGGTATTCGTTTACGTCAGTGATTACAACGTGACGAGCACCAACGTGCTTAGCAACAGCAGCAGCCATGATACCGATTGGACCAGCACCAGTAATTAGCACGTCTTCGCCTACTAGGTCGAAAGAAAGCGCTGTGTGTACTGCGTTACCAAACGGGTCAAAGATTGATGCTAGATCGTCAGAGATCTCTGCAGGGATCTTAAATGCGTTGAACGCAGGAATCACAAGGAACTCAGAGAACGCACCAGTGCGGTTTACACCAACACCTGTTGTGTTACGACAAAGGTGAGTACGGCCGCCACGACAGTTACGACAGTGACCACATGTGATGTGACCTTCGCCAGATACACGGTCGCCGATTTCAAAACCACGAACTTCTTGGCCGATGCCAACAACTTCACCCACGTATTCGTGACCTACTACCATAGGTACTGGGATTGTGTTTTGTGACCACTCATCCCAGTTGTAGATGTGTACGTCTGTACCACAAATTGCGGTTTTCTTAATACGGATAAGAAGATCATTATGACCCATTTCAGGTTTTTCAACCTCGGTCATCCAGATGCCTTCTTCAGGCTTAAGCTTAGAAAGTGCTTTAATTTTCATAATGTTATCCAGTTCATCTCGCCTAACTGTAAGGCGAGAATCAAAAATCTATATGTTCTATTAGGTGTTGCTCTATCTAATCAAAGGACGCATAAGACATCCCTTTAAAATTAGATGATAGCCATGTCTTTACCAACTTGAATGAACGCATCGATTGCACGATCCAGTTGCTCACGAGAGTGTGCAGCAGACATTTGCGTACGGATACGAGCTTGGCCTTTTGGTACTACAGGGAAAGAGAAACCAACAACGTAGATGCCTTTCTCTAGTGCGCGCTCTGCAAATTCAGCCGCGACTTTTGCATCACCCAGCATGATTGGGATGATTGCGTGATCAGCGCCGCCCATAGTGAAACCAGCAGCTTCCATGCGAGTACGGAAGTGAGCAGAGTTTTCCCATAATTGAGTACGTAGGACGCCAGATTCTGCAAGAAGATCTATAACGCGGATAGACGCAGACACGATTGCAGGTGCAACAGAGTTAGAGAATAGGTATGGACGAGAACGCTGACGTAGCCAGTCGATCACTTCTTTCTTACCAGCAGTGTAACCGCCTGAAGCGCCACCCATTGCTTTACCAAGCGTGCCTGTGATGATGTCGATACGGTCAACAACGTTGTGGAACTCGTGAGTACCCGCGCCGTTTTCGCCCATGAAGCCCACAGCGTGAGAGTCATCAACCATCACTAGTGCACCATACTTATCAGCAAGGTCACAGATAGCAGGAAGGTTAGCCACTACGCCGTCCATAGAGAATACACCGTCAGTTACGATCAATGTATTGCGAGCACCCGCTTCTTTAGCAGCGATAAGTTGTTGCTCTAGCTCTTCCATGTTGTTGTTCGAGTAACGGAAACGCATAGCTTTACACAAACGAACGCCATCGATGATAGATGCGTGGTTTAGAGCGTCAGAGATGATTGCGTCTTCTTTACCTAGAATCGTTTCGAATAGGCCAGCGTTCGCATCAAAACAAGATGTGTAAAGGATAGTATCTTCTTTACCTAGGAACGTAGATAGCTTTTGCTCTAGTTCTTTGTGAGAGTCTTGAGTACCACAGATGAAACGTACTGAAGCCATACCAAAACCGTGCTGATCCATACCATCTTTAGCAGCTTCGATAAGAGCAGGATGGTTAGCAAGACCTAAGTAGTTGTTTGCACAGAAGTTTAGTACTTCTTCACCAGTCGAGATAGAAACCGCTGCTTTTTGAGCAGAAGTGATAATGCGCTCAGACTTGTAAAGACCTTCTTCTTTAACTTCTTCGATTTGATTTTGAATCTGTTGGTAAAATGCAGAAGACATTGTCTATTCCTTCCTAGTTATTATTCAGCAGCATCGTGCGCCGCATTATGTAGGGGATGCAAACGATTTCAATTCGATCATTTACACTGTAAAACTTATACCTCTATTCTAGTTGAACATGCCCTTTTCGATTATCCCTCTAGTTGGAAAAACATTAATGAATCACAGGCACTAATATTATTAAGAGGCCATATAAAGCAAATCTATAGAGCAAATGTGTTTTATAAATCACCACTGGGCAAACAACATACTGAGCACAGATTTCAAACATATAAAAAGATCTGAGAAATCCCTTTATTATCGATAAGTCATAGATAGAATGTTGTTGTTTTTATGCCAAAATACTATTTCCCACAATTGAGTTGAGTGTTGACTACATGCCTAAACTTATCACGAATTTCAAACAGCTCTCCAAGAGTGAAAAAAAAGAAAGCCGCATCAGAGCGGTCATAATCGGATTCGTTTTAGTCATGACATTGTTAGTCGCTATTGCAATTGGAACTTGGACAGGGACAACGAAGTTATTTGATACGCTAAACCGAATATATACAACCGGAGAGCTCATCTTCTCTTTAGATAGAGCACGCTTGAACGCTCTCGGTTACGTACGAGACCCTAATAGTGATAGATTAGATAAAACACTTTATTACATAGAGCAATCCAACTTACTCACCCAGGATCTAAATGACAACAATGAAGACATAATCTTAGAACTTCTTGGAGAGTACCAGGCAAGCTTTCTCGAATTCGTTGAAATAGATAAAGAACGAAAAACCATCGTCAAAGAATACGCTGAACGAGCAAATAAACTAAATCAAACGTTCAAAATGGTGGTTAACGTTAACTATCAACACGGCGACCCCAAAGTAATCAGATTAGTAAATCAATTGATATTTGATAGAACTTCCATCAACAAAAGAATCGTTAATTATTTGACATCGGGGAAAAGAATTAACTCAATAGATTTGGAAGAAACACTCGATCTATTATTCGGAATTGAGCGTTCTATAAAGCAACTAATGCCAATCATTAATCAAACAGATAATCTCGATGCCCTATCCAAGCTACTAGGTGACACAAAATTTTATATCAAACTTGTCGGAAAACTAATCGAGAACAATGAAAAACTCGTCAAAAATTCTCAGAAAGCTATTCCTTCGGTTTTAGAAGCTGAAGCAAGGATAATCTCAATAAGAAACGAACGCGTAGAAAAAGTTGATAGCTTAAAGTTCACGTCGTTTACCTTAACCATCTTATCCTTCCTTTTTGTAATAAGCTTAGTGCTACTCGGTTATTTGATTTTTCATTCTATTACCAACTTGATAAAGCTAACAAATGAAGCTAAGTATGCTCGCGATAGTGCTATCTCATCAAATAAAATAAAGTCTCAATTTCTAGCTAATATGAGTCATGAAATCCGAACGCCAATGAACGCGATTATGGGTATGACAGGGCTAGCTTTAAAGACTAACCTAAATGAAAAACAACAAAAGTACATTGAGAGCATCGATATTGCATCTAACCAACTGATCCACATCATTAACGATATTCTTGATACATCAAAAATAGAGTCAGGCAAATTCACTATTGAGTTAAGCCAATTTAACCTAAAGCAACTGTTAAACGATTGCCATAAACTCATGTCGGTGAACGCCCATCACAAAGGGTTGAGTTTGAACTACCAGTGCGATGAAAATGTCCCCAAATTAGTGAATGGTGACTCATTAAGACTAAACCAAGTTTTACTAAACATTGTGGGTAATGGCATAAAATTTTGTGATAGTGGCTATGTTTCTATGGATGTTAGTTGCATCGAAAATAACGGCACTAGTGCTCGAGTGTTGTTTGAGATTACCGACACTGGCATTGGGATATCTGACCAGGATATCGACGCTCTTTTTAAGCCTTTCGCTCAAGTAGATAACTCTACTGCTCGGTTATACGGGGGAACAGGGTTAGGTTTAATGATAAGCAAACAACTTGTAGAGTTAATGGGGGGGAGCTTGCACGTTATAAGCACACCTAACAAAGGAAGTACTTTTTCTTTTGACATACCATTCTGTATAACTATGCAGGATGCCGTCAACCACAATTCAGAGATAAAAATAGAATCACCTAAAAACATTCATCAACTACACGGCAAAAAAATTCTACTTGTTGAAGATAACTATATTAATCAAGAGTTAGTAAAAGAACTATTGTTACATGTTGTAGATCTCGAAATTTGTGGGAGCGGAGAACAAGCCTTATTGCTTTTACGTTCGAAAGAGTTCGACGGTGTGTTGATGGATTGTCAACTTCCTGTAATGGACGGATATCAAACGACATCATCCATTCGTAATGATCTAAAACTCTCGCTCCCTATTATCGCGATGACAGCTAATGTCATGCCTCAAGACAAACACAAGGCTATCGAATCAGGTATGAATGACCTTATCGCGAAACCTTTAAACACTGAAGACATGTACTCCAAGATGATAATGTGGTTTTCTGACAGCATTAGCTCACAGGATTCTAGACAAACTCCATCATCACAGCCTCCAACTGAAACATCAGAGTTTGATTTACCTGAATGGTTGAAATCCGCTCCGCATATTGATCATATATCAGGCTTAAAAGTAAGTGCCGGCAACGTCAACCTTTACCTTAAGTTACTTGATGTCTTTGCCAACGATTACGAAGAGTTTGTGGCAATAATGGAACATGCCGATGAGATCCACAAATTAAAAGGCACGGCTGGTAACTTAGGGGCAACTCGACTACAGCAAGCTTGCGATACTTATGAATACTCTCACAGCGAAGATGCCCTCAACGATATAAACTCGCAGCTAAGTGCTTTACTTCTACAGATTAGAAAGCCTAAAGAACAGGTCGATAAGACATCAACAGAAATTATAAAGGAAGAATCAATGCAACAACTAATTGGACACGTATTGATCGTTGAAGACGATATTGTGAATCAGTTATTACTGAAGAACCAACTTAAAGAGCTGGGACTATCAAGTGATGTTGTCAATGATGGAAATGAGGCTCTATCTCAATTACAAAATCGTAAAGATGGTTATGACTTGATTATAACAGATATTCATATGCCGAATCTTAGCGGCCCTAGCCTCGCTAAGGCTATCAAAGAAGATATCGTAAAGTTCGGCTATATCAATATTGTAGGTAGTTCAGGTGAGCGCGATTACCAACTTGGTGACTTCCCTAATTTTGATGAGCTAATACTCAAACCTTTTGATGCTCAAACAATTCATAACAAGATCTCAAAATTTCTCATTAGTTCAGATGACGATTCCAGTTTTGATAACCAAGAGGAAATTGAAGACAATTTCACTCACTATAGCGCAGAAAATAAGATTGAGATCTATAACGTTATTATTAGCTCTATGACTAAAGACCTAAAGGATTTAGACACGACAGATGACGTTAGAAGTTTGGCTCATAAAATCAAAGGCTCTGCGAATATGCTAGGGATCAGTTCTGTTTCTGAACTTGCACAATCGTTGCAAAATGAAATAGACACAGAGAAGAATAAAGAAAAAATAGAGAGGCTTAAACTCGCTATGACAGCAACAATCAAAGATGTAAAAAACCTTCTAACTAAGGCTCATGTGTGATGGATGAGTTAAGCATCCTCATCGTTGAAGACGATTTGATCCAAAGTACAAGGTTGAAAATTGATTTGAGTTTACTCGGTCATAAGACAACATATGTCGCTAATGATGGATTAGAAGCGTTAAAGCTCATTGAAGCAAAAAAGATCGACTTAATCTTCTGTGATATCAATATGCCTAAGATGGACGGAATCAAATTTCTTCTTCAATTATCAGAAATAGATAATTCTCTTGGTGTTGTTATTGTCACTGCTGTTGAGGACGACATTAGTGAATTAACCGTTAATATCTGTTCTCTATTAAATTTCAAATATCATACGTTGCTAAGAAAATCTGATATCAAGTCAAAACTATTAGAATCAATTGATGGCTTTCACCATCAAATTCAAGAAGAAAAAAATCATCAAACACCACCTCAACTGACTCTGAGTGATGTTAGATGCGCATTTTTAAATAATAACATTATAAATCACTACCAACCTAAGGTTCTATTTTCAAATAATACACTCGTCGCAGTTGAGGCTCTAGCTAGGGTCAAGCATGAAGATTTAGGTACATTAAGTCCTATATCTTTCATTGAGTGTATGGAAGAAAATGACATGATGGATGAATTGTTCTTTGTCGTACTAAACAATGCTGTAAAAGAAGTTGCCGCTTACCATTATGATATTTCTGTATCTATTAACATGACACAAGGCAATCTAGAAATCCCTAATGTATGTGACCAAATCATAGATGTTTGTGCTCTCCATGACTTTTCGCATCATAAGTTAACATTAGAACTCACTGAGTCTCACGCATACCAAAACAATCCAACTGCGCTAGCTACACTAGCAAGATTGCGGATACACGGGTTCAAACTATCAATAGACGATTTTGGGACCGGATATGCCTCGTTGGATAAGCTTCTAGATCTACCCTTTACTGAAATGAAGGTCGATAGGCGCTTTATTACCGACTTACCTTCTAAGCCTAAATATCAAGCCTTAGTAAAAATGCTCCTCCAGGTAGCCAGCTCTCTTGAGATGAATACCGTTGTAGAAGGCGTTGAGGATATGGCGACTTGGAACATTTTAAAAGAACTCGGCTTTGAACAATGCCAAGGTTACTTTACAGGAGCACCGATACCACTAGAGAAGCTTCACAACTGTTTATCAAAGTCAGTAGTTATTTTGGACAATACTTAACTGTTAATCTAGAGCATGTTTCGCAACTCGGCTTTCAGCCAACTCAAAGTTGCGAAGCACATTTAACGTTTCTAATTCTTTTTCGTTATACAATTCTCGACATACCTTAAAGCATGATTTCAATAAGGTTTTCACTTCCCTTGCTCTGAAATTCGAAGGCCAAGCTTGGGTCAAGCACTCGATGATTTGTAAGTTAACTTCTCGAATATAAGTATTCTTAGACCTTACATCAATCAAACAATCTAAAGCAGCGACAAGCTCTTTTGACTTAATTAAATGAGTAACTTTATCCATATTAGTGTTAACAGCATCAGTTTGCGTTCTATGCTGTTGGGTCAAGGATTTAAGTAACTCAACTTGTGATTTTAACAGCATAGGACTGGAATCACTCTCATCCAATAACACTTTAATTGATCTAATGCATTCACCAAACTCCTTATTAAAGGAAAGTAAGCATAGTAAATAGTTAAAGTGATATTTATTGTAAAATCCTAACACTAAGTCATTTGAATAAATGTGCTTAAGTATCGTAATTGCCTCACTCAACTTACCTTCAAGAATGGATAAATGACACATAATGAGCTCTTGATCAACATCATAACTAGGCTGATAATCATGTTGCTCATCAGTTCGATTATTATTTTTATCCTTAATCAGTGATATCTGCCTAAATTCATTTAATGCTTCTATTTTTAATTTTTTAGGGTCTTCTTCTATTTGGCCTTCATTTATTACTAGGCTATTTTTTTCAATTGAGTCATAAATAAATAGTATACATCGAATGTAATTATAGCGTGACTCTAAGCTGTCTCGATATGTATCAATATTAAGTTCATAATACATCATAAACCTTGCAGCAGCGTTTCTATAATCACCTTGAGAAACACATAGGTTTGCAATAACTAGTTCCCTTTCAGGGTTACCAGGAGTCAATTCTGAAATAATAGAAAACTGTTTTATCGCTTTAGGAATATCACCATTATAAATGTCATATTTTGCATTTAACGTCATGGCTTGTGTCGAGTTAGGTACCTTTGCTAGCATTTTTTCGACAATAGATTGAGCTCTAGCAAACTCACCAAGCTCTATTAAACTATCAGCTAAACCTGCATTTGCCCACTCAACGTCTTTCTCAACAATAATTGAATCATACAGCTCTTTCGCTTCATTAAACATGTTTAACAATGCGTAGAACTCTCCTCTAAATTTTTGTATTAAAAAATGGTATTGCGGGTATTTAAATTCCAACTCATCACATAATGATAAACCAATCGTATAGTTTTTTTGATTTTTTGCCTGGTACAATTTATATAAAGCAGATTTTCTCGCGAGTGACCTTTTTATCTTATTTGTAAAATAAACAGAATTAAAAGGTTTCAAAATATATTCATCTGGCGACAATTCAATTATTGAACGAACGATCTTCGACAACGACTCTCCAGTTATCACGATAAAACTACTTTTAGGCTTGATTAAGCTATAATGTTGCAGTTCTTCAAAAACTTGTTTGCCATTTAATCGAGTATAAAAATTATAATCGCAAATAATTAGATCAAAGCTCATTTTTTTACAGTGCCATATAGCGGCTTTAGGATCCTTTGCATGATAAATATTCTTATCATTTAAACCCAAACTAATCAGCATTCTTCGAATACTCGACAAGATAACTGGGGAGTCATCAACTATTAAAGCTAAGATGTCACTGTAATTTTTCATAAATGGGGCACTCTCCTATAACGGGACAAGTGTAACATGACCAATTTTGTAAATAATCCCTCCAGTTACAAAAAAATGTGATGCGAGCTTTTATTGGCTTAGGATCACACTTTAATACTAACAATATCTAGCCAATTGATATGAAAGGTAATAACAGAAAATGTAATATTTATTTCTAATTCATATCAAATATCAATTTTTCATCTCAGAACGATATAGTGATGATTCTCCGCTTCTCTCAGAATGTTCGACCGTTACGCCGCTATGCAAATGAGACAAGATGAGAAACAAGCACATGACCCTATCCGATCACACCATACAAGAAGCCTTCGAAAACGACTGGTACACCTGTTTTTATCAGCCAAAGGTTGAGCCTAGTGTCAAGAAAGTTACAGGGGTCGAAGCACTGTTTCGTTTAGATATTCCAGAAGAAGGGGTTTTCGCTCCGGGCGTGTTTATTGATCGTGCGTTTGCGTTGGGTTACGAAGAAAAGATCTTTTCTTGCGTTCTCGAACAGTCTTTAACAGAAATTAAATCTCTCTGTTTTCACTTAAACTTGGCGGTTAATGTCAGCAATAAGGTGCTCGCCAACCCTGATAACGTAGAAAAGGTTCATGAATTGCTTTGGAACATGTCGTTTAAAGCAAAACAGCTTACCTTTGAACTCAGTGAAAATGATCAATTAGATGACCAACTTTGCGGGCAAATAAAACGTTATCAATCTCTCGGCATAAAAAGTTCAATCGACGACTTCGGTATTGGTCATTCTGATATAAGTAAGGTGATGAGCCTTAACGTCGATGAAGTGAAGTTTGAGGTGCATCCCTTGAATCGACTTAAGCCTTTTCGCAGGAAGCGAACCCATGTTGTATGACTCTACGCTTGTGACCTCATAGTCGTAGCCAATATCGGCATTAGACGGACGTTCCATATTCTTTGTTGCGGCTTTGACTTGCACCATTTCTTCTACCGAAAAATCATAGTCGACCTGAAAGAAACTCGCGATACCAAGGCGACGAACAAAACTAGGCAGCGTCTTTGCCCTTTCCCACTGACTGACCATTACTTGATTAACACCAAAAAATGCTCGATGAGAATTGGAAAGCAATTCTGAAAATTCTTCCTGTGAAATGGACGCTGATTCACGAAGTCGCTTTAGCTCAATTGGGAAATTGTCTTTATTCATCTGTCACTTACCTAGCTTTTTAACTAGTGTAGTTTACTTATCTCTACTATGACATGATGCATTGGGCATAACCTCGTTTAACCAAAACTCCCCCAGAACTTGGTTGGTATTTGTAGGCAGGTCGCTACAGATAAATGTTAAATCTCGTAGGCCCAGCACTCTTGTTGTATGTCGAGCAACTCCGACTTACCGCTCTCTAGCTGATAGAGATGGAATTGGCTTAAAGGGGGCGAATACACGTGCAACGTAATGAGCGGTTCATCTCCAGCCTGTAGATTCGATATCTGATGGATATCATTATCTTTACTGACGGTCACACTCCCCTCTTGGAAATGAGTCGACTGAGAAGCAAAAATGTGACCATTAGCCGCCGTTTCAAACAAGGTTTCCGTTGCTTGCCCATGTAGAACCTTTACGCCACAAGACGTATTCAAATGATCGTGTATTTTACTTCTTTGTCCATTTAGCCAACTCAAAATTAAAACTTCACAGTGGTCATTTTTGAAAAGCCTTTGTCGACAGTATGTTTCTTTATCAAAACTCGCCAACGACTTGATCTCTTCTTTACTCAGCTCGATGTGATCCAATATGAACCGAATGGAAGCCAGAGACATGGGTTTATTCGCCAGCTGTATTTGGTCCATAAACTCTTGGAAATTAAGCTCATAATCGTTATTAATTAACGCGGCTAACGCGGGAGATTGCGTTGGGGTGATATCAGTACGTTGCAAAATACTTACCTCTGATTATGTTTTTGCTCTTCCGAACTCGAAGTTGAAGTTGAAAGCTCTCTTCGAACGATGAAATATGGCTGATTCGATTCAGCACAAGTTGGGAGGATACTAACACCGTTTAAATTAAATTTAACAAGCAATCACAAGTATTTACATTCATATAACAAAAGCATCTAACAACCAATTTGAAGCAACGGAATCGCCATATTGACTTGAGATGTGAATAACTGAGTAATATGAAATAGGAACAACAAAAGAACGGCTTCTATCACGACTACTATTGCGCGTATCAATTGATGAAATTGATTCACAAATTAGAAGATATCACTCACAATCAAGGTTATGGCCACCGTTGAAATCAGTCTAACTGGATACTTATGATTAACCCAAAACTCATCGCCCTACTTCCCGATCTCGCCTCGTTTATCTTAGTTGTGAATGAAGGTAGCTTTACCGCTGCAGCAAAGCAGCTAGGCGTGACACCTTCAGCGTTGAGTAAATTGATCACACGTCTAGAAAAAGCACTCTCAGTAAAGCTGTTCGAGCGAACCACTCGTACATTGATCATCACACAGGCCGGTCAATTGGTATACGACCAAAGCGTGGTCATGATTAATGCGGCGCAACAAGCGGTTGAGCTGTCTACCTCCGATCATACTGAACCTGCTGGCTCAATAACAGTAGCGGCGCCAGAAGCCTTCTTGAACTCAGTGCTACAGCCTTTCGTTGTTCCATTCTTGAATCAGTACCCTGAGATTCAACTCAAATTAAGAGCCGCCGATGGCGACATCGACATATTGCGCCAAGGCATCGACATTGCCTTTCGCCTTACCGACAAACCTGACGAGAGTTTGGTATTGAAAGAACTCGGAAAAACGAACCTTGTACTTTGTGCGAGCCCCGACTATTTAGATGCCAAAGGAATCCCTCACCACCCTACCGAGCTTTCTGAGCACGACTGCTTATACCTTGCAGAAACAGATAAAGACCACATTTGGGACTTCCTTAAAGATGATGAGTTTTATACAGTCCCCGTCAGCGGACGTTACGCTGTGAACCACTCTCAGATGCGATTGAAAGGTGTTAAAGAAGGGCTTGGCGTGGGTATTTTCCATGACTTCGTGATTCAAGATGCATTGGCTGAAGGTTCTGTAGTGCAAGTACTGGAAGATTGGACTATCAAGAGTAACTACCATGGCGCTATCGCGATGCAGTTTGCTCAAACCAAGTACATGCCTGCCCGATTGCGTGTGTTCATTGATTATGCGATGGAACACTTGGGTGACAAGCTGGCAGGAGAAATAAACTAATGCTGAAAGGAATACACCACGCCGCCATTATTTGCTCAGACTATGAAGTCTCTAAACGCTTTTATACAGAAGTTTTAAAGCTTGAAGTGATTGCGGAGAATTATCGTGGAGCGCGTCAATCGTACAAACTTGACTTGGCACTGCCTAATGGCGCTCAAATAGAATTATTCAGCTTCCCTGACGCACCTGAAAGACCAAGCTTTCCGGAAGCTCAAGGGCTGAGACATTTGGCTTTTTGTGTTGATGACGTTCAACATGCCAAAAGCTATTTGGAAGAACAAGGTATTGAAGTCGAACCGATTCGAGTTGATGAGTATACGGGGAAATCATTTACGTTTTTCGCAGACCCAGACGGCCTGCCGCTAGAGCTTTATCAGATCTAAAGCTTTATCAAATCTAGCGCTGAATCAAGTCTAAAGCCTCCCTCACAAAAGAAGCAATCATCTGATTAATAAAACGGACTTTCTCAAGTCGAGAAAGTCCGTTTGCATGTCAATTAACTCAACGCGGTCTTGAATTTCTCAACGCGTGAAAACAGTAACCAATCCAATAGCATGGCAGTCACAATCGTTGCACCCGCGAGTGGAAACAATATCGAAATAATAACCACAGTCACTAAACCCGCTTTCCATAAGCCTGCATCGCCAAACTTCGGTGGCGTTCCCAACTTTCTCTGGCCTGAAGGTCTGCGCATCCACCACATTACTCCACCAGTCACTGACACCAAAATGAATGCCAAACAGAACAACGCGTTTAGAAGCTTGTTGATGATACTGATATCACCTTGGTGCAGAGAAATACCCACGGCTAAGGTTTTGGCGAATAAATTGTAATCTTGCCACGTCACCTCTCCTAGGATGCGCCCTGAATATTGGTCGAGGTGAGTCGTGCGATCTTGGGTTGGATCGATAATGTCACCGCCCATGGTATTCGCAGCCACGGTGTAAACGCCCGTTTCTGAGCGCGAGAAATTGACTTTATATTGCGTAAAACCAAGAGATTGAGCTTTTGCTATCACATCATCAATCGAGAAATTACTCGCAGATAATACATGCTGAGAATGATCCTCACCCATCTTAGAATGATCATGAGCTTCAGACGCTTCTTCTACTTGGTGGACGTGTTCTGCTGGCTTATCTTGAGACAAAGGCAGTGGCGTTTGCTCTAGGTTCCAAGGCATTTCCTCCTCAGACCCGTGATTTAAAGAAGCATGCGTTTCGTTAGACAGAGGAATGTCGTCCCACATTTGAGCAGGAAAAGTACTCCATGCTTGCACTAGCTTACCGCCCCAAAAACCTGTCCATGACAATCCCGAAAGAATAAATAACAGAAGAATGAATGACAGTGTTCCACCGATGTTCGCATGCAGATCACGCATTAAAATACGCGTTCCTGAACCAAATCGAAGCTTAAGAAAACCAGCGCGGCTAGCGTTATCTCGAGGAAGCCATAAGTAAATGCCACTGATGAGTAACAGAATAGACAAGCTTATTGCGACTTCAATTAGGTAATCACCCCAATCACCAATCAACAAAGTGCCGTGAATGTCATTCGCCAGTTGGTACAGGCTATCGCTGCGCGGGATTTCTCCTACCACTTCACCAGTGTATTGATTCACCGTGGCGAAAACGGAAGTGCCATCTTCAAGCGATACAGAAAATCGGTTCGCAAGATCAGGGACTTTACTCGGTACAAACTGTGTCACCGTACCTTGTGGGTATTGATGCTGTACGGCAGCTAATTGTTGCGACACCTTGATCGGTTCGCCCGATGCAACAATTTCAATCGCGTCTTGATGGAAAGCGAGTTCAATTTCATCATCAAACAACATCACCAAACCAGTAATACTCAACATCAACATGAATGGGATAACGAATAGCCCGGCATAGAAGTGCCAGCGCCAAGTGAGGAAGTAGAGAGTTTTATTGCGGTCTTTGTTTTTTATATTGGTTCTCGAACCGGTTGTTGCACTGCTTGTAGACTGCGAAGTCGCTTGTGCTTTCGCAGAGCTTTGAGATTCATTTCTCAACATTATTATTTCCTTTGACACACGCAAACATACCTTCTGAAGAATCAGAAAGTAATCTGAGCATGTTTAACTTTACTTAATACTTTGTTTTTTAATTATTTTAGAAGGTTAGGTTTAAGCAATATCAAAGGGAGGGCCGCGCGGGGCTTGCCTCGTGTAGCGTTCGCTTAGAGCCAAAAAAGCGTAGCTGTCTGAGACAATAGAACTCAGTCGAGTTGTCAGTAGTGTAGTTGGAAGTTCGTCTTGGTGAAACGTGGAAAAATGGCTAAATGGACACGGCTTTCCTTTGTGAGTATTGGGCTCGCCTTCCTCAATTTGAACCAGTTCAAAGCCGTTGACCGTACATAACGACGCCCATACTCCCGCACTATTACCATGAGCATTGATAACAGGCATTAATGTCACTAGCACCCAGCTTAATGCTGTAGCAAGTAACATGGAGAAGTTGAACGAAGTTCGGCGCATTATTCCTAATCTTTATAAATTTTCCTTATTATGAGGCACTTGTTATATAGGTAAACGTAAAGATTAACATCAGGTTAAAAAATTGAAGCTAACGCACACTCTTTTTAGTTAAAAACTGGTTACAACCAAAGAGCCAAAAGAATGTTACGCACCTATTAGCAGTAACATGTCTAGAAAATAGCAGTAAACTGTTTAGAAAAAAGACAATAAAAAACGCCGCCTTACACCTTCCTCTAGAGAGGGTAATGTAAGACAGCGTTTTAGAAATCGAATCTTGAGGCTTTGCTCTTTGTTACGTATCTAGCAAACTCAATTGATTAGCAAATTAACCGAAGATCTTGCTCCAAATGCTTGGATTACGCTTCTCGTGATACTCTTCACGAAGGCCATCGATAGTACGAAGCTCTTGCTGTGCAGATTCAAATTCACCTTGGTCTAGCTTCTTCTCAATGCTATCAATCGATGCACTGATCTTTTTGAAACCTTCCATGAAGTGTTCTTCTTTCTCAATTGGGTAAACACCCGTTTTGAGCTCAGCAACTAGCGTGTCGATACGTACGATAGGCTTTTGCATCTCTTCAATGTTTTGAGCTTCTGCCGCTTGTTTGAACGCAAGCTTCATTTCTTGCATGTTTTTCTTAAGGTCAACATTAGCAAAAGCGTTGCCAGACAATAGCGAAGCAGCGATTAAGCCAGATAAAAGGATTGAGCGAGTTTTCATTGTTTCTCCAGGTGAAGCGATGTCTTTGAAGATAGCGCCATCGTTATTGTGGCACTTCGACTTTATTATTTTCGGCTAGTGTATACAAAAATCCGTCGGGTACAAAAATTGATTGTGTCGAAATGCAAACTAGCTAGCTAATTACTGACAAGTACTAGGCAAACCATCATTCAAATACCGAAAACTCGGCAATCGATTGACGACCACGCAATGCCAAAAAAGCTAAGAATTGCTGTGGTGAATGGGTAATAACCTTGCTCGAATCCACGCCCACCTCATCAAGTAGTGAAGACACGAGATCCAACCCGCCCACATCTATGCAGAAATGCGCATCGCTACCTGTCGTAATAAACGCACCTTTCGCTTTAGCAATTCTTGCGATCTCGTAACAACGATCAACACTGCCAACGCGACTATTGCCTTTAAGCGTGGTGTTATTAATTTCGATCGCAACGTTATGTTCCGCCGCACATTGAATCACAGCTTCAAAATCGAAATCAAAATTTGGGTTTCCTAAATGACCAAGTGCATCAATTCGACCACCTTTAATCACATTCAACAATGCTTCTGTATGGGTAGCGACATCCGATGGACGAAATACTGGCTCATGAAAACTCGCGATCACCCAATCCAAGTTCTTATCCACACTCGGATGAATGTCGATTTCACCCTGTGTATTCATGATGTTTGACTCGACACCTCGAATAATTGCGACATCTTCAATAAAACGAGGGAGCACACGCTGATTGCTGAAAAACCAATAGTGTGGCGCGCCCGGCATGGACTCAGAATGATCAGTAGTACAAAACATGGCTAAACCGTTTTGCTTCGCCGATTTAGCGTTTTCGATCAGCGTGCTGTAAGCATGGCCACTTGCGTATGTGTGGGTGTGGGTATCTACTTTGAGTTCCATGAATCAATGCTCTCTTCGCTTGGTCAAAAAACGTTTTTCAGAAAGTAACTCTGAGTCTCTTTCTGGAAAGGAGTGCCTGCACCTTTTTCTGAAAAGGAGTGCTTCTGAAAAGGAATGCTTAATGGCAACAATTCGACCAGTTTATCAGCTGAAAGTGACAATTAGCACCTAAACATAAGGGTTTCTTGTGAGTTCATTTACACAGCACGATAATACGTGACTAACCAGAAGACACTAACGCTTTTCTTATCTAAGTAAAATCGTACATACTCGGTAATTACGCCAATTTTTTGCAACCTACCCAAGTTCGTCAATACTTAAACCAGTCTACAAACTGGAGTGTTAGATGAGAAGAAGACGATATCCGCTGAGTATCCACATCACTAGCCTTTTCTTAATTTTGACCACTCTTGTCGGTACCGTACTGATTTCGATAAGTTATCGGCACTCTCAAGAACTGCTTTTAGGCACCGTGCGCGAAGTCAGTAATGAACATCGCGATAAGTTGGAATCGGTATTTAAACAAGCTATTGCCCCAGTCATCACAACCTTAAACGTGATGGCAGTGAGCCCGTTTGTTGCTCATCAAACCTCCTCCGTCGAAAAAGAATCTTGGCTTGCTTCGGTCGATATCATCTTCAAACAAAATACTAACTTAGTCGCTCTGTTCTATGGCTCTGAAGATGGTGATTTCAGAATCTTTCGCCCTCTGAGTTCCATTAAACAGAGAGCCGATAACAACGCTCCCGCTAAAGCGACCATGATGGTCAGCAGCACCAATCTAGATGGTGAAAACTTTATTACCTTTCTCGATGGCGCACACCAAGTGATCAGTACCCGACAAGCCGAGAGTAAGTTCAACCCCACGACTCGACCTTGGTTTCGTAACGCAAAGCCTGACGGCTCAATACAACTCTCTGAGCCCTACCTGTTCTACTTCCTGCAAACCAATGGCATCACGCTTTCTAGACGTTCTTTGGATGGCAAGCATGTCGTTGGTGCCGACTTCACGTTGAAATCTCTCTCTTCCCAGATCAGTGAATTGGCTTACTCTCCACAAACCCGACTCGCTCTGTTCGATCAACATTTCAATCTTCTCGGCCAACATCAACTTGATTTATCAATCCCCAAGCTTACCTCCCAGCCTAATGACACAAGTAAAACTGAGAAAACGAATAACCAAACGACAGGGAAACTCTCTGGCAGTGAACAAGACCTAAGCTTTTTTAATGTGCCTAAGCGTGAACAGATGGAAGCATTGAAAGCATCCGTCATAGCACCACTTATCTCCGACGAAGAGAAATTAAACCTCAACCTAAAAAACGTTGAGTACAACTTAAACACTTGGGCATTGACGCTAACGCCTGTTGAGCTCACTCAGAATGTCACTTTATATTTGGCAGAGGCTACGCCACACAATGAGTTGCTCTCTGATCTTATCTCGATGCGTGACAAGCAAGTCGCCGTCGCGATTGGGATGTTGTTCATCTGCTTCGCTATCGTATGGTTTGTTGCTAATAGACTGTCTCAGCCTCTCAATACGCTGATGCAACTCACCGACAACATCGCACGATTTGACTTCAGGCGAACTCATTATCCCAAAAGCATGATTCAAGAAGTGGCTAACCTCGCCCACTCAATTGAGCTGATGGAACACACACTTCATGATCTTATTACGCTACTTCGAGACACGGCAGGTAATCAGGAATTTTCGATCTTAGCCAAAAATATTGCTCATCAAAGCTATTTAATTACTAAAGCAGAAACCATTGTCCTCTTCACTCAATCAAAAGAGAAAGATGTGTTTGATACGGCCGCGAACCTCGCCATTCTTCCCTTTAAGGCCGACATCAATGACTTCATCAAGCACACGCCTTGGTTGCTGTGCCAACTTAAATCTGGAGAAACCATCCACTTAAACCGAGAAGACAATGTTCTCAACTATTACCAAGATTCGATCTTCAATTCAGATCTGTACCTGTTTCCACTATTAAATCGTGAGAAGTTGTTGGTGGGTATCGTCGCAATTGGCTATGAAAGACCGATTACCAAGATGCAGTCAGACAAGCACGCCTTCTTACGAGAACTGCTCAGCTTTGCAGAAATAGCCAAAGATAACATTGACCAAATGCAGCAACAGAAAGACATGCTTAATGCCTTTATCGAGTTGATTGCATCAGCTATTGATACCAAATCACCTTACACGGGTGGGCATTGCCAGAGAGTGCCTGAACTCACCAAATGGCTGACTCAAGCAACCATTGATGATGACCGTTATTACCCGCAATTCTCATTGGATAGTAAACAGTGGGAAGAGTTAATGCTCGCCGCTTGGCTTCATGACTGCGGCAAGGTAACCACACCCGAGTATGTCGTAGACAAAGCGACAAAACTTGAAACCATTTACGACCGAATCCACGAAGTGCGAATGCGTTTCGAATTGTTAAAGCAACAAGCGGAAACCGACTACTGGAAAGCCATAGCGAACGGAGCGCTTCAAGAGGATCAGCTTAAGGTCCTCGAACAAAGCTTGTCAGAATTGGATGAAGAATTTGCCTTCGTTGCTGAGTGCAACCTTGGTGGAGAGTCGATGACGGACGAACAACTAGAACGCTTAGACCGAATAGCCAAGCGCCAATGGAAACGCACGCTGGATGATCAATTGGGGCTATCATGGTCTGAAAAAGAGAGGTTTAATGAACAACAAGACACGACAGAGAAGAGTGAAGCTGAGCCAGCAAGAAAAGACCAAATACTACCGGTGATGGAACCGCTACTTGCCGATAAGCCTGAGCATAAAATACCGTGGGACAATGGCTTTAGCCCTGCTGATGTATGGCAAGAAGCGTTTGTGCTTAAGCCAGGAGAAGTCAAATACAACCAAGGTGAACTGCACAACTTGAAAGTTCGTCGTGGCACGTTAAACGATGAAGAACGTTTCATGATCAACGATCATATTATTCAAACCTTCACCATGCTTAACAAGCTGCCTTATCCGTCTTACCTCCAGAATATTCCGGATATCGCCAGCGGACACCACGAGCGTATCGACGGCAAGGGCTACCCTAGAGGCTTAAGCGAAGACCAATTACCTCTACCGTCCAGAGCGATGGCCATTGCTGATGTCTTTGAAGCGCTCACCTCTAGTGATCGCCCGTATAAGAAAGGCAAACTCCTAAGCGAATCACTCAACATCATGACCGACATGGCCACCAGCGGTCATATCGATCCCAAGCTGTATTTGCTGTTCTTAGAAAACAAAATCTACGACAAATACGCTGAGCGATTCCTAGAGACTAAGCAGCGTTGCGAGATTGAACCAAACGAACACATCGACCGAGTAAAAGAGTACATACGCTCATTATTTTAAGTTTGAGCTAACCATTTAGTCTTTAGGCTATAAGATCAATGATTAGCTTTTAGCCGCAGAATCCAGCACCGCAACGTCCACTACAGTGGCTACCGTCGCTACAGCCACTGTGACTCGCGGTGTTTGCTTGGCTTTTGCTTTGCTGTGTCTCTTCGCTAATAGCGTGTTGGTAATGCTCGCCACAACAATCAGGTTAATGCCAATCATCTGCTGAGTAGAAAACACATCATCAAAGAACAAACCCTGCCATAAGGCGCTAAACAGCATGTTAGTAAAAATCAGTGGTGCCAACTGGGAACCGCTATCTGCAAGCTTATAAGCCTTGGAGCGGAAAATTTGAGTATTGATGGTAAACAGTGCGAGTCCAAATGCACCAAGTCCAATCCAACGCAAGCCATCAAACGACAGCAAAGTCGTTAAAGCTCCATACACACTGTCCCCCTTAAGTATATCTGGTACAGCAGAAACAGAAGTAAACACGAGCATAGGTATAACGAGTATTGCTGCGACTAAAAAGGTCCATGCGTTAAGCTCTGCTGGTGTCAGGCTGGTTTTAGATGCTCGGTACAGACTCACTTGCGAGCCAGAATTAAACACACCCGCTAGAAGTCCAAGCAATAGTGCAGGTCTAAAGAACTCCGAACCAAACTCAAACCGCGACCAATCCCCTGCCATCATCACTACGCCGAAGAATGTAATTGCTAAACATGCGATAGTCGTTGTATGAATCTTGGTTCCGAATATTAATTTTTCTAACAATGGAATAAACAGAGGCCCCGTACTGAATAACACCACACCTTCAACCAGCGTTAAGGTTTGTAGTGAAGTAAGGAAACACCACTGACACGCCACCATAAAGATCGCCCGCATCACTAAAGGTTTCCACATATCGAGTGAAGGTTTCGTTATTTTGTAGAACATCAAGAATAAGAATAAGAACAGACTGGGTAACAAAAAACGCACAAAACTGAGTAACGAGATTGGCATCACTTCAGATAGATACTTGGCCATCAAGCCACTCAAAGACAAACTGAACGTCGACAACAACATGAAAGTCGTCGCCTTGGTAATATCAGACATAATTATCACCTCCTATGACACCTATTTTAGAAGCGTGACGTGATGAAAAATAGCGAGTAATATTAACCATAACTGTAAGGAAAACTTACCAATGAAGAAACTCGTCCCGCTTAAATCCGTTTATGCTTTCATTGCTGTTGCTGAAACCGGCAGCATGACCGACGCTGCTCGAGTGTTGTTTGTCAGTCATTCTGCAGTAAGCCAAGCCATCAAATCACTAGAGCAACTGGTTAATAAACCGCTATTTCAGCGAGTAGGTCGTCGTGTTGTTCTTAATGCCGCCGGTAAGCGATATTATCGAAAGGTCGCGCCCGCACTTGAGCAAGTGATAGAAGCCACCGAAGAGCTTGCCAGAACGCCTAACGATCACCGTATCACTCTTAACATGGTGAACTCACTCGCGATGCACTGGTGGATCCCTCGAGTCCCCGAATTCCAAGCATTTGCTCCCTCACTTGATATCCGTATTTCGACATTAACCGGCCCTTTCGATATCGAACAAGAAGGTGTCGATATTGCCCTCGTACATGGCAAGCCAAACGAGTGGGAACAATATTACAGCGAAAAGCTCGGCGACGATGACCTGGTCTTGGTGTGCAGCCCTGCTCTATTGAAAAACCAGACCGGATTAAACGTCCAGCAACTCGTCAAACAAAACCCGACCATTGGCGTTTTTAACCTCAGGCGACAACACGACTGGCAAGTCTGGTGCGACAATTACCAAATCCCAATGCCCACATTCCATAGCAATCTAACGTTTGATGTCTCTATTCAAGCGGTTCAAGCTGCAATTCGTTCGTTAGGCGTATTGGTTACGCATCGCTTGTTTGTGAAAGATGACATCAGCCATGGGATGCTAGTGGAGTTGGGCGAACCCGTCGCGAATCCACACCAAGATTTCTATTTTGTTTGCCCAAAAAACAAATTAAAACAAGAAAGTGTGCTAAAACTGAGAACATGGTTAAGACATGAGTTCACACGCTCAGAGACATCACTGAGCGATGTTATTCAAGAATAAGACCAAACTATCAATCCATACAGCGAGTAAAAGCTCATCAAGCTTACAAGAGGCCATTATGATTATTACCACCACTCAATCTGTTGAAGGCAAACGCATTGTCGATTACAAAGGAGTTATCGCCGGAGAGGCCATTCTAGGCGTTAACGTTTTCAAAGATATGTTTTCAGGAATCCGTGACTTTGTTGGTGGGCGTTCTGGCACTTATGAAAAAGAGCTAGAGAAAGCACGTAACTACGCCTTCAAAGAGCTAGAACAAAAAGCCATTGAAGCAGGCGCGAACGCGGTTGTGGGCGTAGATATCGATTACGAGGTACTAGGAACGGGTAATGGCATGCTAATGGTATCGGCGAGCGGCACGGCGGTTGTCGTCGCTTAATCGCCTAGTCGCTCAATCGCTTAGCCACTTAGTCACTTAGTCACTTAAGATCTCAACACTTGAGCACTTGAGCACTTGAGCACTTAATCTATTAGGATACTGAGCAATCAGGCAGCCTAATGAAAACTCGTTCCAACCCTTTGATGAATAGCCGCCAGAGGGTTAGAACGGTTATAAGCTGATACTTAGCTTGATGTTACTCGTGCAACCTTTTGCCCTGAGAGCATGTCATCAAACGAGGCAACTCTCGCCAAGAATGCACCTTTATTTTCAGGTAAGATAGAACTCGCTAAAGGTAAGTTCGCTTTCATCGAATCCACCGCTCTTCCACGCACCAGTACTTCAAAATGCAAATGCGGCCCGGTTACGCGACCAGTCGTGCCAGACAACGCAATTTTCTGCCCACGCTTAACCTGTTGCCCCTTCTTAACCAAGAATCGGCTCAAGTGCAGATAGCGAGTTTTGTAAACACTGTTATGTTCAATCACTATGTATTTCCCCGCATACGGGTGGTTACGAATAGCAATAACTCGACCATCACCGGTTGAATAAACTGGCGACCCTACGGGTGTTGCGAAGTCAGTACCATTATGCGGAGATATACGTCCGGTCACTGGGTGCTTACGGTACGGGTTAAATGGCGAAGTAATTCTTCGGAATTGTTTGTCTATTGGGTAGCGATTGAACGCTTGCTCAAGGCTGTTACCCTCTCTGTCGTAGAAACGTCCATCCGGAGCAAGAAACGCGGCCACCTCCTTACCTCGTAACGTAATCGATATGCCTTGGACCTCTGTTTTTCCTGTTAGATGGTCGCCTGTGTATTGCTCATTGACCAACACATTAAACTCATCGCCCGCTCTTAACTGCTTTGAGAAGTTAATCTTGTCTCTCAACGTTCGAGTAATATTGGCTATCTGGGCGGTTGTTAATCCCGCTTTGTATGCTGACGTTGAAAAACTGCCATGAACGGTGCCCGTATAGAGCTTTTCTTTCCATTCGCCAGGCATTTCATGAAATTGGTAATTAAAGCTTCCGTCATCATTTTTAGTGAAGACAGCTTGCTCTACGAGATTTTCATGGAAAATCAGCTCTACGAGTTGTTTAGAGTCACTATCCAAAAGCAACTCTAGGTGATCGCCAGGCTTTATTGTATCGAGCTTCAAAGACTCAAGATCCGCTTCCATCACTTTTTGAACTGTCTCATAAGGCAGTTTCCATGACGAAAAGATGTTGCTGAGCGTATCTCCAACCTTCACGAAGTAATGCACTTTTACCAGTGTTCTTGAGCTTGAATCTGAATCTGTATATGAGTTTGATGCCCCCTCTTGATGAGTTAATAAATCTTTATAAGGGGTGACTTGAATTGAGATTTCTTCTGGTGCTTCGGATTGAAAATGGAGTAAAACGGAAAGCGAGAATGCACTGATAGCGATTACGATCAGGCCAATAGGGAGGAACTTCATAAAATACTTAGCGGTTATAACAAGGAACTTGGCAAGTGTTATAACATAACAATTAATTCAAAAGAATAAACGAAATGTAAGAAACCGTTCCACAAAAGTTGCCAAAATATGGTGGGCGTGTGAAGCCCACCACCTTAAGTGACATTACTCTTCACAAAGCGCTTCAAAACGATCTAAGCCGCGCAGCATCTCAAAGTCTGGCTCTTCAGCTAGCAACTCTCTCATTGAACCACTCGCTTCAATAGAACGCTCTAAGTCATCGATAGCCTGACCTTCTGCTCCTAACCTTGCATACGAACAAGCACGTTGATACAAGGCGTGGGCATTTTGGTCATCCACTTCTAACACGCGGTTACATAGGCTCATTGCCCAGTGGTATTCCTGCATATCCATCGCAGCATCCGCTTTATAGGTCAACGCTTCTAAATCACCCGGACGAACCTTCAATATCTCATCGTAAATTTCAATCTTCTGCTCGGCGGTTTGAGCGTTTTGCGCTCTGAGCCATAAATTGTGAATCTCATTGATGATTTCGATTTCTCGGTTGTTCTCTGAGATAATTCTGGTCTTACGCTTAAGATCCCTTTCAAGAACATTGAATTTCTTCTCGTAGTCTTGAGCAATCGAATTAAGTCGCTGGTCAGCCATTTCTTTGGTGGTGTGTTTGAGGTCTTTCAGTGATTGCCAACCAACCAATGCAATAAGAGAAGCAACACCCGCAATAATATAGAAGAAATACGTGACCGTGACATTGGCATAATTCAATGACTTATCGGCGACTGTAAGCTCACGATCGGTCATCTGAATGGTCAAGCGCCTTTCCAGATCTTGCTGTTCCATTCGCAACTGCTTCAACTCATCTAAGATGTAGCGTTCCATCAATGGTCGGTCTACATACTCTTTCTCTGAGTATTTAACCTCCTCGCTTGCAAAGCTCATGGTCGTGACCAGTGATAACACTGCAATCAATAGGGTTCGAAGCATTTATACATTCCTTATATATTTAATCTTTGTTAACTGTATCTCTTAATCGCAAGACAAGCTAGAAAGTTGGCAATTCTGCCTTCTCCTTATTGGAATTAACACTCTAAAACATCATTGATTATTATAAAACACCTGAAGCAACATCATTAATTTCTAAATTATAAAAATACCGCGTAATACTGTTCTATATAATTAATTCGCGATGCGAATATACCAAGAGTTGATTTATTGCATCGAGATGAATCTTATATTAATAACGATCAGAGCGAGGTTAATTTGAACAATCCACGATACGATTTAATGAGCCGGGTGCTGCACTGGGTCATGGCATCTGTCATCATCTATGCAACAGTCGCAGGGTATGTGATGCACTATGTCACCAGTCATCCAGAGCTATTTTCTTTTCTGTCAGTGCTCAACATGTCATTGGCGACCATTGCGACGCCATTATTCGTGGTTCGTTATGTCTGGAGCCACTTCCGGTCATCACCAACTATGCCACTGTCTGTGCCTGAAGGGCAAAAATGCGTTGCTAAACTTGCTCACTCCCTGATGTATCTAGTGATGTTTATGGTTTTCAGCACCGGTTATTTGATGCTGAAAGAACCTTATTCGTTATTCTGGTTAGTGATCGTGAATAACCCAATTACCGATCCTGCAATCAACGGCTTCTTTTTCTATTTACATCGTGCCAGTTGTATTGCCCTAGCCTGTTTAGTTGTTCTTCATGTTTGTGCTGCACTTAAACACCACTTTGTCTCTAGGAACTATGTATTGAAGATGATGATTTAAATTTTGGAGGGATATTTAAGTAATATAAGTGATGTTCTCAGTATTCGAGGTAATCATCTGCTTTAAAAAATTCAGCATGGTTTACACAAACAAAAAGCCATAGCATGTTTCGCTATGGCTTTCTTATTTCAATTTGATTACTTGGTTTGGGTATCAAGCATCACTTGCCAGTATTCACACTTGGCCAAGAACTCTTTTAAATATAGCTCTGGGTTCGCAAGCTTCTCACCGCCTTTAACATCAGCCCCAGTCACTCGCCAAAAGCCACGAGTTACCAAGTTTCGGTGGTAAATAAAATCGTTGAGTTCATTTGTCTTCAAAGGAAGTTGCTCACCAAACGTCTGTTCGTATAGGCTCAGCATAGAGGCTTGCTCACTTGGCTTTTCCCTTAAAAAGGTATCCAAATCCAAGCCTAGTGACTGTTGTTCCTTTGGCAGTGCTTTAGCTAATTTAGAGATAACACTGAACAGAGCCAACTCAACTTTTTGAGACGCTAATAACGATGCCCCTAAAAGCGCATGTTCATTGGAAATGTGTTGCTCTGTTGATGAAGCGGTTGCTGTTGTCACTGTGTTAACCTCAAATAATCATAACGGGGGTTACTGAACTGGATAGAGCCTTTTCATTACGCTGAATCTTATTCTTGTAATTAAGAAGAATCTTACAGTTAAGCAGAGTCTTGTATCTAAGCAAAGTCTTACAGCTAAGCAGAGTCTTTTAGCAGAACGCGGTCAGCATCAATAATGGTGAAGCCCGATGCATCTTCATTCTTTTCGACTTGCACTAAACCTTTAAAACCAACCTGCGACAACTTCTTCGCAAGGTGATCCGGTGCTGTTTCAAAAACAACATCCATAAAAGGTAAAGACTCAGCATCAACAAAACCATGCTCGTTAAACAGTTCCATTGCTTGAGATAAATGGTCTGAGTCGGTTAATTCGATAATTTCTACAACTTCTTCCAACAACATTTTCGATTCCATATTCGCCAGAAAGTGACTGACACAAGCACTTACGTTTTGCTCGCATACATCCCGATGTACGAAGACACCCCTTTAGTAGTAGGGAGATCATAACATATTAATAATCGAAAAATATGTTTAATTTCCCTAACCTCTTGGGAGTATTAGAAAACAATAGAAACTGGTGAAGCATAGACAAGGCCAATTTATCTCATCGAAAGCAACAGCCTAAATTTGAGGCAATCAGGCTACCGTAACTTGGGAATCGCCCGTTTCGACAATCGATTCATTCAACAACCCTGCGTAAATTCCATTGTATGCCACCAGCTGTTGATGATTACCTTGCTCAACAATTTCACCCTTTTCCAATACCAGAATCGTATCCGAGTGACGAACGGTACTCAAACGGTGCGCAATCGCAATCACGGTTTTTTCCTTGAACAGGCGCTGCATCGCTTTTTGAATGAGGTCTTCGGTGATTGAATCTACCGAACTGGTCGCCTCATCGAGCATCATCAATTGACCACCCTGTGCAACCGCTCTAGCAAACGAAATAAGCTGCGTTTGCCCCACAGACAAATTGGAGCCGTTCTTTTCCAAGTGGAAGTCATAACCTTGTGGCAATTGTTCAATAAACTTATCGGCATAAACATAGCGCGCTGCCTGCTCAACCTCAATTCTAGATAAATGCGTTTTACCCAGCGCGATATTGAATTGGATTGTCTCTTCAAATAAGTGCACGTCTTGCATCATCATTGAGAACAAATGAGCAGAGTCTTCGCTTGAGATCTGCGACAGCTCTATTCCATTCAGTAGAATGCTGCCTTCATAGTCTTGGTAGGTTTTAGAGATTAGACGCAGAATTGTCGACTTGCCCGATCCCGTAGAACCCACAAGCGCGATTTGATGCCCTTTCTCCAATACAAACGAAACATTCTTTAGAACGTAGGGAGAGTCGTCTTTGTAACGGAAGCTCACGTTCTTAAACTCCAGGCTCACAAACTGTTCGAGCTGTTTTTCAACCTTGTTAGATGGCAGCAGGTTGCGCCCTTCCTCTTCAGTCGGCTCAACAAACAGCTCTTCAATATGGTCAAACGCTGCAAATGAACTCTGAATCGAAGCAATCTGTGAAGTAAAGTCACGGATCGGAACAAACACTTTTTCTAAAGTGTTGATGAACGCAATCAGCACACCCAAGGTGAGTGCCCCTTCTATCACTTGCTCAGAGCCATACCAGATCATAATTGCGATCGTGATTGAGGTAATGCCCGAGATAAACGAGAACAAAATCGCATCGTATTTATTGATTTTCTTCTGTGCTCTCAGAAACTCATCAGTATAGCCTTGGTAGCGTTGTTCGACTTGTTCTTCGGCTCGATACATCTGAACCGTTTTCATACCAAATAAGACTTCTTGTAAAAAGCCAATACCACGAGCGAGCGAAGAACGAGTCACCTTATACAAAGCGCGAAGTCGGTTTCTCACATACACCGTCAAGTACATCACTGGCGGCATGATAATCAACACAATCATCGTTAACTGCCAGTCAATGAAGAACATCATCACCAACAGAGCAATGGTATTGATGCTGTCTTTAACTAGACCTACAACCGACTGAACAAATGTCTCACCGATGGTTTCCAAGTCACTGGTTAATCGTGAAAGCGTGACGCCAATCGGTGTGTTATCAAAATAGCTGCGTGGCAATTTAAGCACGCGAGCAAACAACACTGAACGCATGTCGGTTATCGTATATTGACCCGTTTTACGCAGGTTATATGAATAGATAGTATCCACCACATAACTAGCCACCAGAACTGCGACTAGATAGAAGACGTACTCGAGCAGTCCATCCATATCCCCATGGCTCAGATGTACATCAATCACTAGAATGATCAGCCAAGGAAACAATAAGCTTGTAATTACAGAGAGCGGAAGCATAGCGATGCCCAGAATCGCAGAGCGTTTGTATTTCTTAGCAAACTTTAAAAAGTGCTTGAGGTACTTAAGATCAACACCTTTTAACATGCTACTGCCTCCGTTTCATTCTGCTGTAACTGCCATGTATCGTAATAGTAATCACATGTTTTCAATAACGTTGCATGGTCACCCTTCGCGATCACTTTACCTTCGTTCAACACGATGATTTCGTCCATATATTCAAGGGCATTAACACGGTGTGAAACCACAAGTACCGATTGATTTTCCAAGCGCTTAAACAGGCCTTCCAAAATCTTACGTTCTGTTTCATAGTCGACAGCCGATAGAACGTTATCCATGATGATCAGGTCTGTGGGTTGCAATAAAGCACGCGCAATACTTAAGCGCTGCTTCTGGCCGCCTGACAGCATGATCCCTTTCTCACCGACTAAGGTTTGGTCACCATGCTCAAAACGAGTAACGTCACTCGCCAACTGGCTAAGCTCAAGTACTTCATCAACCTGATTCTTTGACAAGTCAGTATCTAAGCTACCAAAACGAATATTATCCTCGACGGTTGCTGAAAACAGGAAAGGGTCTTGAGTCACGGTTTTTACATAACGGCGCAAGTCACTGCGTGAGAAGCTAGTGATATCCCTTTCGCCAAGGAAAACCGAGCCTTCTGGTACATCCAAATGATGATTCAAGCAGTTCACTAATGTCGTTTTACCCGCTCCGATTCCACCTAGCACACCCACTTTCTTACCAGCAGGAATATCAAAACTGATGTCATCAAGAATCACACGCTCTTCACCCGAATAGCTGAAGCTGAGATTGCGAACGGAAAACGTTTTTCCCCTTAGCGATTCAACATCTAACTCCGTGAGCTTATCTTCATCAAGCTCGGGAACTTTGGCATTAAGAATAGTCTGTGCGCTCTGAATACCTACCATGCCACGCTGATAAATGGTCGCGATTCTGCCAAGCTGCATCAATGGCATAGCGAGTAAAACCGAGTAAGTTAGGAAAGCAGTGATCTCACCGAGGGTTAGCTCTTGTCTCATTAACATGTAGCCACCAAGCCCAAGAATGATGATTTTCATCAAGTCATTGGCGTAATCGAGTACTGGCATAAAGAACACCTGAATACGTGTAATTTTAAGGCGGCACTCAAGCAATAACTGGTTAAGCTTTTCAGTTTCGGCTTTCACCCAAGGTGACATCTGCTGACTCTTAATCAAATCAATCCCAGACAGGTAACTCATTAGCTGAGCAGACAAGTTTTGTAAACGTTTCATGTGCTCTAAATGCAGTATTTTCATACGCTTGAAGCCCACACGAAAAATCACAAAAGCGATTGAGATAGGAATAATCGAATACAGTGTGAGTTCTGGCGATATGCGCCACATGTAGAGCGGTGTTAATGACAGTGCCAACAGGGCATTAAAGAACTGCAGAAAGCCCACACCAAACAGTAAGCGAATGCCACTGAGGTCATTATTGATGATGGAGATCAGTCTGCCTGACGCAAACATCTGGTGAAAGCTGTTAGGTAAACGGTTTAACTTTTGGAGAAGTGTCGTCTTAAGCGCCGCCTCTGTAATCCGCCCAGGGTTAAGCGCATAGATACGAGACAATATACGCACCACAACCATGGCGACTGACATGCCAACCACAATCCAAACATAGGTTTGAAGCTGCTGATGACCGCTTGAGGAAGCATCATCAATCAGATCTATCGCCAATTGGATATAGCGTGGTATTTCAACTTGAAGCCAATTTACGAGAAAAATGAACACAATCGCTAGTAAGTACGAGGTGCGATTCATGCGCAGATAATGGGCAATAAACTGTCTTTTATTCATAGTATTCTTTGTTTAGGGCAGGCTCACAGCGAGAACTAGAGATATGACCGGGCAGCTAGCTAGGGTCATCACTGAGCTAAAGATACATTAAAACCACTTGGTTGACAATATCAACTACATTCAGTGATTTATTACTGCTATTACATTTTAGCATTGCTAGAAACAACTTTGCCGCCAAAAGTGGCGGCAAATAAATAGCTAAACAGGCTTGTATTGATAACGGTTAAAGCATCTCTTTGGCAATCAAATGCAGCAAAAAGGTTTCACGTTCAATGCTCATGCCCTTCTTAGAGCTCTCAGCCATGGTTTTTTCGTTGTGAGCGATCGCTTCATGGATATTCATCCACATCGGCTTCATCCCGTTTTTCACTTCATAATCTTCGTAAGCCGTTTCACCAAGCTCACGATCGATCTTGCATGAGTAGCAGTAAGAGATCATATGCATCATATCCGCATCGTCTTTATACCAAGGACGGAACTCTTCAAAAATGCCAAACGGCTTAATGCTATGGATATTCT
Organism: Vibrio sp. L5-1; assembly: GCF_021728315.1. Classification (NCBI taxonomy): domain Bacteria; kingdom Pseudomonadati; phylum Pseudomonadota; class Gammaproteobacteria; order Vibrionales; family Vibrionaceae; genus Vibrio; species Vibrio sp. L5-1. The sequence goes on along the minus strand of NZ_JAKKCQ010000005.1, from coordinate 165,936 downwards.
TCGCGCCTGTCTCTTCTTCGAGTTCACGCACCATACCAGCAATCACATCTTCACCTTCATCCAAACCACCACCAGGAATGGTGTAGTCGTGATAACGCTCTGTATAGAGCATCAGAATGTCTTCACCATCTAATACAATGGCGCGGGCAGCATTACGCTTGTATACCGTTTTATTGTCTAGATGATCGATATCAGGGTGGATGGTGGTTTTTAGGTGTCTCATGATTCTGACTGCTCTACTGAATTTGGCGGCATCATATCATAATCATCAATAGATTCGAGGTTCTCCGTCCCCCACAAGAACACATACCCTCTGCTTTTGATCGCTGTTCGCCCACGGCTATCGAGTCCAAATAACCATCAAGTAGCGCCTTATTGACGGAAACCGTTCCTGTTATAAAATCAGCTATGTCAGCTTGATCAAACACTCAAAAAGCACTTAAAAATAGCGAAATATCAACCTATTTCAATATCTTGACCAAATTAGGACAACCTTTTCTGAAATCTAAAATATACTAATTTCATAGAGCTTCTAATCTGGTTCTGTAGAACTTAACGCATTCAATTATAGAGTTATCACATAGGAGATAAACATGAAGAAACTTGGTTTGATGGCTGTATTTGCCGTTGTGTTGGGCGGTTGTGCAAACGACTATGCAGAATATAGCGAAGGCCAACGTGTTTCAGTCGCTAACCCAGCCGCGGTTTATTGTGTTCAACAAGATGGTGAATTAGAAACCGTAACTGAAAACAATCAACGCACCACTTATTGTGTGTTTGATGACGGTGAACGTATCGAGCAATGGGAATACTACCGCAACAACCATGAGCAAAAAGAAGAAAGCTAAACTGCGACATCGTGAACTGATGACGTCACACCTGTAAACGACGTTATTCTGTCACGAATCCCACCTAATCAAATCCTATTACATTACGTAGACTGACCGCTACCAAGCGGCAGTTTACCGTATTCCCACACCAATTGAACGGCGTTTTATTTATGACATTTCCCTGACATAGCCCTAACCGAGGCCGATAGAATGCCTGCCCGTTACAAATATTTACACATCGAATTACTATGAAAAGCCAATCTAAAACCAATGAACAAACTCCAATGTCGTTTGAACTGCCAGAGTTCACCCTTTCCCAATCGACATCTCAAGTGATCTACAAACGATGCCAAACAGCTCTCGTTGTTTTAGCGATAGGCATTGTCGCAAACCTTGCACTTCGAATTGATTTTGTATTGCTAAATGGCAATGTTGGTGAGGTCTCGGCGACCGAGATGCTGCAACAGTTACTGCTTATCGTGACATCTGGCTCTTTTGCTTATTTAGCAAGAAAGAGGCGCGAAGTTAAGCACGCAGCTCTTCTTATCAGCGCATTCTTCGCAGTGTTGTTCATTCGTGAAATGGATTTTTGGTTCGACAAGATCGTACATGGTGCATGGGTTGTCCCTGCCCTATTGGTTGCTGGCAGTGCAATTTTCTATGCGATTAAGAATGGTAAAAGAACCATTGATCAGCTTGCGCTTATTCTTGCTTCCCCACACATGAACTTACTCGTTACTGGCGTAATGCTACTGTTGGTGTTCTCTCGTCTATTTGGCATGGGCAGCTTTTGGCACAATGTTATGGGCGATGATTATGTTCGCGTGGTTAAAAACATCGCAGAAGAAGGCACTGAACTTTTGGCTTACTGCCTGATTGCGTTTGCGAGCTTAAAGACCGTTATTGGCATCACGAGAAAGAAATAAAGATCTATCGCCACCAGCGATGTGTGTGATCCGATTCTGGGTCTAAATAACGATTCAATAAAGTCAGGTTAGTATCGAGTAATGCTAGGTACTCCCTGACTTGTTTTATGTCGGTACCCACTGAAGTCTGCTGGATACAGCGCTCCAATACTGGGAGTAAGCTGTCGACGATGTCAAAATGAGGCGCCCCCTCTACTAACGCCTTTACCGCTATCAGTGCCTCCAACGACAGTCTTTTAGGCTCCCCCCTAACTAACTCCAAATCTCGCTTGAATGTGCCCGCAGAAACACCTTCAAGATAAACTCGATAGGTTGTCAGCACATCCATCAACAGAAACAATTGCCCTTGAGTATTTTGATGAGGATATGGCACCGCAACATGAGCTTCTAGCTGAGGATCGACTTGTAGTTCCACCCCAAGTGCAGAGCACTTCTCAACCAAAACCTTAAGCAAGCCTTGTTCGTCCATGAGCGATTGGATCTCGAAAATACGTTGTAAATGGTAGTCATTCGAAACAAACGTCACCTGCACACTCTGCCCACGGGTAAACAGTCCACTTTCAATCATCTCTGAAGCTAAGTTCTGAATGTTCTCAACCGTATTTGTCGAGTTCTGCTCTAGCAAAATCGCCCCCAAGGAAAACGGATATTCTCGCTGGCTTTCCAGAATTCGAAAATACTGGTGCATTGCATCCGCTTCAGAGGTGGTTTGACCTTTTGTCACCCCGCCACAAAATGCAACACCCGTTTTCTGAATAGACTCTTCTGCCAAAGGCCCCGCCAGATACTCCACCAAAGCATCAACTCGACTGATGCCTTCATCAGTCAATTTATTCCCATTAAGTCGCTTACCTAGCACAATAAGGAGGTGATTAATGCTCATTTTATGTTCAAGTCTCGTTTTAGTGATTAGATGGAGTGAATTATGTATACAATAGTTCTTAACAAAAGTATTTTTAAATTCCTAAATGTAGCTCGCAATAATGCTCACTATTGATAGCAACATCTTATGGTACACAAGAATCAACGTGCAGCTATATAAAGCAAAAATAGCACGGTCTTGTATTTCATCGAACTACACGCTTGTTAACACTAATCTCATTGAAAGAATACGCTCACTCAAAGAAGTGAGGTTAACAAAAGATATACTTTAACCAGAGTTCGTTCATCGAACCGTCTTCACAGGAAGTTACTATGCTGTCTATTTTTGATATCTACAAAATTGGGGTTGGCCCGTCCAGCTCCCACACAAATGGACCAATGATCGCTGGGTTTAACTTTACCCAAAAAATTGATGCTCAGCTTAAGCAAGTGAACCGTATTCAAATCGACTTATACGGCTCGTTATCATTAACGGGTATTGGTCATCACACAGACAGAGCAACTTTGTTAGGTTTGCTCGGTAACCGCCCCGACACTATTAAGATTACCAGTGCTAACCAAGCAATGCGTAAAGCGATTGAAGATAAATCTCTACTGGTTAGCGGTAACCATGAAATTCACTTCGATGTAGAAAGCGACTTACTCTTCCATAAAACTAATCTTCCGCTTCATGAAAATGGCATGACTATTTCTGCGTTTGACGCAAGCGGTAGTCTTCTAGATATGGAAACGTACTACTCAATTGGTGGTGGCTTTATCGCAACCGCTGATGAGCTACAAAACGGCAAGCAAGAAGCAGAAACACAAGTTGAGTTCCCTTTTTCTTCTGCCGACCAACTACTTGAATTGTCAGAGCAGCAAGGGCTTAGCCTTGGTGGCTTAATCCTGCGCAATGAAGTGTCTTTCCAAGACATGGATGTGATTGACCAAAAAGCTGACCAAATTTGGAAGGTGATGTCTCTGTGCATGCAGCGTGGCTTTGACACCGAAGGTATTCTTGATGGCGGTTTAGAAGTGACGCGTCGAGCGCCTGCTCTTCTGAAAAAGCTTGAGGCGAATGCTTCGATTGAAAATGATCCAATGGAGATCATGGATTGGATTAACCTGTTTGCCTTTGCTGTAAGCGAAGAAAACGCAGCGGGTGGCCAAGTGGTAACATCTCCAACGAATGGTGCGGCTGGCGTTATTCCTGCGGTATTAATGTACTACCATCGTTTCATTAAAGAGCTCGACACCAAGCAGTTGAAAGACTTCTTGGCAGTCTCTGGTGCTATCGGCATCCTATACAAAACTAATGCTTCAATTTCTGGAGCAGAAGTAGGTTGTCAGGGTGAGGTCGGCGTATCTTCATCAATGGCTGCTGCTGGCTTAACCGCTTTGCGCGGTGGCAGCAACGAGCAAATCTGTATCGCAGCTGAAATCGCAATGGAGCACTCTCTAGGCATGACATGCGATCCGATCGGTGGGCTTGTTCAGGTACCGTGTATTGAACGTAACGCTATGGGTGCAATGAAAGCCATCAACGCATCACGTATGGCGCTAAAACGTACCAGCAAGTGCCTTATCTCGTTAGACAAGGTTATCGCAACCATGTACCAAACAGGTAAAGACATGAACAAGAAGTACCGTGAAACGTCTTTAGGTGGTTTAGCGGTGATCCACATGGCGCCACCGTGTGAATAGCTAGTTGCGGTGACCAATTAAATGCGGTGACCAGTTAGATGCGGTGACTAGCTAGATGCGATGAATAGTCGAGATACAGAGAATAGTTGAAACGCAAGACATCGTTGATACGCACGACGAGAAATCGCCTCACTCAGAACCGTTATTGTAAACTTAGTTTTCGATATCCAAACAAAAGCCAGCCACCAAGCTGGCTTTTTTATTGGCTAAAATCCAACAGCCAATAAAAAGTGACACTCACTTGAACATTTTACAAGATGACCAATGTTAACTTTTCCTTTATCCGTTCATTACTTAGCCACAAATGAAGGTAGTTGAACTTCTCACAGTTATGTATCCATTATCAAAATCTAACATTGCAAATTTCATTCATGAGAAATATCAATGCACTCATAAGAAAAGGTATATCGAGTAAAGTTCTGTTTGGGATGCATGTTTCATTTTATGTATTGCTAGTGATGGTATTATAATTAGGTTATTACACTACATCTTAATACTAATGTGAGAATAAAATAATGTGGAATAGATTAAACAAATCAATGATGTTCTGCCAAATGATGTTTGGACTTTCGTTCTATGGCGTCATGGTGATCTTGACTCGTTTCTTCCTTGAAGATCTTAACTACAATGAAGCCGACACAATGATGGTTGTTGGTGCTTTCTCTGCAATCGGACCGCTATTTGCTATTGCAGGTGGCTTTATCGCCGACAAATTTTTAGGCGCATACCGATCGTTGACCATTGCCTTTCTAGGGTTCGCAAGTGGTTATGCTCTACTGGTACTCGGTGCCGCGGCGACCAATGTTCCAATGGCATTATGTGGTATTGCTTTAGCGAGTTATGCGCGTGGTTTGATGTCCCCTTCTTACCCAAGTCTTTACAAACGCACGTTCAAAACTCAGGAAGATTTCGAAAACTGCTACCCTATCAACTACTCAGTCAACAATATTGGTGCGCTTTTAGGTCAGTACTTGTTCCCGATGCTAGTGCTTGTTGTTGGTTTCCACGGTGGCTTCCTTCTTTCAGCTGCTCTAGCAGGTACCGCACTTCTGATGATGCTCTTTGTTCGCAAAGGCCTTGTTGAAGCAAGTGCTGAAATCGACCAAAAACCAGTAAGCACTAAACACTGGGCTGCATTCCTTGGCCTTTCAGCTGCAATGATTGGTTTGGTATTCTTCATGTTTTCTAACATGGATATCGGCCAGAACATCGTGTACGCAATTGGTGGTGCAGCGATCATCTACTTTGTCTCTTTGATGATGAAATCGAAGAAGTCAGACATGCTGAAAATGGGCACGATCTTAATCATCACATTCCTGACGACATGTTTCTTCGTGTACTACGGTCAAATGATGACATCGATGACAATGGTTGCAATCAACACAATGCGTGGCGATCTATTCGGTTTCATCCCTGTAGCACCTGAAGCGTCGATGGCAATGAACCCACTTTGGTGTATGGTTGCAGGCCCTATCATTACGGGCATCTTCTCTAAACTAGAAAAGAAAAACATTCATTTCTCTACCGCAACCAAAGTAGGTTTCTCTTTCATTCTGACGGCGATCGCTTTCGGTATCTTAACGATGGCAGTAACAACCGTTGGTGAAGATATTCTGATTCGCCCTGAAGTGTTCTTAGCAATCCACTTCTTCCTAGCATTTGGTGAGGTTATTGTTGGTTCTATGGTTGTTGCATTCATTCTGTCTGTTGCACCTAAGCACATCGAGAACTTCTCAGTAAGCTTATTCTCTGTCGCAATCGCACTATCAGGCATTGTTGGCGCGGTATTCTCAACGTCTATTGCACTTGAGAAAGGCCAAGAGATCACACAAGAGATCGTTCAAACGGTTTACGGTGATTACTTCCAACTATTAACTATCCTAGCGGTAGTAATGGTTGGTATCGCAATGGCAGCATCGTTCATTATTCGTAAGATGCTAGACGCTGCGAAAGCCGCTGATGAAACGATTGAACTAGAGCAAGCAAACAGCTAATAACACTCTTATTCAACAAGCTCGTTCATCAAGCCCTTTAGTTTTCTAAAGGGCTTTTTCTCGATATGGATATCAAGATAAATAGATGTCAGGATTGGTAGGTAAATAGATGGAGGTTCAGGTTGCGCTGTGTAAATAAAAGTAAATGATAACCATTAGTATTGAGTGTTTTCCTGTTCAGGATTATGATGTGAAAATCAAAATCTAAGAGAGCCTTATATGAGCAAGCCTAGCCCTATCACATTAACCGTTACTCAAACCTCAACAATTACACCGAATATGCAGCGTATAACGCTTCGCGGTGAAGGATTAAGTAAGTACCCAATCGAATGTGCCGGCGGCTACATCAAGCTTTTGTTCTCGCCACTCGGCACCACTGATTTAAGCCAACTGAATGACGGTGAGCGCCCAACCATGCGCACTTACACCATTCGTCAATACAACCCAGTAGAAAAGTGGATTGAAGTTGATTTTGTACGCCACATAACCACAGATCTGCAATGTGGCTTCGCTGCAAGATGGGCGATGAACGCAAAAGTGGGTGACTCAGTTTCAGTGGCAGGCCCTGGTTTGATTCAAGGGCTGAATCTGGAGTCTAATTGGTTCTTCTTAGTCGCAGACATGACCTCGCTCCCTGCTCTTTCTGCAAAAGTAAAATCACTTCCAGAGCACGCAACGGGCCACGCTGTCATTCAGATTAATTCAGCAGCAGACAAGCAACAACTTGAAGCACCCAAAGGCATCAAAGTTACTTGGTTAATTGAAGATGAAACCTCGGAATCCCTTTCACAAACCGTGCGTAACACTGGATGGTTAGAGGGGCAGGTTTCAGTATGGACGGCGTGTGAATTTGAAAGCATGCGTGAACTAAGACAGTACTTCCGAAACGAAAAAGAAGTAACCAAAGAGAACATCTACATCAGCAGTTACTGGAAACGTGGCGTGACTGAAGATGGTCACAAAGTGTTGAAACAACAGGATGCTCAGGCCTTAGCTAGCTAAAGATCGTTGCAACAAAAGCCTCGATGCTAAAAGTATAGAAAGACAAATTGAAAACGCCCTTAGCAAAGTTCATCTCGTTAAGGGCGTTTTAGTTTCAATCCGATGAAGATCAAAGCCGAAGTGTAAGATTAGATACTCTCACCTACTTCAATCTCATAACCAAGATCCAGCTTCGCCACCCATTCATTGTTGCCTTGTAAACGCGCTACAACTTGCTCTGCCGCGACTTTACCTATTTGCTCCCTAGGTGTTAGCACAGTAGCTAAACGAGGCGTCATCGCCACTGTAATGTCGTGTCCGTGGAAACCGGCTATCGCCATCTGTTCTGGAACCTGAATACCACGACGTATACATTCGTAGAAGGCACCAATCGCCAAGTCATCGTTAGTACAGAAAATGCCATTCACTTGTGGGTGTTTCTCAAGTAGCTCACCAATCAGTTTAGCACCGAGAGTAAACGAGGAAGCGTCTTCCGTTTGCAGTGTTACAGGCGTTTTGTCAGCTTCCTGCATCGCATGTTCATAGCCGGCCATTTTTAAGCGAGTACGCTCATCCATACGAGCTGCTAAGTAAGCAATATTAGCGCGCCCTCTATCAAGCATGGTTTTGGTCATCGCTCTAGCCGCTTCGAAGTTATCAAAGCCGACGGCTTGTTCAATTCTTGGCGATACCGAGTCCATAATCTCAATCACGGGGATTGAAGCGGTCTGCAGCATTTTTCGAGATCTATCTGTGTGGACATTCTCAGACAGAATAATCGCATCAACATTGTACGAGAGCAGCGAAGCAATGCTTTGTTCTTCCAGTTCAGCGCTATAGCCATAGTGAGCAATCATGGTTTGATAACCCGCAGGTGCGGTGACTTGCTCGATACCACGGATAACCTCAGCAAAAACTTGGTTAGTTAACGAGGGGACCAAAACACCAATCGCATTGCTTTTTGCGTTGGAAAGAATGTCTGGTGCGCGGTTAGGGATATAACCTAGCTCGTCTACTGCAGCGCTGATCTTATCTCGCAGTGCTTCTGATACTTGAGAAGAGTCTCTCAGGCAGCGACTGACGGTCATTTTGGTGACACCAACTAAGTTGGCAACATCTTGTAATGTTGGACGTTTTTTCTTATTCGACATAATTAGTAATTATTATTTTTGAGTTATGTTACTGGTAACAGTGTATCCGACTGACGTGGAATTTGAAGCCTAATTTAGTAAAATGTTGATACAGCGTCAAAATTACAAACGCCCTCTTGTTGAGGGCGTTATTGATTGTTTAAGCGTTTACTTTTACTTCAGTTCTCGGAGACTGACTCCAAGTCACGTGAAACTTTTCAGCTTCATCTCTATCGACTCGTGAATAGGTATGTGAGCCAAAATAGTCACGTTGCGCTTGCAATAGATTCGCTGGTAGCACTTCACAGCGCAGAGAATCAAAGTAGCTTAATGCTGAACTAATTCCCGGCATCGGCACACCATACAAAGCAGAATTAGCAACGGCGATACGCCAAGCCAACTCACGCTCTTCCACTTGTTTGATGAAAGCCTCATCAAACAACAGGTTCGCTAACTCACTATTTTGTTGGTAAGCCGACGTGATACTTTGCAAGAAAGCAGCACGGATAATACAACCCGCGCGCCAGATCTTAGCTATCTGAGTAAAGTCGAGATTCCACTCCTCTTTGTCTGACGCTGTTTTCAACAAATCAAAACCTTGCGCATAAACAGACAACTTGGCGCAATACAAAGCATCATGAAGCTCAGAAATAACCTCTGTTTTATCCAACTGACTCGCATCGGCAACATTGCCTTTTAGCAGTTTTCTCCCTTGAATACGTTGTGATTTTTGACCGCTCATTGCACGCGCATAAACCGCCTGTGCAATGGTTGGAGTTGGGCAGCCTTCCTGAAGACTGTTAACAGCTGTCCATAAGCCTGTGCCTTTCTGGCCAGCCTTATCAAGCACAACATCAACAAATGGTTTACCCGTAGCCAAATCTTCTTGTTGAAGAATGTCGGCACTGATTTCCATTAAGTAGCTATTAAGTACACCGTTGTTCCACTGTTCGAAAACTTGGCCAATCTCTTGAGCTGGTATTTCAAGTACATCACGCATGAACTGATACACTTCGCAGATGAGCTGCATGTCGGCATATTCAATACCGTTGTGTACCATTTTCACATAGTGCCCTGTACCAGAAGGACCAACATAGGCAGCGCATGCTTCACCCGCTTCAAACTGAGCAACCGGTAGCCCATTAGCATCCACTTTTGCAGCAATCGCTTCCCACATCGGTTTCACATATTGCCAAGCCGATTGGTCACCACTCGCCATGAGCGCAGGGCCAACACGAGCGCCTTCTTCACCACCAGAAACGGCGGTGCTAAAGAAGCGCAGTTTGCCTTTGTAGCCCACTTCACGCGCCTCGGTATCTGTCCAAAGGCTGTTACCCGTATCGATAACAATGTCGTCATTTTCTAAGCCAGCATCAAGCAAGCTATTCACGACGATATCGACAGGTTTTCCAGCAGGAACCGACAAAGCGATTACACGCGGCTTCGCTAGCCCTTGCAGTACATGCTCAAGGCTAGTCCCTTGTGTGAACTGACCTTTACCAGTAAACAATTCATTAAGCAGCTTTGCTTCTGAACTAGCGCGCTCAATGTTGTCTGTATTCAAATCAAAGCCAGCAACGTTAAAGCCGTTATCCAGTAAGTTGAGTGCAAGGCTTTTGCCCATAACGCCTAAACCAATCATCGCAATGTCGTTTTTTAACTGAGTCATGGTTTAGCCTATCTGCTTAATTTGTTTGAGTGCACTTTCTACTACCTGTTCAACATCTTGTGAGATATCAACAAACAACGCATCGGCTTCATTCGGTTCAACCAAGGTTGCGAACTGGCTTTTCAACATTTCTTGACCATTGAAGTAATGGTTCTCGCGCGCTTTATGGCGGTTCCAAATGGTGTCGAAGCTACCCTGTAGGTAGACGATAACCAAGCCTTCATTGTTCTCTCGCAGAATGTTGCGGTATTGAGGTTTCAATGCAGAACAAGCAATCACAGCACTTGGCTGTTCGATATATTGCTTATTCAGTGTTTCTAACCATCCTTGACGATCTTCGTCAGTCAGTGGAATACCTTGACGCATTTTTTCTACGTTGCTTTGCGGATGGAAGTCATCGCCATCAAAGAATTGAAGCTCTAAAGCCTGTGCGATACGGCTACCAATTAGGCTTTTCCCGCATCCAGATACGCCCATCACGAGTATTTTTTTGCTTTTCATAAGGCAAGCCTTCCCTAAGCCCCAACCAAAACAGGGGCTGACAATCGAATCTAATAGTTAAACTTGTGTTGCTGTTGATAGGTTCCTGAACGTTAAACTCGCTCAAGAACCTTCGCTGTTATTGCCACCAAAGCGCGAGCTGAGGGAAGATAATAACCAGTGCCAGAACCAATACTTGAAGTGCAATAAACGGCAGTAGTGAAGAGAATATCTCACCTAAGCTGATGTCTTTTGGCGCTACCGATTTCAGATAGAAGGCCGCGGGACCAAATGGTGGTGACAAGAACGACACCTGCATGTTTAGACAGAACACAACGCCGAACCATACTGGATCAAAACCAAGGCCAGTAATGATTGGAACGAAGATTGGCATTGTTAGAAGTGCCACACCTACCCAGTCAAGGAACATGCCTAGTACCAACAAGATAGCCATCATGATTAATAGCGTTACTGTCGCGTTACCGCCACTGAGCGCAAGGATGGTTTCTTCAACAAAATCAATACCGCCCATCAAGTTGTAGATACCAACCAATGCACTTGCACCGATACCAATCCACATGATCATGCCGCAGGTACGCATGGTTGCGATGGCACTCTCTTTCAACATGCTGAAGTTCAGTTCACCACGGATTAGCGCACTGATCATGATGCCAACTACACCCAAAGCAGACGCTTCTGTTACTGAAGCGATACCCGTGTAGATACTGCCCAAAACCGTTGCTACTGAAAGGAGTGGGAAGAACAGAGCCTTGAAGTAGCTTGGCTGATTGGCGATGTCTTCTTCTGTCTCATCATCACTTGGAATTGGCGCAAGAGCAGGGTTCAGCTTACAGCGAATCAATACGTAGCCGATGTAACAGCCCGCAAGGATAAACGCTGGCAAGAAAGAAGCTTTAAACAGGTCGCCAATCGATACGCTGGCTGTCATGCCGTAGATGATCAATACGATACTTGGCGGAAGCATGGTACCAAGTGCGCCACCCGCACAGGTTGTACCGATAGCAAGCTTACGGTCATAACCCAAGCGAAGCATTTGTGGCAGTGCGAGAATACCCAATAGTACCGTTTCACCACCGATAACGCCCGACATCGAAGCCAATAGAACCGCAACTAATAGCGTTTGAACTGCAACACCACCACGAACCTTACGTCCGACCGATTTCATTGCATCAAACAGGTCACGCGCGATACCCGAACGGTCTAAGAGAGCCGCCATCAATACGAACATGGGAACCGCGAGGAACACATAACCAGAAGCAAAGCTGTAGGTACGGCTCGCAATCAAAGGTAAAGCATCAGGACCAAACCAACATAGAGTGAAGAAAATCGCGACAAAGCCTGTTACGAAGGCCAACTGCATACCGGTCAGTAGCAAGCCAATCATCATAACCAGCATGAGCAAGCTGCCCCATGCGATACCAATAGAAGATAAATCAAACATCGTCATTCTTCCTTAGACCCATCAACTCTTGGATTAGGTGCAATACAAACTGGACAACAAGAACACACAAAACGACAAAGATCAGGCCTTTCAACAATGCAGGATAAGGCGCGTTTAACACTGAGCCTGATGTTTCAAGGCGGAATTCACCCCATGGTGCAAACCACGCTTCTTCCGCAGTGAAGTAAGCCGCGTAAGCGAGCATGCCAGCAAAGGCCAAACCCACAATATGGTGAACGAGATTAAGATATTTACGTGCTTGGTTAGACACTGAGTCGTAAATAAGAACCACACGCACGTGCTTATTCGCAGCAAACGCGTAGATACCACCAATAATGAATAAAGAACCACCGATGAAAGAAGCTGTTTCATGTACCCATGTGGTCGGGGCATCGAATGCGTAACGCATCACAACTTCATAAAATGAAATCAATACAGTAAAGATAAAAAACCAGCTCACGAGATTACTGAACTTTATAACAAAACGATCAAGCGCATTTCTTGGTTGCTCGTCGTTTTCAGCTGGGGCATGGGGAGTTTTGTCTGTCATGGGCCAAATATCCTGGGAGAATACGGGAGAGCAATGCCCTCCCCCGTCAGTAAACTAAGTTTGAATTACAGTAAGCCGTTTTCTTCTAGGAACACAGTCACTGAGGTGTAAACTTTTCCTGCGTTATCAGAACGCTCTGCAAATACCTTCCATTGGCCTTTCGCGATTTCACGGAACTTCTTACGCTCTTCTTGAGACCAGTCATGGATAGTGATTTCTGGGTTCGCTTGAGCTTCTTTCAGTGCAGCTTGGTCAGCCATTTTCAGCTGAGTTGTCATGTCGTAAGAGAAGTCACGCACTGATGTTTGCAGCATTGTTTGTAGATCAGCTGGCATCTTGTCCCATTTCTTCTGAGAAATAGAGATATCGATAAGCGGTAGTGAATGGAAACCCGGTTGAACTGGATGTGTTGCAATGTCGTTCATGCCCGCTTTTTGGTTGGTAGAGAATACCGTGTAGTCCGCGGCATCAATTACGCCTTTGCTTAGGCCAGTAAATACTTCAGAACCCGGTAGGTTTACTGGTGTCGCACCCGCGGCTGCAAATACTTGTTGTACTAGGCCTTCAGGCGCACGTAATTTCAGGCCTTTAAGATCCGCAACACCATCGATTGGCTTTTTAGAAATGAAAGATTCAACACCCGTCGTAGAAGCACCAACAAACTGAACTCCATAAGGCTTGTACAGTTCAGTCATTAGTTCGTTACCACCACCGTAGTTCATGTACTGAAGCAGTTGTGTTGTGTCTGACCATGCGCCAACCATGTTACCGATAAGACCAAATGCTGGATCTTTACCAGAGAAGTAACCTGTTGCTGTGATGTGACCATCTAGGATGCCCATTTTGATCGCGCCTAGCGTTTCTGTGTGCTTAACCACAGCGCCTACAGGCAGAAGATCGATATCAATACGTCCGTTAGACATCGTCTCTACGCGCTCAGCCCACTTCTGCTGAACTTTGAAGTTCAAGTCACCAGAAGGATCTGAAGATTGAATTTTAAGTTTAAAGTCAGCAGCCATTGCTGAAGTAGCAAATAGACCAGTGAGGGAGGCAGCAATCAGCGTTTTAGTCAGAGCTTTCATTTGGGTATCCTTATGAGTTTCACAGAGTCCGGTTTGTAATTATATGTTACCGGTAACGTTGAGATGGATGTTACCGGTAACTTTACAGCATTGTCTATGAGAAGGATCACATCTTTAACATTAGTAAAACGTTTGCTATCAATAAGAAAAATGCGACTGAAAAGTCACACTATAGGTTGGAGGTAGGATTTAATTTCTTTTTAAGTCAGTGAGATAACTAAGCCAGCAATGATAAACATGACGCCTACACCACGTGTAACGTGCCACTTTTCTTTTAAAAAGTAGATCCCCATCACTACGCCGAAGATGATACTTACTTGCCTAAGTGCAACAACCAAGCTGACGTTCTCTGTCATAGTCATCGCAAACAGCACCAAGCCATAAGTCGAAGCCATCATAATGCCAGCAAGTGTTGCTCTTTTACGCAGTATCCAAGCGTTATGGAATTCGATTCTTTGATTCGACACAAGCAACCAAACACTCAGCGGAATCACAATCGCCCAAAACTGAATACCTAGGTAGAAAATCGCGGTGTGCTTGTTAGTGATACTAGGCGTGCTTAGAGGCTCCAATAATAGAAGTGCCTCTTTATCAATAATCGAGTAACCCGTGGTACCTATTGCGGCGATGAGCGCCCACAACACGCCAAGGTTTAGGTAGGCCTTAAGCCTCAACTCAGAGAATTGCTTCAACGGGACAAACAAACAGCCCAAGGTAATCAAGGTGAACCCAATCCATTGATTAGACGACAGTTCATAACCAATCAACACTGTACCCAAGCCGACCATTAGAACCGGAAGAGCTCGGGCCATTGGGTAAATCACGCCGATGTCTGCTTGTTTATAGGCAGTCCCTAGCCCAATCAAATAGACGATTTGGAAGATCCCGCTCAAGAAAACCAGTTGCCAAAATGGAAGTGAGATATTTAACAGGCCAACACTGTAAACATACCAAATCAAATATGGCGTCAAAATCGCTGCGGCGGCAAAGCCAGAAGCCAGAAAGAAAGACGAGCCCGATCCTTGATTAGACTTGCCTAGAACATTCCAACCCGCATGCAGCAAAGCTGAAATAATCACGATAACAATGGCAGAGACTTCCATTTCGTTCCTGTTCTATTAATTGATCAGCGAATGGCTAAACATAAGTGATAAAAAAACCTCCGAGTAAGAGGCTTTCCAATGAATCTATAAAAACTAAGGAGTAACTAGCACATTTAACGTTCTAACTCCGCTATCGACTCGATACTGATCGCGTCGTGGCGCCAATATTCAATATCGCAATCAATCAAATCACCATCTTGATTGTAGTTAACACGCTCGACCACCATAGCCGGAGACCCTGAGGTCGCACGCAGTGCTTGTGCTGTTTCGCCAAGCAAAGACGTTGTACTCACGCGGTAACGGATCTTCTGATACACCACGCCAAAGTGCTCGCGGTAGATGTCCGTCAACGATTTAGACAAGTCGTATTCAAGCAAGTTAGGGAACAGCTCAGGTCGAATATAATTCGTCACATACACAACCGGTCTGTCTTCCAGGTAGCGAACTCTGTCCACTCGATAAACATCTGAGAACGGTTGAAGATTAAGAAGCTTTGTCGCTTCCTTGGTTGCTAACATCCCTTTTGCCGACACCAACTCTGTTTTCGGCTTGCGGTTCTGAGATAAAGCCATGTTAGTGAAATTCAATGTTTGCGTAGGATCGTAACGAAGCGGATCAGGAGAGATAAACCAACCACGTCGATCTTCTCGATAAATACGCCCTTCCGCTTCAAGTGAAGACAAGGCTTCACGCAACGTAACACGTGTGGTATCGAACGATTCAGCCAGTTTACGCTCAGCAGGCAGCTTCTGTCGTGGCGTTAACATCCCCGACTCTATCTGCTCAACGATGACATCTTTGATTTTTACGTACTGCACTTCATTTCCTTTTATTCTTGTTCTTGTCGTCAGCCACTCCTTGGCCAACTGCAATATAAAATGGTTTGCTAGCGTTTACGCCAAGCTTGGGTGCGCTTCTCGAATAACTTATTGATTAACATATGAATCAACTTCGCGCTCGCTGCCGATATCATGATCATCACCGCCATGGCTGCTGCTGCACCCGTTTGCCCCGCGTCGTCCATATTCAGTACTGAAACTGACGCAGGTATCGTATCGGTAGAATACAAGAATACTACCGCAGATGTCGTGGTAAGTGCATTAATAAACAGGTATGTCGCAATATCTAAAATCGCAGGCAGACAAACTGGCACCGTCACCTTAAAGAACAGCTTGTATTGCGGTAAGTTCACCGAGGCTGCGGTTGCTTCAATTTCATCAGGCAGCTGTTTTAATGCAGTCAACGCCGTCATGTGACCGACTGTGTAGTAGTGAACCACGGTGTTAATAACCAAGAACGCCATTGTTCCGTATAGGAAGTTTAAAGGGTTACTTAAATCGTTGAAATAAAAGATATACCCTAAACCAAGTACCATACCCGGAACCGCCATCGGTACCACACTGAGCATTTGCATTGCTTGACGAATAGGGCCGAATGCTCTGCCTTTCTCAATGCAATAAGCACCCAAGAAAATCAATACCGTGCCGACAATTGATGTCCATGCGCCTAGCGTTAAAGAGTTGAAGAATGGCGTCCAACCGTAAGCACTCATCTCAGAAAAATTATAGTTATTTAGTGTTAACGCCTTGTTCCAAGGCCAGAACGTGACCATTGACCCGTATATCGCCATACCCAACACAATAATCACAGCCGCCGATATGATGGCGCAATAAAGAAAGCACAACCCATCACGCATAGTGCTTGGCTCTGGTTGGTACGCGACAGAGCGAGTATCAAATAGGCTCTTCTGCTTCTTTTGAACCCAGCGATCAACGGTAAACGCCAATAATGCAGGCAACAGCAAGATGATACTGGTCACTGCACCCATCGAGAAATTCTGTTGCCCGACCACCTGTTTAAATATGTCGGTCGATAACACGTTGTAACTACCACCAATCACCTTCGGTACGCCAAAGTCACAAACGACCAATGTAAACACAACGATCAAAGTGCTGATCAAACCATACTTTGCTGCTGGTAACGTCACCATAAAGAAGGTTTTCAAAGGTGAAGTGTTTAAGGCTCGTGCCGCTTCATAAAGACGCGCGTCAGAGGTTCTCAATGAAGTAGTTAAAATCATTAAGGCATGTGGAAACGTCCAGAATATCAAGCCCAATGATATGCCAATCAAACCATAGACCGAATTACCCCCTAATACTTCCTTAGCAATACCTTGGTTACCAAACAGGAAGATAAGACTAATCGCGGGAAGCAGTGACGGAGCAAGAATCGGCGCTGAACCCAACACCTGAAAAAGCCCCTTGAATGGCATACATGAACGGGTCAGAGCATAAGCATAACCAAACGCTAATACACCAACTACGACCGTGACTAGTAGACCCAAAGTAAAAGTGTTCCCTACAGATTGCCAAAGGCTTTGAGAAGCGAAGTAGGTGGCGAAATTCTGTAAACCTACAAATTCACCGTCAGCGCTCTGAACGCTTTTTTTCAACATTGCCCATAGTGGCATCAGAATAAACAGTGTCATGACCACAGACAAAAATGCCAACAGCCCAAATAGAATTACGTTGTCTTTACTTAACCGAGCAAGGAACGGTTGTACTCGTCGCTTAATTAACAGTTTAGATTGCATCATTTGAGTCGATTCCATGATTGTTTACGCCGCCTCGTCTTCCATCACTTGCAGGCTTTTCGTTGGGTAAGCTCTCAGGCCATCTTGGTCAAACGCGACATAACGAATATCACTGCGGCGGAGCTTCAATCGATTGAACTCTTTGACTGATACATCAACGATGATCTCTTTCGCCGTTGAGTCATGTTGCAATTGACACTCAACACGATAAAACGCCCCTAAGAATTCGCTTGATACAATTCTCACTGGCAAGGATTCACTAAAACGATCCACAAACTGAATTTGTTCTGGACGAACGGCAATATCGAAAACATCACCAAGTTTTGGAGTGAGGTTATCTAAACCCGGCAACGGTAACATCGACTCAGCAATACGTATCTTGCCTTGCGCTGCGACAGAAGCTTGAATGAAGTTCATACTGCCAACAAACTCAGCCACAAAACGACTGACTGGTTTTTGGTAGATCTCTTGTGGGGCACCTACTTGCTCAATGACACCATGGTTCATCACCACTATTCGGTCTGCCATCGTCAAGGCTTCATCTTGGTCGTGCGTCACCATGATGGTCGTAATACCCAGTTTACGTTGCAGCTGACAGATCTCATCACGCAAGTGTGTTCTTACCTTCGCATCCAACGCAGAAAGCGGCTCATCGAGTAACAACAAACCTGGAGAAAGAGCCAGTGCGCGAGCCAGAGCAACACGCTGCTGTTGTCCACCAGACAGTTGATTCGGATATTTTTGACCAGACGTCGGTAAACCAATCGTTTCTAACCAAGACTCTACTGTTTCCAGAGCTTCTTTGGTCGACATCCCTTGATTCTTCAGACCAATCGCAATGTTTTCTTCCACTGTGAGATTGGGAAACAAAGCATAAGATTGAAACACGATACCAAAGTCACGCTTTTCTGGTGGCAGGAAGGTCGTATCATTACCGTTCTGCTCAATAGAGCCTGAAGTTGGTAAATCTAGACCTGCAATCGCACGTAATAAGGTGGTTTTTCCACAGCCAGATGGGCCAAGGAAGCAGACGAACTCGCCTTTATCTATTGATAAGGAAATGTCTTTTAACGCTGTAAATTGGCCAAATTGCTTTACAACGTTTTCAATATTCAAATAAGTTTGGTTGCTCATACTACAGCACTCTCTATATGGTATATACCAAATTTAAACTGAGAATATTGCAGTTGAGTGACAAATTTATAGAAGCTAAATGACAGTTATATTGCAGATATAATAAGCATTAAAGATTGCTACTTGTTCAGCATTGAAAGTTAATTCAACGTTGAACGCCCTCAATGACCAACCCAAAAGTCACTGAGAGCCTTCGTGTGTACCTCAAACTTGAACGCTAGATTAGTTTACGATTCAACCTTGTCGGCTTTACCTGCTGCACCCGCCAACTTTGCCAATTGCCTATCAAGCCACAATGGCGTGTTACCCGAATCTTCCGCGTTCTCTTTTCTTCGTACCGCATCACGAACCATCATCGCACCTACCCAACGGAATGGCTCTGGCGGGAAGTGTCCTAACGGGCCTTTAGTTAAACCGCTTCGTGTCCAATCGTTGTCGATATCGAGTGCCATTGCTGACAAAACCTTCCCGCCTATACGGGTTTGAGCAACGCCATTACCAGAGTAACCAAGCCCATAATAGATATTACTTTGGCCTTTTAGATTACCGAAAAATGGCAAACCTGTGACCGAACGATCTGAGCCGCCTGACCAATTGTAATCGAATTCACTTTGCTCCAACTTAGGGAACAGTTTTTGGAATGATTGATTGAGAATCGGCAGATAGTTGGTGCTCTGGTTGAACATGCTTTCGACTTGATTCGCAAACGAGAATTTATTGCCGCCTTTGCCCAACATGAGTCGTCCATCTTGGGTGTCACGGTAGTAATGAACAAAGATACGAGAATCCACCACCGCCGCTCCTTTTTCGGGGCCAAACTGCTTGAGTTTTTCTGGAATAGGCTTGGTCACTACCATATCAGACGAGACAACCACAATGCTGCGTTTGAACTCTTTAAAGTGATCGAGCATCCATGCATTGAGCGCTAAGATCACTTTATCGGAAGTTATCGTCCCAGCCTTAGTTTGGACGCGAGCTGGTGAGCCGTAATCAAGAGAAGTCATTTCTGTATTTTCGTAAATTTCGACACCCAATTCGATCGCAATGCGGCGTAAGCCTCTCGCCAATAACGCTGGCTGAACGCTACCCGCAGCTTCTGAATAGTAACCTTCAATATGACGATCCGACCCCGCTTTATCAGCTAAGGACTGATCACACTTCTTCCAGCTGTTGATACCCTGCTTGACCAACTCATTCACAACAGGTTCCATTCCACCCTTTTGCGCTTCATTGGTCGCGGTGTAATAAGTCCCACTGCGATACAGATGCGCATCGATGTTATGTTCATTACAGAAAGTTTCTATTTCGTAAATGACCTTTTCAGATTCCTTAACCAACCATTTCGCTTGTTCTTTTCCGTAGAGCTTTTTCAGCGTTGGATACTTCGTTGACCACGTCAACATACATCCGCCGTTCGCACCAGAAGCACCGCTACCACATAGGCCTTTTTCAACCACTACAACATGTTTTTCGGGTTGCTGTTGTTTGATTAAAATCGCCGTCCATAAACCCGTATAGCCACCGCCGACAATAGCGATATCACAGTTAACGTCTTTTTGAAGCGGTTTAGCGGATTCTAGCCCCGCGTTGATGCTGCCAAATTCCTGTTCCAATGCTTGCTTGAACCAATATGAGTAGTGCTTTTTCATTTGTTGTACCTTACTAAAAACCTAAAGGCGTAAAACTAAAAAAGGAAGACCGAAGCCTTCCTTTACTGATTTCTAATTTCTAATGAGCTGCATATCTAATGGACTATGTGCTTAATAAACTATGTGTCTAATAAGCTCAGTAGTTAATGAACCAAGTAGCTAATAGACTAAAGATCTCAGTCGATTAAGATTTTGGCTCTGATTTAGCGTCAAACTTCTCAGACCATGTTTTCAGAACATCTGCACGTTCGCTGCCCATGCGAGCGAAGTCCATTTTTGCCATATTCTTCTCTACGTTCGGGAAGTTCTCTGCTTTACCTGTTACATCTTGGTGACCAACAACTGGGTACATTTCGATGTAAAGTTCATTCGCTGCTTTAGATATTGACCAATCGATAACACGTTGTGCTGCATCGGAAGGCTTAACAAGACCTACCGCTTCAGATTCCCAACCGATACCTTCAGGCGTAATCACAGAAAGTGGCGCACCTTGAGTTTTTAGCTTCGCACCTCGGCTCGCCATAGAAATTCCGATAGCCACTTCCCCCATACCCGCTTGAACACATGGCTTCGAACCTGAGTGCGTGTAGTGAGCAATGTTTTGGTCTAGCTTCTGCATGTAGTTCCAACCTTTGTCTTCACCCATGTTTTGTAACCAAGCTGAAACCTGCATGTAACCCGTACCAGAAGACGCTGGGTTTGGCATCGCAATGTGGCCCTTGTAGATAGGCTTCGTTAGATCATCCCAAGACTTAGGCACTGGCAGGTTCAGTTGCTTAGCAACTATTTCGTTAAAGCAAACGGCATTAAAGAATGCATCATTGCCATACCAAGCTTGAGTAGATTGTGGATCGTTAAGGTTAGCGCGTAACGCTTCTACACCTTGAGGTGTGTAAGGTTTCAGAATGCCCTCTTCTTTAAGCAGAGCCATAGAAGAACCCGCAAGTCCCCAAACTACTTCTGCACGAGGGTTGTTTTTCTCAGCCAATAATTTTGCCGTCATGATCCCAGTTGAATCACGAACCCACTTGATGTTGATGTCTGGGTTTTCACTTTCGAAAGCATTTTTGTATTTAGCTAAAATGTCAGTTTCAAAAGCAGTGTAAACCGTCACTTCCTGTGCTGCATAAGCGTTACCAGCTAATAGCGTAACTAATGCTGCAAGTGATCCTTTCATAAAACGGTTTTTCATCATTTTCTCCAGTCAGGCTCAACTCTAAAATGAGAAGTTGCCAAAATTAAAAATTGCCAAGGTTAAGGTTGTTAAAGCTAGAAGCCTCATTAAAAGGCACCTATATCCATAAATTCATTTAGGTTGTTAGCACACACCCACAACTTGGTATGTACCAGATAACGAGTATTAACCTAATCGACTTTTGTGACGGTTAAATGAACAAAAAATGGCAGTTTCAAGATCGAAAAACTTTTCAAAGCAAGTGGCGAATTTGAATATGAAGCTTTTGTGAAAATGACGTTTGGGCTATTTACGACCGTTTAATTTGGTTGTTAAAGTAACCTTAAATATTGGTATAGTCCAAAATGAAAATCACGAGAATTGAACATGAGAAACGAATACTTACTACTGACACCAGGCCCTCTATCTACTTCTGAAACCGTCCGCCAAGCGATGCTAAAAGACTGGTGTACTTGGGATGATGAATACAACAAAGACGTTGTTGAAGTGATTCGTAGCAAGCTAGTGACTTTAGCCACTAAGCAACCGGGCTACACAAGCGTATTAATGCAAGGTAGCGGTACCGCTTCAGTTGAAGCAACGATTGGTAGTGTTATATCTAACAACGGTAAGCTTCTTGTTGTTGATAACGGTGCGTATGGTGCTCGTATTGCTCAAATCGCAGAATATTTAAACATTCCATGCCATGTCGTTTCCCTAGGTGAAACATCACAGCCTGACTTGAACGAAATGGAAACGGCATTGGCCATGGATTCAGACATTACTCACGTGGCAATTGTCCACTGTGAAACCACCACTGGCATGCTGAATCCAATTGAAGAGATTGCCAAATTGGCAAAACAGCACAACAAAACCGTCATTCTTGATGCGATGTCGAGCTTTGGCGGTATCCCTATGGATATTGCTGACTTGGGTATCGATTACATGATCAGCTCAGCAAACAAGTGTATTCAAGGTGTACCTGGATTCGGCTTTGTTATTGCTAAACAGTCGCAACTTGAGAAATGTAAAGGCCAAGCTCGCTCATTAACCCTTGACCTGTTTGACCAATGGCACTGCATGGAAAACAACCACGGTAAATGGCGCTTCACCTCCCCGACTCATACAGTCCGCGCTTTCTACCAAGCTCTACTTGAATTGGAGCAAGAAGGCGGTATCGAAGCTCGTCATAATCGCTACCAAACCAATCAAACCACATTGGTTGCTGGCATGCGCACTCTTGGCTTTGAACCACTGCTTAATGATGAGCTTCATTCACCTATCATCACCTCTTTCTATTCTCCAACTCATAGCGATTACCAATTCAAGGAATTCTATGACCGTTTGAAAGAGCAAGGGTTTGTGATTTATCCAGGCAAGGTTTCAAACGCAGACTGCTTCCGTATAGGTAACATCGGTGAAGTTTACCCGTCCGACATTGAAGCCCTCATTGGCGCAGTGAAAAACGCTATGTACTGGGACATCAAATAATGACGACGACCAATCCAGAGCCAGTTCTGAAGGCGACGCACTTTCGAAGCGAAGGCGATGTGAACACCACGCCAGCGCGTGAGAAATGGAACGAATCGCTAAACGATGATGCGACACAAGTGATGTTGAAACGTGACTCTGACGTATTTCTTCATCAAGCGATGTCAACGCCTTGCCTAGACACACTTGAAGCTGCAGAAGGCATCTACATTCAAGATGCGACTGGCAAGAAGTATATGGACTTTCACGGCAACAATGTTCACCAGCTAGGTTATGGCCACCCACACATCATTAATAAAGTGACTCAACAAATGGCATCATTGCCGTTTTCACCGCGTCGCTTTACCAATGAGACGGCCGTTCAGTGTGCTGAGAAACTCACGCAGATCTGCGGTGGTGATTTGAATCGCGTGTTGTTTGCTCCCGGTGGTACATCGGTTATTGGCATGGCACTCAAATTAGCGCGACATGTCACCAACAACTTCAAAGTCGTTTCATTGTGGGATTCATTCCACGGTGCGTCACTTGATGCGATCTCTGTCGGCGGTGAAGCTTGTTTTCGTGAAGGCATGGGGCCGTTAATGGCTGGCGTAGAACGTATTCCACCAGCCGTCTCTTATCGTGGTGCTTTCCCGCTTAGAGACTCTTTTTCGCCTCGCGATAGTTTTCCGTTAAGTGGGAGTAGCGCAGGCGATAACAATGAGACTGCATGTGATGTGCACTATGCAGATTACCTTGAGTACGTCATTGAAAAAGAAGGTGGCATTGGTGCCTTCATTGCGGAAGCAGTGCGTAACACAGACGTTCAAGTACCAAGCAAAGCTTACTGGAAGCGCATCCGTGAGATCTGCGATAAGCATAACGTCATGTTGATCATCGACGACATTCCAAATGGCATGGGTCGCAGTGGCGAATGGTTCACTCACCAAGCCTTTGATATCGAACCTGACATTCTTTGTATCGGTAAAGGTTTTGGCGGCGGCTTAGTACCAATCGCAGCCATGATCACTAAAGACAAATACAACACGGCAGCGCAGGTATCACTTGGACACTACACCCATGAGAAAAGCCCAATTGGCTGCGCGGCAGCACTCGCGACCATAGAAGTGATTGAACAAGAGAATCTACTCGAAAAAGTACAAACGGACAGCCTGTTCGTGCGTGAACAACTACTTCAAATGAAAGAGAAATACCCAGTCATTGGTGACGTTCGCGGCATCGGCCTGCTTTGGGGCGTTGAGTTGGTCACCGACCATATCACTAAGACCAGAGCTTTCGACGAAGCAGAAGCGGTACTTTATCAATGTCTGAACGATGGCCTGAGCTTTAAGGTGTCACAAGGTAACGTGATTCAGTTGAGCCCACCATTGATCATCAGCCGTAGCGAGCTAGAAGTCGCTCTGTCTGTATTCGAAAAAGCGATAGCCAAAGTCAGCAAGGACTTTGAATACCTTTGAACCACCGTGGAAAGCATGCCTTGAAGCAATAATTTCAAGCAACCAATAACCTAAAACAATCCGTAACCTCCCGACTGAACCTTTGAGAATTAAACAGGCGGGAAGTGACACACAATAGGACATTATTATGAACACAACATCACCTATCCAAGCGGTTATCTTTGACTGGGCTGGCACTATCGTTGATTTTGGATCGTTTGCTCCAACCAGTATTTTTGTAGAAGCATTCAAGCAAGGTTTCGACTTTGACATCGACTTAGCAGAAGCGCGTGAACCTATGGGTATCGGCAAATGGGATCACATCCAAGCAGTGGGTCGAATCCCTGTAGTTGATGCTCGTTGGAATGCTCAATTCGGACGCTCGATGACCAGTAAAGACGTTGATGCGATCTACGCGGCATTCATGCCTCTTCAAAAAGCGAAAGTAGCCGACCACGCAGCGCCTATTTTAAACGCAATTGAAGTGGTAAATGACCTAAAAGAGAAGAATGTAAAAATAGGTTCTTGTTCAGGTTACCCACGAGAAGTGATGGATGTGCTAATCCCTGCTGCTGCAGATTACGGTTACCACCCAGACAACATCGTAGCAACCGATGACCTACCTCAAGGCGGTCGCCCTGCTCCATTTATGGCACTTAAAAACGTAATCGACCTTGGCGTAACCAGCGTTTCAGCATGTGTGAAAGTGGATGATGCAGCACCTGGCATCGATGAAGGTCACAACGCAGGCATGTGGACAGTTGGACTTGTATTATCGGGGAACGAAGCAGGCTTAACATACCAAGAATATTTAGATGCAGACGAGTCAACACTTGCAGCTGCACGTGAAAAAGCAAGCGTTAAGCTAAACAAATCAAACCCGCACTACCTGATCGATACTATTGCAGATCTGCCAGATGTCATTACCGATATTGAAAAACGTTTGTTAGCCGGTGAACGCCCATAACGGCTATACCTCCTCTAACGCCTGCAATTCAGGCTATATAAGCAAATAATCCGAGCACATAAAAAATGAAACCTCGTATCACGTAAAAATGATACGAGGTTTCGTCGTTTCCAACATTTGAGACAGCAATTGTTCGACAAAAAAGTTATAAATAGCACCTTGAAAAATATAAATCCCAACAATCACATTGACTCTCATAAGCAATCAGACTAACAATGTATTAACAGTTCTTGAAAAGGTTCTGCCTGAATCAACGCCTTGATTTACTTACTTTTGCAGTGTCCCACCCGGTAAGTTTTCGCTTTAAAGGCCAGTTCAGATAACAATAAAAATTAATCCAAGGATAAGATTATGAAAAAACTTTCAAAAATCATGTGTGCTGTGATCGCAGCTTCAGGCTTCGCTGCTGCTCCCTCAATTGCCGCAACCACTTATGTGGGTGCGAAAGTCGGAATGGGGTGGCTAGATAGCGCTTGTGTCGACAACGTTGACTGTGAAGATGATTCAGTTGCGGGTGGTGTTTACGGTGGTTACAATTTTACCGATAACATTGCTCTTGAATTAAATGCGGATTACTTAGGTGATTATGACACGAGCTTTAACAACAACGGAGCGACTCAAAGATACAGCGATTCTATCGTAGCCATTTCTTTGAGCCCAATGTATCGACTAGCGATTAAACAAGAGTTTGATATCTTCTTCAAAGCTGGTCCTGCTTACATCATGCACGATGACGAAGACGACGTTGTATTAGCCTTAGGTATCGGCGCAGAGAAACAACTATCAGACGACTGGGCGCTTAGAGTTGAATACCAATACTTTGATGATTTTGACGATAAGATTATTCAAGATCTTAACTCTAACCTTGTTACTGTCGGCCTAAGCTACAATTTCGGTACAGGTAACACAACGGCATCAGCCGTAACAGTAGCTTCTGCGGCAGCAGTAACACAAGCTCCTGCGGAGCCTATTGCCGAGCCAGAAACCGTTGTTGTTGAAGAAGAAGCAGTTGTTGTTACTAAAGCTCAGACTGAAAGCTTCTCTCAAGGTATGTTTGAGACAAATAGCACTAAATTATCTTCAGACGGTAAAACTGCGCTAATGCCATTAGTTGAAGTGCTGCAAGCTCATCCTCAATCATCCGTTAATGTTGTTGGTCACACGGATTCAACAGGTGCGGCTGAGTACAACATGATGATCTCTAAGAAGCGTGCTGCTGCTGTAGCCGCGTACATTGAAGAGCAAGGCATTGAAGCAGACCGTATTACAGCTTCAGGTGAAGGCGAAGAGAATCCAATTGCATCAAACGCTACAGCTGAAGGTCGCGCGCAAAACCGTCGTGTCGACGCAACAATCCCAAGCTTCGAATACCAAGAAGAAGCGCAAATGGAAGAAGTTATTGTAGAAACGGCCGAATAATAGCACTCTACTCTAACTAGAATAATTAAGGGCGGAACACTGTAAAGTGTTCCGCCCTTTTCTTTATCTGGCTATGCCTATAAACCGTAAGCGATAAGCCGTAAGCCGTAAGCCGTAAAAATCAGCCTACCGCCAAGCTGTACAATCAGAAGACTAGACGATTTCCCAACTATGAGTCATCTCTATGCCGGCACCCAACATTAGACATACAGAACAGTACTTTTCTAATGAATCCGCACACACCTTAGCAACCTGCTCAGGATCAAGGTTGTCACCAGACACTTCAAAGTGAATATTAATCACAGTAAAGATTTTCGGCGCTGTTTCACGACGTGTTGTTTCTAGTTTTGCATTACAACCAGTGATGCTTTGACCCGCAGATTTCAAACCGTCCACTACATCAACAGAACTACAACCACCTGCAGCCATTAACACCATCTCCATAGGGCTTGGCGCTGTAGCACCGCCGCTTCCATCCATAACAATAGAATGGCCTGATTGAGAGTGACCTAGGAATTTAAAGCCTTCGACCCATTTAACTTCTGCTTGCATGTTGTTCCTTAGATGTACGAAAACGTCATCATTATCTAGTATTTTATATCAATGCCTACACCCTACTACTGGCAGCATTTATGAGCAAGATTTTCTATTTGAGATATTTTTTTCATGAATAGTGTAATTTTTTCCATCTAAAACCTGTCTCTATTCGTACATTCAAAATCGAATGAGAAAAACGTCAAGATGAGGTATCTATGAATAAATTATCTAAAATATTGGTATCACTCGTGGTTGCACTACCACTGATTTCACTGTTTGTAAGCCAGACTGGCACTGCCAATACAATGGATAAAACGGCTAATTCAGGTAAAACTGAAATCGCGACACTGGCTGGTGGTTGTTTTTGGTGTACAGAATCCGATCTAGAAAAACTGACAGGCGTGACAGACGTTATCTCTGGGTATTCTGGTGGTGAACTAGAAAACCCAACCTATAAACAAGTTTCATCAGGTAAGTCTGGTCACATCGAAGTGATCAACGTGACTTATAACCCTGATGTGGTTAGCTACGAACAGGTGCTTGACCAATTCTTCAGACACATCGACCCAACTGACGACAAAGGCTCTTTCGTAGATAGAGGTCCACAATATCGACCTGCTATTTTCTATCATAACCAAGAACAGAAAGACGTCGCTCAAAACTTCATGATGGAGATCGACAAAGCTCAGATCTTTGGTGAACCACTAAAAACAGAACTGATTAAGTTTGAGAAATTCTGGCCAGCAGAAGATTACCATCAAGATTATTACAAGAAGAGTAAGGTTCGTTATAACTACTACCGCTACGCTTCTGGTCGTGATCAGTACCTTGATAAAGTCTTCGGCGATGATAGAAAAGAAAATCCGAAAACGATCCGCCAAATCATCGATGGCAAAAATGCGACAGCCAATACTAAGACATACAGCAAGCCGTCTGATGCAGAGATCAAAGCTTCTCTAACTTCACTGCAATACGATGTCACACAAGACGACGCGACAGAGCGCCCGTTTGACAACAAATACTGGGATAACAAGCAAGAAGGTATTTACGTTGATATCGTGACGGGTGAGCCTCTATTCTCTTCAAAAGACAAATACAAATCAGGTACAGGTTGGCCTAGCTTTACACAGCCAATCAGCGAGGCTTATGTCGTAACGACTACTGACTACAAGCTGCTTTACCCAAGAACAGAGGTTCGCAGTAAATTTGGTGACTCTCACCTAGGGCATGTATTTAAAGATGGTCCAAAGCCAACAGGTTTACGCTACTGCATGAACTCAGCCGCTATGCGCTTTATCCCAGCAGATAAATTGGCCGAAGAAGGCTACGAAGAATATATGGAAATGTTCGAAGGCTAAAGCTTAAGTACTAAGAAATTAGTGCTACACCTATACCAACAAAGCCAGCATAACGCTGGCTTTGTTTTTCTAACGCACTAACAAGAAGGGTTAATCTTAGCCTGTTAACCTTATTAACCCGTTAACACCGTATCTTCTGGGTATTTCAACAACGAAGGCTCAGGGCGAGCTAACATGTAAGCCAAAGTCAAAGGTCCAATTCGTCCAATCACCATCACCACAATCATGATGTATTTCCCAGGTTCAGTTAGGTTTGCGGTTAACCCTGCAGTCAGTCCGACCGTCGCAAAGGCCGAAATCACCTCAAACATCACTCGATCAAACGCCGCCTTTTCAGTAAGCATTAACAAAAACATTGCGGTGGTTAACAGTGCTCCACTTACCACAATAATGGCCAATGACTTTGTTACCGCTTGCCAGGTCACAGTACGTTTAAACATCACGACATGCTTTTTCTGACGTAAGAAGGTCCACGTTGCTACAAAAGCGACCGCAAAGGTCGAAACCTTAATCCCACCACCAGTGGAAGTTGAACCAGCACCAATCAACATCAGTACTATCATCACCAATAATGCAGGTTGTGTATATTGAGACAAATCCACACTATTAAAACCAGCAGTACGAGCACTCGCTGACTGGAAAAAAGCCGCCAACCATTGCCCTTGTGTCGACAAGCCCTCCATCGTCGCTGAGTTATTTCTCTCCAATAACCAAAACATCACCGTGCCCACCGCCAATAACGTCGGTGTCGCCGTTAGCATAATCTTGGTGTGTAAATGCAGATGTTGGAAGCCTTTCCGCCAGTTAGTCGACAGGTCGCCCACGACCGTAAAACCTAATCCGCCGAAAATGAACAAGCCTGCTAAGGTAAAGATCACCAGTGGATCGTCAACAAAGCTCGCCATACTGTCTGAGAACAACGCAAATCCTGCGTTATTGAATGCAGAAATCGCGTGAAATAACGCGTAAAAGCTCCCTGTTGCCCATCCCATTTCAGGAACCCAACGAAAACAGAGCAATACGAAACCTATAAATTCCGCCACCAATGCAAAAATGATGATCTTCTTGACTAATTTTCGGAGGTTAATCTTACGATCTTGCCCCAATGCTTCTTTCGCTAATGCTTGCTGTTTCAAACTTAGCCGAACACCAAACATATAGAGCAGCACCGCAGAAAGGGTCATCTGCCCTAACCCGCCGACTTGCATCAAGAACATCAGTAAGATTTTACCTGCCAAGGTGAAATGCTGACCGGTATCAACAACACCTAAGCCTGTCACACTGATCGCCGACGTGGCAGTAAACAGTGCATCCGTAAAGCTTAGACCTGTCACAGAAAACACGGGTAGCGTCAACAATATTGCAGAAGGGATAAGTACGCCTAAGAAGCTCGTAAGGATAATCTTAGGTTCAGATCCTTTACGTGGCTTTTGATCACTCTTAAGCGTGTAGAAAGTACCTTTTCGTTTTAACGAATTCATACTGTTACCTTATTTCCGATTGCCAGTTACCAATTGCGTAGCTTTCTAGATAAGGTCTCTTTCGGCCCAGCGATGATCACCACATCCCCAATTTCTAAACTCACATCCAGTTCAGGTGCTTTAGTTAGGTTCGGGCCTCGCTTGAAACCAAGTACCTCAACACCATTTTCTTTGCACAGCTTAAGGTCACCAAGTTTCTTACCCAAAAAATTGGAACCAATAACAATTTCCGTCATCGCTAAGCCGCTGCCAAGGTCGATAAACTCAAGAACGCGTCTATCCAACATTTTACGCGCAACACGAATACCCATGTCTCGCTCCGGCATGATGATATGATCGGCACCAATCTTAGAAAGGATCTTCCCGTGAAACTTATCGTTCGCCTTCACCCAAACGGCTTTTGCGCCTGATTCTTTTACCACTAGCGTCGTTAGAATACTGGAGTTAACATCAGAGCCAATCGACACCATCACCATATCGTAATCGTCCAGCCTTAATTCTTTAACTGTCTCTTCGCTCGTACAGTTCGCAACAATCGCTTGTGAAACAAAATTGGCCGCTTCTTTCACTCGCTCTTCATCAATATCGACAGCGAGCACCTGCGCCCCTGAACTTTGTAGCTCTTTGCATACAGATAACCCAAAACGCCCTAAGCCGATAACTGCATATTGTTTGTCACTCATTTATTGCTCCACTTACAAAGCTACGTAGCATCGAAAACAAATAACAAAATTGTCTTCATACAAAAAAACGACTATATATCCATATAGAGATACAATTGTCAGCTAATCGATTGATTTATAAAGGTAGAGAACAAAAGTGATTTCTGCTAATTTCTAACCCATAATTTCTGCGGCAGTACACACAATGAATGAATTCATAACCCAAGTACAAACCTACATCAACCAGAGCCATAGCGATTGGGCAAATAGCGTCCTATTCATCACTATTGCGAGCTTTTTCGCTTGGGTCGCTTGGCGAATTGTCCATAATCGCCTAGAAATCTTGGTCAAAAAGACCCAATTTCATTGGGATGACCTACTGCTAGAGGCCTTAAAAACACCTGTCAGTACGTTGCTTTGGTGTTGGCCTGCTACCGTGTCTGTTGGCTTGATCCTTCAAGACCAGTTTGGTAATGAAATCAACTGGCTAAGAACACTCAAACACATACTGATCATATCTACGTTTGTTTGGTTTACGCTGCGAATGATCAGTAACTCTGAAGAGTATGTCTTAGAGCAGAAAACCAGAGACGAAACCACAGTACAAGCTATCGCGAAAGTGGCTCGACTGTTCTTTATGGTGATGGGCGGCTTAACCATCATGCAGGCGTTTGGGCTGAGCCTATCGGGCTTGCTTACCTTTGGTGGTGTCGGTGGTTTAATCGTCGGTTTAGCCGCTAAAGATCTACTGTCGAATTTCTTTGGCGGTATGATGATTTACTTCGACCGCCCTTTTAAAGTCGGAGATTGGATACGCTCTCCCGATCGTCAAATCGAAGGTACGGTCGAACGCATTGGATGGCGCATGACGATTATCCGCACTTTTGATAAGCGTCCTTTGTACGTTCCAAATTCGGTGTTCAGTAGTATTGTGGTAGAGAACCCATCGAGAATGTTAAATCGTAGAATCAATGAAACCTTTGGTCTTCGTTATCAAGATGCAGACAAATTGGCGCTCATTGTTGATGATGTAAGAACCATGCTCGAGGCCCACCCAGATATTGATGCCAAACAGACGTTAATCGTTAACTTTGACAAATTTGGACCATCAACACTGAACTTCTTTATCTACACCTTCACAAAAACGGTCAACTGGATCAGGTACCACAAAGTGAAGCAAGACGTTCTGTTACAGGTTCTGGCGATTATTCATAAACACAATGCAGACATCGCGTTCCCAACACAGACACTCAAGATTGACCCTCAAGACTTTTCTAATGTTCAAGGTCATAACAGCGTTCAGAGCCTAGGTGATAATCAGAATGTTAGCGATCCCAAAGATATGTTGAACTCTCCTACGGAAGGTCATCGATAGTCAGCATCCTTCTTGGTTATCGATAAGTAATAAGCGTGAAGCGTGGTAATATGATGGCAGTATTCTAATGCACACAATTACCACTCTATGATTTTACCTGTCATCCTAGCTGGCGGCTCTGGAAGCCGCCTCTGGCCACTGTCTCGAGAGCTCTATCCTAAGCAATTCCTGAATATTGCTGGCGAACAGTCGATGCTTCAGCAGACACTTCAACGCCTGCAAGGTATCGACGCACACCTAACGGATAGCAGCTGCGATGCGCCATTCATCATCTGTAATGAAGAGCATCGTTTTATCGCTGCTGAACAAATTCGCTCAGCTAACGTCCTGCACAGTGGCATTCTGTTAGAACCTGTCGGTAGAAATACTGCGCCAGCCATCGCACTTGCAGCCTTGCAAGCTTTGACCAAATCTCATGAGACTAAAAGAGAAGCGGCTGACCCAATCTTATTAGTGCTTGCTGCCGACCATCACATCGCTAAAACCTCTGAATTTCAACAATCGATTAACCGTGGTGTTGATTACGCAAAACAAGGCAAACTGGTGACATTCGGTATAACCCCAAATGCTCCAGAGACTGGCTATGGCTACATCAAACAAGGGCAACCTCTTATCTCTAGCCTACAACTAGAAACCAACATTACAGACCAACCAACCCATTATGCTTACGACATTGAGTGCTTTGTAGAAAAGCCCGATAAAGCAACCGCAGAAGCATACATCCGCTCAGAACAGTACCTATGGAACAGTGGCATGTTCATGTTTAAGGCATCACGCTATCTTGAAGAACTCGCCGAACACCACCCCGATATATTAGCGGCTTGTAAACTCGCTCTTGCAAAGCAAAATACCGACCTCGACTTTATCCGTATCGACGCTGAAGCATTCAAAAGTAGCCCAAGCGATTCCATCGATTATGCCGTGATGGAGAAAACCTCGCACGCAGCTGTGATCCCGATGGATGTCGGTTGGAATGATATTGGCTCATGGTCTGCTATCTGGGATGTAAGCGACAAAGATGAGCATAACAACGTCATTGAAGGTGACGTGTTAACCGTCGACTCTCAACACAACTACATCCATGCTGAAAACAAGCTAGTTGCTACTGTAGGTGTCGATAACCTGATTATTGTCGAGACCAAAGACGCCATATTAGTCGCAGATAAAGACAAGGTTCAGGGTGTAAAATCGATTGTTAGTCAACTAAGTCAAGCAGGTCGAACGGAGCATATTCATCATCGTGAGGTATTGAGGCCTTGGGGTAAATACGATGTGATTGATTTAGGAAAGCGAGACAAAGTTAAGCGTATCACCGTAAAAGCGGGTCATCAGCTTTCACTACAGATGCATTATCATAGAGCGGAACATTGGGTAGTAGTAGCTGGCACTGCGAAGGTGACCAACGATGAGAAAACCTATCTCGTCGAAGAAGATCAATCGACTTACATCCCTTTAGGTCACATCCACAGCTTAGAGAACCCTGGCGAGACACCTCTTGAAATGATTGAAGTTCAAACCGGCAGCCATTTAAGTGAAGACGATATCATTCGATATCAAGACAGCTATGGGCGAGACGTTCGAAGCGAACAAGCTTCTTCGTCTCAGAACAAAAAATAGAAATAGAAGCGACTTCAATCAAATGAAACCAACATTAGATCTTAGCTGCTTTAAGAACAACGACATTCGCGGCATCATTGGTAGCCAAATCAATGAGCCGTTTGCCTATCTGCTTGGAAAGGCGTTTGGTGAATATATCCTGTCAGGAAATGCCAAGACTCCAAGTGCATGGCCTCCAGTCGTTATTGGTCGAGATAACCGTGAAACGTCTTTGTCACTGCAAGAAGCCATTACTGCAGGCTTAATCGAGTCCGGGATAAGCGTCATTGATCTTGGGATGACTGGCACTGAAGAAGTCTACTTTGCGACTCGTCACCTAAAAGCGATTGGCGGAATACAAATCACAGCCAGCCATAACCCAATCAATTACAACGGAATGAAATTGGTCGGTGCAGATGCTAGCCCCATCAGTAAAAACAGTGGTTTAGATAAAATCAAACGACGTATTAAAGTACTGAATCAAGAGCTGAACACCGATTTGCCGATCGTTCATGTTCAATCAAATAACTCAGGCATATCGACCAGTATTCTCGCCCCTTATGTAGACCACCTACTCTCCTACATAACACCTTCTAAACTTTCACCCATGAAGATTGTGGTTAACGCAGGAAACGGGGTTGCAGGACATGTCATTGATGCTTTAGAGAAGAAATTTAAAGAGCTCAGTGCCCCTATCACCTTCATCAAGGTTCACCATACTCCTGACGGAAACTTCCCTAATGGTATTCCCAATCCATTGATTATAGAAAACCAAATAGCGACTCGAAATGCTGTGTTAGAACATTCGGCCGATCTAGGGATTGCGTGGGATGGTGATTTTGACCGCTGCTTTTTCTTTGATGAAAAAGGCAATTATATTGAGGGTTACTATATTGTTGGCTTGCTAGCAGAAGCCTTCTTGTTAAAAGAACCTAACTCGACTGTGTTGCACGATATGCGTATGACATGGAACACGATTGAAGTCGCCAATAAGCTTGGTGGGAAGGCTGTTGCAGTCAAAGCTGGGCATGCGCTCATCAAAGAGAAGATGCGAGAATTAAACGCTGTGTACGGTGGTGAAATGAGTGCGCACCATTATTTTCGTGATTTTGGATACTGCGATTCAGGAATGATTCCTTGGCTACTGGTTATTGAATTGATGTCGAAAACCCAACAATCTCTTCACCAATTGACCAGCGCAAGTATGGATAGATTCCCTTCTTCCGGAGAGATAAATCGCAGAGCTTCAGACTCAGAACAAGTCATCGCTTATGTGTTGTCGCACTATCAAGTTGATGCCGTTGATATCGATCACACAGACGGGCTCAGCATGAATATGGGGACATGGCGCTTCAACTTACGAAAGTCCAATACAGAGCCGTTGATACGCCTCAACGTGGAAACCAAGCAAGATAGAACTTTACTGTCACTTAAAGTCGACGAGCTACTGTCTTTTTTCATTTAAGAATACAAAGCACTTCCAGTTTTTAACTAATTTTCAACTAAGAGCCACAAAAAAGCCCTTACTAGCGATTGCTAATAAGGGCTTTGAATTTTCAGTCGCTTAGTCGCTGACTGTAATTAGTTTACTTGTTGCGACGAGCTTCAACAGCATCTGCCAGTTGGCGAAGTACTGTTTCAGTATCTTCCCAACCAATACAAGCATCGGTAATAGACTGACCGTATGTCGCTGCTTTGCCGTCAACCAAGTCTTGGCGACCTTCAACAAGATGAGATTCAATCATCACACCAAAAATAGCTTTATCACCACCTGAAATCTGTGCACTTACGTCATCAGATACGTTAATTTGGCGTTTAAACTGCTTAGAGCTATTCGCATGGCTGAAATCAATCATCACCTTCTCTGGAAGACCTGAAGCTTTTAGTTCTTCCTTAATCTTGCTTACATGCTCTGCACTGTAGTTTGGCTCTTTACCACCACGTAGGATGATATGGCAATCAGGGTTACCTGCAGTTTCAATGATAGCGGAGTGACCGTACTTAGTTACAGACAAAAAGTGGTGAGAAGCACTCGCTGAACGAATCGCGTCGGTTGCGATCTTAATGTTGCCATCAGTACCATTCTTAAAGCCTACAGGGCAAGAAATACCTGAAGCAAGTTCACGGTGAACCTGAGATTCAGTCGTACGTGCGCCAATTGCGCCCCAGCTGATTAAGTCAGCAACGTATTGAGGCGTGATCATATCTAGGAATTCACTTGCCGTCGGCATTCCCATATCAGTTAGGTCAAGCAGTAGCTTACGTCCTAGACGAAGACCATCGTTTAGCTTAAACGTATCATCCATGTATGGGTCGTTAATCAGACCTTTCCAACCAACAGTTGTACGTGGCTTTTCAAAGTAAACACGCATTACGATTTCAAGTTTGTCGCCTAGTTCATCACGTAACACTTTCAAGCGTTTGCCATATTCAAGTGCAGCTTCTGTGTCATGAATAGAACATGGGCCTACGATAACAAGTAAGCGGTCGTCGCTATCTTCTAAAATATTATGAATCGCTTTACGGCTTTCAAAGGTTGTAGAAGAAGCAATTTCTGTCGCTGGAAACTTTTCTAAAACAGCAACAGGTGGTAATAACTCTTTTACTTTGTTAATTCTTACATCATCAGTCTGAAACATCGCTTACTTCTTCCTATTTTCTATCCTTGAGCTGAATGTAGGTTATCTCACGTAACTTTCCATCAGCACTTATCTTCTTGTTCCCTGTAACTTAACTAGTAAAAACTCTAGTTTCAATCACTAATTCAAAAAAAACGCAATTTTTTTTGTGTTTTATATTTAAAACACCCCGTATAACATTATTTACACGCTATCGATTGCGCAATTTATCTCGGGATAAGGTCCATTGTTTTTCAAATCCCACTATACACGTAATATCTAATGATAATCTAAAATAAAAAAGCTCACGTTATTAGCGTGAGCTTCAATTAAATTACATTCTTTTCAAAGGTTTGACGACACTATCAAGCCCTTCGATTTTCAACGCAAGGCACAATTTTAATAAGTCGCCTAGCTCACCAGAGGGGAACCCTTTTTTGTCGAACCACAGCAAATATTCTTCAGGCAAGTCAATCAACGTACGACCAGCGTATTTACCAAATGGCATTTGCATTCTAGCAAGTTTAATCAGGTTCTCTTTCTCTAGCATTACAGGCTCTTTCTAAGCGTCATCGATATTCTGTAGAGTATCACCTAAACGTTCAACCCAATAGTTGATCGCATCTTTGGCATCACCAAGCGAGTCAATCATGGTTGAAAATCTTCATAACTGGTGAATTTAGTTGCGGTTTTAATTGGGCCGCCTGCACAACCAAACAAGAAGATGCTGGTTGCAACAAGCAAAAAGACTTTTAGAGTTTTCATGACGCACTTAGTTAAAATTAAGGAATTTAATTGAGTAAGTCATACCTTATATGAAAAGTTTGTAGAAAAGGGGGAGTTAAAACTCAGAGCTAGCTTTAAAATTAATCATGCTGAACGGTGTGTGCATACTCTACGATTACCTGATTTCCTTCGATATAAGCATTTTGGATCTCACCATCAACGCTCATTCTACTTTTCAGGTAGACCACTTTTGGCCCTGACTCATTACCTTCTTTAAGTGAAGGAAACACATTCCTAGGCTCTAAATGAAGTAAACGACAAAAGTGACTAACGAAAGACATCGTTAATGGCGTCTCGCCTCTTAGCACTCTAGAGAAATCAAGCTGGTTCATTCCAAGCTTTTTTGAAAACTCCATCTGCGTAATACGCATTCTCGATTTTTGTGACATCCACGTTTGATATAACGCGTCTCTATCTAGTTCTGTGAATTCCATACCGACTCCTTTATATAATTCATACCAATCAATTGTCCGGCTTTTCATACATAGCATGTCAGGGTTTGGTTAGTGGAAACCAAAGGTTTGGTTTTGATATGCGCGCAATTGTCGTGCAGAACAAAACATCACAATCGAAAAACATTCACAAAAGCGATTAGAGCAAATACTTTCTTCATTTATATCAATAATTTATACGTTAGCGAACTAAACATATAGCAAGTTAATTTGTATTAAGAATTAAAAGTTCGAGATTGGCATTCCACATTTCAATCTATTGATTCGCATTTATAAAACTGGTTGGCTACATTTCGCTTGCTCAAACGCACTTCTGGCAAACTATTTGAAAGAATAGGACGCAAAGCCACCGGTCTGTCGACATATATTCTGTCTATGATAGCGGGGCCGCCACTTAATAGAATTTAAGTGTAAATGCATGCCGGAGTGTTCTCTTTTTTGTCGGCCAAATACAGTAAGGACAAATAATGAAACAACTCCCAAAAAAATCGCTCATCGCGCTATCGCTACTTAGCGTCAGTGGAGCAAGCTTCGGTCACGGTTATGTCTCGGCATACGATAATGGCGTAGCAGAAAGCCGTGTCGCGTTGTGTAAATTCCCAGCGAGTGATACACAACAAAAAAACACAGGCTGTGGTGGTATTCAATATGAACCACAAAGTGTAGAAGGCCCTGAGGGCTTCCCTGAAAGCGGCCCTGCCGATGGTAAAATCGCCAGTGCGCAATCTTCTTTAGCAGCAGCGCTAGACGAGCAAACAGCCGATCGCTGGGTTAAACGCCCGATCAAGTCTGGTTTTCAATACTTTGAGTGGACGTTCACAGCGAACCACAAAACTCGCGACTGGAAATACTATATTACGCAACCCGACTGGAACCCGAACCAACCTTTGGCGCGCAGCTCTTTCGACTTAACGCCATTCTGTGTTATTGAAGGCAACATGGAACAACCACCGATGCAAGTCAGCCACTTGTGTAATGTGCCAGAACGCGAAGGTTATCAAGTGATCCTTGCGGTATGGGATGTAGGTGACACTGCAGCGGCTTTCTACAATGTTATCGATGTGAAGTTTGATGGCGACGGCCCTATCATTCCTGATTGGGATCAAGGCGGTCAAATCAATCCAACTCAAGACCTGAATGTAGGCGACGCAGTTTACACTCGTGTCTTCGACCAATCTGGTGAGAACGCTTCATACAGTACAGAGCTAGTGATTGAGAACAACGAACAAGGTAAAGCAAACAACTGGTCTTACGCGCTTGCTTCGAAGATCAATCAAGAGCAAACGCAAATCCAAGCGGGCCAGTTAAACGATCAAAACGATTTCGCGCCAGTGTACGGCACGAACCCTGTTTATCTAAAATCAGGTTCAGGCTTTAAGAGCGTAGAAATCGGATACAAGATTGATACTCCAGAGCCAGATCATGAGCTAGAAGTCACAGGCTTAGAGTCTGAGTACATTATTGATGAAAACCAGCCGACACAGCTTGATCTTACTCTTGCAGCAACAGGCGATATTCAAGCTGAATTGACTGTGTACAACCATCATCGTGAAGCACTTGCATCTCAGAAATCTGAGTTATCAGACGGACAAGTTGAAGATGTTCAACTCACTCTATCTAAGTCGGAAGCTGGCCACCACATGCTTGTGGTCGTGACGAAAGATGACCAAGGTAACTTGGTGGATCAGAACACGCTTGATTTCCACCTAATGGACGAGCAAACACCGCCACCAGCAGGCGATTATGACTTCATATTCCCAGAAAGCATTGAGTCTTACACAGCAGGAACAAAGGTTCTGAGCAGCGACGGCGGCGTTTATCAGTGTAAAGAGTTCCCATACTCTGGTTACTGTGTTCAATGGGCTCCAACAGCAACTCAGTACGAACCAGGTGTCGGTTCACACTGGCAAAGTGCTTGGAACAAAGTGGACTAAGTACTCGCTAGATACTTACTTTGTATTAAGTGAGTTTTAGTCATCAACCAAACAAAAACGGATGCCCAAAGCATCCGTTTTCTTGTTCAGTAAAAGTAGAAACGCCAGTTGTTAAAGTAGATAGTGGTCTGCCAACAGAGCAACAAACAAGATCATGAGATGATAGATGGAGAACTTGAATGTCTTCATCGCCATGTTGGGTTCATCACGATATTTTAAAACCCACGCGTGATAGACAAACCCACCGTTTAGTACCAAAGACGCGCTCAGGTATATCCAACTACTCATCCCAACTAATACTGGAAGCACACATACGATGCTTAGCAGCAAGGTATAGAGCAGAATCGATGTTTTGGTGTAGGCAATACCATGAGTCACAGGCAACATCGGAATGTTCACCTTA
The DNA here is from genome assembly GCF_021728315.1 of Vibrio sp. L5-1. Classification (NCBI taxonomy): domain Bacteria; kingdom Pseudomonadati; phylum Pseudomonadota; class Gammaproteobacteria; order Vibrionales; family Vibrionaceae; genus Vibrio; species Vibrio sp. L5-1. The sequence goes on along the minus strand of NZ_JAKKCQ010000005.1, from coordinate 126,099 downwards.
GCGTATTCATCACGACGATGAATCGCCAATGCCCAGAAGTGCGGAGGCGTCCAGATAAAGATGATCATCACCAACAACCAAGCGTTTGAATGCAGTTCATTGGTGACCGCCGTCCAGCCCAGTAGAGGTGGCATTGCGCCTGCGATCCCTGCAATCACAATGTTTTGCGGCGTCGCTCGCTTCAGATACATGGTATAAATCACTGCGTAACCTAATAAGCTTGCAAAGGTTAACCAAGCGGTCAGTTGATTGACCCACACCACTAACGTGGCAAACCCAAGTAAGCCGATACCCGCGGCAAAGCTGAACACACGTACACTACTCAGTTCACCGGATGGTAAAGGGCGTCGATTTGTTCGAGTCATTTGCCCATCAATCTTTTTGTCGATCAAGTGGTTGAATGCAGCTGCCGAACCTGCCATCAGCCCTATCCCAATCATCCCAAACACAGTTTGCTGTAAAGGTAATCCATTAGGTACAGCCAAACACATTCCAACCAGTGCAGTTAGCAGCATCAAAGCCACCACCTTGGGCTTGGTCAGGGTTAAATAGACCTTCCAAACAGCTTTGTTTTTTGCAGCCATTTCATGGCTTAAAGCTATGTCATTGTTGGCTGCTATCTTATGACTTGAGGCTACGTCTTTAACCACCACTTCATGTTGTATTGACGTTCTACTGACCATGATTACCTCCTTGTAATACACTGTTTTTCACCAAGCTCTGACTTGGTTTGCGTTGCCACACGACAAAATTGGTGACAACCATGCTGATGAGCAACATCGCTGCGACTAGGTTGTGCAAAACCGCGACTGATATTGGCAGGTGAAACCATACATTACTGATCCCAAGGCTGATTTGGGTAAACAGGACTATTGCGACAATCACGCTCAACTTTTGTTGAGGCGCTTGGCCAAATTTCCATAGCTGGTACACGATCATCAGCACCGTTAACGTCGCCACAATAGCCCCGAACCTATGCATGACATGGATGGTGAGCCTTGCTGGATACGCCAACACACCAAACTCATAGTTATCATGTCCGCGTTGAGCAAAATCGAACGCATTTTTGAAATCGAGGTAACTTGTCCAGTTTCCCTCACAGATGGGTAATTGGGTGCACACCAGAGCGGCATAGTTTGACGATGTCCAGCCACCGAGCAGTATCTGCCCAACCACAATGAGTAATCCGAATAGTGCCGAGACTTTAAGTGGTGAAGAATAGGAAGCCTCGCCGAAACGGCTTTGGAATTGAGACAAACGACAGTAGAGCAGACACAACAGTGACAGCAACGTGAAGCCCCCCATCAAATGCGCCATAACCACAACGGGCATCAACTTGAGAGTCACCGTCCACATTCCAAGCAAAGCCTGAAATATCACGGTTGCAGAGATAAGTAACGGAAGACCAACTGGTGTGATGTTCTTACTAATACACCAAGCAACAACGACTAAGATAAGCAGCCCTAATGTTCCTGCAAAGTAGCGATGTATCATCTCTATCCAAGCTTTGTCTGCTTCGAGAGCTCGTTCTGGAAATTGTAGATTGGCTTGATTAACGGCTTGGGTATTCGAGGGAACGGTGATCTTTCCATAGCACCCAGGCCAGTCAGGACAGCCAAGGCCAGCATCAGACAAACGCGTGTAAGCACCGAGCACAATAACAGTCAGAGTTAGCAAGATAGTCACTCTCATAATAAACATGAGTAACTTTGGAGCTCCTTTTTGCATCGCTTATCTCCCTATACGAACCATCAACACCTAATGATTACTCGCCATTACCCCACTCTAGACAGCTTGAGTAGTTTTCGTAAATCATGAATCATGCCTTTCGATTGGCTGACTAACTCCGAAGAGTCCGAAACGCTCTTATATTCCATCACCAGTTGCCCAAGAGGATCGATAATGACAATTGAAGCAGGCGCAAACACAGTACTAAGTTGATCACCACCAGCTAAAAACGACAAATCAGGCTTGTTGAGCGCCCCCGACAACGAGTTACCTTCTGAAACAAAAACAACGGCGGTCACGCGCTCTTTGTTTTTCCCTAACGCTAAGTAGCTTTGATTCAAATAATGAAGCTGTTGTTCACACAAGCTTTCGCACTCCATCGGTGCGATATAACCCACGAACCAACCCTCTCCAGCCATGGGTACCGTTACGCCAAAATCCGCTAGCGTGACTCTTGGTTCTACTAATTCGCCTGAGTTAGTGACACCTGACGTATACCAATTCTGGTCCAACACAGTTTTGGCGATAAGCGCTGGCAAAGCGAAAATTAGAACGAGTCCGATTAATACCAAACGTCCCTTAGTACGACGGCTTCTAAGCTCAGCCATGTTTGCCTCGGTACTTTCCCTGTTCACTTGTGCTTGAGATTTATCCATCGTTGTTCTCCGTGATAGGTGTCGCTTTTAGGTACCGATAGCCAATTAACAACATCAAAAACAAAAGTACCGCTGCCATTACAAACCATTGAAATGAGTAACCGAAGTGCTTTTCAGATTTCATCGCCGTTGGTCGCCACAACAACTCATAAGGCCATGAATCTAAGCTTTGAGGTTGGAAAACAAAGGGCAGCACTTCTTGCCCTGTGTACTCTGATAACGCTGTGATGTTGATGTTTTGAATTCTTTTAGGCGTTGTGTTTTCTAAAGCCAACTCATGACTTAGAGGGTTCACCGAACGTGTGTACAAACGCCCTGACATATTGGTTGGTAATGTGATATTTCCTAGTTGCGGTAGCTCTCTTCTGTCATTACTTGCCGCAACGAACCCCAGATCGATCAATAGCTGCTTTTCGGCCACTAAAGACTCGTTTTCATCTTTAAAGCGAACCTCACCCAACATGTAAATCACATACCCCACTGTTCCTTGATTAATCTGATTGTCTAACAAGACCACTAAACCACTTGGCATTTCCAGATCCACATCAACCTTCAAACCATTTAAAGACGGCTGTTCAGATGCACCTTGCGCTTGTATACGCGAGTACTTCCATTCAGAGATAACCGCATCCAATGACCTAGACGATTGCTGGGCTCTTTCTGATAGCTGCTGTTCATAACGCAATTTCTCGTTACCTCGTTCTAACTGCCACAAACCCAACTTGATTAAAATGCCGACTGAAACCACAGTTAAAACAACCGCTATCCAAAAACCTTTACTGCGGAACTTGTGTTCATCATCAATCAATCGATTTGGAGTTATCACTATGGCGTCATCTACCTTTGTGTTGTTGTTTAAAATTGTATTGGTCGCTTTGCTGTTTTTTATCGCTTTCAATTTGATGAAAGGTCTAATCCAAATCGCATCAGGTAAACACAATGGCAAAAGACTGAGTCACTTCTTGGGTCGTCGAGTCATGTGGTCAGCCGTTGTCGTGCTACTGTTATTACTGGCGTTAGGTTCAGGAATGATAACTCCCAACCCTCGCCCTTATTAAGCCCATACAAACCTAACAGCTAGACCGATATATTTCGTTAGAGCACATAAACAAACACAAATAGACCTAACCAAACCACATCGACAAAGTGCCAATACCAACTGCCCGCTTGGAACGCAAAGTGGTCTTTCGGAGTGAAGTGGTCTTTCGCAACTCTCGCCAGTAACACAATCAAAAAAATCGTTCCTAAACACACATGCAAACCATGGAATCCGGTCAGTAAGAAGAAGGTATTGCCGTAGATGCCGGATTGAAGCGTCAGCCCCATCTCTTGATAAGCGTGAAGGTACTCTTCAACTTGGAAGAACAGGAAGAAGCCAGCCAGAACAATGGTTATCTCTAACCACACGATCAAAGCCATACGCTTATTTTGTTCAAGACTGATATGTGCCATATGCAGCGTCACAGAGGAAAGCAGTAGGATAATGGTGTTCTTTAGCGGAATACCTTGCCAAGGCATTGCTTGCGTCGTCACACCATCTGGAGTGGTGGTCAGCGGCCATATCGACTGAAACATCGGCCACAGCACTTCGTGAGTCATAGCATTGTTGCCAGCCCCACCAATCCAAGGCACAGAAATCATGCGAGCATAGAAAAGCGCGCCAAAGAAAGCGCCGAAGAACATGATTTCGGAGAAAATAAACCAGCTCATGCCCTGTCTAAAGGATCGAGATATCTGCTCAGAATAGAGACCACTCAATGATTCTGTGATCACATTGCTAAACCAACCTGCGAGCATGTAAAGCAACACACAAAACCCAACTAACAGCACTGCTTTTCCAAACACACCACCAGCCGCATCGGTACCCATGTTTTGCACCGTTAAACCGGCCCCAACCGCGACCAAAAACAATGCAACGGCACCCACCAATGGCCAGTGGCTTTGATGTGGAACGAAATAAACTTCCTTTTTAGAACTCATCGCCAACTCCTTATGTTGATACTGGTTCTGTAAATCCCTAGTTACTTGCGAGTGCGTTAGGCTCAGGCTTACTTGCCTCTCCACTCACCTGACTCGTGATGTTAAACAGCGTGTAAGAGAGCGTAAGCGTATGTATCGATTCTGGAATATCGGGCTCAATGTAAAATATCAACCCCATTTCGGCGGTTTTGTGCCCGTCCAATGGCTGCTGATTGAAACAGAAGCACTCCATCTTATTAAAGTAAGTCGCTCCCATCCCGGGAGAAACCGATGGTACAGCCTGGCCAACCAATGAGGATCCAGAAAGATTTTTGGCAATGTAGTTAGTCTGAACCACCTCACCGGGGTGAACCTCTAAAACACGAACTTCGGGCGAAAATTGCCACGGCATATCTGGCTTAATGTGCGACATGAACTCCACTCGAACAGTACGAGAGTAGTCAGGCTGCATTCCTTGAGGTTGAACCACAGAAACGCTATTAGTCTTGCCATTAATCCCCAAAGCATCACACATCACATCGTAGAGCGGCACCAAAGCAAAGCCGAAACCAAACATCGCAACCACACCCAATACTAAATAACCTGTCAACTTCTTAGTCGATCGCTTCTTAGAAGGGTGCTTTGGCTGCTGCTTCTCTTGATTTAGGCCGCTTTGTTTATCACTCATGGCTCTTCCCTTTAATCAACTTTAGGTGGATGAGTAAAGGTGTGGTGAGGGGCAGGGCTAGGAACTGTCCACTCTAGACCTTCAGCTCGGTCCCAAGGCTTGCTTGGCGCAGTCTCCCCGCCTCTCACACACTTGATGACTAACCATAAGAAGATCAACTGAGACAAACCAAAGGCAAAACCACCTATCGACACAACTTGGTTAACATCAGCAAACTGAATCGCATAATCCGGTATACGACGCGGCATTCCGGCTAACCCTAAAAAGTGCATTGGGAAAAACAACACATTGACCGATACTACCGATGTCCAGAAATGCCACAGACTGAGCTTGTGGTCGTACATATGCCCTGTCCATTTCGGCAACCAATAATAGGCGGCGGCCATAATTGAGAACACAGCACCTGTCACCAGAACATAGTGGAAGTGAGCCACAACAAAGTAGGTATCGTGGTATTGGAAATCGGCAGGTACGATAGCGAGCATCAATCCAGATAGCCCACCAATCGTGAATAGAACAATGAAGGCAATCGCAAACAGCATTGGTGTCTCAAAGGTCAAAGCACCCCGCCACATCGTCGCCACCCAGTTAAACACCTTCACTCCCGTAGGCACTGCGATCAACATGGTGCAATACATGAAGAACAGCTCGGCAAATACTGGCATACCGGTAGTGAACATGTGGTGCGCCCACACTAAGAATGACAGCAGTGCGATACTGCATGTTGCGTACACCATCGAGTGATAACCAAATAAACGCTTGCCACTGAATGCCGGGATTATCGCAGAGACAATACCAAAAGACGGTAAAATCATGATGTATACTTCAGGGTGTCCAAAGAACCAGAATATATGCTGGAACATCACCGGGTCCCCGCCCCCCGCGGCATCAAAAAAGCTCGTCCCAAAGTACTTATCCGTCAGTACCATGGTTACGGCTCCCGCGAGCACGGGCATGACGGCTATCAACAGAAAAGCGGTAATCAACCAAGTCCATACGAACATCGGTAGCTTGAACCAAGTCATTCCCGGCGCACGCATGTTCACTATGGTTACGATCACGTTAATCGCCCCCATGATCGAACTGATCCCCATAATATGAACTGAGAATACGAATAGCGCGGTACTGTCTGGACCATAAGTTGTCGAGAGTGGCGCGTAGAAGGTCCAACCAAAACTTGGGCCGCCTCCCTCAGTAAACAAAGATCCGATCAAGATTAGAAAAGCAAAAGGCAGAATCCAGAAGCTGAGGTTGTTCATTCTCGGCAGCGCCATGTCTGGAGCGCCGATCATCATTGGGATCATCCAGTTAGCCAAACCTGTGAATGCAGGCATCACGGCGCCGAATACCATGATTAAACCATGGACTGTAGTCATCTGATTGAAGAAATCTGGCTCAACGAGCTGTAACCCCGGTTGGAATAACTCCGCACGGATCACCATCGCCATGGCACCACCCGTTAAGAACATCGCAAAACTGAACCACAGATAAAGTGTACCGATGTCTTTATGATTGGTTGAGTAAAGCCAACGAGCCCAGCCTTTAGGTGCCGCATGTGAGTCGTTATCGTCAACAGGCAAATCATCATTGCCCAGCATACCTTCCACAGAATGGCTCAGAACTTGGTCTTCTGCAGGAGCCGATTTCACCGGCTTATTGATTGGTGAACTCATAACTGCCCCTTAGCATCGTTTTGTGCTTCATCCGTTGAGCCTTGTTCGTCAGCTGCTTGGCCTCCGCCTTCTTGCTTGGCTTTATAAGCGTTTACATCTGAAGCCTGAACAATGTCACCCGTATCATTACCCCAAGCGTTTCGTTGGTAGGTCACTACCGCTGCGATCTCTTTCTCGGTTAATTGATTATCAAATGCCTGCATTGCGGTGCCTCCGCGACCATAAACAATGGTATCGATATGAACACCCACATCACCAAGTGCTATAGGGCTTCCTTTAATGGCAGGAAATGCGCCGGGAATACCCTCTCCGTTGACTTGATGGCAAACGGCGCAACGGGTTTTGTAAACTTCTTCACCGATGGCATTCAATTCTTCTAAGGAAAGTGACGCATCTAGCGCATCTTGTGCAGCTTGTTGTGCGGCTATCGCCAATTCTTTCTGCTCCGCTAACCATGCGTCAAAATCGTCTTCTTCCATAGCACGTACCACAATCGGCATGAAGCCATGAGCACGACCACACAATTCAGCACACTGACCTCGGTATACGCCAGGCTCATCGATCTTTGTCCACGCCTCATTAATGAAACCGGGAATGGTATCTTTCTTAACCGCAAAAGCAGGCACCCACCATGAGTGAATAACATCATCGGAAGTCATCAAAAAGCGGACTTTACGATTGATAGGCAGTACAAGCGGCTTATCAACCTCTAGCAGGTAATGCGCGCCTTTCACTTCGATGCCTTCAATCTCTTTGTCACTGGTTGCTAGGAGGCTGAAAAACTCAACGTCTTCACCAAAATAGCTGTAATGCCATTTCCATTGTGACCCTGTGATTTTAACGGTCAGATCTGATTGGGAGGTGTCTTCCATCGCTATCAAGGTTTTAGTGGCGGGTATCGCCATAGCGATGAGGATGATAATAGGAATGATGGTCCAAAGAATTTCGACTTTGGTACTTTCGTGAAAATGAGCTGCAACCGCGCCCTTCGACTTACGGTGTCTCAGAATCGAATAAAACATCACACCAAAAACAACGAAAGCGATCGCGCAACAGATGTAGAAGATCAACATATGAAGTTCATACACCTTACCGCTGATCTCAGTGACACCTTGAGTCATGTTGTATTCAGTGCTGGCATGCACCAAAGGCGATACCAAAACCACAACAAAACTTTTCAAAAGCCACCCTAGCCTAACCAGTAATCTTTTCAAAAGATCTCTCCTTATCCTTCCTAATTGGATACTTGCGACCTAAATGTCGTTGCGAGCTGAACAACATTCATTGTTATCCCGGCTGCACATGAAAGGCTGAATCTCAATCTACAACTCACATGGAACTAGCCTGTAAACGGGCTGCTGACCTCATATCAACCTAAGATCTAATACGGCTCATAAGCGTTGGAAGTTTCCATGAAAGATTCAAAAACGGCGAATTTGTTAAATTTTGTTATATTTATGTAAAAGGCTAGTTAGTGATATCCAATTGTTCAAGGTAAGTTTACTTACTAAACAGTCAATTATTTGAAGTTGCTTTATCCATATGCCCTTCCCTTGCTGTTGGAATTTATTTTAAATCGAGTTTTACGATTGCTTTCATGGAAATGATAATCAATATCACTTAAATTAAATCAACAGAAAGACATCCCGATATGAAAAGGTTTAGTAATTATGCAAGATGCTATGAACTGGTTAGCGAGAGACCCAGACCCAAGAACTCGTGAAGAGCTTCAACACCTCATCGATGAGGGAATGCACGACGAACTAGAAGACCGCTTTACTCAACGATTAGAATTCGGAACCGCAGGGTTAAGAGGCAAAGTAGGATGCGGTCCAAACAGAATGAACCGCTTGGTGATACAAGAAACGGCAACAGGCCTTGGCCATTACTTGATTGAACATGTCGCCAATGCCTCGATTCGTGGCGTCGTTGTCGGTTATGACGGGCGTTTAGATTCAAAACAATTCGCCATTGATACAGCTTCTGTGCTTACCGCATTGGGCATTAAGGTGTACCTAACCTCCGATGTCGCAGCAACCCCTATTGTTGCTTTTGGTATTGAGCATTTCAACGCAGCTGGCGCTGTTGTTGTTACGGCGAGCCACAACCCGCCGGAATACAATGGCTTCAAAGTATACTGGGAGAATGGCGCTCAAATCATTCCCCCTCACGATGCAGGCATTGCCGGCGAAATCGATGTCGCTTCAACCAAGCCAATCCCATTAATGAGCCTAAGTGATGCTGAAGCGCAAGGTAAGCTGGTGTGGTTAACTGAAGGTTATTATCAAACGTACCGTGCTGCTATTAATCAAAGTCCGCACGTGAATAACATTCTTGAATCGGCGAATACCACCATCACCTACACTGCAATGCATGGGGTGGGGGCAAAAATGGCGGAAGATCTTCTTCACGATGCTGGATTCCACAAGGTATTCAGTGTGGCTGAACAAAGAGAGCCTGATGGTAACTTCCCAACCGTGAACTTCCCGAACCCCGAAGAAAAAGGGGCAATGGATCTCGTTATTAACCTCGCAAAAAGTGTCGATGCCGACATAGCTTGTGCCAACGATCCAGATGCAGATCGATTCGCCGTTGCGGTCAGAACTGACGATACAGCTAGAACTGATGATGCTTCCTATAAAATGCTAACGGGCGATCAAGTCGGCGTGCTATTCGCGCATTACTTGTTGTCGAAGCCGCATACCAAAAACCAGTTAGTTGGTAACAGCATCGTGTCTTCAACTCTGCTTGAAAAAGTGGCTCAATCCCACGGTGCGACTTACTTCCAAACGCTAACGGGCTTTAAATGGTTGGCGAATATTGGGATGCAGTTGGAGGATGAGCAGAATGAGTTCTTGTTCGCCTATGAAGAAGCCCTTGGCTACACAATCGGCACTCAGGTACGAGATAAAGATGGGCTATCGGCTATCGTCGTGTTTGCTCAATTAGTTGAGGAGTTAAAATCTCAAGGCCGAACCGTTTGGGATCTTCTCGCTCAAATTTCATTTGAACATGGTGTTCATACCAACGCGCAGCGAAGCATTGCTCTTGACCCAGATTCACCATCAATAGGTTCTAAACTCAGAGCGGCACAACCTAAAGCAATAAACGGTGTTGCTATCTCTGTGATTGAAGATCTGCAGTCTTCTTTGCGCTTCGTCATTGGTGGCAATACTGAAGCGATTAACCAGCCTTCAAGTGATGTTCTCATCTATCACCTAGAAGATGGCACACGCATTATCGTCCGACCTTCAGGCACAGAACCAAAAGTGAAAGTCTATTATGAGACGGTAACAAAGTTCGAAGGGACAGAAACATACGAAGACACTCGCCTACGCGGTGAAGAAGACATGAATAAACTGATTGAACAACACCAGCAAGAGTTGAACGCTTAGTGAATCATCGTTTTCAAAACATCGTTCTATAAGGTGCAATATGTAACTGCTAGGAATAAAAAATGGACGCTCAAAGCGTCCATTTTTGTCTCAGCGGCTAACCGCGAGAAGATGTTTGGGTTGATTCGTCTACGAAGTAAAGAAAGAGGACAACATCCAGATAGCCAGCACGATGAAGACTCCGCCCATCACTTTCTGTTGATAGGTACGAAACTTAGCATTCTCTACGAGAGACTTACCAATCGTACCCACTAAAGCCACCAGCAAAAAGTTGAACGTTAAGCCGAGAACATTTAACAATAAACCCAGAACGAGCATCTGTTCACCAGAAGTCGCTTCAATATTCGTCGACACAAACTGTGGTAAGAACATCACAAAGAAAACCAACGCTTTAGGGTTAAGCAGGTTACTAATCAATGCTCGTTGATAGTAGGCTTTTGCAGCAAAGTTGTCACTTAACTCAGGCGCATTGCCCTGCTCTGTTCGAAGACAATCCCACCCCATTTTTAATAAGTAGGTACCGCCTAACAGATGAAGGGCTTTTAAAGCCACTGGACTCATTGCAATCAATGCTGAAACACCCATTGCTGCCAATACTGTCAGGATAATTCCAGAAGTCGCGTTACCCAAACTTGCAAACACACCAACCTTGCGGCCATAGCTCATACTTGAGCTCGCGATGAGTAACATATCAGGGCCAGGCAAAAGGAGAAGTGCAACAACGGCAGTCAGGTAAACAGGTAGTATGGCTAAGTCGATCATGGGTTTCAGTATTGATAAAAACGGAGGCGGATTTTATATCAATTACCAACACCCTTCCAGATGCAATTGGTTGTAGGATAGTAAAATATTCGAATTAAACACCATCAATGAACAATAAAGCAAATTTATTAACCAAATAGAAAAGACTACTTAACTTGCTACCCACTCGATCTCAATCAATGTCGTTTCACCACACTTTAGACGGCCAAGGAAGATATCACCTCGATGGACCTCACCAACACCTTTTGGGGTACCTGTCATTACAACATCGCCATCAAGCAAAGTCGTGTAAGAAGAGAGCTCTTCTAGGATAGTTTGTGGAGAATACAGCATCTGCTCAACGTGACCCTTTTGAACGCGGACACAGTTAATAAATAATTCTAGGTTTAACTCAGAGAGATCAAAATTATCAACGGGAACAAAGCGACTAAAGACAGCGGAACCATCAAAGGCTTTGGCACGCTCCCAAGGTAAACCTTTGGCTTTCAAACTGCTTTGCAACTCACGCTTGGTAAGGTCTAAGCCGAATCCCACTGCAGAATATTCACCGTTTTCAACAATAAAACAGATCTCTGCTTCGTAGTGCAGCGCTTCTTGATGAAAAGAAGACAGAGAAGAAGTAACGCTGGTGCTTGGCTTATTGAAAACCACCATAGAGTCAGGGATCGCATTGTTAAGTTCTTCAATGTGATCGACATAGTTACGCCCAACACACAGTATTTTGGTTGGGGTTGCTGTTCGTTTCGAATTCATCAATTGTTTCTGATCTACAACGCTGCTCATAGTTTATCCCTGAACTATTTTTAGAGAGCAGAGTTTAGCGCATCATAAAATGAGAGTCTTCGACAAGATGATTACCGATCTCTAAATTCTGATCTTGAGCTCAATTCATTGATTTGAATACTTTTAGGTTGATATAGGTGTATATCTCGACCAACCCACCAGAAATAGAGTCATCGGCTTACATAAATTAGAGAAAATGAAACTAAAGGAGGGCGTTAAATTTGAATAGCATTCATACGAAAGAAGCCCTCTCAAACCAAAAGGCTTGAGAGGGCTTAGCATGGTGTCTAGGACAGTATCCTAAAAGGTAAACTTAAGGAGTAAACACTATGCTAAATAAGTCTGCGACTTATAGGTAGTAACGAGCACCCATTAGCCATTGGTCGTCAGCTTTTTCTTTGTACACGCCAGAACCTTGTAGGTCGAACTGGTAACCAGCAAAGCCTACGAACTGAGATGTGAAGTTGTATTCAGCTTGTAGAGCTGAAGTGCTGTATACAGTTTCGCTGTTCTTGTCGTCTTCTACCGCTTCGTAGTTAACGCTTAGGTTAAGGCTGTTAGAAAGTGCGTAAGAAGCTAGTAATTCAATAGCTACTGTCTCTTCTAGTACGATGCTAGCAGAACCTACTTTCGCAGAGTTCATGTAGTTGTTCATCGCGTATACACCAGCAAGGTAAAGACCTTCCGCGCCGTATGAACCGTAAGTTGCACTTAATACGTGAGAGTCAGCAGTTTGTGAACCACGAAGAGCGTAGTCTACATCGCCAGTGTTGTATGCGTAGTTTGCAGTGAAGTCAGCAATTGCGTAGTTCAATGCAACTTGACCACGGTTACCGTATGTAGTTGCGCCATCAACCTTACGACCTTGCCAAGCAACAGCTGCGCTTAGAGAGCCTGCGTTACCGAAATCGATAGCGTTGCCGTAGCTCACCATCTCTTCACCACGACCAGTACCTAGGTTACCGTGATCTTCGTAGATGAAGTCATTCGCGAATGCGATTGGCATATCTGCTACGCCAGCAACGTTGTAGTAAGGTGCCCATTGAGTACCTACTGCTGCACGACCGTAATCGTCGTGAGAAAGACCAACGTAGCCAAGACGAGTTGTGAATGACTCTTCACCACCGTCAAGCATGTTTAGCGCCCATTCACCTTTAGCGTCAGCAGTAAAGCCGTTGCCAAGCTCGTGAGTTGCACCGAAGTTGATACGTGGAGAAACAGACTCTACACCGATATCATCGCTGTTTTGACGGTCAGCGCTGTTCACGTCGCCAACTGCAACTGATACGTGACCACCAACAGAGAATGTTGTGCCGTCTTCGTTGTAAAGTTCTACAGCAACTGCCTGTGTACCAAATACTGCACCAGAAATTGCTAGCGCTAAAAGTTTCTTATTCATTGTCATATCCATTATGTAACTGGGTGAGTTATTCACTAACAACCTCGTGCTTACGGAGAAGTTGTTACCTGCATTTAACAAGTAGGCAAACACTAATATACGAATGACAAAAAAGTTGCATTAAAATATATAAAATAAAAAAAATCACACTATAAAAATCAAAAAAAACTTTATAAACAATACTATACAAATAAAACCACAAGCGTAACTTGGTATTTATTGAGATAAATCTATCAATGATTTTGATTTTCTAGTCATCAAATAAACATTAAAAATCAAAATTAAAATTTACTCGTCAGACCATCACATGACAAAACCTTAACCTTGAAACATTTTGTAACACTGAGAATCTGATTGAAATATTTAATCGTGTGAAACAATTCCCACTTTAGAGAAGATAAAAGTACCTTAGCGAAAATTCATTAAAGCCAAACACAAAAAAAGGGCAACCAATCAGCGACTGGTTACCCTAATAACTCATCATTGGACTCTTATTTGAAGCAAACCTCAGCCCAACGAGCTAAACCTGATGTTACTGAACCGAAGTAATTACCACTCACGATAGGTACGTTCGGCACTGCTTGTTGTACGGCTTCACGAAGTATAGGTGAACGAGCTGAGCCACCCGTCATGTAAATTACGTCTGGCTTTTTCTGGCCTTGTTGCATGGCTTCTTTAACCAACTCAATCATCTTAGACTTTGGCGATTCAATAGCTTCAACCATCTGCTCAACGGAAATGTCCACTTCGACTAATTCAGAAGCAACATTAATCGCGGCTCGATATTGAGAAGATTCTGCTAGTGCAATCTTGGCTTCTTCCGCTCTGCGTACAATGCTATAGCCTAGAGTGTCATGATAAACCCTCATCAAACGCTCTAGCTTTTGAGGGTCTGACGCTTCTTTACGAAGTAACTTCAAGGCCGCTAGGTTTTCGCGAGAATAGAAGTTCTTTTGAGCTTCGACATTATTGATCGCAATTGGATTCCAGAATTGAGTCAGTGGCATATCGATACCCGAAATGCCTTTGCTGCCCATACCGAAAGGTGACATCAGTTGTTTGAAGGCAAGGTAGATATCAAGGTCATTACCCCCTACCCTTTGCCCGCTGTGAGCCAACAAACTCTGGGTTCGGTCCGCTTTACCCGACCAAGTTGGCCCCATTTCTAACAATGAGCAATCGGTGGTACCACCGCCAATATCCACAACCAATACCGTTTGGTTTTCAGTCAGGGTACTTTCGTAATCAAGGCCTGCGGCTACTGGTTCAAATTGAAAAGCGATATCAAGGAAGCCTGCACGCTTAGCTGCGCGTGAGAGTATGTCTTCAGCTTGTCGGTTTGCTTCTTCACCACCTCGACCATGGAAGTTAATTGGTCGACCGATAACAGCTTGTTTAATCTGATCTTGAGTCGTGAGTTCTGCTTGGTGCTTAATATTTGCCATCATGGCGCACACTAAATCTTCGAAGAAACTCACCTGAACATCATGCAACCCGCTTGCGCCAAGAAAAGACTTAGGGGATTTTACGTAATAAACATCGCGAGGGTCTTCTAAGTAAAGGTCCAACGCCGCCTGACCAAACGCCATATCTTCTGGCACCAAATCGATACTCTCTTCTCGATTCAAAGCTATAGCACGTCGTAACACTTGCTCACCAACCGCATCACTCGGTTTGATATTCAAATGGCGAAATAGATGTTCGGAAACACTCTCACGAGTAGGTGCAAACACGGTTGAGGGAATATAGTGATTGTTACCTTCTAGCGGTAACAGGCTTGGTTTTCCATCAACCATTGCCGCGACAGAACAGTTCGCTGTTCCATAATCAAATCCAATAAACATAATATCCCCCACTCAACAAAAGGGGCGAGATGCTACATGAAAAGCCTAAAAATTACGAGGTCATTTCTAAATTTAACTGAGTGATTTCTTAGCCTAACGGCTCTTAATAGGCAAACAAATATGCTACATTTCAGCCCAAATGAATCACAGGTTAGATAAATGAAAACACCTTGCCGAGCGGCTTGTAAAAATAATGGCGGAATGTGCAGTGGCTGCTTTCGAACAATGGATGAAATTATAGGCTGGAAAGGCTTATCTGAAGAAGAGCAAACGTCGGTTATGGATAATCTTACTGGTGTTAGTTCGACTCACCAATGTTCGCAGTGTAATGAGCCAGCTCAATGCGATATCAGTGCGGGTAAAGAGACGTGTTGGTGTTTTGAACTAGAAAAGCGTGATACTAGCGATATTCCAAAAGCTGGAGTATGTCTGTGCCGTAAATGCTTGTCTGAACTGCCTATTCAGTAGTTTTCGAACCTGTTAAGTAGTTTAGAACCTATTCCGCAAGTTACGTACCGGTTCAACATAGACAAAAAAGCGAGAGGTTATTTTCTCGCTTCAACATACTGAGATTTATTTGGTTAGTGCCTACTTCGTTTTTGCAACCAGCGCAGGCTGAGAAAACTGTATACCGTTCCAACCATGAACCATGAAGTTACGAATATTTTGATGGTCTGTGTTCTCTGGAAAACCTAGCACGTCGTTACGATAAAATTGACCAAAACAAGCAAGTGTTTGCTCCGCAGATAAACCTTGCTCCAAACCAAAAGCAAAAATCTTACACGAACCATTATTCTGCCCTGCAGTATTCACCACTTCACCATTGCGAAATTCACTCTCCGCAAAAACATAGTGAGCTTCGATCACTTGCATTGTATCTTCAAATTGCACGCTTTCTGGGGTTTCAGCCAGAGTATTTAATAAGGTTTCCAGTTCCATTTACTATTTCTCCATCAAGTATATATCTGTCAGCAGTGTATCTTGTTTTACGACAAGAGTAAGCCGTTGTTTACTTGGGACAGCGATTCACTTATTGAACAAACAATGCAAATTACCTCAATGAAACTAATGACATAGTTTTATCAGGACGTTATATTATTTTATCAGACGATTAACATTGTTCAGTAACGAATATGCATAAAGATAAAAACTTAGAACTGTTTAGATACCTCAAACCCGGTACAAAAACAGCAGGTGTATTAGAATTTGGCCCAGACGACTCGATCCAGATCACTACACTCTATATCGGACACAAAGAAGAACAATACCTTATCCTTGAGCTGTCACAAAAAGCGACAGAAGCACTGACGCTAAGAAAACTCATCAACGTGGATATTATTGTTCGTGCCATCACCGACACCGAACTTGGGCACATTGTCGCGTTTAAAACCAACGTACTGGCTCATATCACCTCGCCTGCACATCTTATTTTCCTTCGTCCGCCTTCAAGCTTTGCGACCAAGCCTATCCGTGAACACGAAAGATATAAGGTACGACTCAGCTGTGAAGTTACTTTTGATACTTTGTCATTAGATGCCACCCTGGTCGATTTTTCAGTCTCAGGCTGCGGCGTCTATATTACCCAGCAATCCGATATCGATGTCGGTTGGAAGATACAAGTAAACTCTGTCTTAAGTGAGTACTTAGATAGCGAACTGATCTACAACGTAGTGAGCAAAAAAAGACAAGGCCAAGGTTGGCTATTAGGCATTCAGTTCCCTGAACACCTAGATATGAGTGACGAGTTAAAAACGCTGCTGTTGGAGCAAGCATTTGTTGCCGGCTTTGTATAAATGCGTGTTCAAGTAAAGTTTATTCACAGCACTTGTTCTATCGCACTTTCAAAGGTTTAGATCAGTCGTTCGTTACATCCCAATGTGAGTTTTTAAAATGAACAAATGCTTGGTGTAGCGACTCTTCTTTAATGGGTTTTACAATCACGTAATTAGCCCCAGCAGCCATAAAGCTGTCTCTTGTCGACGCTTGAGCATCAGCGGTACACGCATAAATCGGGGCTGCAACGCCAATATCATCCCTAAGTTGCTGAGTAGTTTCAACGCCACCAAGATTGGGAAGTTGGTTATCCATCAAAATAAGATCATAGGTTGTCGCCTTAGCCCTTTCTAGCGCTTCTAAACCGTCTTTTGCCCATGTCACCACCATGCCATATTTTTTGCAAAAAGCTTGCGCAATAAATGCATTGGTGTGATTGTCTTCCACCAACAATACGCTCAAAGATCGACTAAACAACGCCTCTGGTTCGATATCAGCTTGTTGCTTCACGCCCAATAGCGGCTTAGAGTGCACTTCCACTGGGATTTCTATAATAAACTCCGAACCTTGGTTTATCTCACTGCGGACTTGAATGTCCCCTTCCAGCATATCGACCAGATTTTTTACAATCGTTAAGCCCAGCCCTGTCCCACCATATTCACGAGTCGTGGTCTCTTCGGCTTGAACAAAGGGTTCAAACACAGCGTCAATCTTGTTTTCATCAATACCAATACCGGTATCTTTCACTCGAACGATCAAACTAGCATGATCTGAGTTAAAGATACTTTCGAGTTCAAAACTAACGGAAATACCGCCTTGGTGAGTGAACTTAAGAGCGTTACTCACCAAGTTAAACATGATTTGATTCAGGCGCACTTGGTCGGTGTTTATTTCAATGTCATCAGCCAAATGATTCACAATAGTAAATGCGATCGATTTATCGCCACAAAGCGGACGATAGATACTGTCTAATGTATTAACCAGTTCACCCAAACGGAAGTCTTTCTTTTGAATATTGAACTGCCCCTGCTCTATCTTTGAGAAGTCCAAGATATCGTTAAGTACCGCCAGCAAATGTTCCGCACTATTGCAAAGTACATCCACCTGTTCACGGTTATCTTCACTGTGTATAGAGCGCTTCAGTAACTGAGAAACACCAAGAATACCATTAAGCGGTGTACGAATTTCATGGCTCATCTTAGCGAGGAAATCTGCACGTACATTCGCAAGGTGCTCAGCTTCTTCTCTTGCTCGATCGGCCTGCCTCTCGGCTTCAATGAGCTTAGTAATGTCTTGGCCTTGTACCACGACACCTGTGATGCCGTGTTCAACGCGAATTGCAGACATGTTCCAACGAAATACCTTCCCACCAATTGGCACGTTAATGCCCGTCAGCTTTGAACCTTGAACCACCATATGGATATTCGGTAGCATGCAATGCTCAAACTCTTGAGCCACCGCTCCGTAGTTATCATCGGCGTCAAATAGCGCCATACGAGCAGCGGGGTTCATCTGAATTAAGTCACCTTTATCAGACCAAACCAAGATAGGTGAATGAGCAAAGTTAAAGAGATCTTGGAACTTTTGGTTCTGTTCAGATAAACGTTCAAAAGTGTCCTCAAGGGTGCAACCAATATGGTGAAACTCGAAAATCTTGGAGCCATCGAACTTGTTGTACTCTTCGCCGTCACTTGCTGAGCGAGTAAAGTCCATCAACTTATCGAGTTCAGCCGCCACCTTTCTTTGAATCCAAGTTCGCGCAAAGAAAGACATCAATATGATCACCACAATCACAACAATGATCGCACGCTCATAGTTCTCTTCTAACGCAATGAAGTTCGTGTTCTTTTGGACAGCTCGAATGATGAGAGGCGTTTCAACAGCATTGATCTTAATAGTTGCGATGGTGACGAAATGGCGAGGCAATTGCTCGTACATTTTATAGTTGAGGATATCCGTTATTGTGTAACTTTCATCGCCACTGAATGTTGACGTAACCGGTGTACCGTGTGCTTCAATAACGATGTTCTCGCAATTGCTTCCCTGTTGAATCGATTCTGCAAGCGAGAAGTTATTATCGAGTACGATCGCGATATAGAGCTGGCCAAGAACCTCCCCTGTTTTGTTATCCACAATAGGAGTTCGGCGAGCCAACAAATGACGCTTACCAATATCGGTTATCACTTTAATGAAATGCCAGTTACTACTAAATGAAACCTCATCAGAGATATGTTTTAAGTTGGACTCGTCCAATCCATAAAACTGGCCATTACCATCGTCCCAAGCCAAACCATCATGAGTAGACACAAAACGCAAATCCGGTGCATGATCAGGTTCACTTTGGTCAACACCAAAAAAGAAGTAACTCAAAGCCTCTTTATTGCCAGTAGCAAAATACGCTCTTAGTGTTTCACTGTGTGAGCTACTGTCTTGATGAATTTGTAGCACCGACAAACGATAATCAAACATATTTTGGATGAGGCTTGAGGTTTGTTTAACCGTTCGATTCGTCTCTTGCTTTACGATGGTACTACTGGTCTCATAAGTATGAATAAGCACGCCAAGTGCCATCACACCTATCACTAAAATAATGATACGCGTAATGAGCCTAGCTAAAGTGTTTCTAGGTGTACTGGCGTAACTTTTCTTCATTATTGGCCTGAGTACCTAAATGCTCGCTGCTTAAGTTCTGAAATACGTTCTGGAGAATCTTCCTTGGTCACTACTTCAAATTCGCCAGAGTAAACGGTAGGAACTTTCAATCCGGCTAGATCCCACTTTATTGCCTCTGCCATAGCGATACCCGTATCATCATTCATGCGCATAACAGTGACATCTAGGTCGCCCCTTGCAATGGCTTCAAGTTCAGCGGATCCGCCTCCCCAGCCATTAACTAAGATATCTCGACCAGATTCACGAATGGCTTCTACTGCGCCCAAAGCGACATCGGTTGAACACGCATAGATAAAGTCTAGATCCTTATCGTTCGCTATGCTGATTTTAGCCGCTTGATAACCACTTTCTTTATCAGATCTTGTGTAGAACGAAGACTTGAGATCAAAATGAGTACCGGTATTCACTTCATGGATAAAGGTATCTCCACGCGCATCACTGATGTAACCTTGCGAGTAGTATAAAACAGAATACTTACTGGCTGGTTGGCTAACTTCTTTAAAATAATTTGCAAGTTTCAAACTACCGGTCGCATGATCAAAGCCCACGTACATGAATGGCTGTCTATCGGCCCACGCTCGGACTGGGGTCGTAATATTTTGAAGAATCAGTTTGGTGTCAGTAGAATTCAACACGTGCTCAATAAACTTGCGATGACGCGTCGTATCTAACGTAAAAATCAGATAGTCCGTCTTGTTTTCAATCGCCTCTTGCAAAGAAATGCTCTGTTGAGAGACATCTGCATTTACACGTGTAAACACTTGGTTAATTTGATAGCGAATTCTCAGCTTATCGAGACGTTTCTCAAAAGCTTGGATATTACGAACCCAATAATCAGAGATCTGTTGACCCGGATACACGACTGAAATCGTAATAGGCCTGTCTTGAACTCGTCTCAATGGCACAGGATGATTTTGCACAGCTTCGACCATTTTATCGGTCAGTGCTTTTTGTTCTGGAAAGTTGGAAAGATAATCTTGGTATTCCCAGTACCCATTGAGGACATGAGTTCCGTGAGAGAGAGCGGACGCAGAAAATACGGCAAGTCCAAACAACATCAATAAACGTTTCATATTTTTCTCGTTCTACATGAGCTACTTTGGCTCATTTTTTAACCTAGCATGACACCATCTCTTTGTATGGCTAAAAGATATTATGTAGGACAACGGTGATAAATGATAGCGCCTCATAATAATTAGAACGACATTCTAAATGAGCGATATGTTAATTTGGAATGGAGATTAGTAATAACAAGCTAGATGATGAAATAAGGCTCTCAAGACGAAAGTGAATTAATACATATAATCAATAACTTAGAATAATCCAGCGTAAGGTTTACATTATTAAGATTTAATCAATAACAAACATTTTAGCTATGAATTATGAGACTTCGATATATTGAATTCTGTCTTGTTGCCATTCAATAATTAGTTTGAGTGATACCAATTTTTCTTTGCGACATTTTGGTAGTTGTTTGATCGCGTATTCGGTTTTCAACGCCTCACTTTTTGACCCAACACCAAAACTCCAAACTAGCTTAAGCGGGCCTTTACCTTTTAAAGCTTTGGCGCCTTTACCGGTTTGATGTTGTTCAAATCGACGTTCTAAATTATTCGTCACGCCACAATAAAGGGCATTGTGACGATTGCGGATTAAGTACACGACCCAATCCGCATTTTTATCAGACTCAGACATCTAAAGCAGTGATTCAACCAGAGCCTTAAGCTCTGCCACTTCTTCACGTAGGCTTGCTACTTCTGATTCAAGCTCTTCAAACTTTTCGCTTGTCGCAGAGGGTGCAGCCGCACTTACCGATGCCGTCGCAAACGCTTCAACATCCACTTCACCACTCAATAAGTGCTGGTAGCGTGATTCGCGCTTACCCGCTTCACGTGGTAACTTCACGACTAAAGCGCCCGCTTCTCTTACGGCTAATTTATCGAGTGTCGCTTCAACCTCTTTCACATCACTAAAATTAGCAAGACGACCAGTACGAGTGCGCAGTTCGCCAGGCGTTTGCGCCCCACGAAGCAGCATACAGCAGATGATTGCGCGCTCTTGCTCTGTAAATTGCAAATCCCCAAATTCAGTATTACAGAAACGATGCTGATACTTATTAACACGGCTATTGAAGCTGCTCTCATCACTCACCATGCGGCGAGCTATCAAACCATCAACCGCATCTAAAACGTCCGACTCAGACAGAGAGAGAACTGGTTCTCGGTTACTCTTTTGGTTACATGCAGTCGTTAAGCTGTTTAACGTTAACGGGTAATGATCCGGGGTAGTGACTTCTTTCTCGATCAAGCAACCGATAATTCTCGCTTCAATTGGGGAAAGTACTGTGTTCATCGTTTTTCCTTTTTATTATTTTGATAATTCCATCTCAACATTTAACAATGCAGCCAGTAATGGCTAATGCTCAGACAAAATCGGTACTCGTTTCTTTCTGCCTTGTTCATCAATCATTATGATCTTAGAACGATTTAGCTCTATTTCCACGACTTCCAAATAAGTACGTTCTTGTACATACGCATCACGAAGCTTGTTTTGCTCTGCCGAAGGTTCAGTAACATCGCCGCCTAAATCTTCTGTTTCCAGTTGTTGTTGATTCATTTCACATTTCGTATCAATGCAGTGTCTATACTGGATACTAACTTGAACAGTTAGATAAAAACAATCGCACTTTAGCGAGAGTGCCGAATAATTATACAACCTTACTTTTGCTTTGATCTAAAGACTGTTACAACACTAACTGATGTGCTTTAATCAGAACCAGACAACGTATTTGACGATTAGGAAAAGGAATCTATGAGCAGCGTATTTGAAATTGTTAACCAAGCACGACGTAAGAACAAACTTAAGCGTGAACTTTTAGACAACGAAAAGAAAGTTCGCGACAACCGCAAGCGTGTCGACCTTCTTGATAACCTACTTGATTACATCAAGCCAGAGATGACTCACGACGAGATCTTAGGCATTATCAAAAACATGAAAGCTGACTACGAAGACCGCGTTGATGATCACATCATCAAGAGTGCAGAGATCTCTAAAGCTCGTCGCGACATCAGCCGCCGCATTCGTGAACTAACAGAAGAAGACAAGCAAACTCAAGGTAAGAAGTAATCTAACCTCGCTAATTTACTTGTAACAATGTTAGTAACCCACTCTTAGTAGTGGGTTTTTTTGTACCTAAACTCCAGCGTCTATACTTAAGCATCTAGACCTAAGCATCTAAACCTAACCGTCTAGACTTAAGCGTACCTAAGCAAAATGAATGAAACTCAACAGCAGTATCAAACTAAATAACGAGTGTACACTAGCGATGGAGAGACTTTATGTACGGAAGTATTCTGATTACCTTGGCGTTATCAACGACACAACCTTACCCTGAAAAATTTGAGAAACTTTATACCGAAGAGACCGAAATCACTTATGACGATCTCGTGGTCGATGTTCATGGCTACAAGGTTCCGACCCGATCAGCATTTCGAGGTTGGATGCTCCTTAACCACGCCCAAGATCAAGTCAAAGCGATCGGTCAACAACTCAAAGACAACGGCATCACTCAGAGCATGCCTCTGCATTTAGTCTTGTTGCAAGGCACGGATTGGGCAATGAGCAATACGACCCTGTTTACCCTTCCCAATAAGAAACATGTGCCAAACATGATCAATACCCTTAAGTACATACAACAATATATTGAGCCTGAAATTGGCGTTGTTATCCCTGTGTCCGGAGAGCGAACCAATATTTACAATCAACAAGCTGGCGGCGCACTGCGAAGTAAACACTTGGAATTCTGCGCCTTAGACTTAGTACCTGCGAATGATATTACTCGCGAAGATCTACACGTGAAACTTAAAAAGGTTCATGCTGAATTTGGGCAAAAAAATAACGTTGGGCTGGGTTTGTATTCTGGTGTTCGATTCCACATCGATACTTGCGGATTTAGACAGTGGTAACCACTCAATGGAGTCATAAAGACTTGATAATTATTTGAGTCATTATGACGCAAATAATTATCATGACACTTTAACCAATTGATTTAATGATTAAAATAAAACTGGAACGCTAATTGCTATTGATAACGAGTATCATAATTATTAATAGCAATTAGGAATTCAATATGAAGACGATGACTCAACGCTTTCAAACGCTACTTTCTGTTTCAAACTTCAGTCTAGCAACCACCGCCTTGCTTATGCTACTCAGTATTATTGTTGCTTATCCGATGGCCGATCACTTCTCACTGCCAATTCAAATTGTCGCACACATCAGCACGATCTTAGTGGCTGCATTACTAAAGATTAGTTATGTCGGTCGCTGCCTTGCGCAATACAACCTTGGGTTAGAAGTTCGCTAAATCGTACAGTGCTAGCCTTGATAATGAGCCAGTTAGACAATATCAAGGCTACTGAAAAGGTCATACAGTTGGTGGGATTTATAAGGTTTCGGCAAGTAGGCATTCATGCCCGCTTCAAAGCAATCTTTGATGTCTTCTTCCAGCACACTAGCGGTTAAAGCAATGATGGGTAATGGTGCGGCTCGTTGGTCACTCTCCCACTGTCGAATCGCACGGGTCGCCGTTATACCATCCATAACAGGCATCATGCAGTCCATTAAGATGGCATCAAACTGAGCGCCTTGAGTGATGACATCCACCGCTTCTTGGCCATTACTGGCAATCAAATATTCATAGCCCGCTTGCTCAAGGAAGAAGCTCGCTATCTTCTGATTCATTAGGTTGTCTTCAACAATCAGAATACGTCGGTTCAGAGAACGAACCTCTTCATCTTTTACTTCCACCGTCGGCGCTTGTTCTTCACCGATATCGAGCGATTGTAAGCTGTTTAAGAATCGTCGACCCAAGAATGGCAATGTATGAGTTGAGTGAACCGTTTCTGTGATTAGATTGGTTTTAAAGAGATGATGCTGACACACGATAACACGAGCCAAAGGGTATAACGCCTTCAACGTCGCAAGATCTTTATCCATGGAGTGATGCAGCGTATGACAATAAAGTATGAAGTCACTTTCTTTCAGGTTTTCATCAAGATCCGAAATGGATGACACAACATTAGGTCGAACATTTAAGCGTTCACACTCTTTGACCAGTTGATCGAGGTAATTGAAAGAATTCGAAATAATAGTCGCACGGTTTAGGTTGTCGAAGGTTTGAAGATGAGTTTCGACAGTGTCGACATACAAACAAAAAGTGAACGTTGAGCCCTCTCCTTTCACTGAACGTGCGGTTATGTAACCACCCATTAAATCAACAAGCTGTCGACAAATCGCAAGCCCTAACCCTGTCCCACCGAATTGGCGAGTAATACTGCCATCTTCTTGAGTGAAAGGTTCAAATATGGACTCTAACTTCTCAGGCTCAATCCCAATCCCGGTATCAGACACACTGCATTCAAGCTTGCCTCTACCCAAAGACATAGGTGTGTATGCGATATCCGTCGTAATCGTGCCCTTTGACGTAAATTTGATGGCGTTAGACAGCAAATTGGTCAGCACCTGCCTTACACGGTACTCATCGAAAAACAGCTGCGGTGGAGTTTGGGAATCGATATTGATGTCGAGTTCGATGTCCTTACTTATCGCTTTGGATAAAATCACACTTACTGAGTCGTAAACCGCCTCTCTCAGATCAGCATTATGTGGCGATAGCATTAAGTTGCCCGACTCGATTTTGGAAAGGTCAAGAATGTCATTAAGCAGAACCAGTAATGAGTGAGAAAACGATTCGATATCTCCTAACACTTCTTGTTGATTTGCGCTCAGTTGGCTTTGAGATAAGATCTCAGCCATCCCAATAATCCCGTTGAGTGGTGTACGTATCTCATGGGACATATTGGCTAAAAATGCGCTCTTCGCCTTATTAGCCGAAATTGCATCTTCTTTTGCTTCTACTAACTCTTTGTTATGTTGATAGTTACGCTCCATCACTCGATTCAAAGTTTCAGTGAACTCGGCAAGTTCATCGTTACCTTGAATATGAATGACCTTGGGCTTGCCGTAGCTATCCGCGCATTCAGACACCCCTTTCAAAATAATCGATAGGTTTCGATTTAAGCGAAGAGATGTCGCTACACCAAGCCACAACAACACACCTGAAACGACAAGAATAAGCAATGTCATAACCAGGGTTTGCCTTTTTTGCAGCGCTATATTTTTGGTCAGATCAAACTGTAATTGCTTCGTGTAAGCACCCACTGCCTTTGAAATTGCTAACTTCTTTCGTTCTAAACCTTCCACATGTTCATATATTTCAGGCGACGAGAAGTCACCTTTGAGGATTCGAGCTGTAAAACGGTTTTGAAATTCATCTTTAGAAAACGTACTTAATAGCTTTCTAATTTCAGGAGAACGGCTTCCTGATCGGAAAAACGTATCTAATAACTGCTGCTGCCTTTCTAAAGCACCAACATAACTCAATAAATATTGATCTATCAGCTCTGGAGAACGATACAAGCGGTAGCTCAACCACGCTTCTCGCTGAGTCCAGAACACGTAGTGAGTAAGATTGATAAACATCGCGTCAGCTTGACTGATCTTTTCGTCCACGATGATAATGCGATATTCAGATAGCTCCATTAACACACCTTTTAGCAAGTCAAAGGCATGTTCTGTCAGTTGCGTGTTGTTGTCCGTAATTTGTGATGCGTCGTTGTTCATACTGGAGGTTACGCGAGCGAGTTTCGCTAACACACTCTTAAGCTCAACCAACTGCGGTTCAACAGTCCAATTGCTATCGAACTGTCGAAGCTGTTTTTCGTTCTGAGCCAGTCTAGCTAAATCAGCTTGCAGCTTTAACAGCAGCAGCTCTTTCTCTGGAGAGTCATTAGACAGAACCAACCATCGATAAGCATCGCTTGAAACGGTATTAAAAGATTGAAGCGCTTCAACCTTAATACGAGTTGTTTCAAGGTGATTCATCTTCTTATCGTTCTTGAGCACTTCATTGACTGTAAAACCAAACATGATGAATACAGAAACCGTGGAAAGAAATATAAGACGCCATCTAATTGACATGTTTATCATTTTTATAACGACTCCCTTCCCGAAAGTAATTTTACCTAGCCCAAGTTAAGAATAGGACATTAACAGGACTTATTGATCAAATTGGATATGAACAAACGATACTCTGAGCCCAGAACGGTAAATTATGATCAACTTACCTCCATGTTTAGGCTTTAAAGGGGGGCTTTAACTAAACAGATAGACTCAAAACAAATATGCTTTAAGCAGTTGTGCTGTAAACAAGTGTGCTTTAAACACGCGAGCTCTAAACACAAGATGTTTAAACAGGAGGAGTATAGATGAGAGAGCTGTTTACAAACGAGGTATGAACAAGTGAAGTTTAACGAAGCAAGCTTTATCCAGTTATTATCACTCGCATAATAAGCAAACGGCCACGCTTCTCGGCTCCACAAGGTTGGGAGTAATGACTCTATAAACCAACAAACACCGAAGTTAAGTGAAATTTGTGAGATCCAATCGTTTGCGTCATGCACTTTTCGCACTCGAATTCGGCGTATTCAAAGATCGAAGAAGAAAACGCATTGATCACCTTATTTGTCGCTTACTGTTTACGTGTAATTTGAGATCACGATCACACCTTTAATGAACACTATGACTTTTATTACATATAATATTTTGATTTGAGTATTTTTTGGCGAAAAATAAGTGCTACAGATTGTTAAAGTCAATAGCCTTTATCGACACTTAAAACTTGATTTATGGCTAATATAAAGCCAACTTACAGATAATTTGTCTGCATTTATTTTTCCTAGCAGAATAACCCGTCGTACCTTACAATCCTGCCACATAAAAATTACAAGTTGCACACAAGGCATATCAAGCACATTTAAGTGGCAATAAAGACCACAGCCTGATACCTCAAATCCCCTATGCTGATTGGCTTCCCTACAACCGCCATGAATGCAGAAACTTAACGTGAAAGGTCCCGAGTAAAGATGAGTCCCGAAAAGCACCTCCTAGACTGGCAAACTAGTCAAACTATTGCTGAATCCATCGCTCCAACTTTAGGTCAGTTATACCGTCAAAAAGGCGTAGAAGTTATCCTCTTCGGCAAGACCCTGGTTAACGCGACAACTATCGACATCATCAAAGCTCACCGCATCGCAAAACGTTACACTGGTTCTCCTCTTACAGCAGAACAGACTCAACCAATCATTCAACACCTTCTCTCTATGGACTTGTCTCCATGTCGTATTGATGTTGGTCGCCTTGCCCATGCATTCTGGCAAGATCGCGAAGACACTCACGGGTTGGATGATTTTCTACAAACTGCACTTGTAGAATCGCTTCAAGGCGATGCAATGACCGAACCTCGTGACGTTGTATTGTACGGTTTTGGTCGTATTGGCCGACTGCTAACTCGTCTATTGATCGAGAAAAGTGGCCCAGGTTACCCACTTCGTTTACGTGCAATCGTTGTACGTGGTGGCAAAGACGGCGACCTAGAAAAACGTGCTAGCCTACTTCGTCGTGACTCTGTTCACGGCCAGTTCAACGGCAGTATCGTAGTTGACCAAGAACGTAAAGCAATCATCGTAAACGGCAACTTCATTCAAGTTATCTACGCAAACAAGCCAGAAGAAGTGGATTACACGACTTACGGTATTGAAAACGCACTTGTGGTTGATAACACAGGTGTATGGCGTGACGCTGAAGGCCTAAGCCAACACGTTGCATGTAACGGTGCGAAGAAAGTACTACTGACAGCGCCAGGCAAAGGCGACATCAAGAACGTAGTATTTGGTGTGAACGAGAATGTCATTCAACCAGAAGACACGATCATCTCTGCTGCAAGCTGTACGACAAACGCAATCACGCCAGTATTGAAAGCGGTTCACGACAAATTCGGTGTACTGTCTGGTCACATTGAAACGGTTCACTCATTTACCAATGACCAAAACCTAATCGATAACTTCCACTCAGGCGATCGTCGTGGTCGTGCTGCATCATTGAACATGGTACTGACATCGACTGGTGCTGCTAAAGCAGTATCAAAAGCGATGCCAGAAATGGAAGGCAAGCTAACAGGTAATGCGATTCGCGTACCTACGCCAAACGTTTCAATGGCAGTAGCAAACCTAAACCTTGAGAAAGGCACAAACAAAGAAGAATTGAACGAGTACCTGCGTGAAATGGCGCTGTCTTCTTCTCTGTCTGCACAAATTGATTACACAGACTCGACTGAGATTGTATCTACCGATTTGGTTGGCTCTCGCCACCCAGGCGTGGTTGACGGTGTTGCGACTATCGCACAAGACAACCGTGCTGTTCTGTATATTTGGTACGACAACGAGTTTGGCTACAGCTGTCAGGTTGTTCACTGTATGGAACAAATGATGGGTGTGCGCTACAAGACTTACCCTGAAGTATAAACTGCTTAGAGCCTGTAAATTGCTTAGATTCTATTACTTCCTTAGATTCTATAAACAGTTTTAAGTAACCAGCTCCACAACATAATAATTATATCTGCGAGGTCTGTAATGGGCTTTGCAACCCTTCTTGTTTTACTCCCCCGTATAAACAGGAAGGTTGCCACTTAGATCTGCTCTCTCTATCTGATCTAAGTGGCCTTTTTACAGCTGGCAAGCTAACTTTTATCGCTATGACAAGAACTTTATCCTCGTCACTCTTGGAAAGCTTCACTTCACATCTGTTACAACTCAACCTCAACATCTGACTGAATCGCACTCGAACACGCGAGTACATAACCTTGCTCAATCTGTTCTGGCGTCAAAGTCTCTTGGCTGCTTGATTCCACTGAACCTTTGGTTACTTTACACTTGCAAGAACCACAAATCCCACTGCGACAAGCAATGATAATTGGAACACCAGCTTTCTCTAATGAATCAGCGAGTGGTGTGCCCGCCTCCGCTTCTACTTCTGCGCCAAATGCAGGAACAAATACCTTAACGGCACCATTTGAATCTGCAGACGCTTCTGCTTGTGGTTCTTCTGAAGCAGTATTGCTATTGGCTAGTGAATTATTACTTTGAGTCGCTGGAGTAAAACTTTCTTGGTAGAAGTTATCCATGTTGAACTCAAGTTCTTTCAGGTAGTTTTCTATGTCTTGCATAAAGCTAACCGGCCCACACAAGTAAACGGTTCTGTCTAAAATATCTGGGCTGAGTGTTACCAACCAGCTCTTGTCTAGACGACCTTGGGGAGCAGTTGTTCCTTCACTGTCTTTCAGAAGTAACTTAAGGTTAAAGTTAGCGTGTGTCTCATCAAGTTGGTTAAGCTCTTCAAAGTAGATAGTCTCGCGTCGATTACGTGCCATGTGAACAAAATCGATTTCAACATCACTGCCTTGAGCCAACCAATACTTTGCCATCGCCATCACCGGAGTGATACCGCAACCCGCGCTCACTAGCGTTACTTTCTTGGTAGCTGTTGGCATGCAATCAATACAGTTAAACGCACCAGCAGGCTTCAATACAGAAACTTCATCACCTTCATCAAGTTCATCAACAATAAAGTTCGAAACCAAACCACCTTCCACACGCTTTACCGTCAGCTTCAGGCGGTTATCTTCAGGACAAGACGCTACAGAATAAGCACGGTAATCCGTTTTCGCCGGCATATCCAAACCCAGAGTAATAAATTGTCCTGGCTTAAAGTTGAAATGTAAGTCTTGTGGAACGCTGCCAAGCTCAAAGCTGACCGTATCTGGCGTCTCATGCCATTTCTTTAAACACACTAAATTGATTGAATCGCTATCCGACCATGCATACATAGTTCGTGTACCTTGCTAATGACTAGATGATTAAATGACTAAAGATTTAAATCGAAAAAGCCCCGCCGTTGTCTGTTTTAGAAAAACGTCACAACAACGGGGCTTAGAGTTGGCTTAAATTAAGCCGCTAAGATTGTTTTAAGATCTTGCTCTGGCGTTGAGATAGAACGCATATCGAACTCGTCTTGCATAATCTTTAATAGGTTTTCTGTTAGGAAGGCAGGTGCTGTTGGGCCAGTGTAAATACCTTTCACACCAAGAGCGAACAGGGTAAGCAGGATAACGATCGCTTTTTGCTCGAACCAAGATAGAACCAGCGTTAACGGAAGTTCGTTGATACCACAATCAAACTCTTGAGACAGTGCGATAGCAAGCTGAATCGCTGAGTAAGCATCGTTGCATTGGCCAACATCTAACAGACGTGGGATACCGTTAATGTCACCAAATTGGTTCTTGTTGAAACGGAATTTACCACATGCAAGTGTCAGGATTACTGAATCTTCTGGCGCTTGAGCTGTGAAGTCTGTGTAGTAGCTACGCTCAGACTTGTCACCGTCACAACCACCGACTAGGAAGAAGTGCTTGATGTTGCCTTCTTTCACTTGCTCAATAACCGCAGGTGCCGCTTCCATCAGTGCGTTACGACCAAAACCGACAGTGATCATCTGCTCGATCTCGTCGTGTTTGAAACCTTCTTGCGCAAGAGCACAGTCGATTACTGCGCTGAAATCGTCGCCTTCAAGGTGATCAACACCCGGCCAGCCTACAATGCTACGTGTAAATAGACGGTCTGCGTATGAACCTACATCAGGGTTAAGCAGACAGTTAGATGTCATTACGATGGCACCAGGGAAGTTAGCGAATTCTTTTTGCTGGTTCTGCCAAGCGCTGCCGTAGTTACCCGCAAGGTGTGGGTACTTGTTCAGTTCAGGGTAACCGTGTGCAGGTAGCATCTCACCATTGGTGTAAACGTTGATGCCCTTGCCTTCAGTTTGTTGAAGGATCTTTTCTAGATCATGTAAGTCGTGACCAGAAACAAGGATACAGTGGCCTTTCTTAGTCTTAACATTCACGGTTGTTGGTTGAGGGTGACCAAAGGTATCTGTCTCACCTTTATCCAGCATTTCCATTACTTTGTAGTTCATCAAGCCAATTTGCATAGACGTATCTAGCAGTTGTTTTAGGTCAGATGGGTCAGTACCTAAGAAAGCCATGATTTCATGGTATTCAGCAAAAATAGCATTGTCAGTTTGACCAAGAACACGAGCGTGCTCCATGTAGGCTGCCGCACCTTTTAGGCCGTATAGGCAAAGAAGACGAAGACCAATCACATCTTCGTGTTGAGAGTCGTGACCACGGTTTACCGCAGCTTGAGGGGCAAGTGCCAATAGCGCTGAAGAATCGGTTGGAAGATCGAATTGCGCAGCAGCCGAAAGTGCTGGAATTTCAAAACCAATCAATGTTGCTGCTGCACGAACTTTTTGCTCTAAACGCTGCTTGAATTCATGAGACTGTTGTGCGAATTCGATAATACGAGCAGGGTCGAAGTTAACGTTAGTCAGTGTTGCGAAGAACGCTTTTGGTGCCCACTCATCAACTTCTGTATCAATAACATCGCAAGCGCGACCTAGGCTTGCCCAAAAAGAAACACCTTGAAGAGAATGCACCAACACGTCTTGAAGGTCGGATACTTCCGAGGTTTTTCCACACATGCCTTGTGCGAAAGAACAGCCTTTTACGGTTGGGGTTTGAATCGTTTGTTCACATTGAATACAGAACATAAAGGGGCTCCAGTAATTTTTTATTAGCTGTAAGTGCTTTGCTTACAGTGACTTATTCCAAACCCTATAGAGCATCAACCGTGCCAACTTTTAACTCATTGATTTTATTGACCTTGCGTTTATTCCCTTATTTTAGTGCGTGATTATGACTACATATAAACTCTCAATCCACACACACCTGTGTCATAGTGACTCTCTAGAATTATTTGGTGGTGTTCATGTTTCGTTCAGAATAGAAGCGATATAGTAACAACATAGAAAAAGAGGAATGAATATGAAAAATATATTAGTTACGATTGTTGCGTTGTTTACTGGCCTTTTGGCGTTATTCACTAGCTTGATCCTTGCTATTCCTTTAGCTATCGCAGCTTTAATTACTGGCAAGCGCATTCAGAATCAAATGAAGAAACAAGGTTTCGCAGCTCATATGAACACTCGTCAGTCATCAACCAATGATGCCGGTGTTATTGAAGGTGAATACGAAGACCTTTCAAGCAGAAAGTAATCTAAACTTTAGTTTCAAACATAGTGAAAGCACAACAGAGACAACATTAAAAAATGCATAGAAATACCATTCTAACGCTGCTCGCCTTAACGACTTTAAGTCTCGTTGGTTGTTCCAACGAGACATCTATACCCGCTTACGAAACATCTCCAAGCTTGCCGGCCTATCAGCAAGATAGCTTTGATGCCTACGTCAATGAGACCCAAGATTGGCTGCTGAAAAACCGCGTGTTCATGACAAAAGACAAGCAGCTTGAGATTCAACTGAACTCCCCGACTGAATACAAACCTACCAAACCTAACGGCAAGGCAGTGTTATTGGTCCATGGATTAGGCGATTCACCCTATTCGTTTAAAGACATCGCTACCCATTTGGCTGAGCAAGGTTACTTAGTGAGAACCGTATTGCTTCCGGGTCACGGCAGTCGTGTGGGTGACCTAATGCAACCGAGCTTAAAAGATTGGCAAGGTGTGGTAGCTCACCATACGAAGTTACTAGAGCAAGAGTATGATTCTGTGTGGCTTGGCGGCTATTCAACAGGCGCAAACCTCGTGACTTCACAGGCGATGAACGATCCTAAGATCTCCGGGCTACTGCTGTTCTCTCCTGCGTTTCAACCGAGCTCATCTGCGGTTCAGTATGCTGGGCTAGCAAGCTACTTTGTCACTTGGGCGGATCAAGATCCTGAAGACAATATGTTGCGTTACAACTCACTGCCAATGAACGGTGCCTCGGTTTACTACGAGACATCAGAAGTGGTTCGTGAAGACCTGCAAGATAAACACTTCGATAAACCGGTGTTTATTATGATGAGTGAAGGCGACAGTGTGATTGACACTAGCTTCGTTCAACAAGCGTTTACTGAATCGATGCCCAATCCAAACAATGTTTTGGTTTGGCAAGGAGAAACCACACTCGACGATCCTCGCACTGTTCAATACAGCATGAAGATCCCAGAACAACGTATTTCGAACGGTTCTCATATGGGTTTGCTGTTCTCACCAAGCAATCCGTATTACGGAATCAATGGTAGCGAGAAGATCTGCTCCAATGGTCAAGAGGCAGGTTTTGAAGAACAGTGCAACGCGACAAGTGAAGTTTGGTACTCAGCATGGGGGTATCGTGAAGAAGGGAAGAACCATGCTCGTTTGACCTATAACCCTTACTTTGCTGACTCAATGAAAGAATTAGATACGGTTCTAAACTCAGCAGGCTAACTTCTTTTAGCTGTTAACTGTTAGCGTTTAGATCAGTAGAAACAAAAACGGCTCATAAGATAATATCTTGTGAGCCGTTTTAGATCTTAAGGTCTAGTGATGACTAAATCATCCACACCACACGCACAGCAAGCAGAATCAACACCACACCAGATAGTCGATCAATCAACTGAGCTTTAGAGCGAATACGTTCAACAATCAAAGGGCTAGACAACACCAAGGTGATAAATGTGTACCATAAACCGTCTACAAGTAGCGGTGTTGATACGATAATCACTTGATTGGTCAGTTCATTACCTAACGCAACAAATTGGCTAAACAGAGCGATGAAGAACAGCGCGATTTTCGGGCTCAAGATAGAGATCAAGAAAGCCTCGCGAGCAGACTGCATGTAACTCATCTGTTCACCCGCTTCCAATTTTGCGGCAACACCACCTTTCGAACGCAACGCATTCACGCCGAGATAAAGCAGATACGCTGCACCCGCTAAACTAATGGCTTTGAACAACATGGGGGATTGCTCAAGTACAACGGCTAAACCAACAATGGTTGCGAACGCATAAATACCGATGCCTACGGCGTGAGACCAAGCTGCGATAAGCCCGTTCATGCGGCCACCAGCCAGACTGTGTTTTGCAATCATAGCCAAGCTTGGGCCCGGAGACATTGCACCCAACAAGCAAATCGCTAATAAAGAAAACCAAATTGTTACTGTCATCATTCCATTCCTAGTAAAACAAAGCGTCCTAGCTGAACCCTCTTTGCTTAATATTCAATACTTAGCACTTACCATAATTCGCAGAAGGTATTATTTGAAATCAAAGATTATCATTACACCTATGATTTCAAGTCATACTGATATTATAACTCGACTTCTGCATAGCTTGGAATGCCTTTTCTCTCGCCCATTTGTGGGCAGAATCGTTGTCATACTTGGGGTGCCACATTAACCAATAGGTGTGCATTTCCGTATCAAATGGCAAAGAAAAATAGGCAGTATCGAGGTGCCGACCTAGGTTATAGGCGATATGTTCAGGCACGATCATCAGATAGTCGTCTTGCATTAATACAGTTCCAGCGGATGAAAAGAACGGAACCTGCAGAGCCACTCTTCGTTTAAGTCCTTTTTTCTTCAATGCTATGTCCGCGTAGCTGTCTTTATCTCCGCCACCCGTCACTTTGATGTGAGAATAGTTGACGATATCTTCTGCACTCAAAGCCGATTGGTGGGCTAATGGGTGCGACTTGCGCATCAAACACACCGATTTATCTTCACCAAGCTTAATGCTTGATACATGTTCTGGCTTTGTGGGAAACATACTGGAAGCCAAATGAATACCCGACTCGTTCAGAGCTTCAAGGTAGTTTGGCTGCCACAAGCGGAAAGCCAAATTAATGTTCGGGGCTTCGGCGGACACCTCTGCAACAATAACAGGAAGAATATACTGAGCCACATAGTCACTCGAAGACAATACCAGTTCACCCTGCCAGTCTTTCGGTTCAAAGGGTTTATCGTCTAAAAGGTGGTCGAACTCTCCAAGCAAGTCATCGAGTTTACCTTTGAGCAACAAAGCACGGTTAGTCGGAACCAGTTTGTTACCATCACGAACCAGCAAAGGATCACCACATAGATCTCTAAGCTGAGCCAGTTGACGGCTCACCGCCGACTGCGTGATGTGCAAACGCTGAGCTGTTCGACTGACATGACACTCTTCAAGAAGCACATGCAGAGAGCGCAGTAGGTTTAAGTTGATATTGCCTAACATGAATGCACCGTCGCATTCTGTTTGTTAAAAAACTCCGTCAAGACAGTATGAGTCATGAGGTGTCGAAGCTCTGGATAGCTTTGCAGCCGATCGCGGATTTGATTCAAACGGTCCATGCTTTCAACTTCAACATAAAGCATCATGTCAGTCTCACCGCTAATAGAGTGGCACCATTGCACCTCATCAATACTCTGGATTCGTGTCGCGTAAGACTCACAACTATGGTCGCTGCTCGACATGTCGAACTTCAACAAGATGTAAGCGCACACATTCTTCGTTTGATTGGGCTCTGCCACTTGAGCACAATAACCCGTAATCACTTTGTCGCTTTCCAGTTTCTTGATTCTGGCATTCACCGCCGAACGCGAGAGACTGACATCTCGGGCGATATCGCTCACTGAGCATCGTGCATTGGTTTTGAGAATATCCAAAATTTGGCGATCAAATTTATCCATGCTTCTGATTCTTTCCATTTATTGTTCTATTTATAACGCCTAATTTGACACAACTTTCCTACTTATAACAGCCATTATGACAGCCGACACTTTCACGCTTAATCAAGTTAAAACCGTTAAATTGACGGTGTCTTAAGACGTTTCGCTAGCTGTATTATTGATGTCGACAATGTATGCTCTCATTCATAGCATCACCCATACATCAGAAGACAGGCACAATAAGGCCGATATGATAAGCCAATAGCTAGGAGAGCGAATGACACAACTCAAACAAGAAATCACGCTTATTTCAGGAATCGGACAACTCTCGACTACCTTGCTAGGCACTGGATTATTTATGATCCCTGCGATCGCAGCAGGCATTGCAGGACAGTTGTCACTGCTCGCGTGGTTAATCCTGTTTATCGCTATTTGCCCGATTGCACTAACCTTTGCCGCATTAGGAAAACGCTACCCCAATGCAGGTGGCACGGCCTATTTTGTTCGCAAGGCGTTCAGTGAGCGATTAGAAACCAGCGTGGCTTGGTTGTTTGTGAGTGTTATTCCTGTCGGTATTCCGGCTGCCATTGCATTGGCTGGAGGTTTTGCACAACAACTATTGCCAGCGCCACTCGACACACCACTTGGCGCTCAGTCCTTTACCGTCGCTCTGCTTATTGCTGTCAATTTGATGGGCAGTAAGTCTTCTGGCCGCTTACAAACGGTGATCGCCTTGTCGATTTTTGCCTTGGTTAGCGCCTTTGTTTGGAAAGCCGACATCACTGCAGCGGACATCGCAGTTCCGACCATGACGTCTGATTCGATGTGGTCGATTGGCGCAGCCTTAGCGGTGATGTTTTGGTGCTTTGTCGGGATAGAAGCCTTTGCTCACATGGGAGAAGAATTTAAAAATCCACAGCGTGACTTTCCCATCGCAATCATTGCAGGGTGTTTCGTTGCGGGCATAGTGTACTGGGCTTGCTCGGTGGTTATTATCAAGCTAGGCGCTTATGGTTCACCTGAATTTGATGCTGCATCCATCCCGTGGGTAACAGAACAACTGTTTGGTAATGGCTTCAAAACCGTCATCAGTGTGCTTGGTTTCTTTGCTTGTTTTGCTAGCCTAAACCTTTACACACAAAGCTTGTCTCGTATGATTTGGGCTCAGGCTCGCCAACACACTCCTACGAGTAGAATGGCTCAACTCAATAGCCGTGGCGTACCACTTTACCCAACCTTAGCAATTGGCTTTGTCGCGCTTATCTCTTGTGTGATTGGTGAGTTGTCTAATCTCGATCTCGAATTCTTTCTTAAACTCGCCAACGGTATTTTCGTTCTGGTTTATCTGCTTGCAATGTTAGCGGCTTGCCGATTACTGACTGGCGCATCTAGATACACCGCCATGCTCTCATTGGTCATCTGTACTTTAGTGTTTATCTGTTTAAGCTGGTCGATGCTCTATGCCGTGACTATTTTTGTGACATTGTCACTCCCTTGGCGTAAGTGGCTAGGTAAAGGTAAAACCGTTTCTGTCGACAAGTTATAACTCGATTAATGATGAATCGACAAACTGTAAGCATGCCCTACCAATATTACTGATAAAAAAGCCGAGCGATCTGTGTGATCTTCGGCTTTATCTCAGCCAAACGGATATTTCCAAATCCCAACACCGCCCCATTCCAATCACGAGCATCACTTGATCCATATTCATAAAAGTCAAAAGGACGAATGATGATATTTTCAAGCCCTGCTCTACGGCTCCACTCATGTTCAGATATGCCTTGATACCACTTCACGGTCACATGTAGCCCTGCCGCTTGGCTAATCACTTCAAGATCGCCATGAAACTCACTTTTAATCGCTTCTATCATGGCTTCATGCTTGAGTTTGTATGAACGACGCATCTTTCTAATATGACGCAGTAAATCGCCTTCGCGAACAAAATCCGCCAAAGCTTCTTGTGTATGAGACGCCGTGTCTCCAGTGAGCGCATCTTTAATCTCAAGACACTTCGCCACCAAACTTTCAGGCACCACTAAGTAACCTAGTCGCAGGCCATTGAACATCACCTTGCTCAGGGAACCGACATAGATGATTCGATCATCGAATCCTAATTTTCCCGCTAAGCCTTGCATGCAGGTATAAGGGCGATGAGCAAACTGGAACTCACTGTCGTAGTCATCTTCAATGATCCATGACTGATGTTTATTAGCCCAATCGATCAACTTGAGGCGTTGTTCAGTATTGAGGGTCGTGCCCATTGGGTATTGGTTACTCGGCGTAACATAGAGAGCCTTAGCATTACTGGACAACACTTTTTCAATATCTAACCCAACCTTTTCACGCACACTCACACCATCTAGCTCTAGCCTCAACAGATCAATAATTTTATGCACTTGTCGATAGCCCGGCTCTTCCACAAGGATTTTGTCGCCCATCGCTAACGTCGCCATTAATCCGATTGAGATGGCTTGCTGCGCACCAGCGGTGATGATGATTCTGTCAGCACTACAATTGACCGAGCGACTACTCGCAAGATACCCGCTCAATGCCCCCCTCAAGGCCAAGCTTCCCTGAACCTCTTGATTGCCCGCGATGTTCTGCCGCGTAGAGTGACGTTGCAGCAGCCTCTGCCATTTCGCAAAAGGGAATGCATCTAAATCAGGAACTCCAGGGGCAAAGCTGCGGTTAATGTCGTTAGGTGTCGCTATGTTTGCCATCGGTTGACTTATTACGTGCTTAACCGGTGCATCCTGAACACTGTTTGGCTGAGACAAACTTAGGAAGTGCTCTGGCTGTTCAACCGAGACATAAAAACCTGAACCTTGCTTGCTCTCGATATAACCTTCGGTGACCAGTTGTTCGTACGCGTAGATCACCGTATTTCGACTCACCGATAACTCAACGGCCAACTTACGTGTTGAAGGTAACTTACTGCCCTTACTCCATAAATCGTGAACGATCTTCTCTCTGATCGCGTGAAACAAGGCGGTTTGACGCGTGTCGTGTTGTTCGTCCAACTGTAGGTCGCCGACATCAATAGGCTGCATAACTGGATCCAAATAGTGTTTAAAAGTGGCTCTATTTAATAGACCAGTTAATCGCTACATTAATCAAAAGGCAATGATTAAGGAGCGATTATGTTATCTAACACGAAAAGAACCACGATTAAAAAAGGGGCTCACAAAGCCGTATTTGAACAAGAGAAACTTCATCAGATCATAGATGAGAGCTTAATCGCACACATTGCATTGCTGGGCGAACAAGGGCCAATGGTTATCCCAATGCTCGCGTGGCGAGTCGATGACATGGTCTACATTCATGGGGCTAAAAACAGTCGCTTGTTGAAAGGCTTAAAAAAGGGAGACCCAACCTGCTTAACGTTCACTCTGTTCGATGGTTGGGTGTTAGCCCGTTCGGCATTTCACCACAGTGCGCATTATCGTTCTGCTGTGGTATTGGGGTCATTTTCAGTCATCGATGACAATCGAGAAAAGGATCGCTTGTTGAATATCTTTATTGAGCAAATCGCGCCGGGCAGAACCGATGAAGTCAGGCTCAGTAATGAAAAAGAGCTCACCGCAACCGAGCTATTGGCGATACCTTTAACGGAAGCCTCCGTGAAGATTGGTAAACATGGCGTGAATGATGATAAAACTGATATGGATATCCCAGTATGGGCTGGCGTATTACCTTATCGAACGATCGTAGGGCCATTAGAAACGGTTCCAGAGCAAGAAGGCATCATTGAAACACCAGATTACCAACAAGCCTATGGTGAGCGCTGGTATCAGAATTGATACACAAAGATGGTCAACTTAATAAAATTGTATACAATCTGAATCACAAAAATTTAACATGACAAAATAATGTAATCAGACGATGAGAACGAATAAGGATATTCAACCATTTAAAGGCTTGCTCAATGGCATTGGGCAAGTCTATTTCACACCGTCTGTTATGACGTCGCTTCTGCTATTGCTTGCCATTTCTATTGAGTCACTGGCGCTGGCTTTTCTTACCTTACTTGGCGCCAGTTGCAGCTATGCATTAGCCTTCTGTTGCTATATGTACGCCAACACCAACACCAACACCAACACCAACACCAACACCAACACCAACAAGGCAGCTTACGATATTGGTAGTGGTATGTATGCGTTAAATGGGGCTTTAATTGGTTTATTTATCGGTAACTTTTTTGGTGTCACACCATTATTGGTTCTAGTGGCTGTAGTAGGCGCACTACTCACAGTCCCCATTGCCCACATCGTATTCAGATTTAAAAAATACCGCGGTTACACTAACGCCTTTATCCTCACCTCTTGGCTGATTTATGCTATCCAATCAACCTTGGATCTATCGGCATTTTCTGCACCTGATTCCGCACTGATGCCACTAATCAGTATTGAAGCTAACTCGTGGTTCAACCTACCGCCAGTGGTTATCCCATTATTAAAAGGGATAAGCCAAGTCAGCTTCATCGAAAATGCGTTGTCGGGGCTCGTTATCTTAATCGCCATCGCACTTAACAACCTAAAGCATGCCATTTGGGTTGTGCTAGCAGTAATAATGAGCACCATTTTTAGTAAGATGATCGGTGCTTCTCACGAACTGGTTGCCCAAGGTCTTTACGGGTACAACGCCATTCTTGCCACTCTAGCACTTGTGCTCTATCCGCGGATCCCTTGGCCGTTAATCCTATTAGGTATGCTGTTAAGCTGTGTCATCACATTCAGTTTTCATGAACTGTCACTGCTACCACTCACCGCCCCTTTCATTTTGAGCACTTGGGTCGTGGTTTACTTATCTGGCCTAACGCAAGAAACGAAGGCAAGTTAGGCAACATAGTTACAGTCCGGTTTTTAAGCGCTCCACATATTGCTTGGGCGTCAAACCTCGATGTTTCTTAAACATCCGATTAAAGCTCGCAACGTTGGTATAACCTAACCTCGTCGCGACTTCTTCCACTGGCACTGAATACACCAAGAGCTCTACAGCCACGTTGCTTAACGCATAACCCATAATTGTTGAGAAATTAACGCCAGCTTTATGCAATTTTCGCTGGAACTGCTGTTCAGATAAGCCGAGTAGACTGGAAACTTTATGCAGCGTTGGCAGGCCGAAATGGCGGCTGTAATTGATCATCTCGTAGGTCACCTTGTGCTCGTCCTCTGCGTCGGGCATGTTGAGATAGTTATCCAAGTCATGAAAATTCATCGCCAGATTTGTTTTACTATTCGATGGTGATTGATTGATGGATAACCTCGACTCACTAGGGATCCAAACTTCAGTGCGCGGCTGCCCCCACTGAATCGTGCAACCGAAATACTCTTGGTAAAGATCGACGTTATCTCGGTGGCCCGCAATTGATACCGCAACGGGTTTAAAATCATCACCCAAATATCGACGTAAAATCTTCATAATGAAAATTGCGACTCTTATCGAGTCATGCACTTTACCCGTTTCCGAGTACGCAGGGTTGTCGTAGCACCATTTAATCATTGTCCCTACCTGTGCACCATATAAGAAAGCACCCGACTGCAAACAATGAAGTCCGATGTTGACTCTACGGATCGTCGAAGCAAGATCATGCCCAGAAAAAAACCAATTAGTTAACGGGCCTAACCTTTCAATATCAACTCGATCAGCCAATTTCAAAATGATATCCGGATCATTGGTTTGTAATTCCAACAAGCCAAACCATTTGTCGACTTCACTAACTGGAATAAGGTTCATTGAATTATTAAATACAGACTTCGGAATACCCAAACTGTCCGCATTAACCATAGGATTCGTCACGACGTGCCGATAGATTCCCAAAATCCCTAACGCTCTTAAGAAGTTACAATTACTCACTAATGGCAGTCCTTTATAAATCCAATGACAGATCAAATCATATAAATAGCATTATCGAAGTAATTAGTAAATTTACAACTTGTAAATCCTACACCCATCACACTCGGTGCATCATTTAACTTAGGGTTTATCAATGAGTTTAGTAAGTGTCCCATTTGTCGGAACCGGCGCCGATACCGCTCTACACGTAGTAGCAGGCGTTGTATTGATCGCAACTATCGCTGCTGCATGTTACGGATTCTGGCGTGTGCATGAATTACCAATCAATAAAGCTCACAGTAAAGAGCACCAACAACTCGGCTTAATCACCGCATTAACTTGGATTGGTTTTATCTGGCACTGGGTATGGGTACTCGCCGTCATCTTGGCCTTTGTTGATATGGAAAAAGCGATCATCAATCTGAGAGACACCTGGAAAGCGCCGACAAAGTCTGACGTTCAACCAGAACACAGTGATAAAAATGAGGAGAACCCAGCATGTTAGAAGGCTTAGCTATTTGGGCACTGTTCATTTACTTACTGAGATTGGTAGGTATGCCTTGGAACAAAGGCACCAAAGCGTTTGCTTACTTAGGTGGTACATCTTGGTTAATGTTCGTATGGGTTGGGTTAATCAACTTCACGCCGATGGATCTCTCGGGCGGTTCAGTTGTTCAATCTCCGCATATTCAATTACGTCCGGACTCAACAGCGGTCACAGGAAAAACCACCAAGGTTCACATCAGCCCAAACCAAGATGTGGTTGAAGGGCAACTTCTTTACGAAATTGATGACACCAGATATGTGATTGCGAGAGACAAAGCAAGCGTTCAACTTGAATCAACGGAAGTCGCTTTAGACACTGCTCGCCAAGAAGTCAGCATTGCTAAAATTAGCTATCAGTCGGCGCTTGAAGACATTAAAACTTCTATTGCACAGATAGAGTCAGCAAAGACGGACTTAGTACTGCAATCTAAGACTCTCGATCGTTACCAGAAACAAAATAGTGTCGTAGAACATACGATTACTGAAACTGACATCGACCAACAAACAGCGAAGGTAGACTTAGCGACTCACAATGTCACCACGCTGGAATCTCAACTCAGTAAAAAAGAAGTCGATGCCGAGAGCGCGAAATTAAACATCCACAAAGCTGAAACCAACGTTAGCAAGAAACAAACAGAGGTCGATTCTTCCAAGGCAACACTGGCGCAAGCACAATGGGACCTTAACAGCACCAAAGTAACAGCGCCGACCGATGGCTTTGTGACGAACTTTATCCTTCGTGAGGGTCAACGAGTCTCAATGATGCCTCGTATCCAGATGTATACCGAAGAAAAGTACGTGTTGATGCGAGTCAATCACCAAGCAATTCGTAATATTAAAGTGGGCCAGCCCGCAGAATTTGCTACTGCGGTATACCCAGGAAAAATATTCTCAGCAACCGTTGAAGGCATTGTTGAAGCAACAGGTGAAGCACAAGCTAGCTTATTAGGTATTGATGAACAGGTTCGTGTAACCACAGGTCGAAACCTTCAGAACAAGCATCACTTTGTTCGCTTAAAAATTGACGAAGCGGAAGACTACGATATTCCTGTCGGCTCTGTTGGACTAGCTTGGGTCAGCGGTGAGAAGCCAATTAGCTTTATGGCATTCCTAGACGTAATACGAGGAATCATCATTCGAATGAAGTCTCAGTTGTACTTCTTCTACTCCATCTAACACTTCTCTTAGATGCAACAATACAAAGCCCGTGAGATCTGAGATCGCACGGGCTTTTTGTTTATTTCACCATTAATTGCAAGAAGAACACCACAGAAGTCAAAAAATTAAGCAACATTCGGTAATCGCTTCACCAACCTTACCCTCACGTAATTACCACAAATTGCAAAACGCAATTGCAAAACGCAACAGAGTATTACAAAAACGCGAAATAAACGCTTAAATACGCACCAGATTGCTATAAAACACCCATTTTTCGTCGTTTTAAAAGTTGGCACACTAACTGCAATGTATATATTGACCCTTCTTAAGCCGAGGGTCACCTAGCCAACTGACGTTGTTAGTGAACCTTTGTTGTTCACGATATATATAGGCCAATTGCGAATATTGCGATTGGCCATTTTTTTGCCTGTCATTTAAGAAACATCGCCCGCCCAAGATACAGACACCCATTCATAAATATAATAATCAACATTCATAGCCAACTATGAACAACAGATACCTGATGCGTTATAGAAAACGTTTTCTATTTATTT
Organism: Vibrio sp. L5-1; assembly: GCF_021728315.1. Classification (NCBI taxonomy): domain Bacteria; kingdom Pseudomonadati; phylum Pseudomonadota; class Gammaproteobacteria; order Vibrionales; family Vibrionaceae; genus Vibrio; species Vibrio sp. L5-1. Next base: position 82,187 of record NZ_JAKKCQ010000005.1, on the reverse strand, counting down.
TAATTAAAAAAACATAAAATATAACCTTATGTTTTATATTACTTTTAGTTCAACAACTGATGCTACACCGCCTTTATTGACAAAATTAGCATTGACTACGTAATTTATATCACCATAATGCGCACGTTTGCCTGCAATACGGCGACCGTTAAATTTAATTTTGATCATTTGCGGAGGTAAAAAATGGCTGCTGATAATAACTACAGTCTTGGGCCGGTTCCTACATCGGCTAGGAAAGGAGTCGCTTCACTCACCATGGTAATGCTTGGACTCACTTTCTTCTCTGCAAGTATGTGGACAGGTGGTTCACTCGGGACAGGTCTTTCATTCAACGATTTCTTCCTCGCCGTACTCATCGGTAACCTAATTCTCGGTATTTACACTTCTTTTCTTGGCTATATCGGCTCATCTACTGGCCTCTCTACTCACCTCCTTGCTCGTTTCTCTTTTGGTACTAAAGGCTCATGGCTTCCTTCGGCTTTACTTGGTGGTACACAAGTCGGTTGGTTTGGTGTGGGCGTGGCAATGTTTGCCATTCCAGTTCAGAAAGCCACGGGCATTGATACCAACACCTTGATTGTTGTATCAGGCTTGTTGATGACGGGTACGGTGTACTTCGGTATTAAAGCACTCATGGTCCTTTCAGCGATTGCGGTTCCTGCGATTGCAATTCTGGGTGGTTACTCAGTACTGACTGCGGTAGACAGTGTTGGCGGGCTAGAACAGCTACAACTGATTGAGCCGGAAACACCAATGGACTTCTCAATGGCGTTAGCAATGGTTGTCGGTTCATTCGTGAGTGCAGGTACGTTAACTGCCGATTTCGTTCGCTTTGGTAAAAAGCCAGCGAGCGCAGTGTTAATTACCATGGTCGCATTCTTCATCGGTAACTCACTGATGTTTATTTTTGGCGCGGCAGGTGCAGCAGCGACGGGTCTCTCTGACATTTCAGATGTGATGATTGCGCAAGGTCTTCTGCTTCCAGCCATCATCGTTCTAGGCTTGAACATCTGGACAACCAATGAAAACGCACTTTATGCGTCAGGTCTTGGTTTATCCAACATCACTGGCCGCTCAAGTACTACAATGTCTATCATCAACGGCATCGTGGGTACGATTTTCGCGCTTTGGCTGTACAACAACTTCGTCGGTTGGTTAACCTTCCTTTCGCTGGCAATTCCACCCATTGGTGGGGTAATCATCGCCGACTTCTTTGCGAACCGTAAACGTTACAAAGATTTTGCAAAAGCAGAGTTCCAAACCGTTAACTGGGCTGGCATTATCGCGGTAGCAACAGGCGTTGCCGCTGGTCACTTCCTTCCTGGCATCGTTCCTTTGAATGCCGTGTTTGGTGGTGCAACCAGTTACCTCGTGCTTAACCCTCTATTGAATAAAAACGCTCTGAAATCTCAGGCCGCTTAAGGACACACTATGACAACCTTATTAATCAAGAACGCGAAGCTTCAAGACCAAGACGGCTTGAAACAAATCCTGATTGAAAATGGTCAATTTTCTCGCATTCTCGATAATGACGCACCAATCAATCATCAAGGTGACATCCTTGATGCTGAAGGTGGCATTGCAGTTTCTCCTTTCTGTGAACCGCATATTCACCTAGATACGACGCAAACGGCTGGAGAACCTAACTGGAACATCTCTGGTACTTTGTTTGAAGGTATTGAGCGTTGGGCTGAGCGTAAAGAATTGTTATCAATCGAAGACGTAAAGTCTCGTGCGAAACAAACACTGAAATGGCAGATTGCTAACGGTGTTCAACACGTGCGTACTCACGTTGACGTATCTGATCCAACGTTAGTTGCGTTACGCGCGATGGTTGAAGTTCGTGAAGAGATGAAAGAGTGGGTCGACATCCAGATCGTTGCATTCCCTCAGGAAGGTATTCTTTCATACCCTAACGGCAAAGAGTTGCTTGAAGAAGCAGTGAAAATTGGTGCTGACGTTATTGGTGCTATCCCTCACTTCGAATTCACTCGTGAGTACGGTATTGAATCTCTGCACTATGCGTTTGAGCTTGCTCGCAAGTACGACTGTCTGATCGACGTTCACTGTGATGAAATCGATGACGAGCAATCTCGCTTTGTTGAAACACTGGCGGCCCTTGCTCATAAATTCGACATGGGTGATAAGGTAACGGCAAGCCATACGACAGCAATGGGTTCTTACAATGGTGCTTATGCATCTCGCCTATTCCGTCTATTAAAAATGTCTGGCATTAACTTCGTGGCAAACCCGTTAGTGAACATCCACTTACAAGGCCGTTTCGACGACTACCCGAAACGTCGTGGTGTGACTCGTGTTAAAGAGATGCTAGCGGCTAATATCAATGTATGTTTCGGCCATGATGATGTGTTTGACCCATGGTACCCGCTGGGTACAGCGAATATGCTTCAAGTTCTGCACATGGGACTGCACGTAACACAAGTTATGGGCTACGACCAAATTAACACCTCTCTTGATTTAATCAGCAAGAACTCAGCTCGTACATTGAACATCCAAGACAACTACGGTATTGAGGAAGGTAAGCCAGGAAGCCTGCTAATTCTTCCTGCTGACGATGGCTTTGATGCCGTGCGCCGCCAAGTACCAGTGCAGTACTCAATTCGCCACGGCAAGGTAATCGCAGAGACTCAACCAGCGAAAACAAAAATTAATTTAGATAAAACTGAAGATATCAACTTCAAACGATAATATCGTCTATACTAATGATGAAAAGGAGGCTTAGGCGTCCTTTTTACTTTGTCACGGCGTGTGATTTTATAAAACCATCAGCTATTTCAGGTGGTTTTGTTAACGAGCACAACATGACAAAAAAACTCGCTGATTTCTCAATCAATGAGTGTACAACCGGAAAGACTGTGTTAACATGCACTCGCTCTGTTAGCCGGAGTTATTTAAGTTAGATGAATAGTAAAAAATGACATGTAAAATCGTTACCCGTTTTTGTAAGTAGTTTTTCCTTATTTCTTAGCAACATTAAATAATTCAATTATCAGCGCATTGCAGTAATGCAATCAACAATTTAGAAAATTTATGAATAAGGGACAAATTATGTCTAACACAAATACTGGCACTGTAAAATGGTTTAACGAAGAGAAAGGTTTCGGTTTCATTTCTCAAGACAACGGCGGTGCTGACGTATTCGTACACTTCCGTGCAATCGCTTCAGAAGGTTTCAAAACTCTGAAAGAAGGCCAAAAGGTTTCTTTCGAAGTTGAAAACGGTCAAAAAGGCCTACAAGCAGCAAACGTTGTTGCTCAATAATTAGCTTTTAGCTAAAAAGAATTTTAAAGCGCTGATTTTTATCGGCGCTTTTTTGTATCTGCTCATCAATGTTTTCACCCTTTCCCTCTCTCGATTCAAATTTCTGCGTTACTTCTCCAATCGATTCTGAAATCACAGTTCTCTCCCAGACTAAGGTTTTAATAAAAAACTTAACCTATGTTCCATAGTGAATAACCAAAAATATGGTTAAAGAACAATCCATTAGACACCATTTATGAATACGCAATCGATATTCATAATAAAAATGAGTTATTTATCCAATCCTCATCGATTAATCATATAATTTTTAAAGCAAAGACCTGCGAAATCCGCTAACCTTGTCCACAAGTGGCTTGAGTTAGTTTGGTATCTGCAGTAAAAATAATGAAAAAAGACGAATTCCAGAAATCCACCGCTAATCTAAAAAAAGCGGTACCTCTTATGATGAAGAACAGAGTGTCTACCACACCTGCAAATTACGCACTTTGGTACACCTATGTCGATAATGCTATCCCACAGCTAACTAAAGACATGGATGGTGTTTTAGAACACTACGGCATTTGTCCTCCAGCCGTTGGTGAGCAGCTTTACAACAATTACGTTGCGAGCAAATCTGAAACCAATATCAACGATCTTCGCGCTAACCTAGAACTGTTAGTTTCTGAAGTTTCGAATTCAATGAATGATACTCTCACCGATACCTCCGCTTTTTCCGACATGATCGATAAAAGCTTCGAGGATTTGGCTCGTGTTGATAATGAAAGTCTATCGATCGACGAAGTCATGTCGTTGGTTCGTCAGTTGGTTTCTGAGTCTCGTCATATTCGTCACTCTACTCAGTTTTTAAACTCTCAGTTGAACTCTGCAACGTCAGAAATCACCAAGCTAAAAACCCAATTAGTAGAAGTGCAGAAAGATGCGCTCTTTGACAGTACAACGACACTCTATAACCGACGCTCTCTAGATCGTGATTTGGAAACATTATGCGAAGCCAAACAGTCACTATGTCTCATCCTTCTCGATATAGACCATTTTAAAAATTTCAATGACACCTATGGCCACTTGTTTGGCGATATGGTTCTTAAAGGGATAGCTCGCAAGCTGAAGCTAAGTTGTCGTGAGGGTATTTCTGCGTATCGATTTGGTGGTGAAGAGTTCGCACTCATCGTGCCAAACAAGTCTTTGCGTATTGCTCGTCAGCTCGCAGATACTAATCGACGCTCTCTAGAAAAGCTGTCTATTAAAGATCGTCGCAGTGGTCAACAAGTCGGTAGTATCACCGCATCGTTTGGTGTCGCTGAACTTGAGCCCGGTGAGTCGGCGCAATCACTGATCGAACGAGCTGATAAGTTACTTTACGAAGCGAAATCACTTGGCCGCAACCGAGTCATGCCTCTTTAAGGTTTCACAGCTGGTTCTGCTCAATGAGAAACCGTGAACGCGAATTGATACACATTTAAAAAATAACAAAAAGCCCCAAAGACTAACTAGTACATTAATCTTTGGGGCTTTTTCGTTGGCTATGTGTATCGGCTTAGTACTTACTGGGGTCAAACCCTCCAGCGTTCCAAACCTTATTTCATACGACTAAAGCTGGTAGCAATAATTCAGGCAGTAATCTTCACCACTCTTTGCTCTGAACTCTTTATCTTCGCTGCATGCCTTTGGTTTGCCCTTTGCATCACCTTGAATCAAGCTGATCCAGTGGCGCATTGCTGCAATGGTCTCTTCGCGCATTGTGGTGGTTGCTTCCACTGGCGATTGACCGAACGTGGTGCATGATTCTAACTGAATATCATCGATCTCTACCAATTCAATACACCCTGTCCCTTTATGACATCCAAACATCACTTCTAAGTGACTGCCACTGCCATCTCGGAACAAGATAGAGTCTGGGTCATTCTTCTCACCCATGTACGCTACAAACTGTTTAGGGTGCTTTAGGCCGCTGTGCTGGCCATCTTTAAAGTAAGCCATGATATGGCGGTAATCAACTACGTAGCTGGTTACGTCTTGATGTGAACCATTCTCTAGTGGGAACAGTCGATCAAGCAGCTGTTTTGCTTTCACTTGCTTCTCTATTTGCTGGTTGGCACTGATTGTCTCCACGGCAAAGACAGCTTCAGCGATAAATGGTTTTGATTGTTTTTGGATTTCTGTTTTATCGAATGTAAGCATATTCATAGTCTTTCCCTCTTGACTAGCCCGGTGACAACCACCGATTTCTACAGCAAAAATGTGTCCTAGAGCAATTATTCCAAACTAACGTTTAATTTATTTGTCATTTTGTGAATTGCTTAGTTTGTAGATTAGCGCTTTTTTACATACAATTTCACAACAAAAATTTTACAATGTGAATTTTACAAATATGGCCTTGTCAAAAAGTTTAGTTCGTCAGTCTCATTTCCTAGGTACGAAAATACGTAACCTAAGAAAACGTAACCATTTAACGATGGAAGATCTGTCTGCGCGTTGTATTCGAATCAACCCAGAATACGCACCTTCCGTTTCTTACCTTTCAATGATTGAACGTGGAAAGCGTGTGCCAAGCATCGACATGCTGGAAGTGATTGCGCAGGTTTTTCAGAAGACCCCAACGTGGTTCCTCGACGACGAATCAGAACAACAAGCCATTGCACCTGACAAAGGGAATCGTGGTGGGATAAGTGGCATGGCACTCGAGCCTAGCTTTCTTTTCTCCAACGACATCCTGCAGATTGCGATTCCTGAGATGCTGTCACAAACGGGGATCTCTGGCCGTCAGTTTGCGCACCTCTTGATTAGGGCACACCAAGAAAGCAACCAGAACCACTTCCCTGACCTTGAGCGCGCCGCAGAGGAGGTTGGCCTAAAACGTCTTAACCTCAGCGTAGAAGACCTTATAGACATCGCTAGAACGCTTGGTATTAATATCCGCTGGGTTACGCGCACGCCGCAAGACGTGGTTGACGAGCTAGGAATTAATGCCAAGCAACTGGTTACTTCATTCTTTGAGCCTCCCGGTACGATCTTTTTAAACGAAATTCTCAAAGAGTACCCCACTCGTCTGAAATACGATCTCTCGGTTTATATCGGCCATTGCATTCTGCATAGTAAAGAAGGCCTAAAGAGTGTGTTGTCGGTCGGTAACAACAACACATGGGATGACAACCAGGTTTCAGGCTCTTCACAGCTGAACTCTCAAGACATTCTGCAAGCGTGGCGAGACTTTGAATCCAGTTTCTTTGCAGGAGCACTTCTGTGCCCGAAAGTCCCGTTTAGACAGCTGCTAGACCGCACTGGTTACGAAATAGACGTTCATAAGAGAGCGGGGGTTTCCCCCTCTGTTGCGATGCGTAGAATGACGGTAGTATCGCCCTACCCTCACTGGCACTACTTTGATGCTTATGGGCCGGGGAAACTCAAGGCGGTATACCGCGGGAACGGGATTCCACTGCCTTGGGGGAATATGAGAACGGTCGCTGACCCATGTCAACATTGGGCTGTATTCCGTCGATTGTCAGAACCTCGGGCAGGTAGCTCAGCTCAGATCTCCATTTTAAATGTGGGAGATGAGCCAAGAATCTATTGCTGTGAATCCATCAATATGACGGATCCCGCGGGTAACAATCGCGTGTTGTGTGCTGGTATAGACTTAAACCCAGCGATTGATGCTCAAGGCGGTAATTCAAGAGATATAGCAGAGCAGCTTAAGGCGTCATGCGTCAACAATGGTGGCTCTGTGGTAATCCCGCGTAACATCAAGAAAGATCTCACGACAATAGCCAAGATTCTAAATATAAATTGGATTGAACGTGGGATTGAGACAGAGGCTAGGCTTATCTGCTCCAGAGGTGGAGAGTGCCCTCGCCAACCAAGCTGTTACTCGAAGTGTGGTGAGTAAAAAAGTAAAACCAACAAGTAGAACTCAAAATTCAGGCAAAAAAAAAACCAACCACAATAAAGGTGATTGGTCATATATTTTGTGTGAACAATATGGGTTCACTAACAACGTCAGTTGGCTAGGTGACCCTCGGCTTAAGAAGGGTCACCATTACTTATGCATCATACGTGCCAACTTTTAAAACACGTATTTACTAAGCATCTGAACACGTATTGGCCGTAAATCCCTGCTTGTTTTGCAAACTGGAATTGCAAATTGCAAAGAACCACAAAAACGCTAGTGATTATGTTGTTATTAATAAATCATTAACGAATCATTACCTTTCCTCTCAATAGCGTGTTTCTTCTTGATTCAGTAGTTTTTACAGCCAAGAAATCACTTCTAATTCGCAAAATAATACCCATAAAAAAACGCGAACATTGAAATTCAATATTCGCGCTTATTCGAGTTAAATTGCAGAAATTCGCTACGCTAATAAACGAGAACCTTTTAAAAAAAGTAATTCTCGTTACTGAAACGCTACAAAGCTACCTTATCAACCTTTCGGTCTACCAAAGAGCTACTATTTCTGAGGTGCAGGTTTAGAACGGCTTCTAGATGGTGAAGGCTTGTTACCTGTAGGCTTATTACCTGCTGGTTTGCTCGAGCCATTACCGCCACCGAAACCAGACTTCTTAGGTTTACCTGCACCAGCTGGCTTACCAGAACTATTCGTAGAAGGCTTGTTTGCCGCATTACCACGCTTATAGTTACTGCCATTATTTCTTAAAGATTTATCATCACCCGCAACTGTTGAGTTACTGTCAGAAGCTTTGTTGCCTGAATTAGGCTTGTTCGCATTAGGCTTACGCTTAGGAGCAGAACCTGAACCAGAGACATGACGCTTGTTCTTACCTGCTGGTTTGTGCCCGCGAGCATTCTCACCAGAACGTTGACCATCAGAGTGTTCACGTGTCTTTTTCGGCTTCTTAGGCTTAATCGGACGCGAATCCAAACGAGATTCAGGCAGTTTGTTTACAGGTGCAAAACCTTCAAGTTCACGGCGCTCAAGCACTTGCTGAATAAGACGCTCGATACCAAACAGTTCACCCACTTCATCAGCACAAACCAATGAAATTGCCTTACCCACTTCACCAGCACGGCCAGTACGACCAATACGGTGAACGTAGTCTTCTGATACGTTTGGAAGGTCGAAATTCACTACTTGAGGCAGTTGCGGAATATCGATACCACGCGCTGCAATATCTGTCGCCACTAATACTCGGACTTTACCCGTTTTGAAGTTCTCTAGGGCTTTAGTACGCGCGCCTTGGCTCTTGTTACCATGAATAGGAGCCGCTGAGATGCCTTGCTCGTCAAGGAAGTGTGAAAGCTTGTTTGCGCCATGTTTCGTTTTGCTAAACACAAGTACTTGTCGCCAATCATTATCTTTGATGAGCTTCGCTAGCATTGCGCTTTTTTTCTTTTTATCTACTGGGTAGATGCTTTGCTCAACGGTTGGTGCTGTTGAGTTCGCAGGGCTTACCGAGATTTCAACTGGGTTGTTTACTAAGCCTTTCGCCAAGCCACGAATATCATCAGAGAACGTCGCAGAGAACAGTAGGTTCTGGCGCTTCTTAGGTAGAAAAGCCAAGATCTTACGGATATCGCGAATGAAGCCCATGTCTAGCATGCGGTCAGCTTCATCTAGCACTAGAATTTCTAGTTGATCAAAACGCACAGCATTTTGGTTGTATAGGTCAAGTAGACGACCCGGTGTTGCTACCAGTACATCACTACCTTTACGCAGTTTTTGCATCTGAGGGTTAATTTTCACACCACCAAACACCACCGTAGAAGTAAGAGGTAAGTTAATACCGTACTTCACTACGCTGCCATTCACTTGCGCAGCAAGCTCACGGGTTGGTGTTAGCACTAGCGCACGTACTTGGTTCTGACGTACGCGAGGGCCTTTTGACAACATTTCAAGAATAGGTAGCGTGAAGCCTGCAGTTTTACCTGTACCTGTTTGAGCAGCGGCCATAACATCTTTGCCCGTTAGGACAGCAGGTACGGCTTTCTCTTGTATTGGTGATGGCTTATCGTAACCTTGTGCTTCAATAGCTTTAAGGATCGGTTCAGAAAGGCCCAGGGAGGTAAAACTCATAGATTATTTTCTCAGTTGAATAACATTTAGTATGAGCAACGCGCAGAAAGAAGTCGTTGCTACAGCTTTCGCTCATCAATTGGATTGATAAGGAGCAAAGCGCGGTATTCTGAGGCTTTTCCCCACATTCAGCAACTAAATTCTAATCACAGCTCCAATTCAACCTACATAACTTGTCGCTTCTGTTCGTACATTTTTTCATCAGCCGCTTTCAAGAGTGCATCGACATCATCGTAGTTATTGTTATGAATAACCCAACCGACACTAATTCGAAGATAAATTGAGTACGTCTCGTAGACCACTGGTGTCGTACATATCACCTTACGAAGTTTAGCCACAATCGACGATACATGTTGATCATCGATGATGCGTGGCAATAAGACTAAGAACTCATCCCCCCCTATCCTTGCCACGATGTCTGAACCGCGCAACTCACTCTTTATACGCTTGGCACATTCAACTAACACCTGATCGCCAGCTGCATGACCAAACGTGTCGTTGATCGCTTTAAACCCATCCAGATCGATATTGACAACCGCAAAGGTTCTCGCTCTCTGCTTTTGAGTGGTTTTAAATGCCTGCTTGAGGCTGTACATGAAGTATCGACGATTCGGTAACATCGTAAGCTCATCATGCATAGAACGGCTATCAGCAATTAGATACAGGCGATAAATAGTAATAAAGGCAATCGCTAGTACTAACATTATGGTGTAACCCACCAGCCTTACCGCTTGAACTCGATACCAAGGCACGTCCATCAATACATGCTCATTACCGGAGAGAGCAAGGTACCAACCACCGTAAGGAAAGCTCACCTGCTCGGTGGCAAACGCATTATCGAACACATCCTGGGTGCCATAAAAGACTGGGCCATCTTTACCCGAACTGTTGGCACCGCGAATCGCGAGTTCGTACTTGTTCTCGATTTTCCCAATTCCGACATCGTCAAACAGCTCATCTAAACCAATAACAGCACTGGATACACCCCAATAGTCTTGATTAAAAGGTGGGTCTCGAAAGATCGGAGTTCGCGTAATGAGGGCTTGACCACCTTGAAACAATTCAAAAGGCCCAGCAATAACAGTGTTGCCGAGATTACGGGCTATCTCAACAGACTCCCATTGGTTGGGATAATCGCGATAATTAATACCAAGAATCTGCTCATTGCCTTCCATTGGGTAAACAAAGTTTAGAATGTCGTCTTTGGCGAGTGCGATAAGTCGAATATGGAAGCCATCTTGAATAATATTCTCAGCAATCTTGTCCCAACTTTTCACCTCACCATCAGGGTTGATGGTCACTAAGGTAGAGAAATTGTTGAGGATATACATATCTGACACGATCGCGGCTTCGATCCGAGAACGAATAATGGATAATTGTTTTTTCCCCTCAGAATACGATTCATTCTTAAGAAAAGTTAATTGCTTGGCGTGAAAGAACTCAATCGCGCCTACTATCGCTAGGAAAAAAAGAAAAGATACTACTTTGGCAGACCACTGCTTGCTAGAACCACTTGGCATTTACGAACCTCTAACACTTTTGTTCTATATACTGCCTTATAACGGCTCATTTCTGGCTTATTGCTCCAGTATGCCGCTAAGTCACTAAAAATCTATACTAACGTCTACTATCTATCAAATATTGTGCCATTCATCACTTCAGGTCTGTTGGTTATACTAATTGCTTAATCAAAAAGGGTTAGTGAACCTTATAAAGCTTACATTGTATTGACTCAAACCTTACATTAAAGGATTCATCGATGTTATTTTACATAGACTATTAATCAGCTTGGTACCTCACGACATGAAGCTAAAAACGATTACACTGTGCACATTACTATCGGCCTCAGTTACGGTCGCTGTTCACGCACAAGAGAACGCTCTGGCGACAAATGTACCGAGTATTCAAATCCAAGCAGATTCTCTTAACTCTAATGAACAATCTTTCAAACAATCTGCAGACCTCATTCGTACGACCTACGAAAGCCAACTCTATACCCTGCCAGCCTTCAAAGAGGGTCACTATGGTTTGCGTATGTATCGCCAAACATTAGACGATAAATATTCTGCTGCGGTATGGAGTGACATGGCACGAGTGGCAAGTAAGCTCAGCACCCTGTCTAATGACGTTCATACCATGGAACAAATCGTACTCTACTCAGAGAAGCGCGTTACTTCTTATGTTGGCGATAACGATGAGCGCAGTGTTCGACGCTACAACATCACCAAGCACATGCCTGAATACCTTTATCTTGGTGTTGACCTCCTAGGCTCTATGGCTCGTGCTAATGAATACGGTTTAGAGCACAAGAACGATGCTAAGCTGCGCGAAATTATTCGTCGCTATGATTTCTCACGATACGTGACCAACGAAGACATGGTGAAAGCGTGGGCGGCTCAACTCGCCAATCAAGTCTACTGGCTGCGCCAATTAGGTGAACAAGATGTCGTTGATGAGTTCGTCGACACCTTCAAGAAAGCGTACCCAGACGATGAAGATAAGAAGCTTTCAAGTCAGCAATTTGGCAACAAACTCTACGGCATGACACACGTCATCTTTGGCGATTCCGAGTACTATCAGCATCAAGTGAGCGAGCAAGATCATCAATGGATCTACGATTACTTCAGAGAAAATATCGATACGATTCTGCTACGTGCGAAAGAAGATGTGATTGCTGAGGTTGGATTAACCTTCTTACTGGCAGGTTTAGAAGATGACCCAGTTGTCGAGAAAACTCGGCTCGCGATTCAAGCTTCTATCGATGAGAAACAAGGCATGATTCCTTCTATCACTGGTGATTTTGATCTTGAGTACGGTGAACACCGCAACGTGTTAGCAATCATGCTGCTCGATTGGCAGCAAGTGAATGAAGCGCCGACCTATGAAGGCAATCCTAAAGTGTTTACTAACATCCCTTACGGACTTATTAAAAACCAACCACCGAAGAACTAGCAGCATACCTAGCCTAGGTTGGTCATAGAACCCAAAAAGCCGCATACCTTTCAAGGCCTGCGGCTTTTTTAATTATTTCCACACCATCACTTCGATCTGGCTCAAGTTTAGGTTTAGGTTTAGGTTTAGGTTTAGGAGCAGACCTTGTTCATCACTATCATGAAATCCCCTTCTGCGTAGCCCTCTATTAAAGAGACATCATCACAGAGCGTTTTACAGAAACGATAGACACCTTGAGGGTGATAACTCATCAAGGTATTACGTGAAGGATATTGGCTTGAGTTGAGAAGATTAAAAATCACCGTCTGATTCGCCAACTCAAACATACGAGTAATCATGTTTGTCAGATAGTCAGGATCACGAGAGATGTAGTTCAGTGAACCACTAGCGATAACAATGTCATGCACCTCAAGTTTCATTTTGCTCATGTCACCCGACAAAAACTGACAACGATCTTCTGTGTAGTTCTGCTTAGCCTTTTTTAGAAAGCCTGCGTGTTGGTCAACGCCGGTGTAAGATTGAATACGATAGATGCTGTCGAGCAGTTCAAACAACTCGCCATAGCCACAACCCAAATCTAAAACACTCTTCTTTTCGAAGTCAGCCGAACGAGCGATCACTTCAAAGCGACACAATTGACTCTCTTCACTAGTCCAACCTAATGCTTTGGCTTGGTCGCCATTCGAGCGGTTAGTCTGCTTTCGGTGATACCAATACACCTTAAAACGATCACGCCAGTGCATTACGAGAAATCCACCCACACTTCACGGCCACCAGCCAGCTCTTGGTTATGGTACTGCCATTGATATTGCGCAAGCAGCTTTTCGGTGAGCTCTAACCCTAGACCAAAGCCCAAATGATTGTCTTCTACCGTGCCATCAGTGTTGTTGTTAACAATGGTGACTTTTGAACCCAATTGAACGATATCCACGGTACCGCTTCCTGTGTGCTGGAAAGCATTGCGAATCAAATTGGTCAGCACGATTCGGGTTAGTCCAGCTGGTAACTGGCATTGTGTGTCGTCGCTTTCAATATTCACAACCACCGCTTTACCATTCAATAGATAGGTTAAATCGTGGGTAATCTGTTGCGACAGTTCGCCAAGATGTACGTTTTCCGGAGGTAGGTCTTTGTCTTGTTGTCGGGTGAGCCACAACAACGTTTCTGTCAGGTCTGTCATGGTGAAACCCGCGCGCTTAATTCGGTCTATCACTTCAAGCTGCTTTTCTGGGCTCTTACCCTTTTGAATCAGCTTCTCTAGCAGTTCACTGTTGGTTCTTGTGACAGCAATAGGGGTACGTAATTCGTGGCTCGCATAGCCCAAGAACTTCTGTTCCCGCTCTAAGCTGTTTTGAACAGAGCTCAAGCTATCACGAATGATGTTAGCCAAGGTGTTCAGTTCACTGAAGTGAAAATCTGGTGTGGGTTCATTGAGGTTATCTTTGTCTAACGACTTAGCCCAGTTTTTTAGCTGTTCAACAGGCGATGCTACTTTACGTAATATCAAAACTAAAATCGCGAAAAACAGGACAATCGCGGCTAACGCAGTCAGGAAAATTGTCACAAAGTGAGGCAGTGCCTTGTCTTCTAAGAAATGGTCTTGTTTTTGGTTAAACACAGCAGAAACGTAACGCACTTCGGCTCCTTTCATCACTTTCATAACAAAGTAACCTTCTTTTGGCGGTGCAAAGATTGACTTACCAAGAACCTTTTTTGATATGACATTTAACTCAACGTTACTCTGCTCAATATGAGTTTGAATACCTTGTGGTAAATCGCTCCATTGCGTTGCAACCGTAAACTCTTGATTGGTCATAGGCTTGCCCGGTTTCACAACCTCTTGCTGAGCTTGAGCAATCATAGAGCCACGCATAGCGACATCCATACCTGAGATAAAGTAATTTATACTCAATGCTGATAGAACCAGAATCGTCGTTACGCCCGTAACCAAAATCGCCAGCAATACATAGATTCTTAAGCTTGGTCTAATCTTCATCCTTCTGGTTGCTCCTTAATCGCAAACCCTTTGCCCGCAATGGTATGAAGTAATTTGTTCTCTTGTTCAGCATCGACTTGTTTACGTAGATTGAAAATATGCACTTTTAAGCTATTACTGTCTGGTTGATCATCGCCCCACACGCCTTGCATGATCGTCTCTCGTGAAACAGGATTAGGACTAGATCGCATCAAAACTTCTAAGATTTTGAGCGCAGTTGGGGAAAGCTTGAGAGGTGAGTTCGCACGATATGCTTGATGTTGTTTAAGGTCGATCTCCAGATCACTCACCGATAAGCGGCTAACCTGACCACTGCGCCGCTTTGCCAATACTTGAGCTCGAACAATCAACTCTTCCATCGCAAATGGTTTGATCAAGTAGTCATCGGCACCTTTTGAAAAGCCTGTCAGCTTATCATCAAGCGTATCACGCGCCGTCAGCATCAATACTGGTGTGTCGATCCCCTGTGCCCGCAAGTTCTCACAAACCTGCAAGCCATTCATTTTAGGTAAATTGAGATCGAGAATTACTGCGTCATAGCGATTAGTTTCAATTAGATTGAGTCCAGCTAGACCATTTGCTGCATGATCACACTGGATGTCTTCTAAATCGAGGTAATCAATAACAGCAGTGGCCAAATCGAGGTCGTCTTCAACCAAAAGCAATTGAAGCTTATCTGTGAGTTTATTAGTGACGGATTCTGCCATCATGACGACCTCTATTTTAGTTATATTGTGGCTAGTAATGCGCAGTTCTGTAATGCCTTAGCCTATTGAGCCTTGACTGCTAATGAACCTAAACAGATGCTGCTGAGACTAATTCAGCATCCACCCGTTAGATATCATCATTAGCTTAGCCATTGTTAAGCCGTTTGTTCAACGCCTTTGACTCGATTTGTGACTTTAAGAATCAGAGACTTAATCTCACACTGAATCATTAGTAATGCTGGCGTCAGAATCAGCGTAATAAACGTCGCAAACAAAATGCCGTAACCTAGTGCCGCCGCTGCAGGGATCAGGAATTGAGCCTGCAGAGACGTTTCACTTAATAGTGGCGTCAAACCTGCGAACGTGGTGACCGATGTGAGTAACACGGCTCTTAGTCGACCAGAACACGCTTCAACAATTGCATCGTGAACCGATTTACCCTTTTCTTTGATTAACTCGTTAAAACGAGAAACCAACAACAAGCTGTCATTCACCACCACACCGCTCAACGCGAGAATACCGTTTAACGATAGGATACTGATTGTTAAGTCATTCCACCAGTGTCCTAGGATTGCGCCAACAATACCAAATGGAATCGCCGTCATGATGATCACCGGTTGAATGTAAGACTTCAGCGGGATAGCAAGCAGCGTGTAAATCGCAATCATAGCGAGCACAAACATGCTCATCATCGAGCTAGCCGTCTCTTCTTGCTCTTCCGTTTCACCAGCAAAGTCGACCGTTAGCCCCGGATATTGCGCTTCTAAATCGGGTACTAATGTGTCTTGCAACTGATGAACAAGCTCAGCAGGCGCAACCACCTCTTTGTCCAATACTGCACTGATGTACACAGCACGTTGGCTATCAATACGTGTGATCTCTGATACTTGGTAGTCTGAATGCACCTCAGCAACCGTACTCAAAGGCACCACAGTACCGTCGTTAGTTCTCATGCTCGATTGCTTGATATCCGCAATGGTTTGGCGATCCGACTCTGGGTAACGAACTCGAACTTTCACCTCATCTTTACCACGTTGGAATTGCTGAACTATGTCACCACCAAACGCCTGTAATACTTGCTGTGAAAGACTTGCCGTATCAAAACCTAACGCACGACCTTGTTGTGTTAATTCGAAACGATACTGAGGCTCACCCAGATCCAAGTTATGATCAATGCCACTCACACCATTAATGGTTTGCAGTTTAGCTAAGAACTCATTGCCGGCCGCCGAAACTGATTCTTCATTCCACGCTTTTAGCTCGACTTTGAAGTTATCGACCATCTCCATTTTAGACAAGATTTTAAGCTTCTTAACCCCTTCCATTTGGCCAACAGTCTCTTGCCACGCATCTGCAAACTCGTTCGATGTGTAAACACTGTCGCTGTCCAATTCAATTTTCACTTGGCCAGAATCATCGGCATCGGCGATAACCTGAAGGCTCAACAGTTCCGATGATTCATCTTGAGCACCGTATTGCGCTCTCAGAGTTTCATCCGTTTGTGTTGCCGCCGCTTCAAGCACTAGCAAGTTCTGTTGTGTTTGACCAAAGCTCGCGTCGTTTTGCATCGACATGTCAGCAGTCACGGTGTCGCCCGGCATATCAGGGAAGAATGCCACACGTACCGCCCCAGTCATTGGCAGCCCCGCCACCAAGATAAGCAGTGACAAGAAAACCATTACCACGGCGTAACGCAGTTTCAGCACCCATTCAATCACAGGGCAATAGATGCGCTTATTAAACCAACCTAGCCCAGTATCGGCAGCATGTTGAACACGAGCCCAAAGCCCCTTTTTGTCGCTGCGCTTGGTATTAATATGCGCGAGGTGCGATGGCAGGATGAACTTAGACTCAACCAAAGACAGCAACAAACAGATAGTCACGACCGTGCCGAACTGAGCGTAAATCTGACCCATTTTGCCTTCAACGTTAGCCAGTGCTAAGAAAGCAACAACCGTCGTTAGCACGCCAAATATGGTTGGTGATGCCACCTTCATCGTGCCTCGAATAGTACTGCCGATCGAATCCCCTTCTTCCTTACGCGTGGAGTAAATGCTTTCCCCGACGACCACCGCATCATCGACGACTATTCCGAGCGCCATAATGAAACCAAAGGTGGTCATTTCATTGATGGTTAACCCCATAAAGGTGTCTGTCATGAAGAACATGGTGCCAAAGAATACGAACGGTAAGCCCGCAGCCACCCAGAAAGCGACACGCACATTAAGGAATACCGCTAACACGATGAATACCAGAGCAATACCCGTTAACGCGTTCTTCACCAACAGGCTCAAACGGTCTTTGATCATGGTACTTTTGTCGTACCAAGTTTCGATTTCGACATCGCTAGGCAACATGTTGCTGTTTTCCCAGCGATCTACCACTTGTAGAGCCTGTTCAACGATGCTGACGACATCTCCATATTCATCCATCACGATCTGAATCGCCATTGCATTATGTTGGTTGTAACGAGAAAGCATGAAGGTGTCATCGGCAAACATGTCTTCAACGTTAGCAATATCACCCAATGTAATTTGAGTACCATCAGTGGTCGTCATCACCGGAATCGCGTTGAAATCTTGCAGTTCATACGCCTGTTCAGATACCTTCAAACGAACCGTTTTTTCACCATTGCGAAGGCTGGTCGAGATAGCTGCAGAAGATTCCGCATTGATCGCTTCAGAAACGTCAGTCAGTGTTAATCCATAAGCTTGGAGCTTGTTCTCATCAACCTCAACCGAGATCATAGGATCGGCTTTGGCTTTGATTTCCAAATCACGAATCGCCGATTGGCTCAGTAAGTCCGACTTAAGTTGCTCGGCTAAGCTCTGCAACTTTGCTCGATCTGCATCCCCATAAAGCTGTACCCATAAGGCGTGGTCTTGCATGCGAGCCTTATCAATCACTGGATTATCAGCGCCTGCAGGCAGGTTATTGATAGCATCTACCTTGGTTTTAACATCGGCTAATAGGGTATCAAGATCATAGGTACTCGTTTTCTCAATCGAAACATGGCTACCATTCGCGTCAGAGGTCGACGTAATACGCTTAATGCCCGGCACGGTTTCTAACGCATCTTCGATCTTGATTGCTAACCCTTCTTCCGCTTGAACAGGGTCACCACTGTCATAAGTCACTGAAACAGTGACAACATCGGGTTCAAGACTTGGGAAAGCCTCTTTACGTAACGTGTTAAGCGATAACACGCCAATAATGATCACGCCCACTAACAATAAGTTCGCTGCCACAGAGTTGTTAGCAAACCACGCGATTACGCCAGTATGCGGTTTATCCGACGTCTGGTTACTGTGCACTTGGTTATTAGGTTTCAGCTCGTTAGACATGACTAACCCTCCGCCTTAGCCAGCACAACCATGCCTGATTTAAAGCTGCTTAATGGACGCTTGACCACTTGCACACTGTCACTATTTGATTCTGTAAGGCTATTCAGATCGGCAGAGTTGTTCAGCTTGGTAGGGTCGATGTAAATCAAACCGCCCTTTTCAAACTCAACATTCGCGTTGGATTTAGAGAGCAGACCGTTGCCATCCACAAACCACAGGTCACCCTGCTGCGAAAGTGCTGAAGCTGGCAGCTCCCATAATTGAGTTAGTTGCTTACCCGAGATCGTTGCCTGCACGAATGTGCCTGGATAAAGATCTTTCTCTTGCTCCAAAGGGTTATCGACTTTCACGATCAGTGAACGTTGACGTGTGTCTTGTTGTAAGTGCTGCTCTACTCGCTCGACATAACCTTGCCACTGGTACTGACCATCAGAACTCGACAGAATCACTGGCCACGGCTGCTCTTTCAATTGCGAGTTATCGCTGTTGGGTAAGCTCAACCATTGGCTTTCAGACAAAGGAACAGAGACCTCAACCTCATCAACGCTGTATAACGTAGCAATCTGCGCGCCCGTTTGTGCGTAGCTTCCCGGTTGAACATCACGACTCACGACCAACGAATCAAAAGGGGCAACCAAGGTTGTTTTTTCGAGGTCTTGCTCAGCCTTCACCAATTCAAGCTTGGCGTTCTCTAAAGCAGCTGTCACTTGCGCTAATTGCGGTTCACGTAATACCAAAGGTGAATCAGGTTCGCCCGACAAACCAGAACGTTGCCATTCAGACTTAGCTTGTTCGCCTTGTCTCTGTTCTTCCAATAAATCTAGCTGAGCTTGAGCCATATCCGCCTTGGCTTGGGTTACCGCTTGTTGGTAACTGGTCGAATCGATATTGGCGATCACTTCACCTTGGCCAATCACTTGCCCTGTTTCAAACTGCGAGCTGATCGTTTCTACTCGGCCACCTACTTCCGTTGAAAACATCAACTCGTAACGTGACTTCGCTTCTCCGTAACCCACAACTTCTGCTTGGTAGTCACCCAATGTTGCAAGAACCACAGACACTTGTTGCTGTTGCGATGCAGACAAAGTTGTCGTTTCAACAGGCGTCATTTCGAGAGACTTAGTGTCAACAGCCATAGCCTGAGGCTCGGAAACCGTTAGTTCATTCGCCTTTTGAGGAGCAGGAGCCACTTGAGAGCCGTTGTAAGCAAGGGCTGCAAAGATGCTTGAACCAGCCACTAGAGTGATGGCAATTGTGATGGTATTCAGTTTCATGAAGATACTCCCAAGCCCAGAGCTAGGCCTAAATCAATTCGGTTTACGAGACGGTTATAAATGGTTTGTGTTAGTTGCGATTCAAGGTCATAGGTTTGTTGCTGAACAGTAAGTAGATCAAAAATGTCGACCAAACCCTGACGGTATTTCTCTTCATAGCTGGTGAAGCTGCGTTGTGCGCTCACCAAGGCGTTCGTTAGGTGTTGCTGTTGAAGCGTTAGTGAGGACTCTTGACCCATCGCGTTCTCCACTTCATTCACCGCAGTAAGTAGGGTTTCTTGGTAAGCCCAGTAGCTGGATTCTGTGGTTAAGTCTGCAATCTCTGCCTGTGCTTTAAGCTTGCCACCTTGAAACAGTGGTGCTGACACTTGACCAAGTGCGCTCCACAAAGGTCCGGTCAACAAGGCTTCACTCGGAGATTCCGCCATATCGGTTAGGCTTGCAGATAAGCTGATCGACGGCAGCATCGCTTTGTATGCGGCATCGGCACGTAGTGTTTCTGCTTCAATATTGAAGAAAGCCGCTTGAAGATCCGGACGCCCTGCCAGATCTTGCGTCGGCATGTTGTCTAGCGGGTTAATGATGGTTGGGAATGAACCGAGATCCGCAAGTGATAACTCCTCAGACTCCCCACTCCACTGCCCCGTTAACAAAACTAACGCGCGTCGACTTTGTGCCAGTTGCTCTTGGTAATCGGCCAAAGTTGCTTGAGTCGATGCGCTGCTCGTTTTGGCGTTATCTAGCTCTTCAAGGCTACCTAGCCCTGTGCGATAACGTTCTAAAACCAGCTCTTCGTTGTTTTCGAGGATCACTAAGCGCTGCGTTTCAATATCAACAAGCTGCTGCTTCAAACTGATATCAAGCCAACCTCTCATAACACTCGCGACCAAAAGATCTTGAGCGCCCTGAAGGTTAGCCTGAGACGTCGCAATATCTTTTAACGCGGCGTTGTTTGTGTCTGCTAATTTCTGCCATAAGTCCAACTCCCAACCGACCGTGACATCCGTAGTGTAGGTTTCAGTGGTGCTTGAGCCGTTAGTGCCTTCGTCAGCTTGACCAGAAAAACTCGCATCGACGGTTGGTAAGCGGTCGCCAGACGTCACACCTTGCTGTGCATAGGCAATTTTGAGTGCTGTGATACTTTGTTGAAGGCTTGGACTGTTCTGTAGAGCGCGCTCGATATAGAGATCGAGCTTCGGCGCATTCACTAAATCGGCGAGTTGTAGATTCTCAGCGTCTAGATCTTGTTTAGTAGACGTTTGATCACTAGAAGCCTGTTGAATCAGCTCTGCGAGTAAGCTTTGCTGTTTCTGGCTAGTGCTTTGCTCTGCTAACGAAACATAGTCAGCCTGACTGGTTGTCGTGCAACCGATCAACCCGATTAGAGCAAGTGAAATAAGGGAATGTTTTAAAGGAAGATTCAATTTCATCTTCTTGTCTCCTGTAAGAATGGAGGCAAGATAACGAGCTGGAGGTTAAGGGAGGGTTAAGGCGAACGTTAACCCTAAAAGAAAATGCAAAAAGTGTACGTTTAAACTTCTGTTTTATGCTTCTGACTTGCTAGAAAAGAGCCCACCGATCTTATAACCAATCGCATAGCAAACCACTGCAATAGTCACAAACACCAATGCCGAGAAGAAGTACGCCACCGATGCTGCGACGCCAGTGCCCCATACGATGCTGAATACTAAACCGTGGTAAGCCTCTTGCGGCCACTGAGAGATAGGGAACTGAGTACCACCAGCAATAAGATAAACCATCGCAAACAAGCCGATAAAGGCAGTGATAAGACCGATGAGAACGCGCATGTTCATGGGGAGACCTTTGATTTATTGGACTTGGTTGCCATTGTTCTTAGTCGAAAGCGGATGTGCTTAGTCGAAACCGAATATTCTCAATCGAAGTCGAATGCTATTAATCGCAACCTGATGATATTCAAGTATATCGGATAAAAGGAGCTTGCTCTATTACTCTTCCGAGTGAGCCTTACACACGACAGAGTAATGAAAGTGGTGGTTTGAATCTGAATCAACCTAACCAGCAGGCACAAAAAAGCGGATACCCTTCTTACGTAAACTCCGTAAGTAAGATACCCGCTTTTACTAAATTTAAGCGCTTTTATTGAATCTAGCTACTTTAACTTAATCTAGCTTAAAGCAGGATGAAGATACCCGCTAAACATGCACTCATTAGGTTTGCTAACGTACCAGCCGCTACCGCTTTCAAACCTAAGTTTGCCACTTCTGCACGACGCTCTGGTGCCATAACACCAATCGAACCTAATTGAATCGCGATAGAACCAATGTTGGCAAAACCACACAATGCAAAAGTCACAATCACTTGGCTATGTTCAGACAGCAGAGCTTTGTTCTCAACGAAGTCGATGAAAGCAACAAACTCGTTCATTACGATCTTCTGACCGATGTAAGAACCTGCCATTAATACTTCATCACTCGGGATACCAATTAACCATGCAAGAGGCGAGAATAGGTAACCAAAGATAGCTTGCAGGGTAATGCCCGCAAAACCGAACATTTCGCCTAGACTTTCTAAACCCGTGTTGACCATTGCAATCACACTCACGAATGCAACCAACATAGTGCCGACAGCGACCGCCACCTTCATACCGTTCATTGCGCCACTTGCCAATGCATCGATCACGTTGCTTTGGTCAGCTTTATCTAGCTCAATGTGGTCGTAGTCACTCGGAGTACTACGCTCAGGAACAATGATCTTCGCCATCAATAGGCTGCCCGGAGCCGCCATGAAGCTTGCTGCAATAAGGTATTTAAGCTCAACACCTAATCCTGCATAGCCACCCAGTACACTGCCGGCTACTGACGCCATGCCGCCCGCCATTACAGCAAACAGTTCAGAACGAGTCATAGACTTTAAAAAGGGACGAATAAGAAGAGGAGACTCACCCTGAGAAAGGAAGATATTACCTGTTGCAACTAGAGATTCAGCTTTACTGGTACCCAGCAGTTTTTGCACGGCTCCACCAAGAACTTGAATCACTTTCTGCATAACGCCTAAGTAATAGAGCGCAGAGATCAAAGCACTGAAGAAGATAATGATTGGAAGTACGCGAATCGCGAAAATGAAACCTTCAGTAGCCAGATCACCAAATAGGAAAGCGATACCAACGTCTGCAAAACCAAGCAAGCTCGAAACGCCATTGCTTAGGCTTGTTAACGCCAGTTGTCCCCAAGGGAAATACAACACCAAAGCAGCGAAGCCGATTTGAAGTAATAGTGCACGAGAGACCGTTTTCCAGTTAATAGAAGAGCGACTCTCAGATAGCAGACATGCGCAAGCAATCAGTGCAATAACACCGACAAGACCAAATAGAATATTCATAATGTGTCCTAGTAATCCTTAAAGAGTGAACATGAGCCAAACGAATGACATCAAAGGAATAGGACAAAGAACCGCAAGCAAAACGCTACGCGATGAAGGAGCTAACAACGTTAGCGACTGTAACAACGAGTTGTTCATGTAAAAATCACCTTATACAAGCAGTGGAACGTAGCTGGTCCGGTCCGTGGGGTCATTCACATATCCATGTGACGGCTTGTATTGGCTAAGCACCGGCTTAAAACCGGAAAAGAAGTATAAACAGTTAAGTGAGACTTTCATCACATTTTTTGACGCAAACGATCGCGCGGTCAAGGATTAAACAAAACGCTGTGTTTATCGTCTTTTGTGTGCATAAAAACTGTAAACAACCTGTATGAAGTTGAATTTTTAATGTTAAGCCTTTAAACGTACGAGCGTAATCACTCGGTTAATTCTGTGTGATTCTTACTACTTTTCTGTGCTCTGCCTCATTTCCCGATACTTCAAGATTCATCTTAAGTTTAGATGCGTATATACTTTGTATGATCTCACCAAATAATTATCTATAAAATACTAATAGAGCTGATTAGATATAACAGCCATCGAGACTAAGAGAGGACACACTTGAAGAAAATGGAAGCTCCGCACGACATGAACAATGGAGCTAAATTCAAAACAAATAGACATGGCTATGTGACAGTAGTTGAATATTATAATACCTATACTGTTATTGTCGCGTTTGAAAACACCGGAAATATCCGCGCTATCAGTGCGGCGAAATTACGTACAGGTCAGTTAACCGATCGCTCTGTCGCACCTGAATCAATTATGATTGGTGAAAAGGTTGAATCCGTTAAACATGGAATATTGACCATTACCCAAGTTGAATCTGAAAATATTGTGGTACTAACCAATACTAATAACGAAGAAATTCGAATGTTATTGCCCGCTGTACAAAAAATGAAAGATAAGGTCGAAGATGTTGAGAATGATAAAACTGAGGCTCCAAAGCCAACCTCTCTTAGTCAATTAACAAAAAGAAATAAAAAGACCAAAGACGTCAATAGTATGCTTAAGAAAATGCTTACCGATTACGGTCGATACGATTAGTTATCTATTTTATTTCACAGATCCTCTAAATATTTGCCTTCCGAAAAATAAATACATTTACTCCTGCCTTTCTCAATAAGATACGTTGCATATTCGAGTGAAAAGTTAAATTTGATCAAAGTCTCACTCTGGATTTTTAACGCGAATTAACGAGATCTCCATCACAATCTCATTTTAGCTTTGTGATGGAGATCTTATTGAAATCTGAATATTTCCATTATTATGCTCTCACACAATAAGAGAACGCAGTTTCTCAACCCCTAAAATCCAATTGAGACAAATATTATGAAAAAGATTCTTGTAGTTTGCGGTAACGGCCTTGGTACTTCACTAATGATGGAAATGGCAGTGAAAGAAGTGGCTAAAAAAATCGGTTTCGAAGCAGAGATTGATCACGAAGATCTATCTTCTGCAGCATCAAGCAATGCGGATATTTGGGTCGCGGCAACAGACGTTGCTAACCAACTGAAAGACGGTGGAAAAGAGAATATCATCAGCCTTAAAAATATTTTTGACAAAGCATCAATCGAAGAACAACTAAAAACTTTCATGTAAGGTCAAATTATGCAAAACTTTTTCGAATTCATGCTCGGCTTATTAAAAGAGCCAGCAATCATGGTAGGTTTAATTGCTTTCATTGGCCTTGTTGCACAAAAAGCTGATATTTCTACCATTCTAAAAGGCACAATTAAAACCGTAATGGGTTTCCTAATTTTAGGTTTTGGTGCTGGCGCTCTTGTTGGCGCACTAAATAACTTCTCAGTTGTATTTACTGAAGCATTCGGCGTAAGTGGTGTTATTCCAAATAACGAAGCAATTGTTGCATTAGCACAAGAAGCATTCGGTTATGAAATGGCTCTAATTATGTTCTTCGCATTCGTTGTGAATATTTTATTGGCTCGCATTACTCCTTTAAAATATATTTTCTTAACGGGTCACCACACAATGTTCATGTCTATGCTAGTAGCGGTAATTCTGTCTACAGCAAACATTGAAGGCACTGCTCTAGTCGCAATTGGCTCTATCATTGTGGGTACACTAATGGTTGTGATGCCAGCGCTAGGCCAAAAGTACACTGAAAAAGTGATGGGTACTGATCAACTGGCTATCGGTCACTTCTCGACACTGTCTTACATCGTGTCTGGCTTCATTGGTAGCAAATTCGGTGACACATCAAAATCAACAGAAGACATCCAAGTTCCTAAAAGCTTAATGTTCCTACGTGATACGCCGGTTGCTGTTGCAACAACAATGGCTATCTTCTTCATGCTTGCATCTATTATTGCTGGCGGCGAGTTTGTAGAAACGGTTTCTAGCGGTCAAAACTGGGTCGTATTCACCTTCATGCAATCTCTTATCTTTGCTGGTGGTGTCTACATCGTACTGCAAGGTGTGAAGATGTTGATTGCTGAAATTGTACCTGCATTTAAAGGTATTTCAGACAAGCTAGTACCAGGCGCAAAACCTGCTCTAGACTGCCCAATGGTATTCCCTGTAGCACCAAACGCGGTACTTATCGGCTTCCTTTGTTCTTTCGCAGCAGGTCTACTAGCAATGGCAGTACAAGGTGCGCTTGGTTGGACAATCATTGTAGCGGGCGTAGTTCCACACTTCTTCGTAGGTGGTGCAGCTGGCGTTTACGGTAACGCAACTGGCGGTCTACGTGGTGCTATCTTAGGTTCTTTCACTCAAGGCCTATGTATCTCTTTCCTACCAATGCTTCTACTTCCAGTTCTTGGTGGCCTCGGTCTTGAAGCAACAACATTTGCTGACTTTGACTTTGGTGTCGTTGGTCTGATTCTAGGGTGGATTGTTTCATGAGCCTATTCGATTTAATCGGTGACCAAGGCGTTATCATCAACTCTGAAGAAAACCTAACGGTTGATGCTGCGATTGATTTAACCTGTTCAACACTGCTAGCAAGCAACAAAATTGAAGCTAGCTATGTTGAAGCTATCAAACAAAAACACAAGGACATTGGCGCGTACTATGTTCTAGCACCAAAGATAGCGATGCCTCATGCTCGTCCTGAAGATGGTGTGAACGAAGCATCTCTGCAAGTGACGGTATTCAAAAAGGGTGTTGATTTAGAGTCGGAAGACAACGGTGACGTTTACCTTTCAATTACTCTGGCAGCGATGGACTCAGACAGCCATATCCATACTATTATGGCGCTATCAGAGTTGTTCCAAAATGATGATGACATTGATGCCATTATCGCAGCGGAAACAGAGCTAGAGATCATCGAGATCTTAAAACGCTACTAATCTCGATCTAAAGATCCTGATATGCCCCCATTAAAAAAGCGATAGTCTCGGCTATCGCTTTTCTGTTTCTGGTGCTTAGTCAATTATCTTTTAGCATGAATTGAAACGTATGGCTTACCAATTCATGATTTACAGAAGGCATGGTTTACAAAAATGTATGGCTTACAAATGCATGACTAACAAGTGCATCACGCCAACGCCTCACAACCAATCAGCATTCACTAGCGTTAAAACGCGTACATTCTTTTATCAGTTGATAACTCGAAACAGTACTGTGCGTGTTTTTCAAGACATTCAAACACTTCTCTATCTAACTTATAGTTTTCAACATAGTCTCTCAAAATAGCCATCGTCTGTTCTAACGTCATACCAGCACGATAAGGACGTGATTGAGATAATGCTTGGAATACATCTACCACAGCGACGATCCGACTCGGTTGATCCAGCTCTTCCGCCGTTTTACCAATTGGGTAACCTGATCCATCTAACCTTTCATGATGATTGGATGCCCATTGGCATACCTGAGGAGAACTAAACAGCTCTTGCAGTGCGAATCGAGTGTCCGTTGCGTGGCGTTTAATACAGCAATACTCCTCTTCGGTCAGCAAATCCGGCTTATGAAGAATGTCATTAGGTGTTTGCAGTTTGCCGATATCATGAACTAGCCCTGCTAAATAGAGTTTACGCTGAGTTGTGTATGAATAACCCAACTGCTTGGCGAGATATTCAGAAAGCTGCCCGACTTTCAACGAATGCTTAAAAGTAAACGAACTTTTTGTATCAACAACATTGGCGATAAACTCGGCAAAGGCCACCGTCTCGTCCAGCGACATTTGCTGAGAGAAGAATGGCACAGGCTCAAAGTTATCCCTCATGTTCTCGATGTAAGGGATTTCCATCGAGAACCAAAAATCATCCAGATCGACCAGCTCGCACATATGTTGCACAAGGTTGGTTTCGAACATCTCGTCCGCTTGTTCAGTCAAACGTTCAATAATGCTCGCTTTTCCATCTGGTGTTAAATTTCCATAACGATCAGAAGAGGTTATGCCGTATAGATAATCGACTCTGTCGGCAAGCATCACGATCGCGGCCAATTCTTTTTCTAACTCGCTGATATGAATCGTCTTTAACTCAGCCCACGGGGTATGATGATAAAGAACCGGCTTAGCGAATATAGAAAGAACTGGGCACTCTTTTAAGATTTGGTAGCCCTTCTGACAATGGTGATAGCTCGAGTCGGGCACAAACCCAGAAGTTAAGCTGAGCTGCTCATCAATTTGCGATACGCCACAGTCGTGAATTAACCCTAATGAGAACGCAAGTTGGGCCTGCTCTTCTTCCCACCCGACGCTCAGAGCACATCGATACGCGATATAACCTACCCTCTGCCCATGGTTTTTGCTTTCAAAACCGACGTTATCAAGCGCCTTAGCAATACCAAATAGAGCCTTTCTTAGGTCTACGGTTACCTCTTGGCAATGTTGATTCATTATTTAAGCCTAGCATTTTTATAGTTTTTATATATTTAGGCTGCTAATACTAATGCATAGCTAATGGTTATATACACAACTATTGTAAGGTTTAATGAGTTTCGTGATAGAACTAACGTATCACGAAAAATCCGTGCTACAAGTGGTTGCATATTGAAAATCATGCGACATTATAGCCTGCCGACCAAAAATCACTAAATCATCAGCCAAAAGAAAAGGAAAGACATGTTTAAAACGATTATCGATAACGAACTATCCATCGCATTGGTCGAAGAAAGTTTCGCTGCCCATTACGCTGACTATTCACAAAGCCAAAATGAGTATCTTAGCCAGTGGTTAGCATGGCCACCGCACTGCAAAACAGAGCAAGATTTTAGGATTTTCATCCAACGCTCATTACACGATTATGCTGAAGGGAAAAGCATGACATGTGCCATCGTGTATCAAGGAAAGATCGTCGGTAACTGCAGCTTCAATACCATCGACCACAATACCAAGAAGGTAACGATTGGTTATTGGTTGTCACAGACTCAACAAGGCAAAGGGATAGTCACTCGTGTGGTTCAAAAACTGATTGATATTGCTTTCAATGAGTTAGATATGGAAAAGATTGAAATATCAGCCGCTACTGAGAACATGAGTAGTCGTAAAGTTTGTGAGCGCTTACATTTTACATTGGAAGGCATCATCACTTGTAACGAGAACTTGAATGGCCGCATCGTAGACCACGCCATTTATGGACTTCATCGCTCTAAGCTCTAAGCTCTAAGCAGTCACTATTATGTAAATGAGCATACTAAAAAGCCACGGTATTCAACCGTGGCTTTGTTATTTTACGAACCTAGAACCTAAGTAGCCCTCAGAGCGCCCAGTTATACGGTCTTAGGAATCACGATACTGAACTTAGCTCCACTATGGTTGCTGTCATCGATTTTGATATCCCAAGAAAGCTTTTTAGCCGCTGAAATCGCAATCGCGAGGCCTAAACCCAAACCACCGGTGGTTGAGGTTCTGCTTGAATCTAGACGAGAAAACGGAAGAAATACTTCATCACGACTGTCTTCTGGGATTCCAGAACCATTATCTTCAATAACCACTAGCCAGTTTTCTGAATTCTCATCCAGTGTCATCCACACTTTATCGCGTGTGTAATTACCCGCGTTTTTGAGAATATTATCGAAGACCAAACGTGCCATTGAGCAGTCACACTTAATCTTGCAATCTTGGCCTACTTTGGATTCAAAGAGCACATTGTCTAACTGAGAGTAACGAATACGATCGAGACAGTACTCATGAAGATCAGAGGTCACTTTAACGAGCTCAAAGAATGAGTTATCCATGACATTCAACTTCGACAGCATGATAATTTCTGAAGTGAGATCGTTGATATCCTCAATGTAGGTATCAATATCATCGAAAAGCGCCTGATGATGGTCGGGGGCCCCCCTTCTTAGAATATCGGTCGCCAGCTGAATACGACTGAGCGGGGTGCGCACCTCATGTGGGATAGCTTGAGCAAAGATGTGGCTTTGTTTCACTTTGCTCTCGATCTCTTCCGCCATAAAGTTAAAGCTGCTGGCCAAATCTGACACTGGATGAATGTCGTCTAGATCAGAACGAGTACTGAGTTTCCCTCGACCAAACTGTTTTTGCTTCTCAACTAGCAACTCGATTCTTTCTTGAAAACGCCTCACAGGTAAGTAAACACTTGCGCCGATCGCGACAATAATGGCGAACAAAAGCCCGAGTAAAAAGTTTCTTTCTGAATCTTCATACCATTCAATTTCAGGAGAGAAAAAATCCCCTACCTCACTGAACGCGAAACTAAATTTAGAATTTGGAAGTTGAAACACCGCCGAGTACAGATCGTTATCACTGAGGTATATAGGTACACCATTTAAAGTGGTAAATAACTCGCATCGTTGGCATGGAGCCTCTCCCGACCAATTATCTAACAGGCGTAAATTGAAGATATAAAATTGTTGGTAGCCTGTTCTATCGAGTTCTTTATACAGTGAATTATATTGATTGTGCTGACGGGTATACTGCTCAACGAAGTAAATACCATCATTTAAGAAAGTTTCGATCTCGGTTCTTCGCATGTGCCCTTCACCTAGGTTCACAAACAAAAAGATCGTTGCCGACATACCAACCACAATCCCAAGATACAATCGGGCAAACATCGAAACAGAACGAAGTTTCGCAGTCATGAACTTACGCAACCAGCATGTACCCCTTATTGCGAACCGTACGGATCAACTGTTTGTCTTTTGCGTGAATGCGTAGTTTTCGTCTTAAACCGGAAACTCGCATATCAATAGAACGATCATTAAAAGCATAATCAATCCCTCTAAATAACTGACAGCACTGGTCTCGAGTCACGACCTGACAGATGTTATTCACAAGAAGGTTTAAGATTTCAAACTCGGCAGAAGTAAGCTTAAGGTTTTGCCCATACAGAGTGGCACTTTGAGCAATATTGTTGATCACAATATCGCATTGCTTTTCAGCCATTTTTTCTGGCGCGATAGCAATAGGAGCAGCTCGACGTAATAACGCTTCAATTCGCGCCAACAAAGCATGGCCACGAATAGGCTTTGCAACGTAATCATCCGCGCCAAACTTAAATAAGCTTACCTCACTCATTTCATCGGCAGAGGCGGTCAACACTAAAATTATTCCATTGTAAAACTCTCGAGCCTGACGGCAAATTTGAGCGCCACTCATGCCTGGAAGCATCAAGTCCAACAGCACTAAATCAGGTTCAATACTGCGGATCGCTTCAAGTGCTAAATTCCCTTCATGAACAACGCTAACATCGTAGCCTTCAGCTTCTAGGTAAAGCGTAGTTAAACGAGCTATCTCTTGGTCATCTTCGACAATGAGCACTTTGGTTTTCGACATTCCTATCACCCGTATTTATTAAAAGCGAGGGCAGTATATATACTGCTCATATATCATCAATGTTGTGCTTCGAGCCTCACTTTTACCGTACGCAAAACATTGTAATCACTTTTGTACATACACGTTTACAAAACGCAGTGCTTAACCACCAGTACTCCTTAGTTTAAGAAGGTTGGCCATCAATAACTCGCTATTCACGGTGTTTTAATTGCCTATACAACGCTTACGTTTGCTTTATTTTCTTACTCACACTTACATTTAAGGCATTTACAAAACCCAATCAAATCAACCCTCCAAATAGTAATGACTTGTCGGTTAATATCACTGACAAATGACAAATTTATAGGTTTAAAATCCAAATATAGCGTTCGACAGTCGAAAGAAATCGATTACGTTACTCACCAGCCAGTGTTTTGCATTTTCAGGGCCTCGGCAGGCGCTATTAAGCAATATCTTCTTCAAGTAATATTCATGAAATTGATAATTCGATCCAGCATTTGCTAATCACCACTACCACACAGGGTCCACTTTAAGATGAATAAACCGCTTTCACTGTTACTGACCAGCCTCCCTTTATTTTCAACGCAGTTATTAGCTGATAGCAATAAACAAGAAATAGTGAATCCGATTCAAGCGCAGGCAAATTCTTGGATAAACATTCAGGTCGCGCCAAAAATAACATTCGTCAAAAGATGGGCTTCAACTGTGAGTTCTATAGCACGCTCCTTTCTGTAGCACTTTTTTCTTCTTCAACACGGCTTTTAACGGCTGTTGAAGACCAGAATTCAATTTGATAAGCGCCTACTGAATGCATGAGTTCGGTAGGCACTGTTCGACCAACACATCAGTTCACCGAGTTCAATATGATGACCAATTATCAACCTTTCGAGCATCTCAAGTGTCCTATTTGGATATATGATATTGATAATAAAAGAATAACTTGGGCAAATAGTAACGCGCTCCCCCTCTGGGAGTCTGAGTCGATGTTTGAGCTGACATCACGTGACTTTAGTGTCGAGATGTCAAAAGCGATAGAAGCAACACTGGAAGAATACCAAAGACAATTTCTACGTAACGAAAGCATCAAAACATGGTGGAACTTCACGCCAAACCACATTTCCAAACGTGCATTATGCCTATTTTCTGGGATCCCATTGCCCGATGGTCGAACTGGGATGTTGGTACAAGTCATTGCCGAAGAGGGCAGCCTAAAGCACGACTTAGCTTGCTCTGATGGCGCAAATCTATCCCTTCTATTTGATAACTCGGGAGACGTAGTGAGCGCTAACTCCGCATTCTTTCAAAGCTATGGTTCACCGTTTAGTACCCTATCCGACTTCGTTTCAAGTGAAGAGGCAGCAGCACAATGGTTGTTTGCTGCGCGTAAAGGCCGCGAGATTTTAGAAGAAGTCAGCTGCGAAATAGATAACAAAATCCATCACTTTGACGTGCAAGGAAAATGGCTATTTGATAAAAGCGAGCTTCTGTTAAACCTCACCTGTACAACTAAACAAAAAGAGAAGTTGATCAAAGCCAGATACAACGCTGAGCACGACTGTTTAACTGAGCTTTATAATCGCCGCGGTATCACCAACCTTTTGGAAACCAGTATTGCCTATCGCTCGCCCTTTGAGTTGATGTTTGTCGACCTTGATGGCTTCAAATTGGTCAATGATACTTATGGACACAGTGTCGGTGACCAACTACTTAAGCAGGTTGGCGAACGTCTTAAACACCTCGTCGACGAAACGTGCATGATCGGTCGATTTGGTGGCGACGAATTCATTGTGATTGCCCACGCCTGTCGAAATCACAATATCCCGCTGCTCTGCTCTCGTATTATTGAAGCCTTGAACAGGAGTTTCCACATCAGAGGAATTGGCACCTTGTCTGTTGGTTGCAGCATCGGTACTGCTCATTTCCCTGATAATGCCGTCGATCAAGAGTCACTGCTCAAGCAAGCGGGTATGGCGATGCATATGGCCAAAACAAATGGACGAAATCGATTTCAAACTTTTACACCTTGTCTAGCACAAACCCTTCACCGCAAGGTAGAGATCCGTCATCGACTCACGCATGCCTTAGAGAATGACGACCTCAACCTTCATTACCAACCGATAATGAACACTAACAGCGACAAGGTGAAAGGATTTGAAGCCTTACTTCGATGGTCGGACGAAGAACTAGGTGACATAGCTCCTGACGAATTTATTACCTTAGCGGAGGAGAGTGGGCAAATAGTTCCTCTCGGAAAATGGGTTCTCAATTCCGCACTCAAACAGTTATCGATGTGGCAACGAGAGTTTGATAATGAGTTGATGATGAGCATCAATATCTCGAGTATTCAGATGCACGCTACCTTTGCCGAACAGTTATTGGCAATGCTGAACTTCTACAACATCCAGCCTCAAAGCGTTGCCCTTGAAATCACGGAGTCTTCCATGATCTTCAAGCATGGTGAAGTCAGACAAGCATTAAGTGATATATCAAAATTAGGCGTAGAACTTCACCTTGATGACTTTGGCACAGGGTACTCCTCACTCTCAATGTTGCATGACTTGCCAATTAGCACCGTTAAACTCGATAAAAGTTTTGTCCATGGTTCGCACAAAGGGAGCAAAGCAATAGTCCAAGCCACTCATGCTATCTGCGATAAACTGGGGCTAAAGGTAGTTGCTGAAGGCGTCGAGACAGAAACGCAAAAAGCGTTCTTGATCGATTGTGGATACCAGTATCTTCAAGGGTTCTTGTTTAGTAAGCCCATCCCGTCAAATGAAGTCGAAAGACAATTTTTAACGGTCGATTAATAGACATTTAAAAACCTATTTATCAATAAGTTAGAGTTTTTTAGCACTTCGTAGTCCAGAGAGTGATACCCACATCAACGCTTACGTATGCTTACATTGCGGCCAATAACGACAAGCCGAAGTTAAAGTATTGTTTATTATGCAATTATTGAGAACAATCAACCTGCAAGCCATATAACAGATATACCTACCTTC
The DNA here is from genome assembly GCF_021728315.1 of Vibrio sp. L5-1. Classification (NCBI taxonomy): domain Bacteria; kingdom Pseudomonadati; phylum Pseudomonadota; class Gammaproteobacteria; order Vibrionales; family Vibrionaceae; genus Vibrio; species Vibrio sp. L5-1. Next base: position 48,488 of record NZ_JAKKCQ010000005.1, on the reverse strand, counting down.
TGTAATGGCTTTGGTATTTAGATTACCCTCAAGCAGCCCCTCAATCAGATCAAATAATCGGTAAATATGAGAAGACAAAACGGCTTCACTCTCTTAGAACTTATCATCGCAGTCTTAATTTTAGCTATCCTGTCTGCCACGGCTATGGTCAAGTTCTTAAACGTTCAAGGAAGCGCCCGTGCGAGTAAAATACACGACGTAGCGGGTAACCTACGTACCGGTATCGATATGATCTACGCCAAGTCTGCGATTGCTGGCGTTGAGGGAGAGTGCAACTATGTAGAAAAAACGGAAATTGAAACCTACTACGTCTGTCATGGCTACCCAATAGCTTATGTGGATTCACTAAGAAGGCTGCTCAATATCGACAGAACAGAGCTTCACGTGATCAACAAAGAAGTCGATCCTGGTAGCAATGCCGAAAGAGTAGCAGCTATCTCTTTTGACGCAGATAACTACACCTATTCACCTGAAGGTGACTTTTGTCAGGTACTCTATCAACCAGAAAAAGAACCTCAAATCGTCGTACTTGATGGCGCATGTTAAATACTCAACGATTTTACTCATACAGAAGTTAGAGCTAAGCCATCGAGACAGATCTTTGAATATCATGTGATTACGATAAATCTGTTCAAAAATAATACGAATAGGACTAAGTTGTTGCTGCTTACATCTTCAAGTGCTGTTTACGTTATAACACGAACCTAATTCATATCTTATTTTTTATAATTAGTCTATAAAGATCTACATAGGTGTATGTCTGATATAGATATCAACAGTGTTTTGATTAAACATCTTTCATAAATGGATAGGTATAAATATATAAATAAAATAACATGCTCGTGCTATCTAAAACTTCCCCACTAAAAACTTCATTATTTAATAAGACGTAAGAATACAAATAAGGAAAACTCAAAATACAATATTATCAATGCCATCATCTATCCATATAATTCAATTACTAAAATCATGTCTCAACTAAATTATATTAACATTACATAAATTGACATAATCTAAGTTTATCCGGAAAAATTCTGATAAATCTCACACATCAATAAATTAAATGAATACCATCAAAAGCTACATTAGAAACCTCTAAATTTAGTGGCTAATCCTTCCGCACAGAAGCTGCAAAATGGATAAATACCAAAACAAATGGATAAATCCCCTTTACCCCTTGTAAATCATTGGCTTTCATTTATAAATTCAACTTTTGGGTGAACATCTCGATAACCTTTCATTCAAGCCCAAATTCTGCGATTAGTATCAACATCTTAAGAGAAAATGGTGACATTTTGGTTATATTATTTGGAAAGGACTCTTAGGTTGAATGAAAATCCCAGCCAATACACATCAATCACATAAATATAATAACTGTCGCTTAGGAGTTGAGCCATGCACTGTTCTTTCAATATAAACAACAATAATGAGAGCTTGCAACTGATCTACAATGAAGAAAAAATATATATCAAGAACAACAGTAATAAGATATCAGAGGAAAGTCTTAATAGTAAAGAGAGTTTTGTATTCAAATATCTTATTGATCACTCATCAATATCTAACCCTCAATCTGCACGAGATGTTGAAGAGTCTTTTAAATTACATTTTGATGAAGAGTTTAGTTTGTATGCACTAAAAAACATCATCGCCTCAATAAGAAAGAAGTATCGAAACTTATGTAAAAAAGCAAAGATAGATAATAATAGCGAACTTATCTCTAACCTTTATAAGGTGGGTTACTTCATCGATCTCGATAAGAGCTCTACAAACTGCATCGCACCAAAGTACGACATCAATCAATTCAAGCCCAGTCAGATAGAAATGTTGAAAATGATGTTCAATACCTATCATAGAGAACTGATTAAGGCTCTGATAACCGTGTTCACCGTCTCTTCATTTTTCCTCTTCGTTGTCTACTTTTTCCAAATCCTTTATACGACGAAGATTGCAGATGAATACAGCGAAAACACCAAACATATTGCTGAAGAAATCATGCTCTATGGTTGCGATAACCAAGGGGCTGTGCACTCATTAAGGCATTCACTCAACTTAGATTCTGTCATCATGACTACGTCTTATGGTTCATGTTATATCTCCAAAACACGCTCGAAAATGGTAGACCTTGATCAAGTTGATGACTTTTACGATAGTACCGATTTCGCTTATTCACGCTTCGTAGATACCAAGCGTGACATTGACCTTACGGTGCGTATTTCTACACGCTCTATTGAAGCTCGATACAAGAACTCACTATTGCCGCTGTTAGTCGACTCGGTCTCGATCCAGAAGAATGGTTATTACATTCTGAACCTAGGTGAAGAAAGTAAAGCTATCTATCAAACACCACTGCCAACCGGTGCAACCATTACCTTTTACAGTGATGATATTGTCGTACTGTGGACTGCGCTTTCTCTGATTCTCGCCACACTGCTTTATCGCTCCTATATTCTGGGCTTTATGATCTACCTGTTTCGTTGGAAACACATCTCCTTTGAAGAAGAGCCCATCATCAACACCGAAGACAACAGCGTTCTGTATTACGAGTTGCTATCTCGAGTTCGTAACGTCGGCGTTTTAAGCTTCATCAACACCATGAGACGCACCAATTTACTCACCTTTCACACTATCTTGCTCATCGAGACAGTCAGAAAAGCCAAATTACACAACAGCCATGAGATCTATGGTGTCAACGTGTGTCCGAGCGCTTTGGTGGGGTCGAACTTCGCAAGGCTCAGAGAGCATTTGGCCGCGATGGAAGCGAATGAATTTGTCGTCGAGATTACTGAATATTCGAATATTGGCTATGGATGTGAGGTTATCGATAACATTAAGGATATCAAAAAGCTTGGTATCACTATCGCTCTGGATGACTTTGGCACGGGCAATAACAACATCGAAATCATCAATGTTATCTCTCCGGCCTATCTAAAACTGGATCGTTGCTTTGTTAAGGATATCGAGTCAGGAGAGCACCATCAGGGTGTATTGCTTAATATCTCTGAGATTGGACGCTTATCAAATATCACGATGATTTATGAAGGTGTCGAGACGCGCAGGCAACAATATATCTTGTGTCAGCTAGGCTACAACTTACATCAAGGCTATCTGTATAGCCGGCCCAATGACTCAGAGGAGCAATAGGCCCCCCTAACAGAAATCTTGACGAGCAACCATTTCCTATTCAAATAATCATCGCTCATACAGCTGCTTGAAAGCCCACAAGGACGTAGGCTTCAAGTACCCTCCCCACCAAACATGCTTTATCCAAATGTAAAAATATCCGATCCATTTTCATAAAACCCTTGCCAATTCGAATAAAAAGGTTAGTGTTATACACATGTATATCACCATGCAGTTTTAATTATGACCGAATGGAAAGACGACCAACCGATCTTTAGGCAGCTTGCCGTAAAGATCAGTGACCAAATTCTTCAAGGTGTTTGGTTAGAGCAACAAGCATTACCCTCTGTGCGTGCGGTTGCTGCCGATCTCAAGATCAACCACCTTACTGTCATGAAAAGCTATCAGTTACTGGTGGATGAAGACTTGGTTGAGAAAAAACGCGGCCAAGGCATGTATGTGGCCGAAGGGGCACTTCAAAAATTGAAAGAGTCTGCACACCAATCATTCATCAACACACAGATCCCAGCCATCGCTGAGACGCTAAGCATCATTGATATGAGTGTCGAAGAACTCGTGAAACAGCTAGCACAACATATAAAGGACAAGTCATGAGTACTTTACTTTCAGTGAAAAACGTAACCAAAACCTATTCGAACCAAGTGGGTGTCGAGAACATCAACTTCGAGTTAAAGCCAGGGCAAGTACTTGGGCTTCTGGGCCACAATGGCGCGGGCAAATCGACACTGATCAAATCACTGCTTGGTGGCCACAACTATCAAGGTGAGATTGAAGTAAACGGCTACCACCCTATCCACCAGCACGCAGAGCTCATGCAGCATTTATCGTATATTTCAGATGTTAACGTGTTACCAGAGTGGATGACCGTTAAACAACTGCTTCGATACACACAAGGTGTTCACCCTAGCTTCAACAAACAAAAAGCAGAACACACGTTAAGCAGCACCAACATTAAGCTCTCTTCTAAGATCAAACAGCTTTCTAAAGGGATGAAAGTTCAACTTCATCTCGCGATCATCATCGCGACTGACACTCAAGTGTTGATATTAGATGAGCCAACGCTGGGCTTAGATTTGCTGTACCGCGATACTTTTTATCGCCACCTACTAGAATGGTTCCACGACGGTGAACGCGCCATGATCATTGCAAGCCATGAGGTTTCAGAAATTGAACACCTATTAACGGATGTACTGATTTTGAAGCAAGGTCATTGTGTACTGCAGAAAAGCATGGAAGACATCGAGCACGACTACTTCATTATCGAAGTCGCAAACAACCATTCAAGCGAGATACAGAAACTTAACCCACTCACCTCTCAGCCTGGGTTAGGGACGACTAAGTGGCTATTAGAAGGTCAATACAAAGCGCAGGTTGAATCACTGGGTAACATCTATAACGTTGGTCTAGCAGACCTATTCCTTGCAACACAGACGGAGAAGGCATAATGCATCCAAGTTTTTACATGCTAGAAAAAGAACTCATCGAGCACAAAGTTAACACTCGATTGCCTCTGTTTGTCGCATTATGTGGTTTCTTACTGTTCGTTGGTCTGTTCTTTAATGGCGCAGCGCAACATGAGTTTTTCTTTGAAATGCAAGTGAACGGTGACGTGAGCGACATCCACAGAGAGTTCGCACAAGATCTCAACTCAGTGATCTACTTTGGCGCGGGCCTTATTTCACTGATCCTGTCGACGCTATATATCCCTAAAACGCTGCGTAAAGAACGCCAAGAAGGCAGTTCAATGTTTTGGAGAAGTATGCCGGTATCCAATGCAATGACTCACGGCGTGAAGCTAGGCTTCGGTTTAGTGGTTATTCCGGCTATCTGTGCATTGTTAGTGCTGTTCGCAGATTTTCTATTCTGGATATTGAACGTATCAAGTGAACAACAACTGGCGCTATTGGTTGAGCAGCAATCTCTGTTTTATGTGCTGAGCAACTGGGTAGTGTTTTTTGGACGAATGATGTTAGTTGCACTGGTTTTATTGCCACTGGCAACTGTCACTCTAGCGATTTCGCAGCTGGTGAACTCTCCGCTGCTTGTCATTTTTATCTCAAGCTATGCGATTAAGTTCCTCTCTGTCGCCGTGTTTGGGTTCTATGGCATCAATGATTTCCTATCTCTCATCGCGTCATTACCAATGAATGTGCTCATAGCAAGCAACCCATTAAGTGCGATTGCAGAAGCGCCGATTTTATCTCTAGGTATTTACGCACTGATCGGTGTTGGTGGCTATCTTCTGAGCCTAAAGCTGAACCGAACCGATGATGTCAGTTTGAAGACGCTCTTCCAACGTTAACGCATTAGCTCCTGACGTTGGTGTTATCTCTCCCGAGCAGGTAACCACATCAGATATCAAAATCTAAATCAAAGCTTCTGAGAAATCGGGAGCTTTTTTTGATCACGACTTTGCCAATACAGAGATAGGTAACAAGAACAAAGGGACAAAAGGGTTTTAGTTAGGAGTAACAGAGTGAAGCAACAAGAGAATCTAAGAGGGGGTATTAATGAGCTGACATTGAATGCATTGTTGTTAATGCCTGTCAGCTCTTTGGAGGATGATTTCTTTAGTCGCCGACCAGATGAAGGTCCTTGAGAGTGCTAATGAAATCGATTTGTTGCGTTTTACATTTGATTAAGCTTTTCAGCTTTTTTTATCTTAAAGCTTTACGATTTAAAGCTTATTTCTTTGAAGCTTCTTTCGCTGTGTCTTTCCAGTATTGGATACGAACGCGATGAAGCTGTGCTCTTCTCATTTTTTTCATAAGGGATATTTCCTTTTCTTTAACTGCTCTTCATGAGCTATTTTTATTGCCAACAATTCGAATCTAACGGTGTTTGATGTCCAGATCAATGATACAAATCACAAAATTTATAGAGTTTTGAGTACCATTTACATCAAAGTATGACCTAGCTATCAACTATGGCTCAATTTAATATCTTAAGCCGTTGTTCGAAATTTAGATTAGTTATCTCAGGTGACAAATTCATTTCAGTATCAATACAGTTCAATGATACGTACTTAATAGACCGGACCAACGCGGATTTAGTTCCAACGTCTTATTTTTTATTGCTCACATAGCCCTCAAAGTTACGCTGTAACTAGCGCTACATTCAATGTGAACAAATAATCGCCACATTAGCCTATACGTCACAACATCAAAGTGGGATTATGTTTGTAACGGATAGAGCTTTTGATATAAAAAAGCCGTAGTGAATAAAATTAAATGGACGTAATTATGAGTAAAGTAATTCTGCAAGGGCATATTCTAGTGCCAGACAACGACCTAAAAGCCGTCACACAAGCCTTGGTTGTACACAAAGAACTGACACTGGAAGAACCTGGTTGTATCGTGTTTCGAGTCAGCCAAAGCACGCTTCAACCTAATCGCTTTGAAGTGTATGAAGAATTCACTAGCCGAGAAGCATTCGAAGCGCACCAACAGAGAGTAAAAACGTCTGAATGGGGTGATATTTCCAAGAACGTAACGCGTCATTATCAAATAACCGACGTTACTACTTCATAAATGTCCGAGCCATTAGCCAACCGTATCGTCACGTTGATCAAACAGGATCCCTTACGAATGCAGGTTTTAGACTGTGTCTCCCAGTTGGATTTACCGCAGTGTTATGTTGCTGCAGGCTTTGTGAGAAACCTCGTTTGGGATCACCTACATGGCTATGCCTCCCCGACTCCACTCAATGATATTGATGTGATCTACTTTGATCCCATTGATACCTCTTACGAATCGGATTTTAGATACGAGGCTCAGCTTAAACAATGCTTACCCAAACTGCATTGGCAAGTTCGCAATCAAGCCTGCATGCACACTAGAAATGGAGATGAACCTTACCAAGGCTCATTGGATGCGATGAGCTACTGGCCAGAGAAAGAAACCGCAGTCGCCGTAAAGCAAAACCTTAATGGAGACATCGAGTGTATTTCATCTTTTGGTTTAGAGAGTTTGTTTGATTTGAAGATCACACCGAACCCCAATCGCAGCAAAGACGTGTTTGACCAACGAGTTCAGTCTAAGAACTGGTTAACTCATTGGCCCAAATTAGCGATTGGTCACAGTTAACGATTAACCACAGTGAGTTAATGAGCGGCTACAGTCAACTAGCGGCCAGATTCAAAATGAAAACCATTGACTAAAAGCCCAATCAGATCGAACATGCCCCCACTTGCTTAGCTTATTAGCTTAGTAAGTTAGTAACTAACCAAGTCATCAACCGCGCGCGGTCACTCACTGCTGCGCTCCCTCGTCATACTGAGTAACGACCATGAACCGACAATACATGCTGCAAGCTCTTGAAGCTTCGCGCCAAGCCCTACCCGATTGCCAACCAAACCCACCAGTGGGCTGTGTTTTGGTTAAGAACGATAAGGTGGTGTCTGTTGGGTACACACAAAAAGTCGGTGGAAACCACGCCGAGGTTGAAGCACTGAATGGCTATGACAGCAAAACGGACGGAACAATGGAAGAGGTTACCGCTTACGTAACTTTAGAGCCATGTTCATTTGTTGGCAGAACACCCGCTTGTGCCAATACATTGGTTAAAGCAGGTGTAAAACACGTAGTCGTGGCGATGCTAGACCCAGACCCTCGCAATAATGGTCGTGGTGTTGCGATACTTGAATCGCACGGCGTGAAAGTGGATGTAGGGCTATGCCAAGCACAAGTGAGCGCTTTTCTAACCCCGTATCTTGGTAAGTCTTAGCTCTTAAACAGCCAACGCTAACTCAATTTGACTCGATAAAGCGGATTGACTCGCTTATCGACAAAATACGACCAAATATGATCGTAGACGGCATGTTGGTTGGGGAACGGCGCAAGTGCTTTCGCTTCCTCTAAATCGCACCAGCGGTACTCTGTATGTTCGTCATTCAGTTCAATCGTTTGGTTGGGCGGGCATAGCACCGCAAACACTGGGATCAACTGAATCACATTAACGTGCGCTTCGTAAAACTGCTCCAGAAACTGCGCGTTATACAAGGCTTCCACTTTAATTTGGGTCTCTTCTTCAAACTCGCGCACGATAGCCTGCCAGCCTGTTTCACCTGCTTCAATCGAGCCTGCGACATGGCACCAAAACTCGCCCTTCACACGCTTCATTAGTAGCATTTTCATTTGTCCGTCGATCTCTGAAATAGCGACACCAGATACAATCGAAGTATTGAGTGGAATCATAACGTTACCTTAGGTTGAACAAGAGGGCGGCAAGGCTACCACCCTTCGTTTGTGAAGTTACCTTCTATGATTAAAAACGAGAAGTTACTCATCAATTAATGAAGTTCAAGCCATAACTCATGGGTTCCGTGTTAACCGTCTCGCTTAGCTATCCAGTAATAGAACCATTTCTTATTTGAGGCGCTTTTCGATAAAGAGTAGAATCGCCGCCTCGTACTGTGTTTAAAGTCTCTAAACATACACAGTAGACTCACAACCATTTATCACCACGATATAAGTATTAAGACGACTATGCACTCCTCAAAATCAACGCACGACTCAGATAACAGCCACACACCTGAGCATTGCTTCACCCGCTTTCAACAGCCGATCGAGTCGTATTCGTTGCCAGAGCGTTTCACCTTCCCGTTCTATTACGAACCGCATCCACTGTGTGAAATCGCCTCTCGTCAGCTTCAACAATATCTAGAAACGCAAACCGATTGGCAACATGACTTCGGGCTAGATTCTGACGCTGGTCGCGGCAAAATGTTTGGTGTGTTACTGGTGAAAAGCCCTGAAGGTGAATTGGGTTACTTCTCTGCTTTCTCAGGTAAAATCGCCGACCAAAACCTACTGCCTCACTTTGTGCCGCCCGTATTCGACATGCTGAGCAGCGACAGCTTTTTCCATCAAGATACGGCCGATATGATGGCTGTAAACGCTGAGTTTAAAGCGCTGCAAGCAAATACTGAATACCTTGATTTGTGCGAACAACTTGCGCAGCAAAAAGCGCAAGCTGAGCAAGAGATTGAAGCTCAACGTCTATTGATTATTGAAGGCCGAAAAACACGTAAAGAACAACGTGAACAAGGCAAAGAAAACCTTGATGAGCAAGCTTTCGAACAGCTAAATAACGAGCTAAACAAGGCCAGTGTTGCCGACAAGAACCAGCAGAAATACCTAAAGCTCAACTGGGAACAGACCCTGCAAGTGTTGCAGGCTAAAGTTGATGTTTTCACCTCTCAACTGGCTGAGCTAAAAGAGCAAAGAGCACACCTTTCTCATCAGCTTCAACACAAGTTGTTTTCACAATACGCTTTCCAAAATGCGGAAGGAAATATTGAGGATCTGAACCAGATCTTTGAAGACACCCCAAACAAGATACCACCGGCGGGTTCTGGCGAATGTGCCGCTCCAAAGCTGCTGCAATACGCGTATTTGAACGGTTACACACCGCTGGCATTGGCTGAATTTTGGTGGGGTCGCTCTCCAAAGTCTGAAATCCGTAAGCACAAGAAATACTACGCCTCTTGCCAAAGTAAGTGTGTACCGATTTTAGGCCATATGATGAAAGGTCTAGAAGTCGATCCAAACCCATTGCTAGAGAACCCAGCAGAAGGAAAAGACCTCGATATCCTGTTCCAAGATGAGCACATCGTTGTAGTACACAAACCAGCAGGTTTTCTGTCCGTACCGGGTAAAAACATTAAGGACTCGGCCTACACACGCGTTCAAGAAATGCACCAAGATGTTGAAGGGCCATTTGTTATCCACCGTTTGGATATGGCGACCTCTGGCATTCTGATATTTGCTTTAACACGACGTGCGAACAAAAGCTTACAGAAGCAGTTCATTACTCGTGAAGTTGAGAAGCGATACGTAGCAATGATTGAAGGCGTTTTAGATCAAGATGAAGGTTATGTTCTCTTGCCACTGCGTGGTGACTTATACGATCGTCCTCGTCAGATTGTTTGCTTTGAACATGGCAAACACGCTGAAACCAAGTGGGAAGTGATTGAGCGAAACCAAGACACCACCAAGATTCATCTGCACCCGAAAACGGGTCGTACACACCAATTGCGTGTTCACTGTTCACATGAAGAAGGGCTTAACATGCCTATTTTGGGTGATGGACTGTATGGCAACAAAGCCGACCGACTACACTTACATGCAGAAAGGCTTGCTCTGCACCACCCAGTGACAAAAGAGTGGATGGTGTTTCAGTTCGACGCAGAGTTCTAAACGCTCTCGCTTTCCTTAATAACGCGTTCTCGCCTGCACATTTTGACCATTAGTTTCGACAGTGCCGCGCTTTATAGAAAAGAGTCACAACCTTTTGTGACTCCTACCTCTTTCGGATAGTTATCCACGCTTATTGCACTACATCAAGATTCATTTTCTTGTGACGAGTAGCATGCTCCACTTCTTCTTTCCTTGAGGCCTTTGATATGTCATCAGCTGCTTTGAATTTGCACCACAACACACAAACTTCTTCTTTGATAACTGCGCAAGCACCAAGCTTGAAACCACTAGCAACCAAAAAGCCTAATCTAAATTTGGCAATGCTAAGCTTAATTGAAGAAGTTAAAAACGAACTCCCACTTTACGAATCGGAGACGTTTATCTGTGGGCCAAAAGGAAACTGCTCGGGTTGCTCTAAGAAACTACTAGAGATGGTCGACAGTGAGTTAATGTATTGGGAGCACAGTATTTCCATTGGCCAAGGCCCTAACTTCGAGGAACTGCGCCGCTTTGGTAAGCTTTGCAGCAGCGTTCGACGTGGTTTAGAGCGTAACGGTTTAGTCGAAAAACGCCCAAAGAAAAGATAACAAGCCAAGTCGTGAGTATTGTGGTTTCGTTGAGTATTACAATATCGTTAGCCATTACAATGTCACCAACTATTACAAGGCCACTAGCGAATACAAGGTCACTAGTAATTAAAATGTGCCGTGACTATTACAGCCTATCCCTACCACTAACTGGTTGAACTCGTTATCCATAAAAGTGATAATATTTTATAATACAATTAAGCACAAAGACAAGCTCTTAAAGTCTGTTCGCTACATTCTGTAGTGAATCCGTCCTTCATGTCTGAAGTGCTTAAAACCTTCTGTAAACCAATATCCTATCGAATAAACGCCTTTCTTGGATAACAGGGAGATACCTTGAAGAAACCACAACCAGTACTGGGTAAAACCGGCATGCTATTTTTCCTCGTCATCATCAGTGCGTTTCCTCCATTGACCATCGACCTTTATTTACCTGCACTACCACAAATGGTAGAGGTGTTTAACACTGACCAATCGATGGTCAATCTAACCCTGAGCAGCTACTTCGTTACCTATGCCTTCGGTCTGTTGTTCTGGGGGCCGCTCAGCGAAAAGTTTGGTCGTAAGCCGATCCTATTGATTGGATTAGCGAGCTATATGGTGGCAAGTGTAATATGTGCCATGACCAATAGCATAGAGCAGTTAATTGGTGCTCGTATATTCCAAGCTTTTGCGGGCAGTGCCATCACCGTTATCGCAACCGCCATCGTGAAAGACCTTTATGACGGCCGAGAACGTGAAAAGATCATGGCGACCATCATGTCACTGGTGATCATCGCGCCAATGGTCGCGCCGGTATTTGGGGCGTTCCTACTGAAAATCGCGTCTTGGAGAATGATGTTCGTCACTCTCGCTGTTTTTGGTGCGTTCGCGTCAGTATTAGCTTGCTGCTATCGAGAGACGCTCGAAACCAAGTACCAAGGTTCTATGTTCCGTTCATGGGGAAGAATGGGCGTGGTCATGAAAAACCGCTCGTTCGTCAAATTGCTGGTGATCTTCTCTATCACACCAATGGCACTTATGGGTTTTCTGGCTGCCGGCTCTTATATCTACATCAATCACTTCGGATTAACCGAGCAGCAATTCAGCTACGCTTTCGCATTTAATGCGTTGTGCGCCTCATTCGGGCCAACCATTTATATGAAGTTGTCCTATCGAATGCCAGTTCAAAAAGTGATTACAGGGTGTTTTGCTCTACTGGCAATCGCAGGAATCTTCACGCTAACTGTAGGTGGATTGTCACCTTGGTTCTTCGCATTTATCGCAGCTCCCGCCACTTTAATGGCTATCATAATGAGAGTGCCCGGCACTAATTTAATGCTAAATCAACAAGATCACGACACAGGTTCTGCCGTCGCACTGATCCAGTTCTTCAGCATGATTTGTGGCTCACTTGGCATGGTCTTGGTTTCAATACGCCCAGATTCTCTAATTGAAAACCTAGGCTTCATCCAATTATCGGTGGGAATTCTAGGCGGATTGATGTGGCTGATGGTTAGAAACAAAGAGTTTGTGACAAAGAAACTGAATTAGAGACATCCAAGATGCTCACTAACAACACGACTCAATAAACCTGAGGAATGGTGACTATTAAAAGTCATTCCTCGGCGAGAAATCTAGAACGAAATCTTGATGGTGTTAAGCCGATGATTTTAAAAAAGACTTTTCGAAAGCTATTTACGTCTTCATAGCCGACTAAATAGCTGATTTGATCTACCGGTTTATGAGAACTTTCCAGTAGCTCACAGGCACTTTGAATACGCACATGTTGGATGTAATTGATCGGCGTAAAGGTAGTTGCTTTAGTAAATTGACGGATAAAAGTTCTTCGGGTCATGAACGCTTCTTCAGCCAACTGATCAAGAGTTAAAGATAAGTGGTAGTTTTTCTGAATAAAGTGCTGCACCGATACAATCTTGTCATTACCGTGAGCATAATTCGGCGTAAAACTCTGATAATAGCGCTGTTCCCTCAACCCAGTATCAAGTACGAGATACTTACCTAGATTACGAGTATTGGTCGGAGTCGTGTATTTTGTCAGGATAGACAAAGCCAGATCCATCCACGACATCAAACCACCAGCTGTGATGATGTCAGCGTCATCAATCAAGATTTTGTCGATATCGACATCGATGTCCGAATAGAGATCCGAGAACTTTTGTTGTGCTTGCCAATGGGTTGTCACGGTTCGACCTTGCAGTAGCCCCGTCTTCGCCAAAATAAACACGCCCGCACATGCCGAGCACAGTATCGATCCTCGTTGATGAGACTCAACAAGGTAATCTAACAGCCCTTCATCCGGCTCTAGGTAGTAGCGACCATCTAAGTTTGGCGGCAATAAAATGATATCGGCCTTTGAACCAAAGGTTGAACTGTCTTGTGAGGTGCCTATTGAATGGCCGGTTGGACAAGCCAAGTCATTGTGAGGCTTAATCTCAACATGAAACTGAACCTGTTCATCGGAAGGATCAAGGCTATTGGCCATCTGAAGAAACTCTTTCACCCCGAACACTGCACTCTGAAGAGAACCTGGATAGTCGATGATTTCGACCATTACTGATTTTGTCACTATTGCCATATAGTCTGTCATTTTTGACGTGCGATAAAAAATACAGAGTATTCATAATATTCCTACACCGCAATACACTAAATACACTAAATACAAAGGTATGGACTATGACGAACACTGCACTACTACTTATCGACTTTCAAAATGACTACTTCCCTTCATACGAGGGAGCGAAATGGCCGCTGTCTGAGACAGAAAAAGCAGCCCAAAAAGGCTCTCAACTACTAACCGCATTTAGAAAGAAACAGCTTCCTATTGTTCATGTTCGTCATGAGTTCCCAACCAATGAGGCGCCCTTCTTCCAGCCGGGCTCAAACGGTGCTCAAATCCACAACAGTGTCGCACCTCAAGAAGGTGAACCTGTGATTGTAAAACATCAAATCAACAGCTTTAGAGAAACAGAGCTGAACGAAGTACTGAAGGGAAAAGGAATTGAAAAACTGATCATTGTCGGCGCGATGAGCCACATGTGTATTGATGCTGTAACTCGCGCAGCTACCGATTTAGGCTATGAGTGCCATGTAGCGCACGACGCTTGCACAACGTTAGATATGGAATTCAACGGTATTACCGTGCCAGCAGCGCATGTCCACGCTGCATTTATGGCTGCTCTTAGCTTTGGCTATGCCAATGTCGCGTCCGCGAATGAACTTGAGAACCTACTTTAACTAAATTCAAAACCGCCTTTATTCACAGGCGGTTTTCTTTAACCTCAAATCAAGCCTTAATTGTCTGCCCATTCGGAACAGGCATAAAAAAGGCTCCTTGCGGAGCCTTCTATCGAAAGCAATGATTACTAAGCTTGATAAGTTGGTACTAAGCTTTAGCTACTTGGCGCGCTGGATGCTTGATAAACACGGCAAACACAGCCACAACTGCAAGCGCGAAACAGTAGTAAGAGTTAGCCACGATATCCAAAGGCGATAGGTTAAATACCGAACCTAATAGCAATACCTGTGCACCGTAAGGCAGTACACCTTGAATCACACAAGAGAAGATATCCAATAAGCTGGCAGAGCGACGTGGAGACACGTTATTTTCTTCAGCTAATTGGCGAGCCACGCTGCCAGATACAATAATCGCTACCGTATTGTTTGCCGTACATAGGTTCACCATTGATACCAAGCCAGCAATACCGAGCTCACTCGCACGGCCATTGGCTTGCTTAGAGTGTGAAGAACCAAACGCACGAATCAAACCGCTCACTAAGTTAGTCAGAAACGCCAGTCCACCTTGGCGACGCATTAGCTCACTCAAACCGCCAATCAGCATCGACAGTAGGAAGATTTCCTGCATGTTACCGAAGCCTGCATAGATATCTTGAGCGTAATCCGTCATACCGTAGTTCTCGACAGAACCTAGGCTCACGCCACCCGCCAGCAAGATACCAATTGTCAGCACAACGAACACATTCATGCCCGACACAGCAAGAATCAAAATAGTGATGTACGGCAGTACTTTCAGCCACTCGATTGGGCCTGTTTCAGGAACCTGAGTTGCAGTGCTGTTGAAAGCAAAGATAACAATCGCGATAAGAGCAGCTGGAAGTGCAATGCGGATGTTTTCTTTAAACTTATCTCTCATCTCACAGCCTTGCGAACGTGTTGCGGCAATGGTGGTATCAGAGATGATAGACAGGTTGTCACCAAACATCGCGCCACTCAAAACAACACCTGCTGTCAGTGGAATGCTCATGCCTGCTGAATCTGCAATGCCTAACGCCACAGGTGCAACCGCAGCGATGGTACCCATCGAAGTGCCCATTGCTGTTGCGATGAAAGCAGAAATAAGGAAGATACCCGGCAGAATCATGCTAGTTGGAATAGCAGATAGGCCAAGGTTTACAGTCGCGTCAACGCCACCAGACGCTTTAGCCACAGCCGCAAAAGCACCCGCCAATAGGTAGATCATACACATTGCAATAATGTCTTTGTGACCGACTCCATTCAGGAATTGCTCGATAGCACGGTTCAATTTATCTTTGCTTAGTAACAGCGCCAACATCACCGCAGGCAAAGCCGCAATCGGAGCTGGAAGCTGATAGAACGCAAAGTCGACGCCTTGCAACGACAAGTACGTACCTACGCCAATAAACAGCGAAAGGAAAACAATCAGAGGGATAAGTGCAACTGCAGAAGGTGCAATTACAGCATTAGGATTTTTCGAATTAGACATGGAACGACAACGCAATAGAACAGGGAGAAGAGAGACTAATGTCACACTTAGAACTTGTCAACGTCTAGACGTCTAAACGCCCAATTAAATGCAAAGTAATAAGAACCCTATTGAACATCACTTAATAAAAAAGGCTATTTACTAGTCAGTAAATAGCCTTTCGATAACAGATAGTGCGCCAATAGAAGTTAGCGTTTCTGCTTAAACGTTACTTGGTATTCGCCAATATCTTGGTAATGGAATGTCGTTAGCTTATCGAATTCCATTTCTACGATACCGCAGTAAGAACCCGTGATGATTGCTTCACCCGCTTGGAAATCAACACCACGACGCGTCATGTAGTTAATCAGCCAGTAGATTGGGCTTGGTGGCAGTGTATTCGGGTGCTTACCGTCAAATGCTTGAACTCGCTCGCCTTGAGTTACTTCAATACTGATCTCAGCAGAGGTGAACGCTTTTTCGCGATCAATCTCAGGGCCGATGAACAAGCCTTGGTTTACTAGGCCGTCAGCAAGTCTTTCATAGAACTCGGCACCGCTGTCATCAGCAAAGCGAGATTGCATTAACTCAAGAGCCATATGGCAAGAACCAATCGCTTCATTGATTTGCTCTTCACTGTAACCTTCTGGGTTTGCAGGCAGGCTCTTTGCAAGCGTAAAGGCAATTTCAGGCTCAACACGTACTACGTCGTTGTCAGCAAACAGTTCGCAAACTTCGCCTTGTTGAACGCTACCCGAAAAGATAGGCGCAACAATGAACTTGTCTTCAGCCAAAGGAAGCAAACACTTCCAACCACCGACCTTGTCGCTCTTAAGATCGATCATTGATGATTGGATCTTTAGCGCATCTTCCAAGTTATTCGGACGGTACTGTTCGTCCAATCTTGGTGCTTTAGTTCCCGCAACGCGGCGACTCAGTAGTTCTTCAGCTGCTTGCTTAAATACATTTGTCATATAATACCACCTTTAGTTTTATGACCAGTATAATATCGGATTTCTTGAAGCTTGAATAGACAATTAAACAACGAAGCAACACCGCAAATTCAGCCATCAATTTTCCCATATTCTAGACGCAAACAACTGAAACTATGTTGATTTAAATATAACAAAAGCCAGTAAATTGATTACTGGCTTTTTGAGCGTGTTACTGATGACTAGGCTTACTGCCCTTTTAACGTCTTCTTCAGATTCTGCATGAAGTTTCTGAAATGAGGCATGAAATCAACAAACAGAGGGTGCTTTCTATCTTGCATCATCATTGGGCCGAGTAATCGAATGCTCACCCCTAGTCGCGTTGCTGATTGCTCGTCTAAGCCACTGTCTTGTTTGATCTTCTCAACAATCGCGAACATGTTTTCTCTGTCTTCAATTTCAAACTGCATGGTTTGCAGTTCACGATCTTCTTTGATGTTCACTTCTTCGATAGTGATACGGTAGTTATTGTGTTTGCCTGTGAATGCTGTCATGTGGATCTCCTACAATGCTTAAAAAGTGTTTTGGCTAGCTCTTCATGAATCGTTCGAGCTTAGGTTTAACCGTCATCGACATCACGACCATGATCGTAAGGCCAATAGGAAGCGCAGCAATAAATCCATTAAACCATCCACTGGTAAACGCCGATGTATCCGAAAATCCAATATTATTTCCCGCTGTTACAAATGCCATGATGGACTCCATGATAAAAGCCATAATCAATCCCACGATTAGGTTGCGAGCTTTCTCGCCGTAATTGGGCAACGCCTTAGCAGTGACTTTAGTCACCAAAGTCATCATCACCATGCCGATTGGCATCATAATCACGACAGCAAGCGCTAACGATGATAGCCAATTGCTGATGAATTCCTCACCAAACCCGACATTCATGTAAGTCATAACCGCTGTTAAACTGCCGCCAATCGTCAGCATTAAACTCATCATTACCAAAGCTTTGTGTAATACAGGCGTGGCTTTTTGCTCAGGAAGAGTTGGCGTTAATGTTGCTTGAATCGTCATATCTATATTCCTGTCTTGAATTTACGAACAATTAAGTTGATAATGTCAACTATAAATAAAGTGGTTGATACTGTCAACTAGATTTCTAAGGATCGTTTATGTCTGATAACACATCGCTAGAATCCATCTTTCGTTTGGTACACTCTTTGAAACGTCAAATGAGTGAACAGATTGAGAGTTTGGACTCTGACATCGCGCCAATGAATATTCGTGTAATGAAGATCATTACCAAGAAGTCTCCATGTACTTCTATTGATATTGCACACTTCCTAAACCGCGATAAGGCGCAAGTCACTAGGCTCGTTAACGCGTTGATCAGTCAGGAACTTGTGAAGAAATCGCCTAATCCCGAAGACAAGCGAAGCCAGTTATTGGTTCTGACCGATAAGGGTCAAGAGATCATGAGTAAGGTATCGAATATTGACCGAGAGATGCTGCAGAGAATGACCAAAGGCATGGCCGACGATGAGTTAGAACAGTTTCGAAAAATCGCGAGCAAGATGGCTCACAATCTAGAAAACTGATCTAGAGAATGAGTAATTAGAAATAGATCGGCTCTTTGAAACAAAGCCGATCTTTAGAAAGATGAAAAAAACGCCACCGAATCGTACGATCGGTGGCGTTTTTTGTATGAGCTGATTTGATATAGATTAGCAGTATGGCTACCTCTAACTTAGATGACCGTTTTAATTAGATGCCAGTTCTAATTAGGTAACAGCTCTAATTCGATGCTAGTTTCCACCACGCTTGAACGGGTACTGGCTCTGCGATCACTAGGCGTTCACCCATCACAGGGCTCACCATTTGCACGTCTCGCTCTTTGCTTATCGTCAGTGCTTGCTCCATTGGGTCTTGCCAATCGTGCATAGAAAGGTCAAACGTGCTGTTGTGGATTGGCATCATCACCTTACCCTGAAGGTCAATGTGCGCTTGAACGCTTTGCTCTGGGAACATATGAATATCCACCCAAAGTGAGTTATACGCGCCCGTTTCAACCATGGTTAAATCAAACGGTCCGAAACGCTCACCAATCTCTTTAAAGCCGTTGAAGTAACCAGAGTCACCGCTAAAGAAGACTTTCTTATCTGAAGCGTTAATGACCCAGCTCCCCCACAGTGTTTGGTCACGATCAAGTAAGCCACGCCCAGAAAAATGTTGTGTCGGCGTCAAAGTGAACTCGATATCAGCAACGGTTGCCGACTCCCACCAGTTCAACTCAATGATCTTTGCTTTATCCACGCCCCACTTTTCTAGTAGAGCACCGACTCTGAGTGGCACCAAAAATGTCCCTACTTTGCCTGCTAATACCTTTACGGCACCTTTGTCTAAATGGTCGTAGTGATCGTGGCTGATCACTACCACATCAATATCAGGCAGTTCTTGTAATGAGATTGGTGTTGGATGGAAGCGCTTTGGCCCCATCCATTGCACTGGCGATGCGCGATCACTGAACACAGGATCAGTCATCACTAGCTTGCCATCCAGCTTCATCATCACGCTTGAGTGACCCAAGCGATAAGCGACATCGTCTTGTTCTTCGATCAGCTGCTCGGCTGTCATCGGTTTCAGAGGCAATGCAGAACGCGGTACCGGCTCATTCCTTTCCACAGTCACGTAAGCTTTCAAGATTGAAAAAATATCAGACATACCCGATTTGTATTCCAACTCACTGTTAACAAACTTCTTCGGAAGCTTATCTAGATTGTCGTTTGATTGTGAACCTGTGCTTACGATAGCGACCACGGCAAGTACTCCTAAAATCGGTAATAGATATTTTTTCATTGGTATCTCTTTAATCATTGGGTCTATCCCAACGCAAAAACTACACTGATTAGTTTACATAGCAAAACGAAAAAGTAAACCGGTTAGTGTAACTTATATTTTGGCTATATGTGGACCTGCCGAGATCGGCTAGAAAAGAATAGTGAATCTATTTAGTTAGAAATATTAATCCGCAGACCATACATTCTTGAAATCTGGCCAACCCCAGTTCGTGATGGCTACATTCTTCAGAATACCTTGGAAACGCACGGTTTGTAGGTGATGGAACATAGGCACTAACCAATAGTCCGAGATCAGCGTCGATGCAACGGGCTCCAACTCTGCCAAGTAATTCGGCAGTTCAACCGATGCCTTATGATGATCTAAGCGCTGCTTCAGCCAATCGCTGTTCATCTCTCCTAGTGCAGAGTGCAAAACAGGATCATTCATCAACCACGAGAACAGTGAAGAAGGTGCATTGTCATCGAGATTGAGGTTACACAACACCAAGTCTTCTTTAAGGTCACCACTCTGAGATAGCTGAGCCAGTTCTCGAAAACTGTAGGTATTTACCTCAACTTCTACACCATATCGTTTCAATATGTCAGATACACAAATAGCACATCTATATAGGGCGTAGTAATTGTAAACGGCTATGGTCATCTTTTTAGGCAGTTGTGCTTCTTTCGAAGGCGTTCGATACAATTTCTGCCAACTTGGCAGTATGTTTTGAGCTAAAGAGACACTGAACAAACCCTTGTTTTTTTCCAGCTGAGATAAAATAGCTTGTGGGTTGGTCAGTTCTGAAAGGTATTTTCGCTGCTCATTATTAAGCGGAGTTGCCGCTGAATTCTGATTGAACAGGATAAACAAGCACCCATCTTCGACTCGGCTACGAAGGCCGTCTGTGTCTGCTGAAACAAGCTCCGTATCGCTTTTCCCTAGCTGATGGAAACAAGAAGAATCTTCATAAGACGAGACTTGCATTTGGCTGTCATCGAATCGAGCACTGCCCGTCATCGATTCTTCAAACTGCCAGATGGTCACCTCATCGGTTAAAGACCGACAACCATAATAGAGCTCAAATGCCGCGAGCTTGATCCGTTCATTATTGGTCTCAACCACTTTAAATGGACCGGTACCAATAACTGCATGTGACACCGAGTTTAATGGCGATGGCTCACGAGTTACTTGCGCTGCGGGTTGAATCGAATACTTAACCCCAGCAAGTAAACCAGCAAAACCAGTATCTGCTTTGGTCAATTGGAAGCTGATCCTTAATGACTGCTCACTGTAAACCGAAGCGACATGGGCTAACTCTGTCTGATAGAAAGGTAGCGGTTGTAAGGCGGTAAACAACGATACTAACTGCTTGACATCAACGGGTTGGCCATCGTGGAAGGTTAGGCCGGGGCGCAAATAGAAAGTCCAAACCAACTTTTCAGCATCATATTCCCAATGGTGCGCCAGTTCAGGCTTCAACTCGCCCTTGCCATTACAAGTGACGAGGCAACTGAACACTTGCCTGATCAAAAATCGTTCGCTACTGCGGTGAATATGATGCGGGAACAGGTCTTCAAACTTACGTTTATAAGTTAATTGCACGTGCAGCAGCCCTTCACGCATCGTCGCGCCAGAGGTTTCTTGGAGGAGAGAGCCAAATACAGCGCGGTCATTGTCTAGAATTGAGAGTGCTTTTTCGTATTTGCCTTGCTCTATCAGTTTACTCGCAACGTGTTGAGTCAGCTGTTGATTACTAAAGTGCAAAGTCAAATTAGAACGTTGATTCCTGCCGACTTTTGGCTCCCACACCACCCATTCAGCCTGATGCATTTTACCTAACAAGGTTCGTGCATGACGCAAGCTGGTGAACAGCTTGTCTGCAACCTCAGTTAAGGTTACCGAATGTGGGAGGTTAGGCTCGAACGAATCCAGCCTTGTGTAGTAACGCATCATGTTTAGATCAGACAAATAATGAACCTTTTTAGAAACAACCCTTCCTGATTAAGTCCATTATAAAACACATCAGTCAAAAAGTAGCGATAAAAGACAAAAACAGGAACAACTTAGTAAAAACCCATCTGTTTATTACTTCCTATTAAGTAACCATAATTAATGGGTCAACAAGGAACTTTGAGCTCCCACCAAAGCCTAATACAAGAGAAGTAATCATCATGAGAAAATACTATCTTAATAAGCTAAAAAGCACCTGTAGCAAGCTCGAAAGAGAAGCACTACGAACACTTATAGAGCTATGTAACTGGCGTTATTAGTACACTTTTAAGCACCGAGTTAACGCGAGTTGAGTACAACCTAATAGGCTCCTACCCCCAATATGAGTTAGGTCTCAACTCGCTTTTCCATTCCAAACGCCCTCTCAACCTAGTTGTACCAATCGCTCACACATTCGATAAATTTCCGTTGTCGACTCGACAAATTTAATTCGTTTTCTTAGTTAAACGAAAAGCCTTAAGGTTCGCCCCGAAGCAAGCAAAGAGCCTCAGAAAAACTGAAAGCTCAGCTAACAACTCATTTATTTGCAGTTACCAATCAGGTATTAACTAAGGAAACGCCATGCGTATCGCAATTCTTTCTCGCAACGAAAACCTATACTCTACTTCTCGCTTAAAAGCGGCTGGAGAAGCTCGTGGTCACCAGGTCGATGTTATCGACACGCTGCACTGTGATATAGATATCGCGAGTAACAATCCGAAGATTCGCTACATGGGTGAAGAGCTACCTCAATACGATGCTGTTATTCCACGTATTGGCGCTTCCATTACCTTTTACGGCACTGCGGTTGTTCGCCAATTCGAAATGATGGGCACTTTTTGTATCAATGAGTCAGTGGCTATTAGCCGTTCTCGCGACAAACTACGCTCACTACAATTGTTGTCTCGTAAAGGTATTGGCTTACCAAAAACAGGTTTCGCTAGCCGCCCAGACAAGATTCAAGACTTGATCAAAAACGTAGGTGGCGCGCCACTGGTTATCAAGCTTCTTGAAGGCACTCAAGGTATCGGTGTGGTTCTGGCTGAAACAAACAAAGCAGCTGAAAGCGTTATCGAAGCATTCATGGGCCTAAAAGCGAACATCTTGGTTCAAGAGTTCATTGAAGAAGCTAATGGCGCAGACATCCGTTGTTTTGTTGTGGGTAACAAAGTTATTGCAGCAATGAAACGCCAAGCTGGTGAGGGTGAATTCCGCTCTAACCTGCACCGTGGCGGTACAGCTCAACTGGTTAAACTAACCAAAGAAGAGCGCGCTACGGCGATCAATGCAGCTAAAATCATGGGGTTAAACCTATGTGGTGTCGATATTCTACAATCTAAGAATGGCCCTGTTGTAATGGAAGTGAACTCTTCTCCAGGCCTAGAAGGTATCGAGAAAGCGACAGGCAAAGATGTAGCAGACATGATTTTCGGATTCATCGAAAAAAATGCAAAACCAAACGCTAACCGTACTCGTGGCAAAGGCTGATTAAACGCCGTTTACTCATGATTGGAAAAAACATGAACAATAAAATGATCATAGGGAATACAGAAGCACTTTGCTTACCAGAGTTAGGGATAACTGGACTACATACGCGTGTTGATACAGGGGCTCAAACCTCTTCTCTGCACGTAGACAATCTACTATGTGTAAAAACAGACGGTGAAAACTTCGTTGAGTTCGATCTTCACCCAGACGTTTACCACCTAGAAGAGACTGTGCGCTGCAAGGCGAAGCTGAAAACGAGTAAAAGAATCAAATCATCGAACGGCGAAGTTGAACACCGTTGTGTGATTGAAACCATGTTAAAAATTGGTGGTCAGGAATGGCCTATCGATATCACACTGAGCAACCGTCAGGATATGACTTATATGATGCTGCTTGGTCGTCAAGGCATGAGTGACAAAGTGATTGTTGACCCTGCGGGCGAATTTCTAATTTCTCACTAATTGAACTGCTCCACAGTTCAAATAGTGAGTCAACAACGCACAATAATAAAGGCCAGTCTTTGAGACTGGCCTTTATTATTTATGGCGATTCTTTTTATCTTTAAACCCAAATCGCCAAACAGATTTTAGCAATCCTTTGAGTTTGATTTTAGTCACTCGCCAATGTGTCACTGGCCTTCTTGGCGCACTCATCAACAGATGTGCAAAGGCTTGCTCACTCAAATTCACTTGTCCCCCATGCGCCACCAGCAAGGTGTTGACCTGCATGTCATAGATACGAGATACCGACTCTCGATACTTATTGGGATGAAAAATTGGGAAAGGCGGAATCAGCTTCTTTTTGACCTCAACCATTAAGTCCGCCACATAGGCGACACTGTGTGATGGGCAATAGACGGAAAGGTCTCTGTCGGTATGGCCGGGCGTTTCCAGAACCAACCAATCATCAAAGCCCGGAATACTGTCACCATCCGACAGCTTGTAGTCCGGCTTCAGCTTTCTTGAATACCATAGGTTTGCTTTGGGCTTGCCCAATCGGTTCGCCATCCACCGTGCTAATGCCAAATCGGTCAAATGCATCAATATGCCATCGATGCCGTGGTACCAATCCTTATCTCGATTTGCTGCAACCAAATGACAATTCGTGAGCTTTCTGAGTTTGTGTGCTGCTCCTGCGTGATCTGGATGCATGTGCGTCACAACCACTGTGTGTAGGTCGCTAAATTCACGGCCAAGATCATCTTCAATGAAAACTTTAAGGTGGGGAATATCCGCTCGGCACGCACCATCAAGTAACAACAACCTGTCAGGGTACTCTACGAGATACATGTCTTGGATATAGCCTTTGATGGTATGAAGTTGCAAAACCGTATTCCTATTCGTTATTCCTGCCGTTCAGAACAAATTAACAGTTCAGCAACAAGTGGTCTAACCAGAATATAGCAAAGATCAACGAAATGTGGTTTTGTGAGTTCAAAATTACTGACACTGATAACAAAAAGATGAACCTGTTACTCGAAAAAGGTAATCACAATATTACAACCCCTTCATCATTATGATTTTTAAGAACTAAATTCAATTTAACTGATTATCAATACGCACTGATATGAATAGGTTAAAGCTAATTATCAAATTTATTTTGAAAGTGTGACAAATACAAGGCTATTGATGATTGTTAACCCATTGGTAACATTTGCGTAAATTATCAAGGGAAAGAAAATGAAAAAAACAATAATCTACACCGTACTAGCGAGCGCAATTTTGTCTACTTATGCACATGCAGAGGCAAAGATCACTCCAAAACAAGCTACCGTGGTCGCGACCATGACTGAACGCCCAGGTAACCCTTCGGTTACACCAGATGGGCGTTTATTGTTAAGCGTTCATCCGCTCGATCATCCAACGACTAAAGTCATCGAGTTAAGCGTGGCTGGAAATCAAACGCCATACCCGACGATGAAATATGCACAAGGTGAAAACTCTCAATTTAAGGCTGTCATTGCCATTCGTACCGATGACAACGGAGTCGCGTGGATTCTCGATCTGGCAACTCATTCCATAACGGGCTGGGATACTCGTAATGAAGCATTAGTAAAAACGATAAAAATACCCGCCTCTGTTCTAAAACCGACAAGCTTCCTACAAGATTTTGCTCTAGACCAAAAAAGACAACGTATTATCATTGCTGATATGACCCAGAACGATCTAAAATGTGAAGCTATTCCAGCCTTTGTAACTGTTGACCTAAAGACGGGAGAAGCGGTTCGAGTGGCAGAAAACCACCCATCTATGAAGGCCGACAGTAAAACTGGTTTTGCGTTAAACCCAATCACGATCGATCCATCTTACGAATGGGTCTATTTCGGAGCTGTCAACGGACGCACTATTTATCGAGTGAAAGCGAGTGAGTTCGATAACGATGGAAAGACTGTCGCAGACAATATTAAAAGATACGCAGACAAACCTTATTCAGATGGTATTACTGTAGACAGTGCTCAGAACGTTTATGTTACGGATATTGAGAACAATGCAATTGGTGTGTCCACACCAAAAGGGTACCGAATTATTGCCACACTATCAGACAACCAAACTTGGCCTGATGGCATGTCATTTGGCCCTGACGGTTATATTTACGTAACGGTCAATCAACTTGATCGAACGGCTGCCTTAAACAACGGTAAAGATACTGGTACTCGACCATTCGAAGTCGTACGAATCAAAGCACTGGCTAAAGGAACAACCGGACGATAATTCAACAGAAGTGAGCCTTTAAATTGGCTCACTTTTCTTTTCGGTTGATCCTCTCTCTTATCTTCACCAGCAAACTATAAACATTAGTCGTGACGACAAAATACGTGATTTGTTAGCCCGAGTTATTCGGACTATATATGCGCCTCTATTTTATTGTCTGAGTGCTATACATGAACCAATTAATTGATGCTCTTTCTACCCAAGGTTACTTTGTTTGGGATGACTTCTTAACTCACGAAGAAGTGGTGGCATTGAGGGATTGCATTCCAGAGAACTGGAAAAAGGCTAGGATCGGCCGTAATGATGACGTAGCACGAGAAGCAACGATTCGTAGTGATAAAATTCAGTGGGTACGCCGTGATATGGGCGAACCCGCATCTCTGTTCCTAGACAAAATGGAACAAATTCGTTTAGAGGCAAACCAAGCGTTCTTTTTAGGTCTGTTCGAATACGAAGCGCACTTTGCGAAATACGAAAAAGGCGACTTCTACCAGAAGCACTTAGACTGCTTCAAAGGCAATGAAAACCGCCGTCTAACTACCGTGTTCTACATGAATGACGAATGGTCAGAGGAAGACGCAGGAGAGCTCGTGGTTTACGATCTAAAAGGCAATCACATTGCGACCATTCCACCAAAGGGTGGTCGACTGTTGGTATTCTTGTCTGAACAGTTCCCACACGAGGTTCTGCCAACCAACACAGAGCGATTCAGTATAGCTGGTTGGTTCCGAATTAACGGTGTGAAAGACAACCAATTGGATATCGCGCACTAAAACTGTATCCACATCGAACCTTCTTCTAAGCCTCTCCATCGAGAGGCTTTTTTATTGAACAACAGTTGTCCAATAAAACGTCTTAAAAACCGAACATGTTCAACATCAAAACCATCAATAACTTTTCTCTTAAATAAAATCGAAACGAATCTTTCATATCACTGAAACGGTTTAGCCACGTAAGTGAAATATGGCCTGTTCAAGATAGCTTCAAACGACACCCCTACCGTCTCGTTAATACTCTAATTCAATACCTCTACATCGATTTCATCCAAAAGGAAAAGAAGATGAATAAGCTAATTTTGGCAGGCGTTCTTTCGGCAACAGCAGCAATGCCCGCGCTCGCAACGACTCAAGTCACTTGGTGGCACGCAATGGGCGGCCAGCTTGGAGAAACAGTCAATAAAATTGCGACGGACTTTAACGCATCACAAGATGATTACAAGATCACGCCAATCTATAAAGGTTCATACACAGAGACCTTAACAGCGGGTATCGCAGCGTACCGAGCAGGTGAAGCACCCAATATTCTACAAGTCTTCGATGCCGGCGCTGCAACCATCATGAACGCGAAAGGCGTGGCGAAACCAGTACAGGATATTCTGGTTGAGTCGGGCTACAGCTTTAATTCGAATGATTACCTGGCGGGCGTTCGTAACTTCTATGCCGACAACCAAGGCAAAATGGTTGGTATGCCTTTCAACAGTTCGACACCGGTTCTTTACTACAACAAAGACCTTCTCTCAGAAGTGGGTGCCAAAGCGCCTAAAACTTATGAAGAGTTAGAAGTGGTAGCCAAGAAGTTGAAAGCAGAAGGGCACATCGCGTTTTCTCAATCTCTAACGCCGTGGATCATGTTTGAGAACTTTAAGTCTCGCCACAATCTACCAGTCTCTGACCAGAACAACGGCTACGACGGCCTATCCACTAAAATCATGTTCAACACTAAAGATATGATGATGCACGTTAGCAAGATGAAAGAGTGGTCAGATCTAGGTTACTACAAGTATTACGGCAGCGACTGGGATGCAAACCAAACGCCTTTCGAGCGTCAAGAAGTGGCAATGTGGATGGGTTCTTCAGGTTCATTCGGTGGCTTACGTAACCGCGTACCTTTCGAGCTAGGCACAACTTACCTTCCTTACTGGAAATCGGTTAACCCAGATGCTGGCTTAACCTTCATTGGTGGTGCCGCTCTGTTTGCATTGAATGGCCATGACCAACAACAAGACAAAGGTGTGGCTGCGTTCTTTGATTACCTGACTAAACCTGAAACTCAGGTTTACTGGCACAAAACCACTGGCTATGTACCTGTAACGACCGCTGCATATGAACTAGCGAAAGAGTCTGGTTACTACAAAGACCAGCCAGACGCGGAAGTGGGCGTAAAGCAGCTTAGCCTGAAATCGGGCGAGTGGACTAAGGGCTACCGATTAGGTTATTACCCGCAGATCCGTGAAGTGATGCACCGTGAGTTCGATAACATCTTCGCAGGCCGCTCTAGTGTCGAGAACAGCCTAGATAAAGTCGAAGATGAGAGCAGCAAACTACTGAAACGCTTCGCTCGCACCATGAACTAATTCTGCTTTTTAGCTAGAGCAGATAACTGAACTGAAGGCTTAACACACCAAAAGCCGTTCATTGCTCCTCACCACTTGTCACTGCGTTATTAAAAACGTAATGGCAAGGCGTGAGGAGGTTCTTCATTAGCGCCATTTCTTGCTCCAACAACGATAACTCAACTGGATGCATGCCTTGATATCGCGCTAGTGGTAACGGTCACTAATCTAATAGTGGCTACTGTAACTATTTTTAGGGATTACCCTGTGGAACGACGTCAGCAATTCTTTCACTCTCCGCTGCCTTACCTATTTTTGGCGCCTCAGATCCTCATCATTGCCGTTTTCTTTATCTACCCAGCAGCAAAGGCGGTTTACCTTTCATTTATGCTGGAAGACCCTTGGGGCACCTCATCTATATTCGTCTGGTTTGAGAATTACCAAATGCTATTCGAATCGAGCGAGTACCTGAACTCGATTGGATTTACTTTGATGTTCGCGATTGTGGTCTCTTTCTTATCACTTGCCTTGGCTCTGCTGCTTGCCGTGAAAGCCGACAACATCATTCACGGACAAGGCGTATACAAAGTCACCCTCACTTGGGTTTATGCGGTTGCGCCCGCGATAGCAGGCGTTATCGGTGCTTTCTTGTTTAACCCACACATTGGCGTGTTTACCGAAATATTTGCGGTTATAGGTTGGGACTTTAGCTTTCAGACCGATCCTGTTGATGCCACGTTTGCTCTGATTTTGGTGTCCGTGTGGAAACAAGTTTCGGTGAATTTCATCTACTTTCTGGCTGGGCTTCAATCGATCTCTTACGCCGTAAAAGAAGCAGCGATGTTGGATTGTATCAGTGACTCGAAACGTTTCTGGACCATCACTTTCCCACTACTGGCCCCTACTGGCTTCTTTCTGTTGGTCATCAACCTCACCTACTCCTTCTTTGAAACCTTTGGCGTGATAGACACCATGACCAATGGCGGTCCAGGTGGCGGTACAACTTCGTTAGTCTACAAGGTGTATCGAGATGGCTTTGTTGGCGCAGATTTAGGTGGCAGCTCTGCGCAATCAGTTGTGTTGTTGCTACTGGTGCTCACTCTTACATTTATCCAGTTTCGCGTTGTAGAAAAGCGTGTTCATTACTAGCCCACGACAGCTAGGTTTTAACGCGACAGGAGTTATTTATGAAAAGTAATAAGGTCTCTGACCACCTAATTTTAATTGCTGGGATGCTGTTTATGTTAGTCCCTATCTGGCTAATCTTTGCCAGTTCAACCCACAATCCAAACACCATTGTCAGCGAAGGTCTGCAATGGCTACCGGGCGATAACTTTACGGCTATTTATAGCGAAGCTTGGAACAAAAGCATGGGCTTTAGTGGCGAAGTCACCGCCAGTAAAATGATCGTCAACTCGATGATCATGGGGCTCGGTTTTGCGATCGGTAAGATCATCATTTCGATGATGGCGGCGTATGCTTTGGTCTACTTTCGACTGCCTTACGCCACGGCGTGGTTTTGGTTGATCTTCGTAACCCTGCTACTGCCATTAGAAGTTCGTATTATCCCTTCCTATGAAGTTGTCGCAGGGCTTGGGCTTCTTAATAGCTACACAGGGTTGATTCTACCTTTGATCGCATCAGCCACCGCGACCTTCTTTTTTAGGCAATTCTTCAAAACCATCCCTGACGAATTATTAGAAGCCGCACAGTTAGATAACGCAGGTCCATTTCGATTCTTTGTCGATATCTTGCTACCTCTATCTAAAACCATGATCGCCGCGATTTTCATCATCATGTTTGTTGTGGGTTGGAACCAATACTTATGGCCGATCATGATGACTACCGATGAAGGCTACAACACCATCGTGATGGGGATAAAACAAGTACTCAACAACATCAATGAAACCAGTTTACCGCGCTATGACTATGCTTTCGCCATGGTGATTTTAGCCATGTTGCCACCCGTTTTAGTGGTGGTTGTATTTCAGCGTTGGTTTGTAAAAGGGCTAGTAGAAAGTGAAAAATAATAACGGCACAACTCAAATTAACAATAACCGCATTCAATCACTTGATGAGTACAAGACGTCTCAGCTGCCTTCTCACCAAACTATCCACAAAAATACAGAGGACACCTCGATGCCAAACTTAAAGCAGACGCTAGCGCACAACCAAGCCACTCACGATCGTACGCGTAAAGCTGCCACCATGTTAGGTATCAAAAACTTGGTCAAGACGTATGAAAACGGCCATCAAGCCGTCAAAGGAGTCTCGCTTGATATCGATGAAGGTGAGTTCCTTGTTTTGGTGGGTCCTTCTGGTTGTGGCAAGTCTTCTATTTTGCGATCCATTGCGGGTTTAGAAAGCATCTCTGGTGGCGAGATTCACTTAGGTGGCCGTCGGGTTGATACAGAGAAACCTGCCCTGCGTGATATCGCGATGGTCTTCCAGAATTACGCGCTCTACCCTCACATGACGGTGTATAAGAACCTCGCTTATGGCTTAAAGAACCGAGGTGTCAGTCAGCACCTTATTGAAGATAAAATAGAGAAAGTCGCCAAAACGCTGAAGATCGAAGAATACCTAGACCGCAAGCCAGCCAAACTTTCTGGTGGTCAACGTCAACGTGCTGCTATGGGGCGAGCGATCGTTCGCGACCCACAGCTGTTCTTGTTTGACGAACCTTTGTCTAACCTAGATGCCTCACTGCGTGCCCACATGAGGTTAGAAATCAAAAAGCTACAACGCGAGCTTGGCGTGACCAGTGTTTACGTCACTCATGATCAAGTTGAAGCCATGACACTGGCTGACAGAATCGTGGTACTCAACAACGGTCAAATAGAGCAAGTAGGAACACCAAGAGAGGTCTACCACCAGCCAGCCAGTACCTTTGTGGCAAGCTTCATTGGCAGCCCAGCGATGAATTTCTTGCCAGCAACACTCGACGACGGCTACCTTGAGATTGGCGACCAGCAAATGTACTTGCCCGAATACGCCCACGTAAAAAATACAGCCATCACACTTGGTATTCGCCCAGAACACTCTGAGGTTTGTGCCGATTTAGTCATGAACGCGCTGCCGCTTGAATTACGCATCAGCGTGGTTGAGCCTTTAGGGCCAAATCAATTGGTTCATGGCCTTGTGAACGAACAACCCTTTATTGCAGTGACACCTGAAACGACGCTGTGCCAAGCCGTCCCTCTCGGGCTAAGCATCGATAAATCCAACCTGCATATTTTTGACAATCATGGCAAACGCATTCACCCAAATAACTTCACATCACAGGAGTCACACGAAGATGCGACAAGCTTAACGACGGCTCTAGCTTAATCGAGTACACTGATATTTAATGCGTTTTTACGGTGCGTCTTTAAGAAGGATTAATTATGTCGTCTATCATCGTAGGTCATCGGGGTGTCGCAGGTACTCACCCAGAAAATACCAAAGCAAGCATTGAACAAGCGGCTAAACTCGGCTTGAAATGGATTGAAGTTGATATTCAGCCCACTCAGGATGACCAACTGGTCGTTTGTCACGATCACACGCTTGAGCGCTGCAGCGATGGCAAGGGTCGAGTTGATGAACACACCCTTGCTGAACTGCGTCAGCTCGATTTTGGCCGTTGGAAGTCTGAGCAGTTCGCTGGAGAAAAAATACTGACGTTGGAAGAGTTACTCGCACTTGTTGAGCAGCATGATCTTAGCGTCAACCTCGAAATTAAAGTCGACAGCCGACATCAAGCCCCTTATGTGGTTGATTTGCTGCACGACGAGTTGATTCGCTCAGATCTAGACACCGATAAGGTCTTACTTTCGAGCTTCAGCCATAAGGTGGTTACTGAAATGGCTCGTCATTTACCGAGATATCGAGTGGGAGTAATCACAGAGCAACTGACTCAAGATGATCTTATGCTCATCAATGAGGTAAAAGCGTTCAGCTGTCACATGAACTATGAACACGTTGATCAGATCGATCTTGACACTCTCAACAAAGCGAACATTCAAGCATGGTGCTACACCGTCAATGATCCGTCTCACTTCAAGCTTATCTCAAAAGTAGACGCTGTATTTACTGATTTTCCGAATCAATTCAACCCTATAAATTGACCTCGTAAATACCGCAAAAATACCCCCGAGAGACTTTAAAATTAACCCTGAAAAACCTGAAAATTAGGTAGTAAACACAAGTGAGTAGGAGTACATTCCGCTACTCACTTGGTTTCACTAGCTCGCCTTATTAGACAGCTTCATTGGTTACTTAATTTATGGATCTCATTTTTAGTCCAACCTTCCCAATTTTGGGTGCAATCTTCATTTTCGCCGCTATTGTTCGTGGCTTCTCAGGTTTTGGTTTCACCTTAGTGGCATTGCCATTGAGTGCGTTATTCGTGCCTGTTATCGAACTGGTTCCTGTTTTCATGCTGATCGACCTGTTAGGCAATATCCAATTGCTGCCGAAGGTTAAACATCACGTAAATTGGCGATGGGTTTCAAAGGTATTTATCCCTTGTTTGGCCTTCACGCCCGTCGGCTTGCTGTTACTCAAATCCGTTAGCCAAGACACGATCATCTTGATCATCAGTGCCTTCATTTTTGCGTCAGCAATCATGATCTACAAAGGGTTCCAATACAAAAGCGAACCTAGATTTGCTCCCTATATTCTAGGCAGCCTTGCTGGGGTAATGAATGGCGCAGCTTCCATGTCTGGCCCTCCGGTTGGCACGCATGCATTGGCAAGTCCTGTCGCACCACACATTGCCAGAGCCGGCCTAATTGCGTTCTTTGTACTAGCTGATTCTAGCGCCTTTGTTACGGCCTCTATAGCAGGGTTAGTCGATCGTGATGTGGTCTGGCTTACTCTAGCACTCTTACCAAGCAGCATGTTTGGCGGCTATGTCGGTTCAAAATTGTTTGAGAGTTTTGGTGGGGCGAAGTTCAAGCCAGTCACGATTGCACTGCTCATTGTGATTGCTATCTTCAGTGCAGGTCGAGTCATACTGTAACTGGCTCTAGCGCTGATTTCGCCAATTGTTTTCGAGAGTTGTTTTCGAGAACTGTTCAGGAAAATGGGTACCGATAACTACCATTCAATATGGATAGGGGTACCCATTTTTACGAGTTGGATGAACTCATCCATATCTTGATTGGTTAATGCAATACAGCCATCCGTCCAATCGAAGCTTTGTATAAAACTAGGTGAACGACGCTCACCATTCTTGATTCCGTGGATCTTGATATTGCCCCCAGGATCAACATCATTTTTTTGTGCCCACTGCATATCTGATGATCGCGGGTAGTTGATATGCACCGAGCGGTAGAAGTCTGATTCTTCCATAACATAGTCGAGCTGGTATTGCCCTTCTGGCGTTCGGTTGTCCCCTTCAAAGCGCTTATGCCCTTTCGGTTGTTTACCTAGCGCAATACGAAATTCCTGAACCACTTCCTCCCCTTTGAGCAGATACATTCTACGTTTAGATTTGTCGACTTTGACTAAGGTGACCACTTGCAATAACGGGTCTATGCCAGAAGACGCGTCAGGTAGAGTGTAAAACTCTTGAGAGGAACTTTGAGGTAGACCTGAGCTTTGAGGTAGACCTGAGCTTTGAGGTGGACCTAGTGAAGAGCGTTGAGAAAGCTGGGCGACCTTTTGTTGAGAGTCCCCTTCAAGAGCATCGTCCATAACAATGACATGCTTCGAATTCGAGCTGACCGATGACGTAGGTGTGCGATTAGAATGGGAAGGTGCTGACTCAAATACAATGGTTTCGATAGCGGTCGCATCAGACACAATTTTCTCAACGACGAGCTTCTCCGCATAAGCGAGCGAAGTAGAAAAGAGTAAGCATAACGATAAAGGCCAAATCAAACGCACCCTTAAATCTCCTCAAAACGCATGGACATGGTTCGAGATTGAGTTTCCATCCCTAACGACTCATAAAAACCCTGAGCTTGCTGGTTGAACTCCATCACTTCTAACCTAAGCTCGATAGCACCGCTCGCTTGAGCCCACTGATTGAATGACTTCATTAAAGCTCGACCGACACCTTGGCTTTGAACTTGATCGTTAACCACAATCGTATTCACTCTTGCCACCTTATGCGGCTGAATAAAGCTCACCCCTTTGTTTTGTGTCACCTTCCCGGCTAAGAAGCCAACCACTTGTTGCTCATCAACGGCAACGAAGAAAGCCCCTACAGGATCGATCATCAACCCTAACCAGTACTCTTCACTGTCAGTAAAACCCAATGAAGGTGGCGCAAATACCATCGGAGCACCAAGATGATGTTGACGATTTATCTGCTCTGAGAGCTCTAAGATCGAGCTTATATCAGTGACCTTGGCAGTCCGAATTTGCATATCATTACCTTATTTGAATTCACTAATACCTTAGCAAAAATGACTTCGTTGTGCACCGTTGTACTGGTCAACCCAGACGTTCTGTGAAGGCTGATTATTAATATTAGGCACTATGTTTAGGGAAATTGTTCCGTAAATCTCAGGCACATTGCCAGCCGTTGAGTGCTACTATCTCTGCAGAATCAATACACTAACTATTGGACACCTATATGATTAAGTTTGCTGTAATTGGAACGAATTGGATTACACAAAAGTTTGTTCAAGCTGCTCACGAATCTCAATCGATGCAACTTGCAGCGGTTTACTCTCGAAATCTAGACAGCGCGGCACAGTTCGCCCAAGAGTTTGACGTTGAAACGACGTATAACTCACTCGACGCATTGGCCAATGACAAAACGGTTGAAGCCGTATACATCGCTTCACCGAATTCACTCCATTGCGAACAGTCCATCTTCATGATGGAGCAAGGCAAACATGTCATCTGTGAAAAGCCTGTCGCATCGAATATTAATGAAGCAACCCGAATGTTTGAGGTTGCTCAGAAGAACGGAGTGGTGATGTTTGAGGCGTACAAATCTCAGTTTCTACCGAACTTTAAGCAAGTTCAACTAGGGTTAGAGAAGATTGGCAAGGTACATAAGGCACACATCAACTACTGCCAGTATTCATCGCGCTACCAAAAATACCTAAACGGCGAGAACCCAAACACCTTCAACCCAGCTTTTTCTAACGGCTCATTGGTCGATATTGGCTTCTACTGTGTTGCCGCGACAGTCGCGTTATTTGGCCAACCTGAAAATGCACAGGCTTCTGCAAAGCTACTGGATTCAGGTGTCGATGCTCATGGCTGTGCGATCTTCCAGTATCCTGAGTTTGACGTAACGCTCGCTCACTCCAAAGTCAGCGACTCTTATGCGCCAAGCGAGATCCAAGGTGAACTAGGAGCGATCATCATCGATCACATCGCTGAATGTACTGACGTTAAGATCCGCTACCGCGATGGTAGTGTTGAGAGCCTCACACAAGCGCAAAGCGAAAATTCAATGTGTTACGAGGCGCAAGCCTTTGCAGACTGCATTGGTGGCGATCAAGCAACTCAAACGCAAGCCCAACAGCGCGCTTTAACTGTTGCTAAGTTAATTACAGAGATGCGCCAGCAAGTTGGTGTCGTTTATCCGGCAGACAAATAACATCGCTGAATGAGTTAACAAACTGATTTTTAAGAAATACTGGTTTATGCATAACTAAATTTAATCTTTACGACAAATAACCGGATTAGTTGATTGGGGTGTCATCTGTTTAAATCCGCGTTCGATATCTATCGTATTTATTTAATTTATTGAAGGTGTGTAAAGTGTTTTCAGTTGACGATCGCGTTGTAGCAACAAAAGGTGTTGAGCTTGGTGAAATGGTAGTGACTGGCCTAAGTGCTGGTGGTGGCTACGTTCACGTTACAACGGTAGAAGGCGCAATGACGCTTACTTACCCAGCACAAGACCTTAAAAAAGCATAGTTTAACTACTCTGCTCTTTTAGTAGTCACTCTGCTAAAGGTAACAACATTGAGGCTTTGGCTGACTTCACTCTTCTGCATTAGAGTGAGCCGCCAGAGCCTTTTTTGTGCCCGTTATTTCTCACTAGCCTTCCCATTAGTCTACTCATTGCAGTAAAGCCGAATCCAACAGACAATAGAATTAATGAAAGAGTATTTATACCAAGCACTTATTGTGTGTTGTTGATACTTGCTGTTTATTGGTACTTAGCGTTTATTGACGCTTAATGTTCGTAATACTTTCTGATATATTAGCATTAACTTATATTTATTCTATCCTGAACTAAGGGAAGCTATGAAGCTTTACATTTACGACCACTGCCCTTTCTGTGCAAGAGTTGCCTACATCGCTCAATCTTTAGGCTTGAACATCGAACTTGTTTCTGTGGATTATGATGATGCCCAAACCCTTATCGATCTGATCGGTAAAAAAATGGTGCCCGTCTTACAGAAAGACGATGGTTCTATCATGGCCGAAAGCCTAGACATCATTGCTTATTTCATGGATTTGAAATCAAAGGATGAGCAACGTGAACCTTCAGAGCAGGCTACTCTTTTCCAAAGCCGATCTTTTCCTCTCACTCAACAGATCGGACGCCCACGTTGGTGGAACCTCGACTTGGCTGAATATCGCTCTGCTGGAGCCAAAGAAGCTTGGCGTGTTAGTAAAGAGACCGAAGGCTTTAATTTTGAAGAGCTCTTAGAAAAGACCCCGCAATACGTTCAACTGATTAACCCATTACTGAAAGATGCCGAGCTTTTACTGAATCTAGAGAATGGTGAGTCATCGCTACCTTTGGTTGATCAAGCACTCTATTTCTCAATGCTTCGTGGCTTCTGTGTCGAACCAAGTATCACATGGCCACCAACACTTGAGCGTTGGTTAGAAAAACAGAGTCAAACGTTAGGCATCAAGCTTCTTCGCTAATTTCCTAATTTGCTAAGTCGTTAGTCGTTAGTCGTTAGCAACGAGCCTAAACGAAAAATCGAAGCTCCCCGAAACATTGTTCGTACGAGCTTCGATTTTTATGACTCAATTGTCTTTTCTACAACAAGCGCCTTCTCAACCCTGTTCGCTCCAAGATTCGCGTTGAAATTTCTTCAACCGATAACGAAGACGTGTTGATGTAAGGTATCGCTTCTCGGCGAAACATCGACTCTACCGTTTGCAACTCATACAAGCATTGCGAATCACTCGCGTATTCACTTCCGGCTAAACGGTTCTCTCGAATTTCAGTCAACCTTTCCGCATCAATGGTTAAACCAAACAGTTTGTGTCGGTAGATCTCAAATTCGGGTAACAGCTTCAAGCGCGCCAAGTCATCATGAATGAACGGGTAGTTCGCTACGCGCAAGCCAAACTGCATCGCCATATACAAGCTTGTCGGTGTCTTACCGCTTCGAGACACACCCAATAGGATGATATCCGCCTCTTCAAGCCCTTTCAGCGTAATGCCATCATCATGAGCCAACGTGTATTCAATCGCAGCAATACGGTCGAAGTACTTCACTGAATCTTTATTAACACTACGTGAGCGCTGCAGCTTAGGCACAGGGGCCATTTGGGTATCGTCTTGCACTTTCTGCACAATACTCTCTAGCACGTCATAACAATGCGCTGGTGCCTCCAAGAGCTTCTGCTTGATGTCTGGAATCACAATCGAAAAAAAGACCAACGGGTGGTTGCCCGTATCACGATACGAAATTTCGATCTCTTTTAATAAATCAGAAAGTTTGTCCTCACTTTCGACAAACGGGAAGGTTTTTTCATTGGCTTCGAATGGGAATTGACCTAGAACAACATGCCCTAAAGTCTCACATGTTATGGCCGTTCCATCAGAAACATAGAATACATCACGACTTTGGATATCAATTTGCATTTTTTATTTAATGTTTAAAATTATTTTGAGTAGGATGGGAACCATAATATATATAACGAAACCCTGCTGACTATTACGTCCCCCACAGCTTTTAAAAATAATTTACATTTTTTTAAACTGATACGTAATCGTTTGCCTTTAAATCCCTACAATACTTGCTATGTTTCTGGAGAAATAAATGCAAAATAACACCCTATGGTTCAATGGCCTTTCCATGGAAGATGTCGACAAAGTCGGCGGTAAGAATGCTTCACTTGGCGAGATGGTTTCTAACCTAGCCAACGCTGGCGTATCAGTACCTAATGGTTTTGCTACCACATCTTATGCGTTTAACAACTTTCTTGACTACAAAGGTCTTGATGAGCGCATTCACCAACTTCTTGATGAACTTGATGTTGAAGACGTTGACGCACTGCGTAAGACAGGTGCAACGATTCGACAATGGGTTCTAGACGCACCATTCCCAGAATCACTAGAGCAAGACATCCGTGATAACTACCGCGAACTGATTGAAGGCAACGAAGAATTGTCTGTTGCGGTTCGTTCATCGGCAACAGCTGAAGACCTTCCAGATGCTTCATTTGCAGGCCAACAAGAAACCTTCCTTAACGTGAAAGGGATCGATGCGGTTATCGAAGCGACTAAACACGTGTTCGCATCTCTGTTTAACGACCGTGCTATCTCTTACCGAGTACACCAAGGCTTTGATCACCGTGGCATTTCATTGTCTGCGGGTATCCAGCGTATGGTTCGCTCAGACAAAGCCTCTTCAGGTGTGATGTTCACGCTTGATACTGAGTCAGGCTTCGACCAAGTGGTATTCATCACCTCTTCTTGGGGTCTAGGTGAAATGGTTGTACAAGGCGCTGTGAACCCAGACGAATTCTACGTTCACAAGCCAATGCTAGAAGCGGGTCACTACCCAGTTGTTAAAAAGACATTTGGTTCTAAGTTGATCAAGATGATCTACTCAACCAACCAAGAGATCGGCAAGCAAGTTGATATCATCGACACCGATACTCAAGAGCGTAACGAGTTTTCATTGAACGATGAAGAGATCAAAGAGCTAGCAAAACAAGCGATGATCATCGAGAAGCACTACCAACGTCCGATGGACATTGAGTGGGCAAAAGATGGCATCGACGGCAAGCTTTACATCGTTCAAGCTCGTCCTGAAACCGTATGTTCTCAAAGCGACCAAAACGTTATCGAGCGTTACGAGCTAAACAACAAGGCAGATGTACTAGTTGAAGGCCGTGCTATCGGTCAACGCATCGGTTCAGGCCCTGTTCGCTTAGTTGACTCTCTAGACCAAATGTCATTGGTTCAAGAAGGCGACGTACTGGTAACAGACATGACAGACCCAGACTGGGAACCTGTGATGAAGAAAGCGTCCGCGATTGTGACTAATCGTGGCGGCCGTACTTGTCACGCAGCGATCATTGCTCGTGAGCTCGGTATTCCTGCCATTGTTGGCTGTGGTATAGCGACAAGTAGCCTAAATGATGGCGACATCGTGACAGTGTCATGTTCAGAAGGTGAAACGGGCTACGTTTACAATGGCGAACTCGACTTTGAAATCAAACGTTCTGAGGTTGATGAGCTACCAATGCTGCCAACCAAAGTCATGATGAACGTAGGCAACCCAGATCGTGCCTTCGACTTCGCTCAGATCCCGAACGAAGGTGTTGGCCTTGCTCGTCTTGAATTCATCATCAACAAGATGATTGGTATTCACCCTAAAGCTCTGCTGAACTTCGATGAGCAAACGGATGAGATCAAAGCAGAAATCAACCAACGCATTCGTGGTTATAAAGATCCTATCGATTTCTACGTAAGCAAGCTAACGGAAGGCATCGCGACCATCGCTTCTGCGTTCTGGCCTAAGCGTGTAATCGTACGTATGTCTGACTTTAAGTCGAACGAGTACAGTAACCTTGTTGGCGGTAAAACGTTTGAACCACATGAAGAGAATCCAATGCTGGGCTTCCGTGGTGCATCTCGTTACATCTCTCCAGTCTTTGAAGACTGTTTCGAGCTTGAAACTCAAGCGCTGAAACGCGTTCGTAACGAGATGGGACTGAAGAACGTTGAAATCATGATTCCATTCGTTCGTACTCCAAGCGAAGCGGCATCGGTTATCGACATTCTGGCTAAATTTAACCTGCGTCGTGGCGACCAAGGTCTGAAAGTCATCATGATGTGTGAGCTACCATCGAATGCGATATTGGCTGATGAGTTCTTGAAGTACTTCGATGGCTTCTCGATCGGTTCGAACGACATGACGCAGCTGACACTTGGCCTAGACCGAGATTCAGGTGACGTTGCACACTTATTCGATGAGCGTAACCCAGCGGTGAAAGCGATGCTGAAAATGGCAATCGATGCAGCAGCTAAAGCGGGTAAGTACGTGGGTATTTGTGGCCAAGGCCCATCTGACCATGATGACCTAGCTGAATGGTTAATGGAGCAAGGCATCAGCTCTGTTTCACTAAACCCAGATACGGTTATCGACACGTGGTTGAAGCTTGGTAACGTAGCAAATAAATAACGCTTCGTGCGAGACCTAAACGACAAAAGCCAGTCACGATGACTGGCTTTTTTAAGTTCTTTGCATGTTAGCAAATTAAGGGGTTAGAAGTAGTATCTCACACCAATCCAAGCCTCGGTTTGCCAATCATTCGACATTGGCACACCTTTCACATCAACATCTGCTTTGGTAATGTCATAACGCGTATTCAACCACCAAGTTCTTGCACTGTTCATCGGTACATTTAACGATGTTTTGAAAGAGAAGTTCTGCATATCGATGTCATCGCCAGAAAGATCCTGCCACTCTGGTACTAAAGACACATAGGCGCCAGAGTCACCGAGATGCTTCGCGGTAATCAAACCAAGCGAGTATCCCGTTAAATCATCTTTAGATGAAGTAACACCAGGGATCTCCATGCTACCTGTCATCAACCCTGCTCTTGGAAATACAAGAAATCCACCGGTATAAACTGGATTAATCGCAACAACACCGCCAACCGACAATAAGTCATTTTTAATGCTGTTGCGCGTATTAATATAATCTAATGAAAGACCCACTTTAGGCGTAGCTTTAGTCCCCGTTTCAAAGACGTGGAAGTACTGGATTCTAGAGTTGCTATACTCTGTACCGAATTTGTCTGGATCGCGAAGCGCTGTGTTGCTTTCATCGACAAACGTCCCTTCAGCCAGTAGGGCAAACTGTTGACCGTTTTCTAAACCGCCAGAAACTTGTCCCTGAAATT
Organism: Vibrio sp. L5-1; assembly: GCF_021728315.1. Taxonomy (NCBI): domain Bacteria; kingdom Pseudomonadati; phylum Pseudomonadota; class Gammaproteobacteria; order Vibrionales; family Vibrionaceae; genus Vibrio; species Vibrio sp. L5-1. The sequence goes on along the minus strand of NZ_JAKKCQ010000005.1, from coordinate 7,480 downwards.
GGATATCTGAGCTACCGTTCAACATCAATGCAGCTTGAGTATAAACTTTGGTGACATCAGCAGGGTCGATAACACGTTCGGACTCTGAACCTGCATGTGCAGGCAGCGCTAAACCTAAACTCAAAGGGATCAATAGAGCAAACTTTTTCATTATATATCTCGAAAGTCGTTTGCTTCCTCCTTGAAGCATGGAACATCCTGTTGGGTTATAAGTAGATTACTTGTCGGCAAGTAGTTTCGCTGCAGAGCGCATCAGTGCTGGACCTTTATTCTCACCAAAACCTGAGTGGTATGGGTTGGTTGAAAACATCACGCCTACAAAATCACGCTCTGGATCGATATAGATAAACTGCCCAAGGTTGCCACTTTTCGACATCGCACCGTCATTGAAGATATAGTCGAATTGATAAGCGTTGTAGTCAGCCTTTTCGTTAAAAGCGTGCACTGAACTGCTCTCTTTACTAGTACCTACGAAGCCTTTCGAGTTGCCACCAGTATGAATGCGGTCAATCACTGCTTGTGAAATCACAGGCTCATCAGCAACGGCTTTCCAGCTCGGTGTAAATAACGTTCCCCAACGTGCCATATCTTCTAAGGTCGTCGAAACCAAACCTACCGCGATGCCCATTCCATCAGGTGTTAGGTTGATCTGCATAGGCTGACGAGCATGTACCTTAGACCAAACACGGTCTTCAAATACCTCAGTCCAAGTCTTGTTTTCAATGTTTTCGACTAGTTTGGTCAAAACCATGGTATTGATTGAGGCATAGCGGAAATGATCACCTGCTTTCTCGCCCTCTAGCTTTTGTGCGCCCTTAGCCACGTCCATCCATGTTTCCATCTCACCGGTTTTTGCTCTTGGTGAATTGAATGACGCAGCAAAGAAACGTACTACGTCAGAGTCCGGATTCAATATCGATTCAAGCGTTTCTTCGTTGTCTAACGCAGTCGACATGTTGAGCACTTGATGGACAGTGATGCTCTCCCAGTTAGTCTCTTTGAGTTCAGGAACGTAGTGAGCAATGTCCTGTTCAGGATCGACTTTACCTTCTTCAACCAGCATAGCGACTACTGCGCCTACCGTCGTTTTCGCTGTTGAGGCCCAAACGTGGGTGTCTGTTGGGCTCATGCCGGGATAAGCCTGATAAACGATCTCACCCTTGTGAATTAACATGAAGCCTTGAGTTCTGAACTGCTCATCCGCTAGGTATTGCTCCATTGTCAGCTCACCTTTGGTTTCGGTGTTTACGGTTAATTTAGCAAGGCGTGAATCGATATTTTTAACCAGTGGCTTATATTCCGCATTAGGAGCGGCAAGAGCGGTCGGCATAAATTCACTCATGTGCATGTTGTAATAGACACTATGATCACCACCCATTTGCCAATGGAAATTATTGAAATTTTCACGAGCTGAATCAACGAAACCAGGAGTAAAAGATTGGAGAGCATCTTTTACAGGTAGAGTAACCTGCGCGCCTTCAATCTTAAGCGCGGCTTCTACTGGGTTTTCTGCAAATACAGTCGATGACACAGCAAGCGATGAAATCGTGAGTGATGAAATAATTAAGGCAATGGGTGTAAGTTTCATGTTCTTCTCCTCTTTGGGTTAGAAGAAGTATATGGAGTTACGCTACACTTAATTAGGTCATTTGGTGACATTTATAGGTAATACTAACAACAATGAAAGCATCATCGAACATAACTAACATACTATTGAGCTCTACCAGTAATATTGCCCCGTACATTGCGTATTGTGATAAGAGATCGCTTGACTGGCGCAGTGTCGCTATCGAGTGCGGTTTACCAATTGAGCTAACACAATCTAACCAATGGCTTCCTACCCAAGATTTAATTCTCTTTATTCATCGACTTGAGCGTAAGTTTGGTTATTCGATTGGTATTGAAGTTGGGCGAAAAACCTCTCTGGAACAACTTTCACCACAGCTACACCATGAGATAGAGAAATGTAGTTCGTTAGAGCAAGCCATTCGTTGTTTGATCGCTGAAATGCCTAGTTTGAACAACCACGTCACGATATGGACCGAGAAAAAAGAGGGCTTGTGGTGGCTATGTCATCGCAGTTGCTATCATCCATCAACCTCTGGATTTGAACAATCCGAATGGTTTAGATCCCTTACAGTGATTACCCTATGCCGTAAGTTTATAGACGACCAGTGGCAACCATCACACGCTAAGCTTGTCTCTACCAACAACGGTGCGCGTCAGTTACCTAAACACTTTTTTAATTCTGATATTCAGTTTGAGCAACAATATGGGGCGATTGCGATCCCACTGCCCGACGACTATCGCGCTATCTCAGAACAAAATAGTACCCAAGATTGGGAGCAAGCCGTAAAGACACTGATAAACACTTATTCGACTTTACCTTGGTTCAATATTGAATGGTTTGCGACCATGCTCGGCATGACAAAACGAACGCTACAGAGAAACCTGAAGAGCAAAGGCATTCTTTTTAAAGAAGCCAAAGAACAGGTTCGTGAAACCAAAGCAAAACAGCTACTCGAAGAGACCGATCTTTCAGTGCAAGAGATCAGTTGGCAAGTTGGTTACAGTGATTTGAGCAACTTTAACCGTGCTTTCAAAGGTTGGGTTGGTATCACAGCACCAAATTATCGGCATAAAGCGAAACCTTAGAAATAATCGATTTGAAAACCTTTAGACCCAATCCGCCAATATAAAACTCAGAAACAAGATACGACACCTTAAATTTCAATAAGCGACCGCATAAAGTTACATCGCACAATGCTCACATACCGATGAAACTGTGCAAAGGTAATATCGATAGATCTAAGAACAATTATTGGTATCGGGCTGACCTTACGTTATCCTTTACGCAATTCTTCATTGAGAGGTTTGTCACCAACACAAACCTAACTTCAAGACCGATAAGAGTGTTATGAATTCTACTACCGCAACTCCCTCGCCTTCTCTTGGCCGACAACTCTATACAATGACATGGCCAATGCTGTTTGGGGTGCTTTCCCTTATGAGCTTCCAGCTTGTAGACAGTGCTTTTATTGGCCAACTGGGCGTGCTGCCGCTCGCTGTTCAAGGTTTTACACTTCCAATACAGATGATCATCATTGGTATTCAGGTCGGGCTAGGAATCGCAACAACCGCGGTAATTGCAAGAGCCATTGGCGCGAATGAAACGCGCTACGCTAAGCAGCTTGGTGGATTAGTAATTGCGATGGGCAGCGTGAGTGTGGCGCTTTTCTCAGTCATCATTTATCTGCTTCGGGGGCCAATTTTACAGTTGTTGGATGCGCCACCGACGGTATTACCGATCATTGATTCTTATTGGATCTATTGGCTAATCAGCTCTTGGACAGGAGCCCTACTCTACTTCTTCTACAGTGTTTGTCGTGCCAATGGTAATACCATGCTGCCCGGATCAATGATGATCTCGACCAGTGTCATCAACTTGATATTGGACCCGATTTTCATCTTCACTTTCGACATGGGCATCAATGGGGCAGCCATTGCGACCATTTTGGCGTTCGGTGCGGGTATCTTTATCGTTGCTCCAAAAGTTACGAAAAAGCATTGGATGACATTCGACTGGCACGATCTCGACATCAGCAAAAGTGTTCGTTCAATCGGTAACATCATGGGACCTGCCATGATCAGTCAATTGCTACCACCCGTTTCATCAATGTTCGCCACCAAGCTACTTGCTGGCTATGGGACTGCAGCCGTTGCAGCTTGGGCTTTGGGTTCTCGTTTTGAGTTTTTCTCCATTGTTGCCGTGTTAGCACTGACTATGTCGATGCCACCAATGATTGGACGCATGTTAGGAGAGAACAACCTCGAAAACATACGTAAGCTCGTTAAGATTGCAGTGATGTTCGTATTGGGTTTCCAGTTGGTGATAGCGTTAGTGACTTGGTTGTTCTCTGGTGGGCTAGCAAACCTTATGACTAGTGAAAGCGAAGTCTCGACGATTTTGAACTATCACCTACTGATCGTGCCTATTAGTTTAGGGCCACTGGGAATCTGTATGCTGATGGTTTCTGTCTCTAACGCATTGGGCAAGTCTTACACCGCATTAACGATTTCAGCGCTACGCCTGTTCGCCTTCTTCTTGCCTTGCTTGTGGGTTGGCTCGCAGCTTGCTGGTATTGAAGGTCTGTTCTGGGGCGCAATGGTAGGGAATGTACTTGCCGGAACCTGTGCATGGTTTATGTACCAACGCGCACTTGGGCAAGTCGAGGCTAGGCTTGCCAAATAGGCAATTCGGGAGCTCATCAACCAAGCAATCTCCAAAGAACATTTAATTAGACATCAAAGCAGAGCGATTAAGCTCTGCTTTTTAGATAAGCTGCAATCTTATAGTTCATCTGATGGAAGAACAAAGTCGACATATAACGCAAAGTTTCCGATTCCAGAAGCTTTAATACCATCCAAGTCTAAATCATTTGTCGAATAAATCATGGCAGAAACCCCCATGTTGCTTAGTTCTATCGCCTTCTGATACTCACTCCCAAGCGAGCTAAGGTTATCACCCCGATACGTCACAGCCTTAATTTTATTTAAATCAATCCACTCAAGAATAAATGGTGTATTTAGATCTATATTTAATGCGACATTATTAAAACCTAACTCTATTGCTTCATTATATTGATCTGTGTTGAATACTTCGATAATAGATTTATCTTTATCTATTATATACTTTGAAAGCAAAGCAAGATTATTTATTTTATCCGTAACTAATACCACGCCATTTTCATCTAGAATATCAATAGCTGTTGATATATTTAATGTTTTATATTCATCATAAATTATCTTTGATTCAAATTCTTTAGAACTAATAGACCCAGTATTATTAGAATTTGTCATTTCGTGAAAAGTCTTCCAATCATGAACAGCAACAATCCTTCCATCCGATGAGATAAGTAGATCTAACTCTATCATCTTGAAACCATGTTCAATTGATTGCTCCACCGCTTCTAACGAGTTTGTATATTTAAATCCATTGATTCCCCCACCGGCATGTGCGATCAAACCACCAGAATTATCGATAATATTAAGGATGTTATTATGTTCATTTGGGTATGCCTTTACATTGCCTCTCCATACATCAATGACTACACTCATCGAAGGGCCGATAACAAAAGCTACCCAAAAACATATGAGAACTAGACAAAATATTGATATTAAGACTCTGATTCCTTTAAGTATCATGACATTTTACCTGTTGAGAACTGGGGCTGATGATAATTTGTGGTTTACCCTATCAATATTGAGTTTAAACATGTTATTTATAGCAACTATAATAGCATTTGTCGGTAATAGATTTGTATTTCTTCTTCTCACGGTAATAATGACTTTTGATTTCTACTTAAGATTGAACTCTCTAAGCTTAGACTTAGGTGTCTTAGGATCGGTTTTAGAGTCTAATCGAGGTGAAGCTCTTGAACATATAAAAAGTATTAGCGCCATAACATATGTAAAGATAATTGTATTTTTCATTCTGGTTTTTTTATCATTTCACATTACCTTAGGAAAGGTTGGTAAGTCATTTTCATTAATTATGTTGATATTATTTTCCAGTATATTGGTAACCAAGTTTTATAGCTTACATAATAATAAAAATACGACATACCTCAATGAAGAATACTCAAAAACAATCCATCATGAAGTGTGGTTTAGTTTTTTAGGGTTAATTTCAGTTATTAAACCTATTTCTTTATATTATGAACTATCTCTTCTTGAAGGGGGAAAATCTGTAATCTCTTCAAAATGGGAGAATGTTCATACAAATAAAGTATTAAAGGATATTTATGTCGTAAATATTGGTGAATCTGTGAGCAAAAATTACTACCCATCGTATAACGAAGAAAATGGAAAGATAAAAGGAGCAGAAATATTTAATGGTGTTATTTCCCCATCCGTTGTTACATACTTCTCAGTTCCTCGAATATTATCCAAGAGCCTAGATGTAAACAGGCATGACAAAGGCTTAAATGTGATAGATCTTGCTAATGATGCTGGAATGAAAACTTATTGGATATCAAATCAAGCTAAGATCGGACAATACGAGACACAAGTATCCGCAATCGCGAGTAGGGCACATTACCAATATTATAAAAATACGTCTTATGATAAAGCTGAACCCGATAACATTCTCTTACCAGAAGTGAGCAAGGCGATTCGTGAAGAAACTAATAAGCCGAAAGTCATTTTCATTCATACCATGGGGTCACACTATGACTTTTGTAAGAGATTTGATGAGGAGATTTCACTAAAACCCTCAGATAACAAATACCTAGAATGCTATTCAAAATCAGTAGCTTATGGCGTGGCTTTTATAGAGAAGCTTAGAGACTTACTCACGATGCATGATAAAACATATAAAATCATTTATTTTTCTGATCATGGCCTAACGTCTGTAAACGTTCCACCGTATCTAATTCATGGTACTGGCTCACATTTTTCAAGGCAGGCAGTAGAAGTACCGTTTGTAACAATGAGTGACGATACCCAAGAAACAAAAACACATTCGGTCAAATATAATTTGAGAGACTTTTCAGACACATTTGCACAATGGGCAGGAATCAATTCGGAACAGACAGAGCTACATAAAAGTATCTTCAATACCGAGTACATCGGAAAGGAGTACGACTCAGTGCTAACAAGTGAGTTTAAGATAAGAAAAATCGACTAAGTCGGCAACTGGTACAGAAGATCCGGAATACCAAAAGGTTACTTAGTAAGTAACCTTCTCCTCACATCAAATTACCTCTTATTTAACACTGTGTAGGCAGATATCAGCTCAATTTTACTTATTCAAGAACTTCATTAACCTTGTTAGCAAACAGCCTAATGAGATGATTTAGGAAACTCTGACAGTATCCGTGGGTGAATTAAGTGCGTGTGTAAATATTTGGATGATACATAATGATTTGAAACAGATAAGAAAAAAGCCCGCTGATTTCTCAGCGGGCTTTCTAATGGTGGTGGAGGGATAGGGATTTGAACCCTAGAACCGCTATTAACGGTTGCCGGTTTTCAAGACCGGTGCTTTCGACCACTCAGCCATCCCTCCAACAAATTGTTACTAAAATCAGTCTTACTTGTACGCTGCTTTTAGTTTTATTTTCAGTTTTTAAAACTGAAAATACAATTAAAGCCTGGCGATGTCCTACTCTCACATGGGGAAGCCCCACACTACCATCGGCGCTATTGTGTTTCACTTCTGAGTTCGGCATGGAATCAGGTGGGTCCACAATGCTATGGTCGCCAAGCAAATTTTAAAATTCGGAAAGCTGCTTCTCTATTTAATAGAGCTATAAAAGTTTCTCTTCAAACTCATTCAAGGTCTGGTACTTCTGAGTCCACAAAACCCCTTGGGTGTTGTATGGTTAAGCCTCACGGGCAATTAGTACAGGTTAGCTCAATGCCTCGCAGCACTTACACACCCTGCCTATCAACGTCGTAGTCTACGACAACCCTTTAG